>PAQF01000025.1 GCA_002709695.1 Candidatus Poribacteria bacterium
AATGATCTCAAAGCCAGATTCCACAAAGCCGAAGTTGAAATCGCAGAGGCAGTCAAGGCAGGCAGAATTACCAAGAAGCAGGCTGACGAAAGACTTGAAGGTCTAAGACGACGACTTGGGGCAGAAGAGCGAAATCAACGAGACCCAGCCATTATGAAAGAGAGCGAAAACGCATCACAGAACACCGCAAAGCTGATCGCCGAAGCCCAATTAGCCGCCCATACCGAACAGTTGGGACCGCTCAATGAACGAGCATCACGACGTTTGGCGTTAGTCTCCAAAGGCGTCGTAGAACAGTTGCTCGAAGCACGAGACGAATGGAAAGATCTAAACTTTGATGACGACATCACAAATCATCCGCTTTATCAAAAAACGATCGAAGATGTACTTACCGAAGACGCATTCGACCAATACAACGCATACCAAGTGGAAAGACTAGCCTTCCGACAAAAAGTTTCACATGATTTAGTGGTGGCAAGCCTGGATACACATCTATTACTTAGTGAAAATCAAAGAAAACACTTTGAGGTAATCACTGATATGGTTAACATGTGGCAACCTACTCCGATAGCAACTGGACTAGCCCTAACCCCTGTACACACACTAATCCAACTTTCTGAACAACTAAATAATGAAGCTCTAAGCCCATGGCAATGGAACCGCTTCAACCCCGTTATAGAAGCTATTCAACCATTACTGCATGAACCAGAGTTTCAGGAATAGGCTGACAACGACGATGTTAATAGGCGACGTGGAAAATCACAGACGTTGGAGGTTTGCTAATGATTCCACTAAATAAGAACACATTTGGTCTTGGATTGGCTTGCTTCATATTGCTGGCCACATTTCCAATCGAGAGAGTTTTTGGGCAAGACACTGTTATCCGCTACGGTCGGGGAGTGCCTCCGACAGTTCGCATGATTAACAACCGAAGTCTGAACTACCTGGCAAGAACCCAGAATGAAGACGGAAGTTGGCCTGATGAACAAAACGGCCTAGGAGTAATCGGGATTTGTATCATGGCATTCATGGCCAGTGGAGAAGATCCCGACTTCGGACCTTATGCCACTCATATTCGTAAAGGGCTACGCAACATTATCGTCAACCAAGACCCGAAAACCGGACACCTCAGTGGCCCCGGTCATGGTTCGATGTACCATCACGGTTTTGCCATGTTAGCCCTATCTGAAGCGTATGGTGCCGTGGACGAACAACTGCTCTGGCAAGGAATTGAGGTTCCCGCCGATTGGCAACGTACCATCAGCCGAACCTTGGAACTGGCAGTGCGTTGTGCCTTGACGGCGCAAAAGAAGAACCCGTGGGGCGCCTGGCGGTACTCTCCAGACTCACAAGACGCTGATACAACAGTATCTGGAACCGTATTGATGGGTTTACTGGGTGCACGAAATGCCGGTATCGAGATACCCAATGAGGCCATTGACAAAGCCCTAAGTTTTTTCCGTACCAACACCATGCGAGACGGAAACATCTCTTACCAACCCGCCAGCAGTCACGGTGACGGTATAACTCGGACGGCAATCGGAACACTGATTTACGCAATCGGAAAAAGGAAAGACTTGTTGGAATACAAAACCGCCTTGAAGTTCATCAAAAAACGAATCGATCAGGATACTGATTCACACCCATTCTACAATCGCTATTACATGGCTCAAGCATTGTTTCAAAGTGACTTTGAAGCCTGGAAATCTTGGAATCGGCGAACCATTGAACATCTTCAAAGAATGCAGGAAGAAGACGGGAGTTTCAGTAGCTCTCATGGGCGAGCTTATGGGACAGGAATGTCCGTTCTGTCTTTGGCACTAAACTATCGCCTATTGCCCGTTTACGAAAGATAAACTTGAGGAAATCATGCGCTGGCATTTAAAGGTAATCATCACAGTCGCAGTGTTGGTAGCTTTGCAGCTAGTAACATTGCAGGCTCAGGAACCAGTGGCACGTTTACGCTGGAAAAATGGAGACGTTCTTCCTGGTAAACTGTTAGAAAGCAAAGCAGGACAAGTTCACTGGACTTCACCGTACTTTTTAGATAACTTAACAATCAGTGTAGATACACTAGATTCCATTCTGTTCCCCAAACAATCCATTCCACCAACTGAAACTTTTCGGGTGAGTACGGTATCAGGCGATGTCTGGATAGCAGACCTGATCGGTGCAGATAACAACACATTCCTTTTTTCCAGCAAACGCCATGGTCAAGTTCGGGTTAACCGTAACGTCATCTATACACTCAACCAACAAAGACATCCTAACCTCGTCTTCGATGGTTCAAACCTGCAAAATTGGAACTTACCACAGACAGGTGGAATTAAAGACATGACCTACAAAGTCTACAAAATGGAGCAAGGACAGCAGGATGAATTGTGGGAAAAAGAAAGATTTCCTGATTTTTCGAAACTACCCCCACAAAAGCAAGGAAGTTTCGAAACCGGATGGTTGGACCCCAAACTCGCCGAAATGGAAGACAACTTCAGTATGGTGTTTGAGGGGCGGCTTGATATGAACGAAACTGGTGAGTATACATTCGAACTAGCGTCAGATGATGGATCACGTCTACTCATTGATGGGCAACCAGTTGTTAAAGCTAGAGCAGGAGTAACCGGAAAAACTAAGATCAAACTCACTGCGGGTTATCATACCTTACGTGTGGAATATTTTGAAGTTGGAGGGACTGAATCGCTACTTGCTTGGTGGACAGGGCCAGATTTGGTAAGAATTCCCCTTTCTAGGACCAAGGTAGAAAACGATTGGCACCAAGGTCTTGGAGATCGTCCACAGACCAATCGCACCAAGGCTAAAATCTTCCGTGCACTCGAATGGCCAAAGCGTTTTGAGATTAATCTAGAGCTTACATCTACCGAAAGTCCACGTTTTGTCCTGGCTCTCGGCAATAACCTCGAAGAAGCATTACGACTTGAAACTTGGGGAAATGAGCTGGTACTGGTACAAAACACACTTTTCGAACCAGTACTAACCATCAAAAAGGAACAACAAAAGGTTCATTTACAACTCGCTTTGGACAGTGTCTCCGGCGTAATGCAGGTGTTTGACTTTACAGGACGTTTGCTCGTCGAATTAAATGGCGTCCAACTGGTTGAAGACGACTCTGGATTATATATCCATAACCGAGGTCAGGATCTAACAGTGCAACACTTGCGCGTCTATCACCAAGCAACCAGGGGAGCGAAACAGCAAGTGGACCCTTCCAGACCAAGAGTTTATATGATTAACGGACAAATCATATATGGACGACTATTTATTGAAGATGGCAACGCGTACGTTTTGAATGATGATCAGACTCAGCACAATATCAATTTAGAACAGATCGACCGCATTGCACACCCTGACATTAAATTAGCAACAGTCAATGACACGACTGAAATATTCTACACTGATGGAGGAATTGTACGCGGCCAAATCCAAACCCTGAATTCAGATCAAGTCACATTGCAAACAGCATTTTCAGAAAAGCCAGTAGCTTGTGCACTTTCTGGAGCATCGATACTTCGACTATCCTCCTTAACTCCCGAAAAAAGAAAAAATGAGCAAAACCAAGATAAGGACAAACTCTTTTGCGTCTCAGGTCTTCTGCACGGACAACTTTCATTCTCTGCTTCCAACTCACCCCTTCGCTGGAAGTTCGATGGAGCGAGGAAACCTGTGCGACTGTCCGATGCGGTAGAAGCTCGAGTAGAACGTAACAGGGATTTATTAGCCAACCCAACTTTCGACACCAAGACCTTTCCGGAACTACTGCATCTGAAGAACCAAGAAATCATCCCTTGTAAAATCAAGTCGTATAACAAGGAAACTCTGGCTTTTAAATCACCATTCATTACCATCGGCAAAATTGATTCAGGACATGTAAAAGGAATAAAGTTCGCAAACGAAATGCTTGGAGTTGGGAACAAAGAATCTTTCAGTATCGACGACGTAAAACTGGACCGCGCGTTAACCATTCCACGTTTCAACCGCGACAATCCACCAAGTCATATACTAGTAGCAAAAACTGGAGATTTAATGCGAGGAAGTTTGCTGGGCATCAGCGGGCAGGCGATACAGTTTGAATCTAAGCTACGAACGATGAACATCCCTATCAACCGCATAGCAATAGCGGTCAATGTTAGCATACTGAAAGAAAATCTGGACACCCCCAGAAGCCATCGCCTAACTAGCCACAAAGTCCGAGCGACCTTGACGGATGGCTCAGCCTTAGTTTGTGAAGTTCTCGCATCCAAGGACGGTAAGCTGTTGGGCCATTCAGAAATCTACGGAAAGATGGAAATCCCCATCACGTACATTCAACATTTGACCTTCGGTGATTTTGAAAAAGAGAAACTCGAATCTCCATTTGACGAATGGATCGTTCATCAAAGCAAAGAGCCAGAATACAGCAAAAAAACATCCCCTTAGGTTATACACCCCACATTCAACACAATACACACCAACGAGCAAAAATTATATTAAAGTGAAAACCTTTCAAGAGAACCCAGAGCTATGTGATATCCAACATTCGATCGAGTGATACTTTTGCCCAGTAGCTGATATCCTGAGGAACACTAATCTGATTCACAACCTCATCTTCAAGCAAATTCTCGAGGGACCATAATACATGCGGGGCATCAATCCGGTTCATAGTTGTACAAAGACACATATTTGGATCAATTGAAGTAATAAATTTATCCTGATGTTCCCGAGCAAGCCGATTAACCAAATGCATCTCCGTACCAATTGCCCAAGATGATCCGGCGGGAGCCTCTTCAATCGTTTTTATGATGAAAGCAGTTGATCCATTCAAATCAGATTCCTGAACAACTTCATAACGGCATTCTGGATGCACAAGAATTTGAATGTCCGGAATTTGCTCACGAAGCCTTTTAATCTGTTTAGTTGTAAACAGTTGATGTACTGGACAACAACCTTTCCAAAGGATAAGTTTCGATTTCTCAATTTCTTCTTCGGTGTTACCACCCAAGTCTTCATATGGATCCCAGAGAATCATTTCGTCCAGATCAATACCATATTTAACGCCAGTGTTTCGCCCCAAATGTTGATCAGGAAAAAAGAGAAGTCGATCCTTTTGTGCTGTACCCCATTCCAGAACAGCCCCAGCGTTTGACGATGTACATACAGCACCATCATGTTGACCGACAAAAGCTTTCAAATCAGCGGTACAATTAATGTAAGTAATAGGCATTGTCCCATTGCCAGCAACATCATTTAACTGCTCCCAGCATTCTTCCACCAGATCCAAATCTGCCATATCAGCCATATGGCAACCAGCATTCAAATCCGGTAAGTTCACTTTCTGATGGTCTTCACTAAGGATATCAGCACTTTCTGCCATAAAGTGCACACCACAAAAAACAATATAGTCTACTTCTGGACGGCTTGATGCAAGCTGGGATAATTTCAGTGAATCACCACGATAATCAGCAAAACGAATTACTTCATCACGTTGATAGTGGTGTCCTAATATAACAAGTCGATTTCCTAACTCTTCCTTTGCTTTATATATGCGTTCGTCAACTTCTTGCTCTGTTAATTTATAATATTTATCTGGGATGGGCTGCGAATACATTCTAGCTACTCTCCAGTAATAAGCATACAGAAATTTGATAGAGTGTATATTAGTCATCTGGATTTGTCAAATTTTTCACACTTTTTTCACCTAAGTTTAATGACCACACATTTGTACTGTCACATTTAGTAAGCGACCCTCACTTGAAATTTTAAAACTTAATCGTTAACATAAACCTAACAAGGATGTCATTTTGACACACTAATATGTAAGACATCTTTATCCAAAATGGCATACTTCTCTGATAACTCAACTAGAATTCCCATAACACTCCATTTTTACATTTTGGCATTTTAATTGCCATATTGAAACTAAACAACAAACATAAATCTATAAATACAGTTACAATTCGATGGTTTTCAACAAACAAACCTCCCTGAATTTCAGGGTGAGACTTTTGTGTTTTTATAAAGGTTTTCTCTCAGAATTGCTGTCCATTTTTACTTGACATTTTTTCGCTTATAATGGTATTTTAAGCCTTTCAACCACTGATAGAATTGAAGGTTTGATAAACGAGCAGTAAAGCAAGGTTACAGCACAAATTAGACACTATTTATTGTTTCCATAAACTCGGATGGAATATTTGTAAGAGGAAACTCACCTTAATCATTTACCTTTAATACATCATTAACAAATTATTTAGGAATCCAAACCAAAAAGTTTAAGAGGTTAATATGCTAGAAGAACAGCAACCGAGCATGGAAAACCAATCAGATGTTACCGAGGAGAAAGAGACAGACATTGTTGAGGGTGATGAAGACACAGTTGTAAATGACGAAGCTGCGGAATCAGAAGAAGAAAGTGAGCCCACACCCTCTGTAGAAGATGAAATCGAACAACTGAAATCAGAGTATGAAGCGAAAATTGATCAAATGCTCCGAACAGTTGCTGAATATGAAAATGCAAAAAAGCGTGCTATTCGTGATAAAGAAGAATTCCAAAAATACGCAGTTGAAAGTGTTATAAAGGATCTAATCCCAGTTGTAGACAGTATGAACCGTGCTATCAAAGCAGCCAAGGAGTCAACAGACTTTGACGCTCTTCACGAAGGAATTCAACTGATCCAAAAACAAATTCACAATGTTCTAGAAAGAAAAAATGTTTCAATCATTGATGCTATCGGCAAGAATTTCGACCCGAATTTGCATGAAGCAATAGCACAAGTTGAATCAGACCTTCCTGTGAATACGATTGTTGAAGAATTTCAAGTTGGGTATAAATTGAACGACCGCGTGCTACGCGCGTCAATGGTTTCAGTTTCAGAAGGACAATCCAATCCTGAAATAAGCGAAGAAAATACAAAAGAAGACAAAAAAAACACAAAGGAAACAGAAGAATTATCCGCAGATAAGGAGGACACAACAGATGAGTAAAGTAATTGGCATTGATCTTGGAACAACAAACTCCTGCCTAGCTATTCTTGAAGGAGGAGACCCTAACGTTATACAAAACGCTGAAGGTGCTCGCACAACACCTTCGGTTGTTGCCATGTCCAAAGAAGGGGAACGTCTAGTTGGCCAACCAGCTAAGCGCCAAGCTGTAACCAATCCAGAAAACACTATTTTTTCTACCAAGCGTTTTATAGGCAGACGCTACAACGAAGTAGCAGAGGACATAAGTAAATCTCCATACAAAGTAACACAGGGAAGTAATGAAAGTGTACAAATCAAAATGGGGGATCAGGAGCACTCTCCTCCTGAAATCTCGGCTATGGTGCTACGCAAACTAAAGGAAACAGCCGAAGATTACCTAAGTGAAGATGTAACACAGGCCGTCATTACAGTCCCAGCATACTTCAATGACTCGCAACGTCAAGCAACCACAGATGCAGGTAAAATCGCAGGTCTTGAAGTTTTGCGAATTATCAATGAACCAACTGCGGCTGCTTTGGCTTATGGGCTGGAAAACAAAGCTGAGGAAAAAATCGCTGTTTATGATCTTGGTGGTGGTACCTTCGACATCTCAATTCTCGAAATTGGTGATGGAGTGTTTGAAGTCAAAAGTACAAATGGTGATACTAATTTGGGTGGTGACGACTTCGACCAAGAAATCGTCGACTGGCTAGCCGAAGAATTCAAAAGTGAGAATGGAATCGATCTTCGCGATGACCCGATGGCTCTCCAACGGCTTAAAGATGAAGCGGAAAAAGCGAAATGTGAATTGTCAGCCACACTCCAAACTGAAATCAACCTACCTTTCATATCAGCAGATGCAAGCGGCCCTAAACACCTAAATGTTTCCCTGAGTCGAGCAAAACTGGAACAATTGGTAGGTGACTTAGTTCAACGAACAATTACTCCCTGCCAACAGGCTCTAACAGATGCCGAACTCAATGCCTCTGAAATTGATCAAGTCGTTTTGGTTGGCGGGCAAACTAGAATGCCAAAAGTACAAGAACAAGTCGAAGAATTCTTCGGAAGAGAATGTCATAAAGGAGTAAATCCTGATGAAGTTGTTGCAATAGGTGCAGCAATTCAAGGTGGTGTGTTGTCTGGAGATGAGGGAGTAAAAGACATACTGCTTCTCGATGTCACGCCACTCTCACTAGGTATCGAAACCCTCGGTGGGGTCTTCAGTCGTTTGATTGAGAGAAACACAACCATCCCAACGAAGAAAAGCCAAACTTTTTCCACGGCTGCAGATAATCAAGAATCTGTAACCATACATGTCTTACAAGGCGAACGCGAAATGTCCGTCTACAATCGCACACTTGGCCGATTCGACTTACTTGGGATACCACCTGCTCCAAGAGGGTTACCACAAATTGAAGTCACGTTTGATATTGATGCAAACGGCATCGTTCACGTTTCTGCCAAAGATCTGGGAACCGGTAAGGAACAAAAGATCCGAATTGAGTCTTCCAGTGGCTTATCTGACACAGAAATTGACGAAATGGTCAAAGATGCTGAGTCCAATGCAGAAGAGGACAAAAATAAGAGAGAGTCTGTCGAAACCCGCAACAATGCCGACTCCTTGGTATATTCAACAGAGAAATCTCTTGAGGAATATGGAGACAGTGTATCACCAGAAGATCGAGAAGAAATACAAGGTGCAATCGACAAATTGAAAGAAACCCTGAAAGGTGAAAACCTCGAAGCTATGAAAGCAGATACTGAGGCCCTGACTACTGCTTCCCATAAACTTGCAGAAGCCATGTACGCAAAAGCCGCCTCGGATGCACAGGCACAGGAAACTAGTGGTGAAGGCCCTAGCGAAGACTCAGGTCCAGAACCAAGCACAGATGAAACTGTGATTGATGTTGAGGCAGAAGAAGTCACTGATGAGGAAGACACAAACTAAAATTCCAAGTGACTCACAACCTAGTACACTTTATTATCGTATGCCTCGATCTTCTGGCATACGGTAATGATCTTTTAAATCAACTTGGAATACTTACTGGATAGTTAATGCTTAAAAATAAATTGGAAGAAATTGAAGCCAAATTTCACGAGATTGAAAAAAACTTGGTAGACCCTGAGCAAATAGCAGATCCAAAACGCCTTCATCAACTCTCCAAGATGCATGCGGATACAGCTCCTATTGTCTCAGTCTACGCCGAGTACAAAAAGTTGCTCGATGACATCGAAGAAACTGAGTTGATTCTTGACGAAGATGATGATGATGATTTTCTAGACTTAGCAAAACAAGAACTGGAAACTCTCGTTATAAAACGAGAGAAGATGGAAGAGGAAATTAAAATTCTACTGATCCCCAAAGATCCAAATGATCATAGAAATGTTATTGTAGAAATCCGTGCGGGAACAGGTGGAGAAGAAGCAAGCCTATTTGCGGCAGAACTTTTTAGAATGTATTCTCGACATGCCGAAAAATCAAGCTGGAAAGTTGAGTTGCTGAGCCAAAGTGCAACCGGTCTGAAAGGGTTCAAAGAGGTTGTTTTCCTGATTGAAGGAGAGGATGCATACAGTAAACTTAAGTTTGAAGGTGGAACACATCGAGTTCAACGAGTACCAACCACCGAAACCAGCGGCAGAATCCATACTTCAGCTGTAACCGTAGCGGTTCTACCTGAAGCGGAAGAAGTAGACATCAAAATAGATCAGAACGATTTGCGAATTGATACATTCAGATCTTCCGGTCCTGGAGGACAAAGCGTTAACACCACTGACTCGGCCATTCGAATCACTCATCTGCCAACCAACTTAGTTGTATCCTGTCAGGACGAGAAATCTCAGCATAAAAACAAAGCTAAGGCAATGAAAATTTTGCGATCTCGATTGCTTGAAATAACAAAGTCTGAGCAAGATGCTGAAAGAGCCGAAACGAGAAGAACAATGGTCGGCAGTGGCGACCGGAGCGAGAAAATCCGCACTTACAACTTCCCTCAAGGACGCGTAACAGACCACCGAATAGGTCTGAGTATTTACCAGCTTGAAAGCACACTTGATGGCGAAATCGAGCCTTTCATATCCTCACTTATCTCAGCTGAAGGTGTAGAGAAACTGAAGAATCTGGAAGCGTGAAAACTTGGACCGTCATTGAGCTTGTCGAGTGGACAACCAAGTTTTTTGAAAGTTTTGGTATTCTAAGTGCACGTTTGGACGCAGAGCTTCTGTTGAGCCACGTCCTAAAAAAAGACCGATTGCAGTTGTACCTTGATTTCGACATGCCAGTTTTCCATCCTCACTTATCGACATTCCGTACACTGATTAAAACACGATCTAATCGAGTTCCAATTAGCTACATAATAAGTTCCCGCGAATTCATGTCACTAAGTTTCTATGTTGATGAACGTGTGCTGATCCCTCGACCGGAAACCGAAATTCTGGTTGAAACTGTCCTAGGTTCACAAAAAACACCATGCCACATTCTTGAAATTGGCACAGGTAGTGGGGCCATCGCAATCAGTTTAGCAGTAAACCAACCAACATGGGAAATCACCGCTACAGATATATCGACAGCAGCGATTGATGTCGCCAAACATAATACAAAACAACATCAATGCGAGGAACAAATCACTTTTGTAACCGGAGATCTTTTCGAACCGGTTACAGAACTGGATACTCTCAAATACGATTGGATTATTTCAAATCCACCCTACATAGGAACCAAAGATATTAACACACTCACAACGGATGTGAAGGACAATGAACCTGAAGTAGCTTTATTTGCAGGATATAGCGGTCTGGATATAATTCAAAGATTGATTGACGAGACACCAGCATTCCTAAAAAAAGAAGGAAAACTAATGCTTGAAATTGGTCACAACCAAAGTCAGCAAGTGCAAGATTTAATCAGTTCAAACCCTGCCTACAAGAGCTATAGTATCATTCCAGATCTTTCTGGAATCGACCGCTTTATCTTAGCCACAGCCCGAAATTAGATCTCAATGTCTGATAAAAAACCAAGTGACACCGAAAACTCATCCCACTTCAAAAATGGAGTTGATCTTCACATTACCAAATATCAAAGTCGATCAGTAGTATAAGCATCTAAAAGCTTATCATCAATCTCCAAACCAAACCCAGGCGAATCCGTCAGAAAAAAATAGCCGTCATCTGGAGTTGGCCGTAGCAATCGAAATAACTCATTTTCAACTGCCTGTTGCGACAAGCCAAAAGTTTCTGCCATGCAAAACATTGGCAGACACGCAATCAAGTGTAATCCCCACGGAGTACCCGCTTGGTGCGGCCAAGTTGGAATTCCTATTTCAGCCGCTTCGAAGGCAATCCTAAGACATTCACCGAATCCACCCGCCCAGCTAATATCTGGTTGTATCATATCAGCGGCTTGCCAACGTAGAAGTTCACGGAATCCATAACGGGTAAACTCATGTTCACCTGAAACAATCCAAATGTCTTCAATCTGTTGAACAAGCTTAGCCATACCTTCGTAATCATCTAAGGCAACAGGTTCTTCAATCCATTTGAGGCCCAGATCGGATGTTACCTCCGCAAACCTAAGCGTATAAGCAACATCCCATCGCAGGTAGATATCTACCATCAGCTCTACACTTTTCGGTATTTCTCGACGAGCACAGTGTACAATCTCCAGATTTTCAGAAAAGCCGATATCTCCTTGGAGAGGCCCGTTTCGCAAAGGAATCTTACAAGCGCTAAACCCTTGATCCGCATAGGATTTAACGTCTGTACCTGTTGCATAAGCAGGGATAACTAACTTAGGTTCATCAGTAATTAAACGATATACTGGCATATCCAGAATCTTCCCGCAGAGATCCCATAAAGCTAGATCAATACCACTTAAAGCATAAATCACTAGTCCTCGCCGTCCATAAATGGAGGTCACATGATACAAATTCTCCCATATAGACTCTACATCGAGCGGATCCTGATCCAAGACAAAATACTGCATATGACGATCGATGATCAACGAAGCAGCCAAGCCACCTCCGCCTAAGCCATAACCTTTTACCCCTTTGTCGGTAGTAATTTCAACCATCAGTGCGCCCGCTTGGGCCGCAAAAGGACCACGCCAATCAACATGGTCACTAGAAACCGAAGAAGCGACAAAACGAGATTGATCATTAAAAGTGGAAAAAGCCATTGATGGCATAGTCGCCGGATTGAGATTAATTTGCCATGTCCGAATTCCAATAATTTTGTGACGTGAAGGAACCTTGCATTTCAAATCTTCAAACCGATCTGGCATCGATGCCAAAACATTGTTAAATTCCTTAAACATAATAGTTTCCCCATGCGATTGAAAGGAGATTATTAAACACAGATTTTGGCAACTTAATTGTTGGCTTTCCCACTTCCAAATTGATACCTATCCACGAAGTTGGATGTATTCTGGTTGGGCAATCTGCATCTCCTGTGGAACCAAACCCTGAAGAATTGCTTCTAGGTCATTAGTAACCATGCGGCCAATATTATATAGTGCTTCTCCAATAGCACCCGCACGATGAGATGAAAGAATCACATTTGACAATCCACGGATAGGATGATCAAGTGGCAACGGTTCCTCCGGATACACATCAATGGCAGCTTTGAAACATCCTTCAACCAACATCTCAGTCAAAACATCAAAATCAACAACATGTGATCTACTAAGCAAAACGAATACGGACTCAGCTGAAATATGGTTCAAGCGATCGCGGTTCAAGAGAGCCTGGTTGGAAATCGCTGGTACCGCTAAAACGAAAATGATACGTGAGGTAGCTAATAATACATCGAGATCAACTGGTGTGACCCCCTGAGTCCGCAAGTAAGTATCTGTCAACCATGGATCATAAACCTGTATTGGACAGCGAAAGGGTTCCAGTAAAGGCTTCAAAGAACGCGCTAACCCTCCAAATCCGATGAAGCCAACAAGTTTATCATATAATAAAAATGTCTCACCAAATTCCAAGTGGCTCCAATTAGCTTTTCCTTGACGGAAAGCAGCGTCGTTCCAAACGATCTGACGTGCAGCAGCAATAGCCATTCCTAATCCCATCTCAGCTACAGCAGGCCCAAAGGCAGGCGAACAACTAAGCACATTAATATTTCGCGAAAAACAGGTAGCATAATCGAGATATTTGGGGAGAGGAAACCCGCCACTCACTTCTAAAACAGCACGCAATTGAGGAAACTTTGAGACGTCACCATAATGCCAATTCCCAGTGATAATAGCAACAATTTGATCCTTAACTTTATCTACTTCTTCCATGGGCATCGGTTCATTTTCTGCCCATAGCACATCAGCCGAGGAACGAAGCCGTTCCAAGTCTTCTGGCAGAAATATTTTCTCCAACTGACGTTGATGCGGGTCGAGAATCACTTTTTCCTTCATTTTTCACCCTGACTCAACTATCTATGATTGAACACACATGTTTGAATTTAGACTCACCCTATAATTCCTCATTCCGTTTTTTGCTTCTGAGTTCAGCCTGATAGCTTTTGTTTCTTCAATGTAGTTTGTAATTGTAGCAACAAATCGTCAGCCGGTTCAAAAGGTATATCAATTGGTTGTCGATAGATAGCACTAGCGTACAAACCCAATACCGCGTTCCATTGATGAAGTGCAATTTTGAGATTAGTTTCAACAGGTTTGGTGTCGTTTTCAATCCATTGAAACATAGCGTTGGTCAGATTGGCTTGGGCCACATCATTATACCGATTCCGATCTTCAAAAGAGATTTCCCCACCTCGGAAATCGCCAGGTGCAAAAATTGACCAGCGACCAAATTCCTCAAAAATGACATGGCCCCGCTCAGCGTATCCAGTTACATGAGTGTGCTTATAAATCTCCGAACCATCTATAATCTCAGGAGCGGTAAAACCTGTGCTCCATAACCCATAAACACCATTAGCAAACATCACTTGGGCTACCGAGGCATCTGGTGCAGGATATGGGCTATCAAAACCACCTACCCCACTGATATTACCAAAGACCTGCGTCACTGGTGAATCATCATTAAGTGACATAGCCCAATCAATCATATGTGTACCTTGAGCAGATAGATTCATCCGAGCAAAAAAATTGACCCACAACAAGTCACCGAGATCTCCAGATCGAAGTGCTTGACGACAATCCAGCAATCGCGGATGCCAGCGAAACTGCTTGCCGACACCAAACTTGGTCTCTGAGCTAGCTTCTAATTGACATAATTTCTGCCAGTCTTCGACACCACAGGCAATAGGCTTTTCAACCAAACAGGCTGTAACACCAAGATCCGATACCATCTGCATCAAGGGAACCCATTGATCCGGCATAGTTACAATATGGATCAAATCAGGTCGCTCTTTCTCAATCATTTCCTTCGCATCAGCATAACCAGTAAGACCATAAGTCAAAGCAAATTTTTGGCGACGTTCAACATCAGATAAATTAGTACAGGCAACTAAATCCCCCCGCTCAATCAATTGATAAGCTTTTGCATGACCATGTGCGCGCCCTCCACATCCAATAATTGCACAACGATATCTTTCCATGTCACCCTGACCTAAACTATCTAATAGCGCTATTCCTTAAACTCGGGCGAATTTACGAAACGCACGCCAATCTAAAGGAGCTTGACCTCCAGGATAGGAAGTCGAAACTTCACCTATATAAAGATTTCCTTGAGAATCAACAGCAATACTATGAGGGGAAAAAAACCTACCCTCGCCAGTCGGATCTTTTTCTCCCCACTCCACTTTAATATTCCCACTCATATCCCTGATAGTTATGCGAGGATTTGGACTAGTAAAATCAGCCTCTTTTCCCAAATTCATGAATATCCCCCCAATTTCTGCCACATATAAGTTGCCATCAGTATCAGCACACATATCACATGGCCAGTATATATCGCTCCATTGCTCAATATACTCCCCTTCGGAGTTAAAAATTTGGATCCGGCAATTCTGTCGGTCAGCCACGTAAACCCAACCATCTTTATCCACATGAACACTATGTGGTGTCTCAAATTGACCGATCCCAGCTCCTGGTTCTCCCCAAGAGAAAAGTAACTGCCCTTCCGGAGAAAACTTGTGAACGCGCGCATTTCCATAGCCATCGGTCACGTATAATTCCCCTTCAGGCGACAATGCAACCCAAGTAGGGAAATTAAACGGCGGTCCTGAACGAACAATATCCGATGGTCGATCTCCCCAAACATAGCCTGTATCTGCAGGATTGTTTGCGGTTTCAATTACCATCAACTGTTCACCATCTGACGTAAATCTATAAACTGCATGACCAAAATCATCAACACAAAAAATCGTGTCATCAGGTCCAATAAATATACAGTGAGGACGTTTGAATAAATCATCTCCCCAAGTTTTCAACAAACTTCCATCCGGATTGAAAACCACTATGCCATTTTTTTCACGAGTGAATGCATACACACAATCCTGCGAATCTACGGCGACACCAGGAGTATCCTCAAATATCCATCCCGATGGAAATTCCCCCCAGTCCCTGACTTCACGATAGATAAATTGATCGGAACCAACTTCTCTCATATAATCCTTTTCTCCTTTACATTGACCAAACTTGGCTGATATCATTTGAAGTTACTAACCTCGTATTACCCATGTCAAAAACCGAAGATAATCCTCCCCACCTATGAAAGGTGCACAATTTCCCCAGTTTCAGAGGATTCCATGGCCGCGTCAAAAACCCGCATTACCTCTAGAATCTGCCTGGGCGTAACAATCAACTCCACCCCATGATTCAAGACATCAGCAATATTTTGGTAGTAAGATTTCCATGAACCACGAACCGGTTCGACAACAATGTTTTCTTCATTGCCGTTAGCAACAGTTATAACATTAGCATAATTGTCCAGTGTTTGATCCGCCGCATCAATATCACCAGCTTTCATCGCTGCATCTTGAGGATCAAGACCAAACTTGACCAAACCACCAAGATTACCTTGCACATACCATCTCGGTTTCGGACTTTTTGCCAGATTGCTGATTTCAATTTGATACCTAACATCATTTTGGTAAGTAATAATCAAATTGGCATAGTTTCCAATATCAATATCCCACTGGTCAGTATAATAGATATCACAAAAGACTGTCCTAACGGATGAATCGATCAACTGAAGGGCTTGATCAATAAGATGAGCGGGCCAATCAAATAAGATACCACCACTTTGTACTTTAGATCCACGCCATCCCCATCCACGTGGACGGTCGTACTGCATAATCGAAACCTGATAAAGATATGGATTCCCCAGTAATCCATCATCAATCACTTTCTTAACAGTCAAGTAATCCCAATCCCAACGACGATTATGGAAGACACTCAAGAGTACATTATTCCGCTCACTAGCAGTAATCATCATTTCTGCTTCTAGTGCATTCAGACACATAGCCTTGTCTGTCACAACATGCTTACCTGCTTCCATAGCCTTAATTGCCAACTCAGCATGGACATTATGTGGAGTTGCCAACACTACGAGATCTACTTTATCATCAGCAAGCAGCTGGTCTATATTTTCATAAACCCGAGCCTTTGGATAGTGTTCGGCAGCTTGTTGTCGTCGCTCCGGATCACGTGTAGCAATAGCATAAAGACCTATCCCCCTAGCTAAACTAATAAGGTAAGAATGGTAATATCGACCAGCCATTCCGTATCCCACTACAGCAGCATTAAACATTTTTCACCCCCCCAACCCCAAGGCTTTTATCATATAACTCTAATTACAAACAAAGAAACTAAACAGGATCATCCTAACACAACAGCGAACTTTTTTTGAGCAATTAGATTACTATTTAACCTTAAACCGCCCTCAGCGTTCTGGAAAGCGGTAGAACTTCAGGCTGGTTTCAGAACCGTGCCTTATTACTTAATACCAGTTGTAACTCTGTAACCAATAACAATCTTAGTGAAATTGACCAAAGCTAAGCATGCCAAGATCAAGAAATTTTCATTTCACTAATAATCTGCATTTCGAAAGGCTACAATGATGCCTTCCGCACAAATAGATTGACCCTATAAACATACTCTTCAAAAAAAGATAGCCTTGCTCAAGCTATCCTTTCGGGAAATCAATATTTCCTTCCAAGCTAACCAGCAAGGCTATTAGTGAAGAATTCACTCCACAGGATAAAGTTACAGAATGTCAGAATCTAGTATTGGGTTTTAACATTTCCCCAAGTGGCGGCAAGCTTTTCAATACTGTCCACTGACATGGCTCCATCAATTCCATCCTCAAAGATGGGTTTAAGCTCAGCTTCACTTAACGCTTTATCAAAGACCATCGCCTCATCCACAGTAATATCACCATACCTAGCACCACAACAATTATCACGCCCAATCCAGAGAGGTTTAGCTTCTTCTGCCGCAAGCGGTTCCTTGTTAAGTTTCAATTCACTTTCAATTTTGCCATCAATCAGAATCTTCCACTCTCCCGTTTTGCTATCGAAGGTACCTGTATACATATGCCACTCGGTAATTTTCTTGGGACCAACTTCACCATCTCTCCAACCACCAGGCTTGTTCCAACAACCACCATTGCAAATAGGGAAAGAAACTGTTACCCCTCCTGTATTGTTATGAATAATATAGGCGTCTCTCTTAGACATGATGAATCCGTGGTTATTCCATCCTGGAGTTTCACTTTTCACCCAAGCAGAAACGGTAATTGCCTTCGTTGGGTTCGCATGTTCCTTAATGGCAACAAAACCAGTTTTACCGTCAAACTTTATGGCTTTACCAAACTTACCATCTACCCAGTCACAACCACCTTCAAGTTCCCCTGTAAGTTTATTGCCAGAGTCGTCTTTCGTTTTTTTTCCGCTACCTTCGTCAAACTTCCACAATCCAACAAGATGCTTTTCGTAATCAAACGCAAAACTTGGAGTTACCAACATCAACCCCATAAACATTAGGCCAAAGTACATCAAAGCTATTTTCGATACTCTAATTTTCATTTGTTCTCACCTTCCCATTTTAATTACCGCATGACCGCGAAAAAACCAGTAACCGAACGACTCAAGGCTACATATCCAAAAACAAGCAAGAAGCTAGACAAACCACTACAATTAGTAGACACATAACCTAGCTCTCGCTTGTTAAATTAAAAAGGAAACCTTAATGCTAGTTTCTAATATTTGGTCTTAATTTTAACCCACTTGGTAACCAGTTTACTGGCTACTTCTACAGCAGTACCAATTCCATCAAATCCCTTGTCAACAAGGGGTTTAAGCTCAGCTTCACTTAATGCGGTATCAAAGACCATTACCTCGTCTACAGTAACATCTCCAAACCGGCTACCGCAACAATTATCGCGCCCAATCCAGAGAGGCTTATCTTTTTCTGCCGCAAGCGGTTTCTTGTCAAGTTGCATTTTACTTTCAACTTTGCCGTCAATAAGAATACGCCAATCTCCCGTTTTGCTATCGAAGGTACCTGTATACATATGCCACTTGGTAATGTCTTTGGGACCAACTTCGCCGTCTCTCCAACCCTTAGGTTTGTTCCAGCAAGCACCGTTACAAATGGGGAAAGAAACAGTCACACCGTCTGTATTGTTATGAATAATATAGGCGTCTCTCTTAGACATGATGAACCCGTGGTTATTCCATTTTGGAGTTTTGCTTTTTACCCAAGCAGAAACAGTAATAGCCGTTGTCGGGTTTGCATGTGGCTTAATGGCAACAAAACCAGTTTTACCATCAAGCTGTATGGCTTTACCAAACTTACCATCTACCCATTTACCACTGCCTTTGAGTTCCCCTTCAAGGCCGTTGCCAGAAGAATCCTCTATTGCTGTCCCTTTACCTTCGTCAAACTTCCATAGCCCAACAAGATGGTCTTCGTAATCAATTCCTGCCTTTGCAAAACTTGGAGATACCATGATCAACCCCATAAACATGATACTGGTAAATATCAAGACCACCCCTAGTAACCTGATCTTCATTTGTTTCACCTCTCATTTGCTTCATTGTTCCAACAAAATTAGTAAATTAAACTAACATTTTATTCAAACAACCTCGAGCAGTATATAATACTAAACTCGAGAATGCATCTAAACACTTCCGAGCATTGTATAACATCAGGACACATAAGCAAACATTAATCTTACAACCCCGCCCCTAAACGCCAGAAAACACACCAAATTTAAGGCTTATGTTTTCACATATTCGCATAAATTTCTTTTCAGGTCAAAATACAAACTCACTCTTTTTACTCATGTAGTATAATTAGGTCTCAACAAACTGAACTGGATCAGGCCTACAAATAATTCTTTGCTCTACATATCAAAACGATACTCATCTGGTCAGAAATTGGTAATCCCAATCACCCAAGTACAGGTTCGCATTGAAAAAATGCGAACTGGCCTAGTTTCACTTTGTTAGATGAAACTTGACGTACCTTCAAGTCAAAAACAGCTTGTATCTTGATCTCTTTTGGGAATGACAGATCCAATCGGAAAGAATATTCGTGGTTAAAATCACGGCAATTGGTGGCAGGAGCGAGCTCTTTAACAAGTTTATTTCTGATTTCAGACTTGGGACGGTTAGGCTGACCAGGAATGAAGTATGTACCTATTGAGAAGGGAATTGATTTAGAAATAGAGGGTTTGAGTTGATTATTTTCAACTCAAAAAACATCAGAGAACGTTACATTATTTGCTAAGATAAATTTCCTGAAATCTTTTCTAGGGAAGAATCGGGGAAACCAATATTTAATTCACAATAATCTTTCTATTTTATAAGAAAATACGGGATTTTAAATTCCACCATTCATTACACACTAACAATAAACCCCACACCATTTTGTTCTCGAAAACTGTACAAATCAATAAATCTGACCAATACTTAACCAACTCCTTAAGCCTAACAACATTATTTTATACTAATTCAAACTGATTAGTAGATAATAAAACCAGAGTACATGCTTGTTCTACGACAATACCTGCCTGTTCCAGTTTTTCGATATGAGTTTCCGATTCTGTGCCAGGATTGAAAATCACGCGTCTTGGTTTCTTTTCAAGTATATCTCCTAGAACATCAACTAAGTGGATCGGATTCAAATAAAGTGTGACAGTATCTAATTTCTCGCTAATCTGGCTAAGTCGAGCATACCCTCTAACACCTAAAATATCTTTCCCACTCTTTGACACAGGATAAACCGAATAACCGTGCTCCTGCAATTTCACTTGTGCTAAATAAGCATAGCGATCGGGATTATCACTAGCCCCTAAAATAGCAATATTTTTCATCTGTCGATCCTCCTAGAATCAGCATTTTTCCGCCTAATACACACCAAATTCCCAGTTAATCCCTGTACAAACTGACGGTGTGGATTACACTTGATTAACCAGATTTTATAGAACTCGGATCACGCATCAAAAACGCAACCAGACAAGAGTTAACAAACCAACAATTGAACAATAGTAAGAAAATACTGCCAGTTTTCCTCGATTCAATATTGACAGTAAAAATCGGAGTGCTAACCAGCCAACAATAAACGATATCAGAATGCCAACTGCTATATTGATCGGAGATATCAATATAGCAGTAAAATCTTTAAGTTTCATGATGACGGCACCAAGAATAGCGGGAATGGAAAGTAGAAAGGAATACTTTGCAGCCATTTCAGGTGAATTCCCCAGTAACAGTGCAAACGAGATTGTCGATCCTGATCTGGAAATACCGGGGATAATTGCTAGGCCTTGCACTAACCCAATTAACGGCGTGTGCCAAGCCTTCAATACTTGGTTATTGCTTTGTCTCCGGAATCTAGGCAGTTGAAGGACCAAACCGGTAACAATCAACATAAGTGCAACCCACTCTGGCCGATTAAACAATGATTCAAGCTGATCTTGAAATAAGAAGCCAATAAGCCCTGTAGGAATAGACCCAACTAGAACAAACCAAATGAGTTTTAGATCAGAAGTGTCCGAAACAGTTCGGATAGGACGACAATAGAAGTCTGGGTTACTCAGAGCAGATGAACCACTTTTGACAAGTTGCCAGAGTGTTTGACGATAAACAACAATTACAGCTCCAAGTGTACCAAGATGAAGAGTTACATCAAATAAAACTTGTGGATCACTAAAACCAAGAAAGTGTTGAAAAATCACTAAATGTCCGGAACTACTAATCGGCAAAAACTCAGTTACTCCCTGTAATACACCCAGTAAAATAACATAAAAAATATTATTCATTATTTCCCAAACAAACAAGAATTCTGGTAAAAAACACTACACCGAAAAGAACTTATCATTTTTCCAAACTAGCACACAACAATTCTTGATCGTTTCGAACAAATACACATTTATAAGCAAAAGCCGGATGAGCCCAACAGACACCATCACGCCGGTTAAGCTGATCTTTGGTAGGTTGAATAAGTTGCATACGATCAATAACTTCAGCCCCTCGAGGTGATAGCTTGCATAGAAGCAATTCCCCTCTTTCGTTAAAAATCCAGACTTTATCCCTGTTTTGAACAAAATGAACTGTACTCCACCGTGCTTTCGGTACAATGGTTAGATCTTCCCAAATACGGTCTCCACTACCAGCGTCAATACATCTAATTTCGCCATAGCTGTCTGCACCATAAATATAGTCACCAACATAAATGGGAGTCGAAATAATGGAATGTAGACAATCGGTATTCACTTCACTCTCACCCCTACGATGCCAAATTTTCCGCACTGCCAAGCGGTCTGGATCAACACTGAGTAAAAGCGTTCCTTCGAAAAAGTCACTAATCAAAAGCTGATTCTTATAAAAAACAGGTGTCGCTATCCCAATCACCATTTGGCTCGGAGGAAATGGATACTTCCAATACTGTTGGCCATCCAAAGGATCAAGTCCAACAATATTATCTCCTGTCCAACACACAAGCACACGCTTATCAGCCTGATCAATAACAATAGGTGAAGAATATGAAGTACGATCAGCTAATGCTGTCCAACACACTTCACCTGTTTTTCTATTAAGACCAACAATACAAGCCTCAGGAGTCCCACCAATCTGAACAATCAACAAATCATCCTCAATAATGGGAGAGCTAGATATCCCCCAAATAGGCATACGAATGTTGAACTCATTACCGAGATTCTTTTTCCATAAAACTTCGCCAGTAGAAGCATTGAAACAGTGTAAATGTCCCATAGTACCCAAAGCATATGCTAAACCATCATTAACAATAACAGAAGCACGCGGGCCAGCAACATAATCGACGTTTCTATATATGCATTTATATTTAAAGGACCAAACCAGATCACCCGTTTTAGAATCAAAACAGTGCACTCTCTCAACTTGAACCGGGCTACTAACCCTATCAGACAAATAGACATACCCACCAGCAACAGTCGGCCCACTATATCCACTACCAACAGATGCACGCCATTGAATTTCAGGCTGGAACTCGTCAAACTCTTCAATAATACCCGTCTCAAACCAATTCCCATCACGATTGATTCCTCGCCATTGGGGCCAATCATCAGCAATAACAAAAAATTGCAAAACAAAATTTATCATGAATAACAAAACGACTTTTTCACACCACAGATAGCATATACCGAACTGGCAATCCCCACGCTTCAAATCGTTTGTGTTTTCCCATCCATGCTTTGTACCAAACACAAATTTCACCTCTACCCCTATATATTCTAGCAATGCTTTCCTATCACTAACTTAAATCAACAGTCTCACGTTTAACAATTTCCTTATCATGCCAATAAGATTCATATGACATCAACTCCTGTGTCTCTGGAGATAATTTGTCCATAAGTTCTCTAGAATAGGTATCCCGTTCTCCTCGATGATCCTGAAAATACTGTGTTTTATATCGAAGAATTAGAAAACGTCGGTCTCTATCCTTAGGTTGCCAAATCAAAACACCATGAGTTGTCAATTCAGAAAGAACGATGACATCGCCTGCTCGAGGCGTAATGTTTTTGATAGCAGAATGTAACACCGGATTTGGATCCTCTAAATCTGACAAGAACAACCCATCTGGTCGTTGAAATTCACTTTTGTGTGAACCAGGAAGAACAAGCAAACCTCCATCACCCGGATAAACATCAGTAAAGTAAAAAAAGGCAATAATATCATTACAGAAAATCCGTCCATTCCTAACCTCATATCGACGCGTTTGCCAACCACAATCCTCTCTAGCACAGTGAAAAGGCGTCATCGTTTGCTTCTCGTGTGTTTCGACCACCAAAGAACCACGATTTAAACGAGGCTTATCATCCGTTAACTCCTTAACAATAGGCCAAGTAACCGGATGCATTGTTAAAGCTTCGAGAGATTTATCAAATGCAAAATTTCGACCATGCGGCAATTGATCCGGTGAAATCCGTGCACAACGTTCAATCGCTTCCTGTGCCTCCCGCAATTCTTCATCACTTAATACATTCTTTATATGTAAGTAACCATTGAGATCAAATAGGTAACGCTGCTTAGAGGTCATTCTGTTCCTTTCACTAAATCAATTTTGAGTTTATCTATATTGTCAAAGTAACCACATCTCGTTTGACAATATCTTTAATGTGATGGTAGGGAGCAGAGGAAATCAGCTCCAACGTCTCAGCTGATAACTTGTCCAATATTGCTGGTGAGAATGCACTTTTCCCCATATACTGTGGTTTATAACGCAGAACCAGCAATCGCCGGTCGCGCTCCGTAGGCCTCCACCTCAAAACACCATGCGTCAAAAGTTCGGAGATCAATACCACATCACCTGCCCTCGGCGTAATATTAGTAAACACAGAATGTGGTTTAGGATCAATACCATCCGTATCATCAAGCGTTAGAAGATTTCGGGGACGCTCAAATTCACTCTTGTGAGACCCAGGAATGACAATCAATCCCCCATCACCAGGAAAGACATCCGTAAAATAAAAAAACGCTACAAGATCATCACAATAAATACGACCATCCTTCGTCTCATAGCGGGTACTATACCGACCATAGTCATCACGAGCACAATGCAAACCTCCAGGGTTTGAAACCGATTTTTCAACTTGCTGCCAATTTCCATGCGTATCACATTTTAAAGAACCTCTAACAAAACGAGGTTTATCAGCCAAAAGCTCTTTAATAATTGGCCAAGTAACAGAGTGAAGTGTCAAAGTTTCCAAACACTTATCAAAAGCAAAACCGTTTTGATATAACCCCGTAAATCCGAAGCCATCAGGCATTTGGTCAACCGGAGTATTGATGTACCTATTAACCGCTTCCTGAGTCGTTCGCAATATTTCACTGGTTAGCACACTTTTCAGGTGCAAATAACCAGTTATATCAAACAAATACCTTTGTTTTTTTGTCATGTTTCAGTTTCTCCAGAAACAACAAAGATGAAAGTTGAGAACCAATCTACCTTGATATTAGGTATTATCTAACGTTCAATAATATATCACAACTTCATAAATCTAGATGATCAGTTCATCAAATTTCCGAACTGAATCAAAACCAGAAAAACTAAACCTGTCACGATAACCTTTGAACTCCAATTTTTATAAGCTAATTCACAATCAAAACATATCTTTGATATAATACTTGCACTAACCAAAACTAAATAACAAGATTCAGTAAAAATGCAATTAGAAATAGTATCCCCAAAGACAGTTGGATTTTCCAGACATCGGTTAGCACGAATTCGTCCGGTCATGCAAAATTACATTGACGAAGGAAAAGTCGCAGGCTTTATCACATTAATCTATCGTCGTGGTCATATCGCACACTTCGAAAAATTTGGTCTCAAAGACGACATATGTCCAATGGAATTCAACACTATTTTTCGAATCTACTCAATGACAAAACCCATCACGAGTGTTGCTGTCATGATGCTTTATGAGGAAGGATATTTCCAACTAGACGATCCCGTTTCACACTTCATCACTGAATTTAAAGATATGAAAGTTTTTGAAGACATGGGAAACAACCAAATCAAAACAGTTCCAGCCAAACGCGAAATAACCATTCGCGATTTACTTCGGCATACGTCGGGACTCACTTATGACTTTAGCACCGGTCCCGTAGCAAAAATGTATCAAGAAGCGGATCTATATAATTCTGAATCGTTGGCAGAAGCTGTCAAAAGCTTAGCAAAAATCCCGTTAATGTACCACCCTGGAGAAGTATGGAACTACGGTTTCTCGACAGATGTACTAGGCTATCTAATCGAAGTGATCGCAGGACAACCATTCAACAGTTTCTTGCAAGATAGGATCTTCGGCCCACTTCAGATGGTCGATACAGGGTTTGATACGTGGCCTGAGAAAACCAATCGATATGCAAATCTCTATCGATCCACAGAAGATGGTAAATACGAAGTAGCAACAGATTCAATTATCGCTCGCTTGGACGCGAAAGCCAAATCACGAAAAATATGCTCTGGCGGTGGTGGGCTTTTATCAACTATTTCCGACTATCTGCAATTTTGCCAAATGCTTTTAAAAAACGGAGAGCTCAATGGACAACAACTATTAAGCAGAAAAACAATTGAAATGATGACTTGCAACCACCTCTCGGGAAACATACACCCATACAACCAGAAAGGGGTTGGATTTGGATTGGGGTTCTCAATAGTTACTGATCTAGCACAATCTGGGATTCTCGGCTCAGAGGGGATCTACCGATGGGGAGGAGCAGCTAGTACAACTTTTTGGATCGACCCCACAGAAGAACTAATTGCAATTTTGATGACCCAACTCCTGGACAACCAACACCCATTTCTCTCACAATTCCGAGTGCTGACCTACCAATCCATAACCGACTGAAAAGCCCTAAAATCAACAACACGAAACAACCAAACCAAATACAACAGGGAAAAAATTAGTTTAGTACCACTTAATCTTCGCTTTGCTCAACATTTATAGTGATAAACTCGGGGTTACCCGACTCATGTCGAACATAAAGTGTCACCTTAGATTCGTCCTTGAGTTGGTCTAACCGTCTCCGATAATCAGCTAAATTCTCTACTTTTTCCCAATCTATTTCCTGAATCAGGTCTCCTTCTCGAATACCAGCCTTCGAGGCTGCGGAGCGTGGCGTAACTTTTACTACAATCACGCCTGTTTGATCCTGATGACTGTAGCGTTTTGCGAGTTCTGAGGTCAAGTTTTGCACCTGAATTCCGGAGAAAACTTCTTGATCCGCATCCTCACCAGACGATGCGACACGATTACTTAAAGCCGTTATGGCTTCTTCAGTTCTTTTAGCAAGTTTAATTTTGAGATCTTTTTTCTTCCCCTGACGTATGACTTTTACTCCTACAGTGGAACCAATACCCGCTGCAGCAACTACATAACGGAGATGATCTCGATCTCGAATAGAAACACCGTCAAAGTCTAATACGACATCTCCATGCCTCATCCCACCTTTATCTGCGGGCGAATTCTTGCCAACCATCGTGATTAAAGCACCATGAGGTTTAGCAAACCCAAGTTTCTCCGCAAGATTGTGATCGACATCTTGAATCATTACCCCCAACCAACCACGCTCAACCTCTCCCTTTTCGATCAGTTGGGTCATCACCCTTTGAACCAACTTACTTGGAATAGCAAATCCAATACCGATATTCCCATATGAAAAACCTCCACCGGTCGCAATGGCCGTGTTTATACCAACAAGCTGGCCACGAATATTAATCAGCGCGCCACCACTATTACCACGATTAATTGACGCATCAGTCTGAATAAAATCTGCGTAACTAGCGATACGGATATCATCCGTGGAACGACCTTTGGCACTAACAATTCCCCTTGTCACTGTTTGATCAAGACCAAGTGGGCTTCCAATTGCAACTACCCATTCACCAACTTGAAGCCGGTCAGAATCACCAAACTCTAAACTGGATAGTTCTTCAGCATCAATCTTCAGTACTGCAAGATCAGTTCCTTGTGCTCCTGCGTCAGTACCAACAACTTCGGCATCAAACTGACGGCCATCTGATAAAGTAACCGCAATATCATCAGCTTCTTGGATGACATGATTATTAGTCAAAATATAACCACTTGAACTCACAATCACACCCGACCCAAGACCATTTGGCATGTCTCTATCGCCTTCATTCCGCCTATCCTCTTCGGAGTCATCTGGTTGACGACGTTCTGGGAATTCAGGAAAGAATCTGAAGAAATCTTCAAATCGATCGCGAGGTTGATTACGGGATTGATCCCCAACACGCCTCGAAGTCGAAATCTGCACAACTGCGGGTTTGGCAGAATTCACCAATCTAATAAAAGCATTATTAGCACGCTCCAGATACTGAAGATCGGCGTCATCTACCTGACCAACTGCAACTTGGGTTGATATTCTTGGATTATCCCAATTAACTGTTATGCCTCCAAGGATAATAATAACAACAAGCAAAACAGTAATTGCAATTCTTTGAATTCTCATTACTTGTCTCCTTAAATTATGGATTAAAACATAATTAGCAGATGACCAAACGATTAAAACACACTAGCAGGTGACCAAAAACTCTAGATTTCAAAAAAAAAGCAACATAAAACAGGCTTGCCCCTGTGCGTCTAACACATCTTCGACGGTCATACTAGTCTATTGGACATATGCAGACAATTATTGTTCGGGAGTTTTTTCGCCTTGCATTAGCATTTAAAGCAAATAATACTGACCTAAAAATGGCATGAAAAACACTTAAAGGGATAATACCAAGTCAATTTCCGGAAACATCTAATTCTGTTTCATATGTTTGTTCCAACTGTCCGGATTCAACTACCGTTCGCTGAATTGTCTGACCAATCAGGATATTGCTTGGTGCAACGAGTCCACCGGAGATCAGCATTTTCATTGCTGTTTCCGCTCTAAGGTTGATATCATATAAAATTTCCGGATCGCAAAATAACATCACACCTGTCGTCGGATTTGGACTCGTAGGAACAAAGACAGTTGTCAATGGATGAGGATTATCAATTTCCTCAACTTCACCCGTAACAAAACCAATGATGCGAAAGGGAGAATCAGGTGCCTTAATTGCCACTGCCCGCTTGAACTTATTCGATTCTGATGGATGTAAAATCATCTGCATAATCTGTTTTACCGGAGCATAGACTTCGCGAACTATTGGAATCTTACTTAAAAACTTTTCTGTCGCACCAACTAACTTACGACCAATAATATTGGTAACAAGCAAACCAGTTAAATAAACAATCAGAATAGTAAGAACAAGGCCAAGAACCGTCTGAACAACAGTACCAAACAGGAAAGGGTATTTTGCTTCTGGAAAGTAGGCGTTGATCGTATTTGGCAACCAACCACCAATTTTGCGAAAAAGAAAACCTAAAACCAAAAAGGTAACACCAAGCGGTACTAAAGTCAGAATACCAGCAATTAGCGCACTCTTTAAATGGTTATCTATTGACTCCTTCATCTAATACTACCCAATCTACACCATATCAAACATGATTATTCAACAACAAACAACAAATTTTATGATAGCACAATCTCTATTTGACGTCAATCATCTTATCCATCCCTGATACTATTGACATCACAACTTGAATGTGGCAAAATACGACTATGAGGATTTATACTAGGACAGGTGACGAAGGTGAAACCGGACTCTACGGTAACACTCGGCTCGATAAGGATTCTCAACGAATTAAAGCCATCGGCGATGTTGATGAATTAAATGCCTTTCTGGGGTATGCACACTCACTAATCTCAGACACGGACATTGCCAATCTATTGAATCAGATGCAAAGCGAGCTTTTCGATTTAGGTGCCGACTTGGCAGTACTCGAAACACACTACCAATCTGAAAGTTTAAGGATATCTAATGACTTGGTGATTGAGCAAGAACGTATGATTGACAACTTCCAACAAGAACTTGCCCCAATTACACACTTCATTTTACCTGGGGGCTCGACTAGCGCATCAGTCTTGCACTTAGCACGAACAGTTTGTCGTCGAGCAGAGCGAAGTGTTGTCAGCCTCAAAAAATCACACCCAATCAATCCAGAGATTTTACACTATCTTAACCGAATGTCAGACCTCCTATTCGTTTTGGCTCGAACAGTTAATCATCGTGCGGGTAAACCTGAAACACATTGGAAATCTCCCATCGAAAGAAAAAATCTTGCCTTTAAGACTTAAAAATAAAGTTGCTATTATTACTGGTTCTGGCAGAGGAATCGGTAAAGCAATTGCACTTCGGTTTTCAGAAGAAGGGGCAAAAGTTATCGTTGACGATGTCAACCAAGAAACCGGTAATCAAACGACTGACTTAATCCAATCGAAGGGACACACAGCTATCTTCACCCCTACAGATGTTACGGATTCCAATATGGTCGAAGACATGGTAACCAAGACAATTAAAAAATTCGGTAAGATCGACATCCTTGTCAATAATGCGATTTGTTCAACAAACGATGTGCTAACAAATAACTGGGACGCCAACCTAAATGTTATCTTGAAAGGGGCTCAACATTGCTCACAAGCTATCATTCCTGAGATGCAAAAGAATGGTGGAGGTAGCATTATAAATGTTGCATCAGTTAACGGATTAATCGGGTTACAAGGCATACACGCATATTCAGCATCCAAAGGAGCCATAATCTCGTTAACAAAATCCCTTGCTATCTCGCACGGCGCTGATAACATTCGAGTCAATTGTATCTGTCCAGGAACAATCCAAACTGAAGTATGGGAACCTATGATTGAACGTAACCCGAATATTTTGAATGATATTATCCCACACTACCCACTGCATCGCATTGGTACACCAATCGATATTGCAAACGCCGCTCTCTTCCTCGCCTCGGATGAATCGTCATTCGCCACTGGCGCGATTTTTACTATAGACGGAGGACTTACAGCAGGACTCCATAACTTCCCAATATAAAAGACTTTACCTGATGCACAGATCCCTTGTCCATGTAACATTTTTCCTATTTGTTTTTCTGCCGATCTCCTTTGCCGCGGTTCAGGTTATTGAATCAGACCAATCCGGTGTTACAATCAATTTCGACCTACCTAGTCCTAAATTTTCGAAGATTCAACCTGAACAACGCAGTACATACGACCTCATTTCCTACATAGGTAGCAGTTTCACCTCAAAACCAGGTAACCCGCAGGTTCCTACCTCAAAACTGATGCTTGGTGTTCCACCTGAGACAGAATTACGAGTAACAACACTTTGGAAAAAAACCCAAACACGTCAAGGGTTCCGAATCCTACCGACACCTTATAAAACACTTCGCAGTGAAGCAAACAATGGTTTTGAATCAAGTCAAGCAGAATGGCGCGAAGACGGTAGTGCTTATCAGAAACCAGATTCCCTTTACCCTCAACGCCCAGTAAAAATTGTATCTGACGGGTATATCCGATCCCAACGCATCATTATACTTGAAATCCATCCAATCCAGTACATACCATCAAAACGTTCAATCCAAATTCATTCTCAGATAAGAATCCGAATTCAATTTCAGAATCCCACGACATTTGCTAATACATACCATTCCACATCATATCACGAAGACAACAAACTTTTTGAGCTTAGACTTCAAGACCAATTACTTAATTATGAACAAGCTAAATCCTGGAGAATTCAAAGCAACAAAGCCTTAAGAGCACCAAGAATTCAGGACACACAACTCTCTCCTCGCCACAAAATCCTCCTAGAAAAAACAGGGATTTATCGTGTAACAAGTAAAAATCTTAAAAACAAATGGGGAATTGATTTAAGTGCTGAAGACCCACGAAATTTCCACCTAAGAAACAACAACATGGAAATTCCTCTCTATATTCATGGTGAGGAGGATGGCCACTTTGGTCAAGATGATTACATCCAATTTTTAGGCCACAACGCACGCAATCGTTATACGCGTTGGAACGTCTATTGGCTAAGCATCGAGCCTAAGCGGGGCAAACGGATAGCAGAAATTGATGCAACTCCTGTCGACCCAACAGCAAAATCGGTACCATCCTTCCGGTCCAACATCTACTTTGAAGAAGATCACCTACACAGCAATTTGCAACATGTATTACCCGAAAATGTCTCCCAAGGAGACAAGCACGCTTGGTTTGCATCCATTGAAAGTTGGTTTTGGACCGGAATTAGGAACGGTGGTGATCTCAACCAAATGTACCTAGAATTCCCACTTTATGATCTAGCATCAAGTTTCAATCAACCAAAAATTCTAGTTAACCTACAAGGCGGAACACCCTTAGACCATGAAATTCTAGTATCAATCAATGATATTCGAATAGATCTAGCAGAATGGTCCAGTCAAGATACTCTAAGCATCAACAAAAACCTACGACTCTGGGACGATTTGAAAGACGCTAGCAAAGGAGAGTTGAATGCTATTTCCCTAGCACGTATTGATTCAACAGTAGAAGACGACACAACTCGATACCCCTACCACGTTTACATTAATTCGTTTGAAATCGAATACACCAGATTACTGAAGGCAGTCAAAGATTACCTAATGTTCTCTTCACCCCAAAGCCAAGATTCACATGAAGTTCGAGTACGCCGCAAATTAAAATACACAATCCAGACTTTCCTTTCTCCAAAAATCGAGATCTTTGAGCATGATGGCAAACAATTAACAGCCAAAATGAAAAACCCACATATTCAGAAAATCATCCTCGACCGCCAAGAACAAAAACGTTTGTTACACATTGAAGAGGATTTACCAACCGAAATCGCCTACGACGCAACATTCCAGGCTCCCGACTCACATGACGCAAAATTTGTTGCAGTATCTTCAGTCGGAGTCCTAAGCCCCTATAACGTTGAGACAGTCCAGCCAAGCGATCTACGCTCTTCTACAAACATTGCGGACTATATAGTTATTGTGCACCCTGTTTACCTCGAATATGCACAAGAATTAGCAGCTTGGAGATCCACTACCAAAGGAGGTGGGCACCGCACAAAAGTCGTAGACGTCACTGAAATTTACAATGTATTTGGTGATGGCATAGCTACCCCAAAAGCAATCAAAGATTTTCTATCTTATGCCTATTATAACTGGCAATCTCCTGCCTTCTCGTATGTTGTATTATTTGGAGATGGCACTTGGGACTTTCGAGGAATTGATAAAGAAACCTACCCAGAACCACCGGAAACAACCGGATATATTCCAACGCATTACATTTGGTCTCAATCCTTTGGCCAAACTTCGGTCGATCATTGGTACACAACAATCAGCGGAATTGACGAACTTCCAGATTTTTATATCGGTCGAATTAGCGTTGAGACGGACCTACACGCTCGAAGTATAATAGATAAAATCATCAATTATGAATCCAATCCTCCCAAAGGCGAATGGCAACGTAAAATTATTTCTATAGCAGACGATGAGGTCAGCAATTCAGGTGATTTTATTTTCAAAAAGAGCCTCAAAGCAGTTGAAGAAAGCCACACCCTATTAGGTTACGAAACAACTCGAATTTTCCTAGAAGATGTGATCAAAAAAGTGAAGGCTAACCCATCAGGCTACAATAATGAGCTACCCCGCCGAGTTGCCAAAGACATGGTGATTGACGCATTAAGCGAAGGAGGTGTCATTGCCCAATATGCGGGACATGGAGGACGAATTGTCTGGACACATGAAGCAATCTTCGATAACAATTCCGTCGATCTGCTGGATGAAACCAATCACTTGCCGTTTATGCTGGTTTTAAGTTGCTACAACGGCTATTTCGATGCTCCGGGAGAACCTAGCTTAGCTGAGAGATTGCTCCGTCGTAATAAAGGAGGAATCATCGGCATGCTAAGTGCCTCAAGATTAACCTATGGGAGTGGAAACGATGCGCTGAACAGAATTATTTTCGACGCAATCTTCAAAAGGAACGTGCGTGAAATTGGCCCACTCGCAATGGATTCTAAAGTTGAGCTGCTAACTACAGAAGGTACCGGACAAATCGACGTCATGATGGCATATACGCTCTTTGGAGACCCTGCAATGCGGCTAAACATGGCAGATTATGAAATCCGACCAACCATTGAAACGAGAACAGTCGCAACCGGACAAAACCTCAAAGTCAAATCCGGAACAATCATGCGAGTTAATTACGATCCTCAACAAAAGAGAAAAATCTACACACCCGTTACAGATTTCAATGGCACATTACAACTTAAAGCCATATTTCCCGGAACCTATCAAACGGTACAAATAAACCCAGAAGAAATCGACTGGGATGATTCTAAAGAAACCGAAATTGATCTTTATAAAGGCGATGTCATCATCGAACAGAAGATAACAATCCAAAACGGAAAATATCCTGCTACTATGCTGACTGTACCTGATGGTATACGCGAAGGACAAGCACATATCGAATGCTATGCTAGCAGCACAAATGCAACAGCAGTTGGCGGAGCTTCTTTCAGTGTTTTTTCACCCAAGATTCTCGACATTCAAGCCAAGTTAATCAATGACAAAAATTTCTCTGTTTCTGTTCAAGTCTCAGATGAATTAAACAGTAAAGGGATCAAATCGGTCATTCTCGAATGGCGTGACCCATTGAAGTACCGTTGGCAAGAAGTAGCGATGGAACCAGATACCAACCGCAAAATGGGATGGTACATCGTTCCATCTACTCTAAAAGTCCCTGAAAGCGGTGAAGCGATTCGTTACCAAATTAGTGTATCCGACATTGATGGATACGAAGCCCTCTCAGACATCCTCGAATTTCGCCCATTTGTCTTGCCAAATCTAAAGTCAGTCAATGTTCAATCATCCTCAGAGAGTCTAATCTACTATGACTTCTCCAAATCGAAGAAAATCTGGGAATTGAATGCTGACATCGAACAAACCGAACCTTTTGAATTAGCGCAGGAGGTCGAAATTGCTTTTTATAGTAGCAACCCGGATCGTAATAAAGATGGCATCATTGATCCTGACATAGCAGAACTCGGTCGAGCATATATACCATCAACAGCTTGGCGAAAACGGCCAAAATCAGTTGAGGAATCCATGCCACGAGCCTTTAGAGAAAACCCACTTAATACCAACCTAATTGCTACAGCCAAAATCCAGCATGAATTTGCTTTTGGCCAATATGAAGCCTACGTTTGCGTTGACCCAGACAACAAAATCAAAGAAATAAGCAAAGACGACAACATAGGATATGGGCAATTGACAATTGAAAGTACAATTATTGGCAATGTTGATAAACGGGTTTTTAGTCGAGATAATGTCCTCAACTTGCGGTTCCCAAAATCCAGTATAGCCCAACCCAACATCTTAACGGTAACCAAGATAAATGATGATAAACAACTACCAAAAACAATCCAACAAGATAGCCTCAACGAAATTAAGCTAGCAAATCAAGGAAATGCTTATCACATAGTCTTGAATAATGGGCAGAACACTCAATTGCTTCAACCTATCACAGCTGAGGTAAACTATGATGTAGAAGCAATAAAAGAGCAAATCCAGACAGATTTAGCCTTAGATGAAATACGACAATTGAGCCCTGATCAAATTGAAGCAATTAATGCAGGACTCCAATTGCAGGCGGAAGAAATTGGTCTGTATATCTGGCGAGATGACTTGCAAAAATGGCTAAGACAACCCACAGAAACAATAAAAGCGGCAAATGGACAAGTTCAAATTAAGACTGCGGTATCAAACCTAAATACAAGCAACCAATCGGATAGAGTCATTTCTAGTGTCAAAGTTGACCAGAATGGAGTCAAAGTAGGAAGTTGGATTGTGATGTTCACCTCCCCAACAACCTATCGACTTATGGTTCGTGAAAACAATCACCCCCTTGAAATAGTTGATCCCAACCGTTTTTTCAGCCAAGCCGATGTAGACACTAATTTCAAAGATGGGTTAGCCATCACATTCACTCCCGGGCAGAAAAAATTCCAATTTGGAGATGTTTTGACCTTTCAAGTACAAAAGTCAAATCTGCAAGAAGGTACAGCCACTCGATATCATGCGGTGTCATTTCAGTATAACAACGATGGTTCAGGAATTTTGCAATATATCCAAACAGGTAGAAAAACCAATATGCCAGAGGATCAATGGATAATCCTTTTTCTAGATGCAGACACTTTCCAAATAGAAGGCCAACGTACTGGCACTTTAGCTAAAAAAGGGGTAGTTGGCAAACCGTATTCTAATACGGATCTCGACTTGCACCTACAAATTAATGCAGGGGACATCGAATTTTCTGCCGGTGATCGTTTTCGATTCGAGACACAGTCAATCGGAACAATACAAGCCGAATTATCCCAACTTGGCACGATTGCACTGATGCGGAGTGACGACACCATTTCACCAGATATTCAACTAACCATTTCCAAACAAAATTTCAGTGACGGTGATCCTGTCTCAAAAGAACCAATCATACAAGCAACAATTTCCGATAATAACGGAGTTAATCCGGAATCTATTCAGCTGGAACTCAGTCACAATAGCCGAAATTTCGATACTATTTCAGAGAAAAATTACGACTTAAGTTATCGCCAAGGCACAAATCAAATCATATTAAATTACCCATCACCACAACTGGACCCGGGCGGGTACCAAGTTCGGCTGACAGCGAAAGATCTCGATGGAAATCAAGCAAATGCAAAAACTGAGTTTCAAGTTCTAAAAAACTTCCAGATGCTGAAGGTCATGAACTATCCTAATCCTTTCAAAAGAGACACAACTATCACCTGTGAGCTGACAATGCCAGCAGATAAAATGACCGTACAAATCTATACTATTTCCGGACGGATGATCTGGCGAGAGGAAGTAAATGCAAATGCTGGTTTTGTAATGATACCATGGGAAGGGAGAGACTCAGATGGTAAGAAGGTCTCCAACGGAGTCTATTATTGCAAAATTAACAGCACAGTTGGAGAAAAAGTAGAAAGTGAAATTATCAAAATAATGAAATTAGAATGATCATCCTCAGAGGCATTGCCTTCCCATTTTTCTTGTAAATCGAGTATAATTGTTTTATCCTCTGTAGACTTTGTCACCACTAATTCTGACCAGCCCTAATCGCAACATCAAAATTTATTAGAACCTATCCTTTTAAACATAGAGATCCAAACCGCATGCAATTTTTAATCCGATCAATAATTTGAACTGATGAAGACCAAAACAATGAAAAAAAGCAGTTTCAGGCTAAAAATCTTCTGCTCAGCATCGCTTCTGGGATTTCTGTGCTTGCTATTAAACAGTTCTTACCTTATTAGCTTTGGAAGCCCAACCCTCTTCTACATTTCAAATGTTTTCATCCACATCTTAATTGGTGTCGGGTTAATCCCATCCGTTATTTTTTTCATCAGCAAATTATACTCCCAGATGCAATATACTGGAAAAACAGCTATCATTTTATTAATAATTGGCATCATCTCCGGTCTGTGGCTAATGATTGTGGGTGCGACTACACCAAACCGATGGCTCTTGGTTAGCCACATTATGGTAACCACAATCGGATCATTTCTCTTGATTCTTCATTTTTTCTTGAACAAACCCAGTTTTATAACGTATTCAACCACAAAGATTTTGGCGTTTACGCTTGCCATTAGCCTGATTTTTCCGGTTATCGCAAAAATCTATCGAAACTATTTCCCTGCAAATGACTATCTAGTACAAAACCCAATTCATGATATACCAACAAGCATGCACGAAGAGGGAGGAGGAACAAATAGTCCTTTCTTCCCATCCTCTGCCGAAACTGCCACAGGAAACTTAATCCCAACAGACTTTTTCCTCACCTCAAAAACCTGTGCGGAGCAGGGATGCCACTCCGATGTATATCGTCAATGGAACGAGTCTGCACACCATTTTTCTTCGTTCAACAACCAATGGTATCGCAAGTCAATTATGTATATGCAAGACGTAAATGGAATTCAATCATCTAAATGGTGTGGGGGTTGCCATGATCCTGCAATTATGTTCAACGGTGTAATGGACCGCCCAATTAGGGAGAACATGCACACGCCCGCAGCACAAGCTGGACTGGCATGTACAGCTTGTCACTCAATTGAACGGGTTAAAGATACAATGGGGAACGGCGGCTACACAATCAAGTACCCTCCACTACACGATATAGCAACTAGCGAGAACAAGATTGTTCGAAAACTACACAACTATATTATTCGACTCGATCCAGAACCACACAGAAGAAGTTTCATTAAACCTTTTCATCGCGAGAACACTGCTGAATTCTGCTCTACTTGCCATAAGGTTCACCTAGATCACCCTGTCAACAATTTCCGATGGTTTCGAGGATTCAATACCTACGATCAATGGCAAACAAGTGGAGTGTCACACCAAGGGGCATTATCATTCTACTATCCCGACGAACCAAAGAAATGTGTGGATTGTCACATGCCTCTTGTACCATCAAAAGACGCCGCAAGCAAAAAAGGCAAGATCAAAAGTCATAGATTCGTAGGGGCAAACACAGCCCTTCCCCACGTGAACAAACACCCAGACCAACTTAAAGCAGTTACGAATTTCTTACAGGATAACAAAGTCACGATTGACATTTTCGCCCTAGTGGATGGACACAAAATAACTGCTCCAATTAAACCATCAAATGCAAAAGTGTCTCCTGGTAACGATGTGCGTATTGATGTTGTGGTGCGCACACGTGGTGTTGGACACCATTTTCCTGCTGGTACAATTGACGCATTCGATGTTTGGCTGGAGCTCAAAGTAACCAACGAAAAAGGAAAGATCATTTTCTGGAATGGGATGATTAACGCTAAAGATGGAAAAAACGGTCCAGTAGACCCAAACGCACACTTTTACAAATCCCATTTGATCGATGAACGCGGAAATCATATTAACAAGAGGAATGCCTGGGCCGCTCGTACCATACTTTACTCCCGTACAATTCCACCAGGGGCAGCTGATACAGTACGTTATCGATTAAAAATCCCAGAAGATGGCAGCAAACGCCTCACACTTCAAGCCAAACTAAATTATCGCAAGTTCAACTGGTGGCTAACACAATGGTCATATGCAGGAGTCCGAGACCCTGATCATACAAATTTTCAAGTAGAAAAGGGCTACGATAATGGCAAATGGGTATTTACAGGTAATACTTCTCAAGTAGCCGGAAAAATCAAAGAAATCCCCAATCTTCCAATTGTCGTCATATCGGAGGACCAAGCCACAATAGAAATCATGCAAACCAATTCAATTCCGACTGAACTAAAAACCAAACCCGATGCACAAGATAAAGAACGTTGGAACGATTATGGAATTGGACTACTGAGACAAGGAGACCTTAAAGGAGCAGAAGCTGCTTTTCTCTCAGTTGTCAAAATCGCTCCCAACTATATGGATGGTTATGTTAATATCGCACGTTGCCGAATTCAGGAAGGTAACCATAACAGTGCCGAAGAGGTACTTAAAAAAGCACAAGAACTTCAGGAAAAATTACACCCTAAAAATCCAAATCGAGCTAAAGTAGATTATTTCTATGCACTAACTCAAAAGTCGCAGGGAAAATATGATGTTGCCCTAAAGCATCTACACATAGCAGCAAAACAATTCCCCAGAGATAAAAGGGTCCGAAACGAAATAGGACGTATTCTTTACCTCGAACGACGTTATGCTGAAGCAACTAAGGAATTTGAGAAGACACTAGAAGTTGATCCAGAAGATGTTGACGCACACTACCATCTAATGTTAAGTTACCGTGCGTTAAAAGACCAATTAAAAGCTGTCAAAGCGCAAAAACTCTACCTGCGTTTCAAATTGGATGAGTCCGTCGATCCTATCACAGGTATAGGACGTCGTGCTAACCCTCATGCAAACATGGAACGCCAAAAAATACGGGAACATCTTTCTTCAATCGCCAACTATTAGAAGGTACCAAATGACAGAAAAACGCGAAAAATATAGAGCGGGCGTTATCGGCTGTTCCGGAGTCGGAACGAGACATGCCATGGGATTAGTCGGACTACCAAACGTTGAATTAGTAGCAGGATCTGATCTCATCCAGAACACACTAAATAGTTTTAAAGAGAAATTTAGCGAGTACTCAAATAGAATTTCAGGTTACACAAATTACCAAGAAATGTTACTTCAAGAAAACCTCGATATCGTAACCGTTGCAACCTCAGATCATCGCCACACTGATCCAGTTATTAATGCAGCAGAAATTGGTGTCAAAGGAATTTTCTGCGAAAAGCCACTAGCGACACGATTGATCGATGCAGATCGGATGATTGAAGCCGTAAACAAGAATCAAGTCATTTTGTCAATTGACCACACTCGCAGATGGCTACCATTGTGGGTTCACACCAAAGAACTCGTCTTAGGAGGCAAAATTGGCGATATACATTACATCATTGGAACACTCGGCGGTAGCCGAGCTATGTTGTTCCGAAACGGCACTCATCTTATCGATATGATCTGCTATTTTGCTAATTCCAAACCGGCATGGGTGTCTGCTGAATTAGAAAAAGGATTTGAAAACTACGACGAATATGATGGAGACGGAGGGCATTCCCCAAACACCGAACCCTCAGCACATGGCTACATTCACTTTGAGAATGGCGTAAGAGGTTTTTATGTAGGGGGACCCAAAACCACCCCATCCCGTTTCAGCCTAGAAATTGTTGGTACATCAGGCTATATCAACATTAACGACCAAGAAGCAAAGATATACAAAAACAACGACATAACACCAATTTCAACCCCAAAGTGGGACGTGATTGGTATAGAGGCTGGTGTTCAAAACTTAGTTAAAATGGTTGACCAAGGCGGAGAACCAGTATCTTCAGGGAACGAAGCGCTTAAGACTGTCGAGATAATAATTGGTTTTCTGGAGTCACAACGCCATCACAACACCAAGATTAACCTCGCAAGAGTGCGAAGAAGAATGCCTGGGTAAGATTCTTAATGTCCTCCGAGGCTTTAGAAAGGCTGTTGACAGCATTCTTAGCCACTTCAAAATAAACCGGGCCCGCAATCGTTGGATCCTCATCAGTAATCTGCTTAAAGTTCTTAAGCGTCAAAACGCCATACTGGACAGGTGTTGTTGTCACCGTATGTGCTGTTCTAATAGCCTTATCCAAAACAAGCGAAAACTCTCCAAGACCAAACGCCGGCGATCGTACCACAGGAACGACAGCCTCAGTCTTCGGACCAGACACAGGCGCAGGATCTGTGGTCTCCAACCGGATGATAGGTTTCTGGGACAACTCAAACCCATCTTTCGCCCGGAGGGTGAAGTCTTTCGACACCTCAACCTGCCCACGAAAAACGAGAATCATCTTATCACCAAAATCGCCTTCTGTCAGTAGCGTTTCATCGGCAGGACATTCGACAACCTCAACCATTTCAGCGATACTAGCACACTGTTGATCAGTTAACGATGAGAAAAAATTTACTTTTTTAATTTGCTTGGCTGTAGCTTTCATGCTTGTTCCACGTTCTGATTATTCATTAGAACCACACAACGATTTTTTGCACTTACCTGATAATCGTCGCTTGGGTTAATTTCAAGCTCCATTTTTTCCTCACTAGATAATTTAATTCCGGACTGCTGTAATTGTTCCGTAATCATTTGACGGACTATAGGATCACCAGTTTCTCCCATTTCATCCTCGAGGTCAAATCCAGACGCTTGAACTGTATATCCAAGCAGTAATGCACTGAAATTTTCCTTAAAATAACTAAAAACATTGAGATGAGTAGAATCTATTAATAGAGGCGGCAAATCAACAATTTCAAGTCTATGCCCATCACCACCTACTGCACCAATTTGCTCAACTAACTGCGGCACCCCTGGATTAAGAATGTGATTGGTAATCATGTCGGGCGTATGTTCATCAGTCAAAACAATTTCATCGCAACCAGCCTGAACAAGTTGCTCTTTTAATTCCGAATTGGCTATGTGAGCAATCAACCGGACATTGTCAGTAAGCGACCTAACAGCAAATACCGTCAGTGGAATGACATTCTCATCCGCCGGATCTTCAGCTGCCAACCCTGATTTATCTGGCACGAGAATCATATTTTCAGCTTGATCCACAATCGCTTTTTCCAAAACCGCCTCTTGGGTATACCGACCACTAATATGGGTGATATCGAGACGATCAAAGTTTTCTACAGCCCTCTTAATTTCGTCCCGTGGCATCTCATTTATCAGAATGATCAACGGTGCTCCACCAATCACTACAGGTTTCGTACTCTCTTCAGTTTGCATGACCTTCAGAATATCCTCCACCATCAAACTCCAGCCTGCAATGATAGTATGCCCTTTAAACTTATTCTGATCCAACGTATCATCCTCCCTTAATGCAACTTCAACCAAAAACGATGCCACTACACCTGAAAGCAAAATTGCCCAGAAGAAGCTGGACAGCATAATTATAGCACCAAAAAACTTACCTAAATGCGAGGCGGGGCTTATATCCCCGTAACCGACAGTGGTAAAAGTCACAAGCGACCACCACAAAGTGTGAAGAAAAGTGTCCCAAGCAGTAATTTCACTTTGATCTTTTCCTAAGTGACCAGCAACGCTACCAGCATAGTTATCATACTCGAAAAAAAACATAAGCAACGAGGCCACCAAAACAAGCGCGACCGTACCAGCTGTATATTTAACAAAACCCGTTTTAATAATTTCCCTGAGCCGATGACCAAGCGCATGTCCTTCCCCCATACTTGTAGCCGGTCGAGCTAAAGGCGGAGGTTCAGCCCGAACCTTAGCAGCACTCGGCGGTACTAAACTCTCAGCACCACACTTTTTGCACTTTGCTTTCCGGCCAGCTTCAAGATATAAGACAGTTATATCCATCTCACAACTGGGACAACTATACCTTAATGCCATGAAACTTTCCTATCTCCAAGCCCTACAATTACACCTTTGACACTTGTAACGTCATGTGCTTCGACTTTAGCATAGCCCACTAACTTTTGTCAATAATTTTCTCACGGTAAACAGTAGAAACCAAGAGGATACGTTGGTTGCATAATCAGCACAATTTGGATCCTACCGGATCACATATGATAAGATACTATAATCCTAGTATTACCATGCTAGTTAAGATTTTCAAAGTTGATAAAATTTATTAGGACCCCCTAAGGTTAAAATCCGTCAAAAGCCTTAGACTCTAAGCAGAAAATCACCATCAAACCCAACGTTTAAAATCATAGTAAATATTACTTCCAATAACAACAGATGCGAAATCAGATCTTTTTACTGATTATTTTTTTATATCTTGGTGAGGTAAAAGTACATTCTTATTTTTCTACACCAGGCCGTGGCGATTTATACACAATTGAGTCTTTAATCCAATTATCTGATGCTATCTCTCAAGATGTTGATGGCAACTATGAAATCCATACCGATATCCAGATCTCAAACAACACCCAACCCGATATCCTTAAGCTTGAACCAGGCACTTCCTTAAAATTTGTTCAGAACACCACACTGAAAATAGATGGAGTACTAATCGCTATTGGGACAAAAACAGCACCAATCACCTTTAAAGCTGTTTCAGAAAAATGGACAGGTATCACATTCAGCAGGAAGGCAGATAGTAATGCCTGTATTCTGCAACATGTGAGCATTGAGAATGCCCAAATCGGAATCTCCTGCCAACTAGCTTCACCCCAGATTACCAGCAGCCAAATCAATAACTGTCACCAACATGCTATTTCGATGCTATCATCAACTCCAACAATATCAGGAAACAGCTTTTCCACTCACAAAGGAGGCACAATCATTCATATCGATTCTAGCAAAGCTGACATTAGCCAAAACAGATTTGAGATGCAGAGCTGGCAGACAGCAATTAGACTAATTAAATCTGATTCACGCATTAGCTCTAACCATTTCAATGGAGGAAAAACAGCCATCAGTTTTCGGCAAGCTATGCCTCAAATAGAACGCAATCATATTTCACATTGTACAATCGGTATTTATGCAGATCAAAGTACCCCAATAATCAGAAGAAACCAATTTTTTTCCACGCAGACAGCTATTAGCATCTGGAACTGTGACGAAGTTGCAATTGATAAAAATATCATAGAACAAAGCAAACACGGAATTTATCATAAAAATTCAAATCTAATTGTGGATGCAGAATTAATCTCAATTGAGGAAAAACGACAGATAAAACGTCCAAAACCCATACCAAAAACTGATATTAAACCCAACACCAGACAAAACCCAAATCATCTTCCACTCACAACCGAAAAGCAATCTACCCCCAAACGACCATACCCAAAACAAAAAAATCCAGAAGAATCAGCCAAGATGAACCAGATTATGGATCATCTCTTCTCTATAGGCAGGTCCCATTTCAAAAAAGAACAATACAGTCAAGCATTAACAAACTACAATCGCTTACTTGATCTTGTCACCGGTAAAGAAGACGAACTGGCTAACGTTTATTATCACCGTGCTTTAACCCACTACAAACTGGAAAATTACAATCAAGCAATCAAAGACGTACAGACACTATTAGGTGTAGATCCGGCTCCGAAAATTGAGTCAGCAGCCAAGTTTATTCTAGCAAAAAGCGCTATTCATAATAATATGGCTAAGTTGGCAGAAAAAACACTTCAGGAACTTAAAACCGAAAGCCAGTATCACCAATTAAGTCTAATCGAATTGGCCAACCTTTATGAAAAAAACGAACACTATCAAAAAGCAATTCGAACCCTTGAAGAATTGTCTCTTTCACTTAAAGATCGCCAAACTCTGATTACCACACTCATTCGTATGGCTAACATTTGTTATCAACAACAGAATTTTCCCAAAGCAATTGGATACTATCAGGAAATGATCGAAAATTTCCCGGGAGCTAAAGATCTAGATACAATCCAGTACGCCATCGGGGAATGCTGGGATGCAGAGAGAGAAAAAGAAAACGCTATTTCAGCCTATAAGAAACTCATCAATAATTATCCAGATTCCAAGCTAATAATCTCAGCCAAATGGAACTTGGCAACCTTGAGCCACCAAATAGATCAAAACACCAATGCCTTTTACTATGCGAAAAAAATTATCAACCAACATTCACAATCTTCCATTCCAAGTGATCAACAGATTGTGTATGCCGCTCGAAACTTGGCAACTAAGTTAATCCGAGAAGACACAACACTTACAAAACACCCTACGCTTTTTTCGATTAAAAACTTGGTAGCAATTAGTCACTTCCCATTAGCAACGGCGAAAGCTAAGTCCGAAGCCCTTTTTGAACTCGGGAATTTATACACAACGACAAAAAAACTTGGCGAAGCTATTTCAAGCTACAAACAAGCACACGATGAAACGCAATCGGACGAAATGAGAAAAAATATTCTGTTTCGTTTAGCCATAATCTATTTCGACCTCAAAGATTACAAAAAATTTATCCCTACAGCATCGCAACTGCTTGAATCTAGCACTGTCCTTGGTAATGAGATGACATCGCAATTGCAGATCAAGCTAGGGCTAAGTAACTTAAAATTACAGAAAACAGATCAAGCTAAATCGGCATTCGAGCAAGTATTACTGATACCAAATGTTTCTGCAGAAATAGAGACCCGTACACATTTCCACCTAGCAGAAATCTACCAAGCCAATCAACAACTTAACCAAGCAAAGACAAAATATCAGCTAATCCTATCAACTATTAATGCAAACACAACTAATTTAGTCTTTAGAACAATCCGAACAAAATCAGCATTTCAGTTAGCGTATCTAACCGAGGACATAAATTTATATGACCAGGTTATATTAGCTAACTTGACCTCCAAAATGACAGCCATATCCCTGTATCGTCAAGCACTTTTACTTGATAAGAATAATCAAAATACCAAATCAAAAGCGAATCTTGAACTCCTGGTTGACCGTTTCTCTGGCACAACTGATTCTGAAATTCGCTCGTTGGTCGATAACGCTACCCTGCGGCTAATGGATGATACCGAAGATGTCAACCATGCGATTCCACACACTTTAGCTTCATTAGAAATAGCCGAGAAAAAAGGAGACCCTCAGCTACTCGCACAAATCCAATTCCGATTAGCAACATTGTATAACCAAAACGAAGACACATTTTCCAAATCATTATCACTGTTCCAATCCGCATACCAAAATGCGGTGAAATCTGGAAACAAAAATTTGATTAATACAACCGTATTCCAAGCAGGGCAGTCTGCTTATCAAAGCAATGATTTCCAAACAACTATCAGTCGGCTTGAATTTTTTGTCAATCAGTTCCCGAAAGATTCCAAACTAATGACAGCTATTCATTATCTAGCTTGGTCCTACTTCTCAGTAGCAGAAAACACCAAATCTCAACCGAAACGCAAAAAACTCTTGCGACAAGCTTCAAAACAGTTTGATCATCTAATCACACAACAAGCTACCCCAGAAAGATTAGCAGACTGGATATTCCAATCCGCCCAAGCACTGAACATGGCCGGTGAGACAATTTCAGCGATCACCAAATATCAACAAATATTAACTCAGTTTCCAAATCACAATCTAGCTGAAACCTCAGCATACACTATTGCAAATTTACAATATTCAATGGAGCAATTCGATATCGCCTTAAAAAGTTACCAGAAATTCTGTTCACAGTTTCCCAATAGTGAATGGTTTGACGAAGCTTTTTATTCAACAGCAACATGTCAAGAAAAACTAGGACAAACTGAAAAAGCGATAAAAATTTATAACCAAACTACCCGGCGATTTCCCCACCTAATGGTAGCAGTAAACGCCCAAGTCAATATTGCACACCACTATTTTAACCAGAAAGCTTACAATCAAGCACACAGTGCATACCAAAAACTGACAAAACAGAATTTCCCAGCCATTACCCCCAGTTTCCAAAGAAAGGTTCACCACTGGATCAGTGACACAGAAAACCTACTGGCCGAAGCACCATACCAAAAAGCAATTACGATGCTCTCCAAAGCAGATACCGGCTCAAAGAATCCAGATGAACAGGAAACACTATTCGCGCGGAAAGCAATTAAAGAATTCAACCAACTCATCTCGAATTATCCAAATTGCATTTACGTAGATCATGGGCTAGCTTCAATTGGAACAGCTCATGAGATACTCAACGAATGGAAAGGAGCCATTTTTGCATATAACCAATTAATAAAACGTTATGAAAATAATGTGCCAACGGATCCAAATACAAAGAAGTTTCTGAACCATGCCCAAACACGTTTAGACGCCATTGAAACGTTTCTCTTCCAACAAAAGAAATTCGAATGAAGAAACCAACATGACCGCCAAAAAGAAACCCAAAAGATCTGGCCAAGCACTAACAATATCGATCATCCTACATTTGGTTTTAGGACTTTATATTTACTATAAGGAACAAAACAAACAAGTTTTTAAAGCAGAAGACTCAATAAGTATCTCATTTGTAGTGCCACCCAAAATCGAAATTAAAAAGCGGATCCGCGAAATCCCAAAAATTATCATCCCAACTATGTCAAAAACCAGACATCAGATGTCTGACACAGTTGCAATACAGCTCACACGAAGCTCATCCGATCAAATTGCCGAAGTGAAGACCGAAACCCCAGAAATCACACATGAAAGTATGGAAATCACGACAACGCCCCATCTAAGCAAATCTCTACCTCAAATGATAACAGCAATCAAGTTGAAACCTAATGAGCGAGCACCAATTGATCTACCAGTTACCACACCAACAGCTATTGCCTCTGGTACAGGTATCCTATCAACACGAATTCGGACAGAAAGTGAAGGCAACAGTGGACTAACAGACAGATTGGCTGATGTAGGAACAACCGCACCAAGACAGTTAATAATAAACTCCACAGAAGATAACATCGGGCAGGATGCCTTCGGTATCGGTAATTATGTTGAAGGAAAACGGGATGGTAATCCTCAAGAAGTAACATATCTGCTTGACATCTCATCTAGTATGAACAAACAGAACAAGCTGAAGCTTGCTTCTTCCGCTTTAAAAGACGCAGTCAAAATGCTGAAAGCTAACGACCTATTCAACTTGATTACCTTCGATGCCAACATCCACCTTTACTCAAAAAAATTGTTAAACGCAACTCCAGAGAGAATTAGCAAGGCCTGCCAATTCTTGAATCAACTTAAACACGGTTCTGGCACAAATCTATCCAAAGCCATTGAAGAGGGACTAAAGTTAGCACCTACAACCCTGGTAGTTGTGTCTGATGGTGACCCAAGCCGAGGAATACAGGATCCACAACAAATTCGCCGAATGGTTCGGCAATGGAACAAATCTCAAACAAGAATTATGACCATTGCGCTTGGTAACGATCACTCTGATGATGGCGTCGAATTACTACAAAAATTAGCCAATGATCATAATGGCCAAATGTTTTTGATTAGCCTCAGATAAACAAAGCAATCCATTAGTAAAAATTAGCTTTGATCCCACTCGGCTGAACAGGAAGTCCCGCCTCGTAAAGATGAGAAATATCTGCTACCCCTAAGCACCGCGGAACAGCCCATTGATCGGAGCGCTCATCAAACAAAATAGTGGTAACGGAGCTTGGTGCCAGAAAAAAGCCTGACCACATAATCGGAATCGGGATTTCTAGCAGATGTGCAATCCAAGTTAACCCAAAACCGCCATGACAGAAAATAGCAATCTGTTCACGGTTCGATTCTACAATTCGGTACCGTCGTTGATCACGAACATAACCATGGCGGGAAAGAAACTCATCAGATTTCTGCTCGAGTGCCTCAAAATACGCTCGAAAGACAGCAGAGTTAAACGGCTTTTCATGATACCAATTATGGTAAGTTGTAGGTGATATGTCACCACGAATAATTTCGCCATCAAGATCCCATGCACAGACCTCTCCTATAGATTCATCCTGCAATAACAAACCAGTTTCTTGCGTCCAATCCTCTATCTGATAATCCATGTTGAGTGTATCAGCTGTGTATTGTGCCGTATGAATTGCACGACCTAGCGGAGACGAATATATCCGGTCCAACCCTTGGGAAGCTAAACGTTTAGCCAACGCCTGAGCCTCAAGATGTCCTTTGTCAGTAATTGTTCGATTGGGATAGTCAGGATCCGCATGACGAATAATATAAAGTCGCATTCATACTCCTTATTATTTTGACCAAAAATCGCGATCCAGACCTCGATATTGAATCGCTTCCGAGACATGACTTGGATGAATCCGAGCGTTTCCATCCAAATCAGCAATTGTACGAGACACCTTTAGTATACGATCGTAGGCACGAGCACTCATTCCCAGTTGCTTGATAGCAACTTCTAACAGTTTCTGAGAATCATCTTCCACTTGACAATAGTCGCGAATTTGCTGAGGCTGCATGTTAGCATTAGAATGAATCTGTACATTTTCAAATCGATTTTGCTGTAATTTTCGTGCTGTTTGTACACGCTGACAAATTTCGCGTGAGGATTCTCCCTGCATGTCGCTTGATAGATCCTCATACTTAACAGCTGGAACCTCGACTTGAATATCAATACGATCTAACAAAGGGCCAGAGATTTTTGAAATATAACGCTGAATCTCCTCTGGTCGACACCTACACTCACGTGCCAAATCGCCAAAAAAACCGCAAGGGCAAGGATTCATAGCTGCAACAAGCATAAAATTAGATGGGTAAGTAATACTGGCTGCAGAGCGAGAGATTGTCACCTGCAAATCTTCCAGAGGTTGCCGCATAACTTCTAGTACATCCTTGCGAAATTCAGGAAGTTCATCCAAAAACAGGACACCATTGTGGGCCAAGCTGACCTCACCCGGTTTCGGGATTTGCCCACCACCAATCAAGCCCGCATCAGAAATAGTATGATGTGGGGATCGGTACGGACGTTGAACAATAACCGATATGTTCTCACCCATAAATCCCATAATGCTATGAATTTTTGTAGTCTCCAATGCTTCATCAAGAGTCATATCCGGCAAAATTGTTGGGATCCGTTGAGCTAACATAGTTTTCCCCGATCCCGGTGGTCCGATCATAAGCAGATTATGCCCCCCAGCCGCAGCTACCTCAATGGCACGTTTAGCATATTCCTGCCCCTTAACATCTTCAAAACCAATCAGATGTTCAGGTTGGCGACTAAAAACTTCCTGCAGATCATGTCGAAAAGGTGCGATGAACAAATCACCGTTCAAGAAATCAACAGCCTCCTGTAAGGAAGACACCGGATAAATATCCAGATTATCCACCACCGCAGCTTCTTTAACATTGTCCATTGGTAAAATAACACCTTCAAAACCATTTTGTTTCGCCCCGATAGCCATTGGTAAACACCCATGAACTCCACGAACATCACCATCAAGTGCCAGTTCACCGACAACCAAATATTTACCGACATTCTGGCGAATTTGGCCTGCAGCTGTTAACAATCCAAGCGCGATTGGAAGATCAAAAGCGGAACCTTCTTTTCGAACATAAGCCGGCGCAAGGTTAACTGTAATTCGGTTGGCAGGAAAATTATAGCTTGAATTCTTGATGGCCGCCGTCACTCGGTCCTTGCTCTCTTTTACGGCACTATCTGGCAAACCAACTGTACTAAAAGCCGATGGGCCATCAGAAATATCAACTTCCACTTTTACAATATAGGCATCAACTCCGACAAAAGCACCACTCAAGATAGTAGCGAGCACAATATTCTTCCAGTCTATATTTTTTGATCTTTGTACTGTAATTGATACAATCGGTAATACAAACCACGCTTCTGCAAAAGCTGATTATGGGATCCCATCTCGTGCACCCGTCCACGATGCATTACAAGAATTTTATCAACATTTTGAATTGTTGATAACCGATGCGCAATAGCAATAAATGTCCGATTTGACATCAACCTACTCAGTGCATCTTGGATCAGGTACTCTGTCTCAGTATCAACACTAGACGTTGCTTCATCAAGGATCAGGATATCCGGGTCAAATGCCAAAGCACGTGCAAAGGCAACAAGCTGTTTTTGCCCCACCGACAATCCGCTCCCCCCTTCCTTGACTTCACTACCATAACCATTCGGCATATTTTGCACAAAAGGATCAAGATATACTTCCTTAGAAGCTGCAACAACCTGATCAGGCTGAATCGATGTATTTGACAAATTAATATTGCTTTCAATTGTTCCAGTAAAGAGAAAAATATCCTGCTGAACAATACCAATTCTTTTTCTCAGACTATCAAGCTTCATTTGCTGGATATCCAAGCCATCAATTAGAATCTGTCCCTTTTCGATATCATAAAACCGACAAAGCAAATTAATTAACGTCGTCTTACCCGATCCAGTTGCACCGACGATTGCAACCTTTTCACCTGGTTCGATCCTAAATGAGACATCATTCAACACGTAATCGTCTTCTCTATAAGCAAAGGATACATTTTGAAATTCGATGCTGCTATTCACAGTTTGCAGTTGCTTAGGATAAGCTGAATCCTTAATTATCGGTTGGGTGTCCAGAAGATCGAAAACGCGTTCTGATGAAGCCATCGCTCTCTGAAAAATAGTATACTTTTCACTTAGTTCACGGATTGGCCAGAAAAGCCGCTGTGCGTATTGGAGGAACGCAACCAAAGCCCCAAAACTGAGGGTGTTTTGGATAATTTGTCCACCGCCATACCAAATAATAACAGCCGTTGCCAATGATCCTGTAATTTCAATCATAGGGAAAAATACCGAGAAATAGAAAACGGATCTGATACTAGAATTAAGATATTTCAGGTTATGCTCTCCAAATTTTTCGAAACTTCTATGCTCCCGAGTAAAAAGCTGCATTGTTGTCATCCCAACGATACTTTCTTGCAGAAAGGCGTTAATCTGAGCTCGGAATTTCCGTTGATCCCGAAACGCGCGCCGAGAGTAAATCTGATACACAGTTGTCATAACTAATATAATGGGCAAAACAACAAACGTAACCAGAGCCAGTTGCCAATTAATCCATAGCATCATAAACATGATGCCACCAATAGATAGTAAATTTGCCACAATCGTAATAATCCCATGGGTATACAGCTCATTTAGCGCTGATACATCTCCCATCACTCGTGTCATCAACCGACCAACTGGGTTTTGATCAAAGAAATTCATATCGACCCGCTGTAAGTGGGTAAAAATCTGCATTCTAAAATCACGCATAATCCGCTGCCCCATCATCTGAAGTCGATAAGTTTCTAAATAACTAAATAAAAACTCAACAGCTAGGAGAAAAAGCAGATAAAACGCAATTACCCGAAAACCTTCAAGTTGTTTGGGCACGATGTAATCATCAATAGCAATTTTAGTCAAATATGGGCTGACAAGGCGTATTGCAGTACTGATAAGTGTCAACAAGACAATCAACGTAACTTCAAACACATACGGCCTTAGATATGCAATTAGCCGTCGCATCAAGACGTTATCATAAATCTTGCCTAGATCTTCTTCTTCCTCACTATATTCATGTAGACTACCACCAAACATGAGCTGGATAACCTTTCAAAGTGACTCGATTTCTTCCTTTAACAATTGTTTTTGATGAATGTTCGCGTAAATTCCATTTTGAGAAACAAGATCCTGATGAGTTCCTACCTCAACAATTCTGCCATCATGGAGAACGACAATCTGATCAGCTGCTTTGACAGTTGAGATTCGATGAGAAATCAAGATCGTCGTACAATTCCCTAACTGTTTCAAACGGCCCAAGATAGTATCTTCAGTATGCGTATCAACGCTAGCAAAAGCATCATCCAAAATCAGAATTTTAGGAGGCGACATAATTGCTCGCGCAATAGCCGTTCGTTGCCTCTGCCCACCCGACAAAGTCTTACCTCGTTCTCCAACATGTGTATCAAATTGATTGGGGAACTCATCAATTTGCGACAACAGACCCGCATTGCGAGCTGCCACCTCAATTTCGGTTTCCGTTGCAGAGTCAGCACCGTAGGCGATATTGTTTTTTAGCAGGTCCGAGAATAAAAACGATTCCTGTTGAACCATACCAATACTGGCCCGAAGTGTCTTAAGCGGAATATTCCGAGTATCAATCCCATCAATAAAAACTGAACCACGTTCAGGTTGATAGATCCGAGGAATCAAATCAACCAAAGTCGTTTTTCCAGCCCCCGTCGCCCCAACAATAGCAACAGTTGATCCCGAATCAATTTTGAGATTAATATCTTTTAGTACTGGTGATGAATTAGAATAAGCAAAAGTGAGATGACGAAACTCAATTTCACCATTAAGTTCTGTTATCTTCTCATCAACTCCTTCTTCATCACAGATCTCTGGTTTATGGTTCAAGATAAGGTTAATTCGGTCAATTGAAGCCGTTCCCTGTGCAAACCGATTCACAATAAAACCCAACATAATGACTGGCCGAATTAGCATGGACAAATAAGCGTTGAAAGCCACGAAATCACCCAACATAATCTTCCCTTGCATAACATGTAACCCGCCAAGCCATAGTAGAACGATGGCCCCAATCCCTGGCAAAAGACGGAAGATGGGAAAGAAAATAGCTTCCAGCCTAATAAAGACCTGGTTTAAGCTAACAAAATTAAGATTTTGCCGATCAAATTCCTCAATCTCACTCTGCTCCAACGTATAAGCTCTAACCACGCGCACACCAGAGAGATTTTCCTGAACTTTAGTATTCATTTTTGAAAATCCTTCCTGGATCCGCTCAAAATTATTGTGAAGATTCTTACTAATAAGCTGAACCAGTACGGCCAAGATAGGATAGGGAATCAATGCTAACATAGTGAGCGTAACATCAATCCTCAACATAATGACCAAAGCAAAGCCAAAGAAGACCGTCGCATCAGCAATAAAAATGATTGCAAACCCCAGTAACCTATGCACAGCATCTAAATCATTAGTCGCACGTGACATTAGATCACCAGTGTCCATTTGGTCAAAGTACGATTTCTGCATCTTCTGCAAATGTTTAAAAAAGTCGCCTCTAAGCTCATACTCAATACGGCGAGCAACACCCCCAATTAGTCTACGTTGACCAAAACGGAACACTCCCCCTACCAAAGCAACCCCAAGGATTAGTAAAGCATAAAGTAAGACTTTTTCACGTGTTATCTGGTCTCGCCCCTGATTGAGGTCATCAACCACATACTTCAGAATCATAGGACCGATGAGCATCATGCCGTTGGAGAGAAGAACTAAAGTCACACTTATAATAATAGCGAATCGATGCCGAACAGCATATTTTTTCAAGGTTAATAAACTATGAATTTGGACTACCCTCCAAAAGCTGGAAAAAATATTTTAATAAAATGCTAAATAATAGTGAATTACATAAACTGCATTTCAAACACATAGAAACAATCTGGTTTCTTAGACCTAAAACCAAAAATCTGCTAGAATTTAGATCTGTAATCTCAAAAAACGTATTGCTCAGGATTAGGTCTCAAACAACACCAAAGTAAAGAAAGAAATGCGAAGTATACTATGGAAATGATAAAAAATCGATTTATTTTAACTTTTACGGTTGCTTTATTAACCACGTTATTAACAGCTTTTGCTCAGGACACGGAGAAACCACCCACAAATCAATTTGTGGAAATATCAATTTCCGGAGCTTTGTCAGAAGTAAAACCCACCTTTGCGCTTGGAACAGTCCCAACAACACCCCTTAATAACATCCTCAAAAGTATTGATAAGATCGAAGAAAACAAGCGGATAATTGGTGTAATAATACGGATTGGAGGAATCGATACAGGATGGGGGAAACTACAGGAAATTCGCAATAGATTGATTAACCTACACCAAAACGGAAAAATGGTTATTAGTTACCTTGACAGCGCAAATAATGCTGAATATTTGCTGGCTACAGCTACCGAGCAGATTATCCTGGCACCAGCCGGAACAATTGGACTCACTGGGTTGCGTGCTGAAGTGATATTCTACAAAGGAATACTAGACAAATTCGACATCAAAGCAGATCTGTTTGCGATCGGTGACTATAAATCGGCTATCGAACCATATACACGTAAAAATATGTCAGAGGCACAACGACAAGCAATGACGTCAATCCTTGATAACCTGCACCAGCAACAAGTTGACATGATTGCTGCCGGACGAGAACATATCAATGCCGAACGTGCTATTGAACTAATTAACCAAGGCCCCTTTACTGCAAACGAAGCGCACGAGGTTGGTCTAGTAGATTCGTTAAGCTACTATGACCAATTAATCACTTCTCTAGAATCCAACCACGATAGTAAAACAGAGTTTATTCCAAACTATGGGAAAAAAGCTGTAACTCAGCCAGATTTGGGCACTTTTACCGGATTAATGAAATTCATCTCCATGTTTACCAAACCCACGACACAATCCAAGAAGCACAATACACCCAAAATTGCTCTGATTTATGCTACTGGACCAATCATGCCCAATCACCCCCAAATTCCGTTTGGAATCGGCGCAGGCATCACCCCTCACAGAATTATTGATGCATTACAAACTGCACGCAAAGATGAATCAGTACGAGCAATAGTAATCAGAGTCGATAGTCCGGGAGGTTCGGCACTTGCATCTGATCTAATATGGCACGAAGTCAAACAAGCACAAGAGCAAAAACCAACAATTGTTTCTATGTCTGATGTAGCGGCTTCTGGCGGTTACTACATTTCAGCGGCAGCAACTGAGATCGTAGCCCAACCAGGAACAATTACCGGATCCATCGGTGTACTAGGTGGCAAACTAAATCTAAAAGGAATATATAACAAAGTTGGTTTAACCAAAGACATCATCACACGAGGGAAAAACGCTGATATCTACTCGGATTATAGCAATTTCTCCCAATCTGAGCGCCAGAAAATAGAAAAGATGCTACACAAAGTTTATGATGATTTTGTCAATAAAGTCGCAGAAGGCAGACAAAAAACATATGACGAAATCCATCAAATCGCACAAGGACGCGTCTGGACTGGTCAACAAGCTAAGGAACTCGGGTTGATCGATTGGTTGGGAGGATTAGATACGGCATTGGCAATCGCAAAAAAACATGTTTCAATCTCACATGATGAGCCAATCGAAATAATCACCTTACCCAAGCCCAAACCATTGTTAGAGATATTAATGGAAGACTTTGAAGCCAACTTGCAGGTACCACTTAATCGCCACATTTCAGTACCATATTCACTAGCCAAATCAATACCGAATTTCCATCTAATTCAATTGTTAGCCCATGAACCAATGGCAACAATTATTCCATTCGACATCGAAATTCGATAACAGCCTTACTCCAAAATGACAATGGTTGACTCCAGGGAATCAATCAAATAAAACTTACCTGTTTCGGGATAGTAACTGAACACTTCGGCTGAAGCAGCAACCAAGATATTCCTTATAATGATTTGGGTCGGCATTTCAATCCCACTGAGCATCCCATCACGGTCAACAACATAACCTACTTCACGTCCATCATGTGAAAAACGTACCGCGGCAACCCCGATAGGTGATTTGGTAATTGATAATCGATTCACTTCTACTTGCTGTCGAATATCAATGACAGACAAACCACCAGAAAATTGGCTCGTGACATACACGTAGCTACCTGAACTAGCCACCGCTATCGCATCCGGCCGATTAAACACATTAATTTTCTTAATCTCTTTTTCAGTTACTAAATCAACTACAGAAACAGTCGCCTCCCCATAATTACAAATGTAAAGATACTTACCATTAGGAGAAATAACCATTGCACCAGGTTGTTTCCCAACCCAAATACGGTTTGTCCGCGCAGGAATTGATATATCAACAACAGCAACCCGATCTTCCCGTAACAGCGAAACATACAGTTTCGAAATCCCCATGATGCATTCCGATGGATAATCACCAACCCGAAACTCACCAACATCAAGGTTAACCCCTGTATCAACCAGCTTGATCCGATCTATGGCCGAAGCAGCAACGTAGACTTCAGACCGTTTAGAACTAGTAGCAACACCAACCGGCACACATGCCTGATCCCACTTGAGGGGAATAGTAGTCACAGTTCGTTCAGTGTCAAGATTAACCACAGCCACAGTATCATCAGCCTGATTAGTAACATAGGCACGCCGGTTGCCGTATGCTATCCGTTTGGGGCTTGTCAATCGGGCAGCATCTCTAATCTTTCCTATTCTCCGCACCACTGGACTTAAAAACAACTCGATCTCCCCCAGCCCTGAACTAGTTTTTACGATGCCTTTCCTGCTGAAAAAACCGTCTGAAGAAACAATAATTTCATAACTACCTTCCTGTAGATACGAAAAGCCGAAACTGCCATCTGATTTCGATTGCTCAACTTTTGACTGGAACTTAATATTTGCCTGACTGATAGGCTTTAACGTTTTAACATCTCGAATAAATCCATTGATCTGCCCAGTTTTTTTCATTCGTACAAAAAGTGTCTTATTACCACCATTACTGCTAATGCGGATTGGTGTCCTATATTGCCTAGCATCAAGCTGTGATCGATCGACAGACAAAGTCATTTTAATGACTTCCCCTTCTTCTAAGAACCCTTTCATCGGTACAAGAGACACCCAATCTTCCTCTAACTCTGCAGTCCAATAAAGCAACCCTTCACCACTATTTTGCAACACAAAGTTTTTAGGCTTTAAAGAAGTGCCAAAATCGATTTCCTCCGACACAAGACTCAAAACCGGTTGAGGAACCTGCATAGTCACATTCACAGTTTGGCGCCCCACTCCCGCTTCAACCTGAACACGAGTCGTGTGTGATCCAGGAGGCAAATCGCCACGATCCACTAACAACTGAACTACGTCAATCTCCTTACCAGTCTCACCCGATCGAGGTTTTATAGTTAACCAACGGGCATCATTTATAACTTGCCACTTCAATATACCAGCACCGAAATTCTGAACTCGGAACGTCTTTTCAGATTCTTTGGAATTAAACACAACAATCGGTGTTGAAACAAAGAGTTGAGGGCGATCAACAACCTCTAAACTAACCGTGATATCTGCCTGACCAAAATCTTTGGCATCAACTCTCAAACTGGCCAAATGCTCGCCTGGCGGCAGATGAGTTCGATCAACGGTTACAGTAATACGATCCGTTTCACCTTCACTACTACCAGCTTTTGGATCAAAAGTCAGCCAGTCTTCGCCACCATAAATCTCCCACTCCACAATGCCAGAACCACTATTACTAATAGTGAAACTGCTGACACCAAGGTTCAACCCCATATCGATCGAGTCACCTGAGACACTCAAGACCGGATTTACTGTCTTAATCGTCACGTAAACCCTTTCTTCATCATCATTTGCGCTGAAAACGAGGTTTTCGCTAACTCTTCCACTAAGAGGGTATTTCCTGAGTTGGTCCAAGACAATCTTAATAATCAGAGTATCTGATTGTCCTGACAATAAAAGACCCTTTTGCGGACTAACGGTAAACCAATCCGCATGGCTCAATTTATTGACCTGCCATTCAAGTGTCCCCGTCCCACTATTTCGGATTCGAAACATTTTAAACTCGCGCGTCAACCCAAAATCCAGCGTATTTGTACTGAGTGACAACTTAGGATACGCAGGAACAATCATTCGGACAGGCAGAGTAAAAGATTGGTCCCAATCAGAGACAACAGAGATTATCCCTTCCAACCGAGCAGGAGTTTTTGGTCGTACGGACACAAGGGTGATTATTTGTTCTCCATTAGCTTGTAGTTCCCCGCTATCCAGTTCAAAGACCAACCAATCTACGTCAGATGATATTGCCCAATTTAATTTACCACTACCACTATTTTTAATTGTCAATTGCTGCTGAAGCAAAGTCTCACCAAAATCTATAAGGTCAACTTCCACACTCAAGATCCCAACGACAAAAACCGCTTGTGTCGTCGGTGATTTTTCGCCTTCGACCTCTTTCTGACCTTCTGTTAATCTTACTCCGGAAACCCGATAGAAATAGGTTCGATCCACTTCCAACCCTGCATCAACAATACGCAGTTCTTTAGTAGTAGCAATACGCTGAAAACCTTCCTCTGTTTGCAATGAACGATAAACATAATAATAATCGGAATTCTGGCTGGCAACCCAAGTCAGAACGATAGCATCCTGAGTAACTTCGGCTTGCACATTCGTTACAATTCTAGGAACAATTTGAGGAACGGGATCCGAGTCATCTTCCTGACATCCAAACATCAAAGCTAATACCAAGTACAATACCACTACAACAAGATAATTAATGTATTTTAGGAAAGATCGGATTACTTTTTTCAATCTTACACCTCAACTCGAGATCACCTTAGCATGAAGACTTACGCGTCCAAACAACCTACGCTTTTTATCAACTTTCCCTTACTCTAAATCCAACCATGTCGTGTAATAATAGGTGTGCCGGACGTCTGATTAGACCAACTTCCACCACTTTCAAGCATAATTTCCTGACCGAGGATCGAGGATTGTTCCGCGGCAAAAAGAATCTCCATTATGTGGCGTCCCCATTCACCATGAGTTGGCACCTCAATATCCTTTTCAATAGCTTCGGCAAACGCTTTCCATTCATTATGAAACTCAGCAGGAGGATCTTCAAAGGGAACATCTTCCCATTTCTCATTTTTCCCAACCTTAACGAATTTTTCTCCGTGCTGACTGAACCTAAGTGATCCATTAGCACAAATCACCTGACACTCATAATTGGGGCCACCATCGGCATACCCAACGGCTACCGCTACTCCAGCGAAGCCGCTCTTATACCGAATGAAAGCAGTAGCAGAGTCATCTCCCGCCTGATAGTGAGCCCGTGCACCAATGGAGGCTGACACTGATACCGCTTGTGAAGCCATAATCCACGTGAGACGATCCACCACATGAACACCATTAGTCAACCACATACCTCCACCATGGTAGCGACTACGATATTGCGGGCGGCGTCCTTTATAATTCCAGTTCTTTGACATATAACACACTGCTGTAATAATAGGGCCTAATTCGCCCGAATCGAGGATTTCCTTTGCTTTCAAGCTGGTACCATAAAAGTGCTGAGTATATCCGATCATCAATTTGACATCGTTAGCTGCTGCTGCAACAATCATATCATCACACTGCTCCAAACTTATAGCCATCGGCTTCTCTACCAACACATGCTTGCCAGCATTGCAAGAATCAACTGTTAATTTATGGTGAAGTTGATGTCCCAACGTAATAGCTACTGCATCAACTTCTTCATCCTGAAGAAGCTCAACATGAGAAACGTAGCCTTTAGGCACAGCATATCTTTCCATAAATTGTTGTCGTTTATCTTCAAACAAATCGGCAACTGCAACTACCTCGATATTGTCTAAGGTTGCAATCGCATCGCCATGAGCTCGGGCAATTCCACCTAAACCGATGATACCAACTCGAAGTTTACTCATTCACAATTTTCCTTCCAACATTTAATCACCGTTCAAAATAATCAAGCGGACAGAATATCTAATAGTATAATTAGAATTTACCCGGATAAACATATTTTTTTATATAGTCAGCCAAAACTGTTTGTACACTCGGAAAAGAAACAACATCAACAATAATAAGGATACAGAATTTAAATAACAAGTAACGGATACGAAGAGCCTCACTGTCAAGCTTATAGGTGAGAAAGAAGCCAAAACTACAATAGAATCTAAGTCTAAGATGGGGTTTCATAGGCAATTGTCACCCAGAAATCCTAGAGTAACTAGACCGGTTTTATTGATTGACCGCAAATATAACAGGAGCCCATAACAATGTCTAATTCAACAGGAAGGTAAGAAAAACAAAGCAAACGAATCTTATGACCGAACACAACCAAAAAAGGAGTCCTGTAAAACAGGACTCCATTCTAAAACCAGAAAAATATCTTCTGAATGAATCAAAATCAATACCTGAGGATTAATAATTTGTCTTAATATTGCCCCAGACGTTAACCAATTTGCCACTAGCTTCTACTGACAATGGCTTCATTAAAGCACCAATCTCCTTCTTCGTCAAAGGCACATCCAAATAGGCAACTTCATCAATAACCCCTTCGAAGTAATCTACGGCTGCATCATTAGAGAATCCAACCCAAACACGTTTTTGCCAATCAAAATCAGAATGGTCATAGTCATGCGTTCCAACCTTTTCTCCATCAACGTAAGCTGTTTGGCCCTTTTTGTCTTGCACAACTAAAGCAATATGATGCCATTTACCATCTGCTACTTTTTTTCCGGTTTGCCAACCGGGCCCCTTCCAAGTTCTAAAACTGATTTGTCCACCAGCCAAAAAGAAATGCCGATCATGCCCACCAGCACCAGCAGCACCATCCAGAACAGAATAAATCCCTACATTTCCCTCACTGGTTTTGATCCATAGAGCCATGGTAAAATTAGATTCAGGAACATCAATCACAGTCTCGATGTAGGAATTTCCACTACCAAATTTGATGCCTGCCCCAAACTTACCTTTTTTTTCACGTTTTGCTCCGTTCATCAGCTCGCCATCATTGCCTTCACCACTGATGTCTTTAACTTTATTCCCGTTACCCTTGTCAAAAGAATAATGAATCACGAAGTTTTTATCAAATTTATTAGCTGCACTACCAACCTTTCCAAAGACAATAACCAAACTCATTATCCATAAAGTCAATGCTAAAGTTCTCATTGATTCCTAACGCCTCCACTGTTCAGAAAACACAGAATATTGTTAAAAAAAAAACGGTGTAGGAACGCATAACGCAACTAGCCATTAACAACATCGTTGCCACCCTGCAAGCAAGATCCTTTAGATCATTCAACCTTCATATACATGAAAGCCACAGGATGTTACGCTTCTACACCATTTTCAAATCAATTGGGTTATTTAATGACTGGTCTTAATATCACTCCAAGTACTAGCTAATTTGCCTTTAGGCTCTACAGGAACCATCAATTTCATCTTAACCTGATCCCCTGTTAAGGCCGCAGCAGTATAGGAAGCTCCATCAATGACTCCGTTGAAGTAATCCTTTGCAGCATCATTGGAAAAACCAATCCAAACACGTTTTTGCCAATCAAAATCAGAATGGTCGTAGGCATGCGTTCCAACCTTTTCTCCATCAACGTAAGCTGTTTGACCTCCGCCATCCTTAGCGACCAAGGCAATATGATGCCATTTACCATCCGCTACGTTTCTGTCTGTAGCCCAGGCAGGCCCTTTCCAAGTCCTAAAATTGATTTTACCGTCTTTCAAAAAGAAATGGCGATCATGTCCACCAGCCCCTTTAGGACCATCCAGAACAGAATAAATTCCCACATCACCTGCATCAGTTTTAACCCATACTCCCATGGTGAAATTTTTCTCCGGCACATCTACAACCACTTCGACGTGGCCATCATTACCATCAAGTTGTACTCCACCACCAGAATAACCGTTAGCAATCCACTTAGCACCACCTTTTAATTCACCGTTATTTCCATTTTCACTGGAATCTTTACCAGGATTTCCTTGATCATTGAAAGTAAGGTTATACACATGAGGTAATCCAGTGACTTTTGCCTGAACGACAACTCCAAATGTCATCACCAAACCCAAAGCCAACAGAACTAGCATGAAATTTTTCATAAATTACAACTCCTAATCACTATTATTTGCAAGCACCTAACCCAAGAAAACACATTTAAATAGTGTCCTCTATCAGCAAGATATATACAGCACCTTGCTTGACTTGGTATTCTACCATACTTAGCTCACTCGGTCAATTACCCAATTAGGAACAAATCTAAATTTAACAAACATATCAAAACAAACTGCAGTTTACATCCATCGAATTACCTTAGTTTCGCAAGAAGTTTTTCTCCACAGAAACCATTTTCTATCAATCATGCAACCGAGATGATGCTAGCCACCAACTTTACTCCTGAAAACTTCTCAACACCCTTCAACTTTCATTAATCTTTCCCCTATAATTCGAACCAAAAGTATATAATTTACTTAAAATCAGATTAACTGACAAAAATTGCCTAGAAACCTAAGTTTCCCAGAATCGAATTTCTACTACCACACACAAGGATTTAAAAACTCTGGGAGTTTACAACCATAACCAGCACTAGGCTAACCTTCCTCTCACTATAGGAATCTAAACACAATCAATATAATTGAGCAAAATATCGTAGGCGGCATAAAAATGAGCGACAAACCTCGGCCAAATATCCTATTCTTATTCCCCGATCAGCTCCGTTTCGACTGGACCAGTAATAACCAAGACCTACCCATACGAACCCCATATTTGGATCAACTCCAACAATCAGGTATGACTTTCACTAAAACTATCTGTTCATCACCTCTATGTGCTCCTAGTCGTGCCAGTTTGGCATCAGGCAAGGAATATGATCATTGTCCTGTAAAAGATAACCAAGACAACTATCCACTGAACGAATATACTTTTTATCGCCAACTTCGTGAGTCAGGTTACCATGTCCTAGGTTGCGGAAAACTTGACCTTAATAAAGGTTCTTGCATTTCAGGTCAACCAGCATGGGGACTAGATGGCAAAAAATTCCTGAACGAATGGGGCTTTTCAAATGGTATCAACAATGAAGGTAAAATGGATGGTGTAAATAGTGGTAGAAACAAACCACATGGTCCCTATATGAAGTACCTTGAAGAACAAGGCCTAAGGGAAAGGCATATACAAGACTTTGACTTGCGCCGAAGTAAAAAATGCGCAACTTTCTCTACCCCTTTGCCCGATGTATCCTATTGTGATAACTGGATTGGTCAAAACGGTTTGAAGCTGATAAATTCAGTTCCAGTTGGTGAGTCATGGTTCCTTCAGGTCAACTTCACCGGCCCACATGCACCTATGGACATCACTAAAAGTATGGCTGAACTGTACCAACATGAGGTTTTTCCACTGCCTGATGATGATCAGTTCCCAGCCGAAACTCATCAAGCCATTCGAAGAAACTATGCCGCTATGATTGAGAACATTGATCGCTGGATCGGATTATATTTAGAAGTACTTGAAAAACGAGGTGATTTATATAATACCTTGATTGTATTCAGCAGCGATCACGGCGAGATGCTTGGTGACCATGGACGATGGGGAAAAGGAGCCCCTTACCACCCATCTGTAAGCGTTCCATTGGTTGTATCAGGACCAAAAGTCGGGCAAAAAATTGTCTCAACTTTACCAACCACCATCCTTGATTTAACCGCTACTTTTCTGGAATACGCCAATTTAAAGATCCCAGCAGAGATGGATAGCCTCTCTTTAAAACCCTTATTGGAAGGACAAACTAATGTTCATCGGGATTATGTATTCTCGGGCTTAAACAAGTGGAGACTAGTTTACAATGGCCGTTATAAACTGATCAATAATTGGCAGAAAGACGACTTGTTATTTGACACAGAAACTGACCCTAATGAATTGAACAATTTATCACTTAATCCGAAATATCAAGACCACCTAAACCAACTTAATCGGCAGTTGGAAAAGCACAAACTAAATACGACCTCATAACTCATGACTTTGATACATCTATGGCAATAACCAGTAGCACATCAGCGAAATCATTTTAAATACGTTAATATCACTACCACCCCTTGAAAGAGGCAACATTTGAAACAACATTCACTTGAAAAATGGAGACAGTTCTTCAACTCACGGAAACAAGCTAACTATGTCAAATTAATTGATCACTTTGAAAGCGTTTTCGGCAATCAATCAGAAACCGTTATTGCGAAAGCTCCTGGTCGCGTTAACCTGATTGGCATGCACATTGATCATCAAGGAGGAGCTGTTAACCCCATAGCAATTAGTGAAACACGAGTAATTGCGCAACCTAGACCTGATGATAAAATCATCCTAAAAAATATGAACCCAAAATTCGAAAAGAGATCCTTCCAAATTTCGGAGATTTTACCAAAAAAACCAATTGATTGGTCAACTTGGACACAAGAAGTTAGTACTAAACGACAAAAAGCAGGGGCTCCAGTCGATTGGTCCGATTACGTAAAGGCAGTTATCCTAATGCTTCAGGAAGATCAACGCCAACCGGATGGATCCTATCGTAAAAACTTTAGTGGTATGAATGTACTAGTTGAGAGTGACCTGCCAGTTGCTGCTGGATTATCATCATCTTCTTCATTAGTCGTAGCAGCCGCTTACACCATAATAGCCATTAACGATCTTTCGTATGCTCCCAATGTACTCATTGATATGCTGGGTAGATCGGAATGGTATATTGGAGTACGTGGCGGAATTGGAGATCATGCCGCCATAATTTTAGGACGTGAAGGACAAATATCACACATTGAACTTTTGCCCATCAATGTTTCACATGCACCGTTTCCTTCCGACTACCGCATCGTTATCTGCCATTGCGGCATTGAAGCAAAAAAGTCTTCATCTGCTCAGAACACATACAATGAACGTGTGGCTGGGTACAAAATCGGGCTTCAAATCCTTAAGACAAATTATCCTCAGACTTTTGGCCCGGTTGAACTCTTTCGAGACCTGCATCCAAGTTTTTTAGGAATACCCACTCTGGATCTTTACCAAAGGCTCAAAACATTGCCAATTCGAGTGTCGCGTGCTCAAATCTCTGATCTACTCCCTAACCAAGGGCACATGCTAGAAACACTATACCAAAGCCACTACCCAGAAAACACAGGATACCGGATTCGGGGTGTTTGTCTCTATGGCATAGCTGAATGTGAGCGAAGTCGGAAAGCAGTGAAGTTTTTGAGATCGAATGACATCCACCGTTTCGGTGAGTTGATTAATCTTTCCCACGAAGGAGATCGTGTATCCACCAATGGAACAGAAGGGTTCGAACCTGATATCAGTAATGCATATCTCGACCAATGCTCGTCACTTTTAGCAAAAGACCAAAACCATGAAAACGCCCAAATCTATAAACAACCAGGTGGATACGCCGCAAGCTGTACAGAACTTGATTCGCTCGTTGATCTAGCACGTCAAAATCCTGGAGTTCATGGTGCAGGGTTAATCGGCGCAGGACTTGGGGGATGTATCTCAATCCTCGTTCAATTGGATCATGTTGACGAACTTAAAAACCTCCTCGAACATCAGTTTTACAAACCAAAAGAAATGCAACCTTTTATTGAAATTTGTCGACCGGTAGAGGGCGCTAGCACATTCGAGATCCCAATACCAGGATAACCAACTTTACTATGCTAAATTAATAAGTCACCCTAGATAATGTTAGAAAAACCAGCTCTCTGCCAACATCTTCATATTCGACATACATAGGTTCAACTAGATAGAAATTTTATTCCATTCAGTGTATAATTGGGCATAAATGGATATACACAGACAAATTCAAATGTCAGGGGACCTTCGAGATACATGAAACCTAAAAGTGCCTGTCTCTTGGGCCTGATATTATTTTTCACTTGCAAAATTATAACTTTAGCTCAGCTATCCGAGTTCTCTTCCGAAGAATTTCGTGCTACTGACGAAATTACGGCTGGAAAACCACCTGCACCACCAACAAATATCAAAGCCACAGACAAAAAAAACGATGATGGGACTCATATAACTATTAGTTGGACTAAATCAGCCGATGACGGTAATGGAGCAAACAATGTTACTAGCTACAACATACTGCGCAAGTCCCCAGAAAGTAATTTTGAGACAATTACCAAAACCCTCATCAAAACAGGTAAAACAGATTACACCGATGATACAGTTAAAAGAGACAAAACCTACTCATACTTAGTACAAGCCGTCACAGCGAGTGGAACCACATCCAATTCAGAAGTAACAGGTGCGGAAGCTACGGCTAGCTGGTTCCACACAGGTAAAAAGTGGCTTTTCCTTTCTGTGGTCCTCTTTTCTGTTGTAGTCATCTACTCTATTTATCACGCGAGAAGCGGCAAGAACATTTTTATCAGGCGTATTCCAGGATTAGAAGCAGTAGATGAGGCAATCGGCAGAGCAACCGAAATGGGCCGATCAATCTTGTATATCCTAGGACTGGGAAGTGTTAGCAACGTAGCTACAATTGCCAGTATGAACATCCTAAGCCAAGTCGCCCGTAGAACCGCCGATTACGAAACGGCACTTCGTGTTCCATGCAACGATCCTATTGTAATGAACGTTGTTCGTGAAATGGTGAAGACAGCATATTTGGAGGGAGGCCATCCTGACGCCTACCAAGAACAGGACATCTTCTTTTTAACTGAAAGCCAGTTCGCTTACGCAGCAGGTGTTGATGGAATAATGCTCCGAGAGAAACCAGCAGCGGTTTTCCTACAAGGAACTTTCTTTGCCGAGTCACTAATTCTAGCTGAAACTGGAAACTCTGTCGGTGCCATCCAGATTGCGGGCACTGACAAAGAACATCAGTTGCCCTTCTTTATCGCTGCTTGCGACTATACACTAATCGGAGAAGAACTGTATGCAGCCAGTGCATATCTATCTCGCGAACCAATGTTACTCGGCAGCTTAAAAGGACAAGATTACGGAAAACTAATGATCTTCGCTGCTATCGTAGTCGGCGTTATTCTTGAACTCATTGGTGTCAACTGGGTAACAACTTTTTTTGACAAGGTCAGCAATTAGGCAATGGGATACTCTCAACATCTGGAGACTTTATGAGAAGACAAGTACCATTAGCTCTCTGTTTTGTGTTTGGGGTTGTGATGGTGTTGATCGAATTTAGTCCTCATCCGTATTCTAAATTCCTATATAATGAGGTTATTAACTGGTCACTGATCATTACTCCTTTTGCACTTGTACTGGGTGTAGCCACCCTAGTCCAAACACATTGGATACGCATACGACGTCGCGCCGAGTATTGGCAATACAGTTTCGTTGTCTTCATTGGTATGATTGTTATGGTTACAATAGGAATTCCATTCGGTCCAAGCCATAAAGCATTTGCGTGGTTATTCAAGTACATACAGACTCCAATGGATGCCACCATGTTTTCCCTCTTAGCTTTTTTCATTGCATCAGCATCATACCGTGCATTTCGCGCCCGCACATTAGAAGCTACGCTGCTACTGGTCGCTGCACTGATTGTGATGATTGGGAATGCTCCAATTGGTGATCTCATTTGGAATAAGATCATGCCGTTTGGTGAGAATCTACCTTCTACAGCACGACAGTGGATTTTAGAAAACCCCAACCTTTCATCACGAAGGGGAGTTATCCTTGGTGTTAGCCTAGGTGTCATCTCTCAATCTATCCGTATCATTTTGGGTATTGAGCGTTCTTACCTTGGAGGGGGAGATTAAAAATGCTCAAACAGATAATGCAAATTGACCGTCGTATAATCTTCATACTGGTAGCTTTAGCAGTAATTATTCCGACACTGTTAAAAGTCAGTTTCCCGATTACGATCTCCGAACCAACACGCAAACTCTATGACTACATTGAGGACCTACCATCCGGTTCAACAGTTCTAATAGCATTCGACTACGGCCCATCATCTATGGCAGAACTCCAACCGATGGGAACGGCTTTCTTACGCCACTGTTTTCAGAAAAAAATCCGAGTCATTGGAATGACCCTGGTCACAGAGGGAGCCACACTAGGCTACGAAACCATGCAGGAAGCAGCAAAGACAACAGGTGCGATTGATGGAGTGGATTATGTCTACCTAGGTTTCCGACCTGGAACAATACAGGTCATGCTAGGTATGGGGACTACGATCAATAACATTTTCGAAAGCGATTACAAAGAAAAACCACTTGCCGAAATTCCGATGATGGAAGGCATAAAAAATTACGACCAGATTGACTTGATCCTAGATTTAGCATCCTCATCAACAACAGAAGCTTGGATTACTTACATCAACACAAGATATAATCAGAAAATTGCGGCAGGTGTAACGGGTGTGATTATCTCGCAGATGTACCCCTACCTGCAAACAGAACAATTAATTGGTTTGATGTCGGGTCTTCTGGGCGCAGCTGAATACGAAACCTTGATTGAGACCCCAGCAAAGGCGACGAAACGAATGAGCGTTCAATCTTTCGTTCACCTTTTGGTTTTCGGTTTGGTCATCCTGGGAAATGTTGCTTTCTTCATCCAAAAACGTGAAAATGAGAATGTCTAAGGAGTACCAAACATGGAAAAACTAATTGGTGTTTGGATCGCAGCGTTTCTTACGCTTTGCATTTACAGTTTTCTTTATCGTGATAATCCTTTTTACCGATTTGCTGAACATCTTTTTGTCGGGATTTCGGTTGGATACGGAATCGTATTATCAATCCACCAAGGGTTAATTCCGCTCGCATGGACCCCGTTTTGGCAAGCAATTACTCAATGGCCTCCAGGTTGGGGATTAACCAAACTTATTCCAATTGCCATAGGACTATTGTTCTTTGCTCGTCTAATCCCCAACTACGCTTGGCTGATCCGCTATCCAATTGCTATTCTGATGGGTATAGGATCGGGCTTAGCGATTCCTAACGTCATGCAGGCAGACATCTTCCGCCAAGTTCATGGCACACTAGTACCATTTTCACAGATCCATGCAGGCACACTTAGCGGATCCGAAATCTTTGGCGCAATCCTGATGCTTATTGGTGTAATTTCGACACTGACTTACTTCTTCTTTTCCGTTGAGCATCGTGGCGTTGTCGGAGGAGTTTCGAAAGTCGGCATTATCTTCTTGATGATTGGATTCGGCTCGGCTTTCGGAAACACAGTGATGGGACGTGTCTCGCTTTTGATTCAGCGTGTGGAGTTTCTCTTACAAGATTGGCTACACCTCATCTAGAAAAAACAGGCCTGTTCACAAACCAAAAATCACACCTAAGGATCAGGCTTAGATTCATCATCGAAACAAAGATGAAATGAAACTATATAAACGCTACAGCTTTCACAAATAATGCCTATATAGACTTGTCTAGGTTAACCAGACAATTTGAACCCTTTAATGAGGCCGTTGTCACCGTAATCAATAGCTTTAACCTTCCAATCCCCTTCTTTATTCTTCTGATATAATACCTTTATCGGTAGTGTTTTATTAGCCACATATCTAAACGTTCCCTCGGCAGCTGCCAGTTGTCCCCTTTTCTTTTCAATCTTAACCGTTTCAATTTTGGTTTCCATCAGCCATCTGTTTTTGCGTTTAAATATCCCAGTCCACACAGCTCGTACTTTTTGTCTTGTTCTACCAGCAACGAGATTACCGAAAAAAGTGTGTGCCACCAGAACACTACCACTGTCCAACCAGAATTCCATAACCTTATTGCCTTCCGGCCCACCTCTAATGTTCCCATCCTCTTCCCGTCCGTTTACAGCATCATCATGCGACTTATGTAACGCTCGAACCGCTGCTTCTTCGGCAGCAAAATCAATTTCAACAACTTCAGTAACTTTGATTTCTTCATCATCAACCAATTTATCCACAGGAGTTGTAATTTTGGTTGTTTTGTCCCCAGATTCACCACACGATAATACGAAAGTAACGGCAATTAACATGGAAATCCAACAGAATACCAATCTAACTTTCATTCTAACTTCCTCCTAATGTTAAGTTTAAGTATCTGACAATCACATTGTTAATTTTCATGTCATTGGCTCAAGTTAATCTGACTAAAGTTCGACGCCTGGCCACTGGGCTTTGGTTTCTGTGATATCAACCGTAATCCCATCTGGGTCTTCAACTTTGAACGCTTCTTCTTGAAGGTTTTCCGAATCCAATACCTGCTTACCTCCCAAACCATCGGAGAAAATCTGAAATCCCAATTCCTGACAACGCTCAGCTGCAGTTTTTAAATCAGGCACACGTACACCTATATGAAGATAATCTAACATTCCTCCAACATGCGAGGGACGCGAATCACCATTATGCTGAAACACACGAAAATTGTGATAACCATCAGTTAAATCGCAACAGCCATCCGTCTGGCTAGCGACTTCTAATCCAAGAGCATCACGCCAAAACACTATGCTCTTTTCCAAATTGCTGGCACGGACACCAATATGCACGAGTTTACTCGACATCTTTCATTGAACCTTTCAAGTTTTTAACTGCCTATCACAATTTCATTCCAAATTTAACAAATCTCAATCCCAGGCAGCTGATTAGAATATTAGTTTAAATTCCATCGCCCGCTACAGTCGATAGATGCGAATATAACAACCTTTCTGTTTTTTCCATTATGTCAAATCCAAAATGGCCACGAAAACTTTGTACAATCACGCTTATATCGGCTAATTATACTGTAATATCCCATTCAATGTGTCTAAAATTTGAATTCACATAGCACGATCAACACAAAAACCACTTCAAAACTACCCCCGAGACACACAAAACAAACAAGTCTGAAACCATGCAAGATTTATCTAAACAAAAAAAGGATATTAATCACCCAGAACCCCTCCCCCTATATATAGTATACAACAACAAAATTGACACAAATGGAAAGAAAATTGGTCTTGGTCATAGAAGTCTTTACTGAAAAGACTGCAGGAGTTTTACAAAAATCACCGAGAAAAACCAAAAACTAATAAATTCAGGAAAGGGTAAGAAGTGCAAAACAGAAATCCAAAAGCCTAAGTATTTATTTAATAGAGACTTTTGATACGTCCCCATCGCATTGCTTTCTGATTTAAAGTTGGCTTTAACGTCACAGCGAATGTAAGATCTGCTAGCTTGTTTACATCCTCCACTCCGCCTTTAGGTGCCCATCCAATACGACGGTCGGACTGTTGAACTCCATCAACATCGACATAATGGAACCCAAAATTAATCTTCTGTCCTTTTTTAGGTATTCGACGCAAATTAAAGCTTAGCTCAAAAGTTTTCAGATTACTTGACCACATAGCAAGTATCAAAGGCGAAGGTGGCTGATCCCCGGTGTGTCCCACCGGTATAATATACCGAGTTTGCTTGGTCTTATACCCGCTTCTCTCAGGATCTATGTAAATTTCAAGTCGATCTCGCTGTGTAATTGTGTTATTCTTGATCCTCAGTTGATCATCTGTAAACTCAAACGCGAGGTAAAGAAAACCATCGAACCAAGCCGCTGCAAACACGCCCGAAAAATCGGCTGAGGGCCGCCATAGCCGGTTATTACTAAAGTCCCATTCTAACTTCTGCGGGATAGTATTTTTCCATGCTGGATCATCTAAAACTCCATCAACAACTGGAGCGGCGGATACCCGGACAGCCTTGTATTCCAAAAAAAGACCTGTCTCCAAGTCCACAACCTGTGCGACAGAACCAACAATCAATGATAAGAGCAAAATAGGATATATGATAGGTTTCATAAACTGGTGCTTCCAACCACGAAAATCAATGGTAGTATACGTCTGGAAAGTTAACACTGTCAAATGAAAATTCAGGAATTACTATTTTAATTTCTCATCTTTTACGACTAAATCCAACCTTATATGGAACAAAGAGAAAGTGATAGAAACATTGAATCAAACTAAAGCCAAAGTAATCATTATCGGTGGTGGTATCATAGGCTGCTCCATTGCTTACTATCTAGCAAAGACAGGAATTGAAGCTATCGTAATTGAGAAAGAAAACTGTGTCGGCTCAGCGGCCTCATGGGCAGCCGCCGGCATTTTGGCATGTCGTGCATCTACACGAAATCCTTATGCCGAACTCTGTCGTCATAGCCTCGCACTGTACCCCTCCCTAGCAAAAGAGTTACAAAAAATTACCGGGATTAATATCGAATTTACCCAGTCAGGTGTTCTATGCATATTCTTAACAGAAGATGAGAAAAAAAACTGGGAAGGACTCGCACAACGACGACTAAATAATGGATATACAGCTGAAATTCTATCTTCTGAGGATGCCCAAACACTTGAACCCGCAATCTCGAAAAAAGCTCTAGGAGGCGTGTACTTTCCAGATGATGCTCAAGTACGAAACCCAAGACTGGTCAAAGCTTTCGCTTGCGCAGCGTCAAAGCTAGGAACAAAGTTTTTGACTGGATATTCTGTCGATCAATTCTTATTTAGCAATAATCAAGTCATAGGGATCAAAAGCAACAAGGGCAATATCCTTGGAGACCAGTTCGTCATCGCAACTGGACCTTGGTCCCATCAAATTGCCAATTTCTTAAACGTAAACCTGCCGGTTAAACCAGCAAAAGGACAAATGATTATAGCCGAAACGGCAGAACCAATTATAAATCGGCCAATCCATGGACTTGAAACCTATATTGTCCCAAGAGCTGATGGCAAACTTTGGGTTGGTCCTACCATTGAAGATGTAGGATTCGATAACCGAACAACATTATCTGGTATCCATCAAATCCTCGCTTCGGCAACCCAACTCGTACCTATGCTAGCTAACAAAACATTACTAAAAACCAGCGCGGGGCTACGACCAAAGGCAAAAAGGAAACCTTACCTTGGTAAATTAACACAGTATGACAACGTCATTGTTGCATCAGGTCATTATAAAAATGGCATACTGCTTGCCCCTATCACTGGCAAACTTATTGCAGAATTAATTACACAAAATAATACATCCCTCTCACTTGAACCATTTGGTATCAAATAATAAAACTCTTCCTTAAGTAAAGGAAACATGAACAAAAATAATATCAGAGGAAACCATCCTCACACTAAAGTCACTGCTCGCACTTTAATATTAGGAATCCTTCTCATTCCAGTTAATGTCTACTGGATGACGCTTGTTGAAGTAAAATATTACTCACTTGATGGCTCATGCCTGCCGCTTTTCATACAACCTATCTTTATCCTTTTCATTATCATACTACTGAATTTGTTGATAAAACATTTTAAGCCAACTGTGGCATTAACTCAAGCCGAGCTCTTAACCGTTTATATTATGGTAGCACTTTCTTGTACTTTCGCGGGGCACGATACCATGCAAAACATGTTTGGTGCAATTGTCCACCCCTTCTGGTTTGCCACTCCTGAAAATGAATGGCAAAACCTTTTCTGGCACTATATTCCAAGCTGGTTGACCATTACCGATTTACAAAGTTTAAAAGGATTTTACGAAGGAGAATCTTCAATTTATATAGCACGGAATATCTCCATCTGGATTAAACCGCTTTTATTATGGGGATTACTGTTCCTGCTAATGATGTTTTCAATGCTTTGTATTAACACTATTATCCGTAAACAATGGACAGAACAGGAAAAACTTGCTTACCCTATCATCCAACTACCGCTCAAGCTCTCGGAAGACATGGGCTCCAAACTTATCAAAGACCGAATGATGTGGATTGGTTTTACAATTGCGTTTGTGATTGGTTTGATCAATGGGGTTGCGTATCTCACCCCATCAGTTCCGAGCATTCCATATATCAAAATGAAACCAGTTTGGGACCATATTTTCACTGAACGACCATGGAATGGGTTACGGGGAGTTCGGATTTCCATGTACCCATTCATGATTGGACTAGCTTTTTTCCTGCCACTTGATTTATCATTTTCATGTTGGTTTTTCTTCTTACTTCGATCTGTCCAAAGGGTAATTGGATACGCACTTGGCACAAGACACTACCCAGCGCTTAATGACCAAGCATCCGGCTCCTGGATAGCTCTCTTCTTTATTGCAGTTTGGGTCACACGCAGTCACTTAATTGCAGTTATTCGAAAAATAGCAGGTCTAGAAACTGAGCTCAGTGATTCGAATGAACCAATGCCTTACCGTTGGGCCTTCATCGGCTTGATCGGTTCATTGGCCTTAATCGGGATTTTTGTCAATTTAGCGGGCATGAACTTGTGGACAGCAAGTATTTTCTTCGGTTTATACTTCGTACTCTCAATCGCTATCACCCGTGTAAGGGCAGAACTGGGAACCCCACACGAAATTTACTACGTCAACCCTCACGACATCATGGCAACCGTAGGTGGCACGAGACAATTTAACCCCTCCAGTTTAACAGTAGTATCAATGTTCTACTGGTTTAATCGAGGTTACCGAAACCATCCGATGCCGAACCAAATTGAAGCCTTCAAGATGGCGGAAACCACAGGAATCGGAAACAAGGGCGTTTGGATAGCCATGTTAATTGCTATTGTAGTTGGGATACTGACGACATTCTGGGCCAATCTGGATATTACTTTTCGAAATGGCGCCATTGCTAGTGGTGGGTTTAAAAGTTGGGTTGGCAGGGAATCTTTCAATCGATTACAACGCTGGCTTCAAGACCCAACAGCACCTAACCTAACAAAAATCAGTTTTATAGGAACTGGAGCTCTATTAACCTGCGGGATGATGTTCATGCGTATGCGATTTTTGTGGTGGCCATTTCATCCAGCGGGTTACGCACTAGCAATTAGCTTTGCTATGGAGTACTTCTGGTTCACATTTTTTTTGGCGTGGTTATTCAAGCTTCTCATTATGAAACATGGGGGACTACAGGTGCATCGTCGACTCGCTCCACTGTTTTTGGGATTAATCTTGGGTGATTATGTAATCGGATCAATTTGGGCAATCATCGGCCCTACACTCGGAATTCGAACCTATAAAATCTTCATTTAACCATGAAAGAAATTATTGAATCTTTCCTCGAACAGGGATTTGCCATCATTCACGATGTTTTGGAAGACCTCTGTGTAGAAGATCTAAAACACGACTGTGAAATCCTAGTTGACAGATTGGCAAAGAGACGATTGGAAGAGGGTAAACTTACAGATCTATTTACAGACAGCCCATTTGAAAACCGCCTAATACATCTGTTCGAAAATTCACCAGACGAAGTACCAACAATTTTCCGTCCAGAACTACATCTAGAAGGTTTTTACACTCTCTTTGCACACCCTCGACTGCTTGAAATAGCAAAACAGATTCTAGGATCAGAAATTCGTATCTACCCAAATTATAGCGTCCGACCAAAACTACCTGAAAACAAAAGAACCGAAGTCCCTTGGCATCAAGATGCAGGTTACACAAGCGGGAACTCAGAAATATTACGAATGATGAACGTTTGGACCCCACTAGTCCCCGCCAATAGGAGAAACGGGTGCATGGAATTTGTGCCAGAAAGTCACAAAAACGGAGTTGCGCGACACAACAAAGACCAATATTACCTTCAAATTCACAATGAAGCTCTTGAACCTTTAATTAAACGAGCCATCCCAATAGAAATTAACCCGAAAGATGTTGTTATATTTAGCAATTTACTCTTTCATCGTGGATTGCCGAATAAATCTAATCACATCCGATGGAGTATCGATTTCCGATACCAAGACGCAACCCAACCAACATTACGCTCCACAGTCGGTCATCTATTAAGATCAAAGGTCTCACCAGAAAAAACTGTTCGGGGTCCCGCACACTGGGCATCATTAGACTTCCAGTGATCTTGTTCATATGAAGTGGATACAATCTAACTTTATCCAACCATTCATTCAGTTGGAATCAACACATATCCAAGAATTGAACGCTAATCAATGCTCTCCGAAATCACGAGGTTTCATCGGGTCAATTTTCGGACTATAACCTTTTGGGAATCTATCGGAGACCGATCTACCATCTTGGAAAAGCTGCTCGGCATCTGGATCAGCCGCAATACTTGGAGTCGATGAAAATTCACGCCACTGATCCCCATCAATTGGTTGTTCATACCCATCAGATCTAAACCAAGCAATCAGACGATTCCTATATGCCTTCAAAACATGTGCAAAGGCTGGATTACCAACTAGGCTTCGCTCTTCAAGTCGATTCGCCAAGCGGCGAAATAACCATTCTTTTTGGTCAGCAGCTGAGTAAATATATTTAAAATTGCTGGTAATCAACGTATAAAGTCCCGTTTCTTCTTGCCCCAACTGACCAATAATCCCATCCCGGTCAGATTCACCCGAAGCTATTTCAGCTAAATCGGTTCCAACATGCTGTGACTGCTTTTCAATTCCCGCGACAGAAAAACAAGTTGGCAAAACATCAACCAAACTAACAGGCTCGTCACATAGTGCGTTTGGCGTAAATCGGCCCGGATAACGCACAAGCAGAGGAATACGAGCTGCCGAATCGAGAAAAGATCGTTTTCCATAACAATTATAGTCACCTAGAAATTCACCATGATCGGATGTGAATAAAATAAGCGTTTCATCAAGAATACCTTCACCTTCAAGTCGATCAAGTATTCGGCCAACATTATAATCAATAAACGAGATTGCTGCATAGTAGGCAGCTCTCATAACTCGAACAAGATTCAAATCTAAACCTTGATCCTGATATTTATAGCGGTTCTGCAAACGATTCCAATAAGTTAATAGCTGATCATTATTCGGTGGAATGTATGGTAAATCCATTTCAATCATTCGATAAAGTCGGTTCCACGGAACAGGGGATTCAAATGGAGGATGTGGTTTAATGAAACTAGTCCAACAGAAAAACGGGCGTGATGAATCACGCCGATCCAGAAAATCGAGAGTTTTATCTCCCACCCATTTAGTGTGATGCAAACGTTCAGGTAACTGGGAAGGTTGAGGAATATAGTAGAATTCACTACGCTCACCATGTGTAGCAGCAATATAATCATATCCATGTTGATCAATAAAATCTCGGTAATGATCTTGATCTGATCCCTCTTCAGAAAAATCGCGTGATTCAAACCCCCACAATCTTTTGCTATCAGGTGAAAAATGCATCTTCCCAATGCCATGTGTTTGATATTCAACATCGTTGAGAAAGTTCATCAACGATTTTCGATCCTGAGGCATTGGCGTATTTGAAATCGTTCCTGTCTGATGCGGATACTCACCTAATAAGAAACTGCACCGTGAGGCAACACAAACAGGTGAGGGACAATAAGCTGAGGTGAAACTGGTCCCACCGAATACTAATCTATCCAAAGCAGGAGTTTGAATAATTGGATTTCCCAAAGCTCTAATCGTATCAGCACGCTGCTGATCGGTCATAATAATTAGAATGTTCGGCTTTGAATCTTTATTAACCATTCTTTTCCTCCCTAATAACAACGCCATCACCACGGTTCAAAAAGTATACGCAACTACTCAACAGGCAAAAAGCCTCAACTATTGACATTAAATAAGTTAAAGTCCTAAAAAAACAAGCATACCAGCCTTATCACCAACAAAGAGGTCCTCGTATATTTGAACACTAATAGAACCAGTATAGCCAATAGCATCAGCAACATAAATAACAAAAACAGCAGTTCCAACATACTTGATATGGGCAATCAATCGATCAAATAACACAGAACCATAAGGTACATAGGTTAAATAAGCACCAAGTCCAACTAACGCCATCCACCAAAAACCATTAATAATCTCGGCATCAAGAAGAACTGTACTTACACCCATCAACAAAATACCACTAACCACAATTCCATATGCAGCAATTAGACCCAACCGATTATTTTTAATTAAATAGATAAGTGCGAGGGCACATATAACACCAAAAGCGACAATCGTTTCGGCTTGCGTAATAATCGTTTTATTATCCTCATAGACATAACCCAGCTCACTTAAAATTTCGACCTGATAATTGTCGCAATAATCGCGATAAGCCGTTAAGAAAAAGTACGCCACACAAAACAGGAAGACACCTTAAAAAAGTGTTTAAGAAACAAACGACGCTCCGATCCATCCATCGTTTCTCGCTCCGTACGGCCCACGATATCAGATTCAGTGGGCTTAGGGAACTGGTTGAGAAACCAGACTGAGATGAGGAACAAAGGGAAAAAATGCAACCCCACAACTGCAGGCATCCATCCTTCACTGACTTCGCCCACCACTGAGCGACCACACCTCCCATCACAGCCCAACCGAAATCCTTAACAATGCCACTAGCGAGGATGAAAGAACAGCTGAGACCAGCAAGAAGTAGTTCCGAAGTTCGCCGCCGCAAATGGCTTACGAAAAGCATACATACAAAAGTCAGGTTGAAAAGGAAGCAAAAATCGCATAGAAAACAAAAAAAATCCGGTGAATTTAGCAAAAATACGGCAATCGGTCCTTGTCGCTGATAAGTCATTTATAATGATATCTCTAAATTTCAGTTTAAAAAAAGAACCTCAGGGGTGTTCCCCACGTGACAAACGCTCGCCAATCAAATCTAGCACCATTGGAACATCCCAAATTCCGTCAACTACATAATGTGCTCCTACTTGCCACATCCGTTGATATGCACCCTCCAGCTTGATCCGAAGTTCATCAGCAGACAACGCCTCAATTTCCTCTTGGTTCAATCCAACTTCATTCCCCGTTTTGGCTAAACCTATCGACCACATACCTACATTCAATCCTTCCTCAATGCCAGGCAATGTATCATCCACTTTAACAATAGATTCCATAGGGTACACTCCAAGATTCTTAGCATTTTCAAGACACATCCACGGCTCAGGACGCCCAGCAGGAACATCACCAGCACATACCGACGAATCTGGCACGTATCCGTGCTGACTTGCCTCTTCCTTGAGCATCACCATCATTTCAGGTAGGTAACCCGTTGTAGAACCTATTTCCAAACCACGTGCCTGAAAATCACTAATAGCCTCAAGTGTACCAAGAATCAAATCCGAATAATCTGCTAAACAAGCTAACTGCAATGGTACAAAATCCGCGAACATCTCATCAACATCATCTTCATTCGGTGCCCGTCCATGTATTTCTTCCCAACGTGCAGAGACAGAATCTATCTGTGAAATCTTGCGAATATGCACCCATAATCCATAGTGGTACCAGCCCAATCCAAAATTATGGCTTTGACTTTACCTCTATAGGTTCTGCGGTACACGAAATCCATATCATTATCATTACTCCTATCTGAGATTAGAATCAAACTACTTTCCTACGCAAAACTGCGAAAAAATACGACCTAAAATATCTTCATTTGTCGTCTTACCAACAATTTCACCAAGTTGGTCCAAACACCCACGCAAGTCAAGGGCGACAAATTCAGGAGACTGTTGCTGGCACAAGCTATCAATAGCACAATTGAGATCAGCTTTCGCCTGTCGCAAAGCATTATAATGCCGAACATTTGTAACAATCGTTGATACCGATGTTCTTGAATCTCCCACTTCATGACTGCCCAACACCTCTGTCGAAATTGCCGACTTTAGGTTTTCGATGCCTTTGCCATGCAAGATAGATGTTTCAATAATTCGTTTGTCCAGAACCTGATCTTTTACATGTGCCAAGCATGTCTTCATAGGTAAATCTATTTTGTTGAGGATAATCACCGCGTCACGATCAACCACACTATTGAGTAAATCGATATCCACGCTATCCATGGGTTCGGCAACGGAAATCATAACCAATAAAAGATCCGCTTCGGCCAAGAAAGACTTGCTCCGTTCAACTCCATGTTGCTCAATAAGATTATCCGTTTCACGGAGACCTGCTGTATCAACCAAATTCAGCAGAATCCCATTAATAGTCACTGATTCTTCAATCGTATCACGAGTTGTTCCGGGGATTTCGGTTACAATAGCTCGATCTGTCTCCAATAACGCATTCAATAAACTTGATTTGCCAACGTTAGGTTTGCCTAAAATAGCACAATTAACACCCTCGCGCATGATTCGGCCATCATTAGCTGTAGCAATCAACTCATCCAACAACGATCGAACCTCTTTTGCTGCTTGCAGGATTCTGCTAAAATCCATAAAATCAAGATCTTCGTCAGGAAAATCAATCATGGCTTCTATCTCTGCCAATAAACTTACAACTTGTTCATTGATACTTTCAATAGCCTGAGATAACTTCCCTCCCAGTTGATCCATAGCCACCTGACGGGCAATGTCACTTTTGGCTTGAATCAAGTCTATCACGGCTTCCGCTTGTGCGAGATCTATCCGACCATTTAGAAAAGCACGTTTAGTAAATTCTCCAGGATTAGCAATTCGCGCCCCATGTTCCAATGTCAATTCAAGAACACGCCTAAGTATTACACTACCACCATGACAATTAAATTCAACTATATCTTCAGTAGTATAAGATTTCGGAGACCGAAAAACACTGAGCAAAACTTCATCAATCACCTCACGCGATTCTGGATCAATGACTTTCCCATGATTAATAGTGTAAGACTTGCGATCAGAAACTTGGCGGGACGAATGGAAAAGAACAGTTGAAATTGGAATTGCCAACGGCCCACTAAGACGAATAATACCAATTCCACCTTCGCCATTCGGCGTTGCGATGGCTGAGATCGTATCAGAGAGAATCACTTGTTGGATTTAGCCCGTTTCTTTTTGGGAATTTCAGATTCATTCTCTTGTATTTCATCCTGTACCATCTTCTTTGTAACCAAGTTCTGTCCAACTGTAAAGACACTCTGAGCCAACCAGTAAAGCACAAACCCAGAGGCCCAATTATAAAACATAAATACAAAGATAAATGGTAAATACTGCATCATCTTGGCTTGTGCATTGTCGGCAGCAGGTGTTGTTCCGGTCATTTTTGATGAAAACCAAGTCGCCACAGCATTAATGATAGGAAGGACACGAAGCGAATTCCCCAAAAAAGGAATAGTAAAAGGAAGAACAAAAAATTCATCAGGTGCAGTCAGATCATCTATCCATAAAAAAAATGGTTGGCCTCGCAACTCAACTGCACTACCCAGCAAAGAAAAAATAGCGAAAAAAATCGGCATTTGCGGTAACATAGGAAGGCAACCGCCGAAAGGATTCACTTTATGTCTCTTATAAAGCAACATTGTTGCCTGATTAAGCTTTTGCGGATCATCCCGATATTTTTCACGGAGCTCAGCAATTTCTGGCTGTAGTCTTTGCATATCTTTCATGGATTGATAACTTTTCCGAGTGAGTGGAAACAAAATTATCTTTATAATGACAGTCAACAGGATGATACCAACACCATAGTTACCACAAATTTTGTAGCAACCATTCAAAATCCACAACATTGGATGCGCAAGAAACCAAAACCAGCCAAAATCAACAATTTTCTCAAGCAAGGGTGAAGGATACGATTCTTCTAAACCTGCACTTCGGTATCCAACCTGTTTCAAATTTTGTTCTATTTTGGGACCAACGTATATACGAAAGAGGTTTGTCTTTTTCTCTCTCGGTTTAAGATTTAGACTTCGAATCCTTAATATTGCAGAGTCATTCGGCACAATAACAGAAGTTGAAGTTTTTTCCCCACTAACATCCCGCTTGAATTCCGCTTTAAGCTCTGGGTCAGGCAGCATCAGTGCTGCAAAGTACTTGTTCGTAATACCTGCCCACTTAATATCCGCTGATTCTTCAGACTCCTCAAGTTCGTCTTTCAAATTACCTTTACCTGTATAAGTAAAAACACCTTTCTTTCCATACCGACTAGTTGCACCAGATTTTGCCTCATGGGGCAATAAATCAGCGTTGATACCAGGCCCCCATTTAAGCTCATAACCAGTCTCACCTAGTGAAGTTATCGACATATTGTTTGAAAGGTTTTCAAAACTGATATCTAAATCCACAAAATAACTATCATAATGAAAAGTGAATTTTTTGAAAACTCTCAAATTATCACCAACATCCTTGTGAAAAACCAAACTCCGCTGTTTTGGATTTGGAGAAGTTATATTTAACTCGGAGAGATCACCTTCAAAAATCCAGCCTGACTCAATCCAGTCTAACTTTACATTGTTATCAAGAGGTTGGATTGCAAGACATGTAGCGGTAGTCTGAGGTATCAGGTTCAATGGTTTTTGCAAGCCTTTTTTTGAACGATCAGCATAATCTTTGAGTGACCATTCTAATGGAACTGCTAAATTTGCAGCTAAAATGATTTCATACTTCTTTGTCTGTACAGCAATCGTGGAACTCTCGCTAATTGCCAAATCTAAACTCTTTACAATGCGGGTTGGTGACACTTTTCCAGCTTCTGTTCCATCTAGAACATCACCAGATGACTCAGATTCTTCACCTGCCATGCCAGGTATTGACGACGATTTTTCAACGAGAGACTTTTTCTCTGCTTGATTCCGCCTTTCTTGCTGATTGGGAAGAATCTTAGGCGCAACAAAAAAATAATACACAATAAAAATCAAAGCCGATAAAACAAAAAATAAAATGTGATTCTTTTCCATTTAATTCACTAGGTCCTTAAAATACGGTGGATTCAGCTTATGAGGGAAAAAGGGATGCAGCGAAGATCATACCAAAGGATCGTAACCACCTCGATGATACGGATGACATCTACATAATCGTTTCAATGAAATCCACCCACCTTTAAAAATCCCGTATTTAGCAAAAGCTTGAATTGAATACTCTGAACATGTGGGACAAAACCGACAAATCGGTGGGAAGAGAGGCGAAATCAAGGATTGATATAATTTAATAAATAGTATTGGTATAAACTTCATTTTATAAAAAGCCTTGCCCTGCGAAAAAGATACCTAAGTTCTGCCTGTGCCTGCTGACACTTAAGCTGAAACGCCGGCTTACGGCCAATAACAATAATATCATACCCTTTCCTCAGTTTGCACTTGATAAATCGAAATGATTCACGAACCAAACGCTTGATTCGATTCCGTTGGACACTCCCACCAGCCCTTTTACTCACAGTGATACCAAGTCGAACTGAATTGAATCTATTTGTTGAAACATAGATCACAAAAAAACGGTTCCAATATTTCTTGCCATTTTGGTAACCGTTTTGAAACTCCCAATTGTACCTGAGCTTTTCTGGATGTTGAGTCATTTTAATACTTAACAATCTGCAATTGGTTTTCCCACTCTCTTTTTCCTATCAGAGCTTCCTTATATTTAAGATAGACCAAAACATCAACCTCCAAACTCATGACCGGTGATCCAGTATCATCTTCGACCACACACTTGACAACATCAACTGTATCCTTTTCCAGTTGAACACCATGAACTACAGCAGTAATCATTAAAAACTCTTCATAGATCGCGCGGTCTGAAAAAGATCTTGGCACAAAATTAATCTGGACCACGTTTAATTCCCCTTTAAGACGACCGTTTTTTGCTCGATAGTGCACCATATTGATCTTCTCTTGGCGAAGAACTGTCTCCAAGGCTGTCTCTTGAATTGAGATGGCAACTTTTGTTCTTTTTGCTGGAGGGTCAATCTCGGAAACAACCTGAGACTCTTCTAAAACAGGTATTAACCCAATAAACCCCTGAGGAGCATGACCCACCTCAAAAGCAATAGCAAGCGGTTCCAACTTCTCTGGATGAACAACAACATCCCCTAACTGGCGATTACTTTGCTGACGATTATGTTCACCCCATTCCTCCATCAACGCAAATTCAATGTAATAATTCTTTGGAGGTGTATAACTACAAGATAGTAGAAAGAAGGATAAAATATTGATTCCAAGAACCAAGAGAACAAAGGCTGGAACTGATCTAGTTAAGGTAGAGGTATTTTTTCCAAGACGGATCATGGCGAAATTGGTAGCTCATGTGCATATAGGAGATAATTGTTGGCGACTTCGGTTTACGAATGAGCATCATATTCGCTTCGCTAGGCGTCCTGTTACCCTTTTTGATATTGCACTTCCTGCATGCTGTTACAATATTATCCCACGTTGTCATACCACCTCGAGACCGAGGGACAACATGGTCAATAGTCAGTAAGTGCTTTGGATAAACCTCACCTGTATACTGACAAGCATATTGATCACGCATAAAAACATTACGCCGTGAGAATTTCACCATGATGTGGGGAATTCTGACATATCGAACGAGACGAATAACAAGAGGAACCTGAATCGCTGTAGCAACCGATCGAATCTGCCTATCTGACGTTTCTTCAGCACGGGCCACACCCTTAACTATCATCTTCATCGCCCGCTTCAAGTTACAGATGTTTATCGGCTCATAGCTAGCGTTTAGTACCAAGACACTCCCTTCCACTAATTATTCCTGAGGAAACAATTCATGATCATTTAAAGTATAATTCGAAATTCTAACACACGCCAATTGTACCTGCAAGGATTAAAGAACCTTTGGAATTGTTTCCTATTGACAAGTCTAAGTATTAACGATAAAATCGGCTACCGTCACCTTCCATTCTGGAAATAGTTATTTTCTGCCAACAGGAAATCACACCTAAAGCTTAGAATCATCAAAAAATCTAGATCTTCAATCTGCTGAAAGGAATAACCATCTTGAACGTTGATCAGCTGAAAGGAAAAACAATTGGCGCTGCCGTTTCAGGCGGCCTTGACAGTTGCACAATGACACAATGGTTGGTCAATAATGGCGTTAATGTTGTTTGCTTCAGCGCCGACCTAGCCCAACCCGATGAAAAGGACATCAACGATGTTCGCGACCGAATGCTTGCATCAGGTGCAGAGGAAGCAATTATTGTCGATGCTAAAGACGAACTTGCCAAAGCAGGAATCAAGCTAATCCAAACACAATCGAAATATGAAGGAGGATACTGGAACACAACCGGAATAGCTAGACACATAACCGTTCAAGCAATTCTGCCTGAATTGCGAAAACGTCAAATTAATATTCTGTCCCATGGATCAACTGGACGAGGTAACGATCAAGTACGTTTCCAATTAGCTTCGAATATGCTAGACCCAAATATCCAGATATACGCACCGTGGCGCGATCAAAAATTCCTAGACCAATTTGGCGGCCGCAAAGAAATGATTAGCTTTTGCCAACAGAACAACCTGCCAATAACCGCTACACACGAACAGCCTTACTCAACTGACGCTAATTTACTTGGGTTGACACACGAAGCAGGCCGATTAGAATCACTTAAAACTCCTGCGGATTTTATTACCCCTGGTATGGGATGTCATCCAAAGAATGCCCCTGATCAGGTTGAACATTTTACTATTGCTTTTAAAGAAGGAATTCCTACGGAAATCAATAGTAACAAAGTTACGCCGCTGACTGCTATAGAGCAGGCGAATCGTATTGGAGGGCGCAACGCAGTAGGAATTGGAACTCATGTCGTGGAGAACCGCTTTGTCGGCATAAAAAGCCGAGGTGTCTACGAATCACCTGGAATGGAATTAATTGGAAAATGTTACGAATATCTGTTGCAATTAATACTTGATCGGAGAGCAAGACGTGTCTTTGATCAGGCATCAACGCAAATCGCAGAACAAGTTTATGAGGGCTATTGGTTCGCCCCAGTCACCCAATCACTCCTGGAATCAATCAAACCATTCACGAAGCTAGCATCTGGACAAATCACTGTCTCGCTATATAAAGGAAACATTACATTCTACTCAGCTACAGAGAGCCCACATTCCCTTTATTCAGAAGAAACAGCTTCAATGGAAGCAATTGGAGATTTCAATCACATTGATTCTGAAGGTTTTCTTGCTATACTCGGCGTTGGTGCACGTGCACTATCTGTAGAAGGGCAAACCAGAGTAAATACTAAAAAAAACGCTTAACCAATTTTGCTCGGTTGTGTGGTACGTTCCAACTCAATCTCCCGCCGAGCAGCTAACTCTGTAAGACGCAACCTGAACAAAGGCACATCCATTATCCAATCTGAGTCGGAACCCAATTCAATTTTAAGAATGGTTGTTTTTTGGGTTGCCACAACTTGGTATTCAATACCTTTATGAGGAAGTAAGTTGTTCTCACCAAAGACTGGTTCGATAACATCAGACACTTCTTGACCTTTAAACCTGAGAGAGAAATGCTCTGAAGATTTCCCAAGATAGACCGACTCCATACCATTATCATCCGGGGAAATAAATGCTCCCGCATCTAAAACAACTTCAGTCGCATACTGAGCGACTTTATTCTGCAAGCGAAACGGAACATTTTGACCAAAAATTGCTGAAGCCTGGATAACCGACCGATTCTTCCATATCCGCTGCAATATTCCACTTCCATTTGGTTCATAGATCCCAAAGAGAATAGCAACCTCACGGAACAGAGCGGCAGGGATTTGAAGCACATGAACATAGTTTTCGGACCTCACGTTAGCATTCCTAGATTGAAACTCAAGCGCACCAATATCGCCGATAAGATCACCTGCTCCTACGATAGTTATTTGACTTAAACCATCGTTCTCCCCCGACCAAACACTAGCCGACCCACTAACTAACATACAAACGAAATCAGACTTTTCACCCTTTTTCAGAAATGGAGTCTGGGGCTGAATCAGTCGGATCTCATTATCGGCCAAAATGCCGATATACGCCTGCAATTGCTCTTCTCGAATTGAATCAACAAAAAAACTATCCTCAAGCAAATTAGAAACATAATCACGAAGAAATCTGATTGACCGCTGACGATATATATCATGAATCGCGTACTGGTTGCTCGCACGACTGCCACTTAGATTTCTAGCTGACCCGGCAAAAGCGACCTGGCCAACGAGAACTGTAGCTTCTTCCTCCAAATGTTCTCGGTTGATGTGAGCAAGCACAATATGCTCTGAAGTGTCATCCAAAAAATCTCTCCAAGACCCGTGGACAGCAAAGTCTTCCGTCCCGGTCCTAGCACCAACATCAATTTTCTTCACTTGTGCTGAATCAAGAACAAAGTCACGATATGCCTCATAACGCTCCTGCGTTATGGCACCGTTCTCAAGCAATTTCTCACACCTTGTAAAGTTAAGAATATCACTCATGTGACTATAAACTTTCCATTCTTGATCCACAATACCACGAATGCGATAGATAGCACAGGGCACCGGATGAAGGGATGGATGTGCCAAAATGCGTAGCCCCACATAATCATATTCTTCACCATATTGTAGGGGGCGATAATCGAAATACGCACTTAGATCCTCAATGTCCATATCAAGCATATTTGATGCTTTCAATAGAATCGACTTCCAGATAATCCTAGGACAGAGAACGGTAACTTTTTTATCCATTTGGAGCAAAATGGATATGTCACCTATATGATCATCGTGATTATGAGTAAATATGACCGCATCTATCTCATTTTTCGACAGACTTACTTTATCTAATAGGTACGAAGAATTCATCGGCAGGTCTATGCAAATTACTTTATCACGCCACTGGATAATAGTATGCAAACAACTTTTTGGCGAAAACCCATCCTCTTCACCAGTATCAATAATCTGAAAAGATGCAAATGGTATATTCTTAGTATCAATATCAAGTGGAGGAATATAACTTTCCCCTACGCCCAAATTACAATCAATCTTAACAGATTCACCTCCATACGCAATACCATAGACATTAACAGATTCTTTCCAAATTCGCACCCCATTATAATTTGTTGCGGTTTCAGACGTCGGGGCTTCTTCCAAAGGAACAAGAGATACAAAATCCATCAACTCATCCATTTCTTTAATACCACCAACAGCCAGACTTTTAATTTCTCGCATCAAATTTTCCATCTCAGCTTGAGACAAATCGCAATTTTCCATCTCAGCAACATCATAGAAACCATACAGACCACGTTTAAAGCTTTCCTTGCCAAGACAAATTTGTTTTTCAGTGCCAACCAAGGTTGGTTTTTCACCACGGAAAATCATCCCCTGTACAAACATAGCATGGAGAAGAGGAAACTCTATCAGGTTGCAACTGACTCCATTTTGCACACGCAAATCTGGATAGACAACTCCATTAAAATCAAGCTGTTGATGGATGAGATACTTGCTAATATCAGGCCAAGGATTAAACACCCAAGCAACATCCGCTTCTTGAACCCTCAATAGGTAGGAACCGAGACAGATTCGTATAATTTCGATTGAAGATACAGATTTATTCGTATCAGATTCTATTATTCTTTTTCTCACTTTTTAACAACCGCCAACTTGGATTAGTTTTCACTTCAAAAAGGTACTCGAATATCATATTGACCAGATCTTTCAACCGGTAATGTTCCATCCGAAATCATCATAATAAGTGGAGACTCTTTGGTTTTCAGGGGCATTTCAACAAGACCTTTAGTTCGAACCGACTCATATATTGCCATCATGATTTCGATAGTATAGCACGCCTGTTTTCCACTACAACGATGCGTATTAACTCGTCCATCAAGCCAAGCAAGGAACTCTGACCATTGATCTTCACCATCAGAAACGGGTTCGATTGTCTGCCATCCCTCCTTCCCGCTAAGAACCTTAAGTTTTCCATCTTCTGAAGTAAGAATTCCATCGCTACCATGCACAAAAATATTGTTTATATGTGGTGGTGGCATATCAATTTCCAGTATCAAACGGGTATCATTCTCAAAGCAAATGATACCTGCGCACAGATCCTCAATTGCACAACGACGCTCATACCGGTCAGTTTTGCGCTCAACCTGTCCAATCACCCACTTAGTTTCTGGGTCACCAAGAATTTGTCGTGTCAAATCTATCACATGTGTCCCCCAATTAAGCAAGCCACTCCCAACACGACGGGTAACAGTAATAGGCTGACCAATAACACCCTCTACAATGAGCTTCTGCGCCTCGGTATATATAGCTTCAAATCTGCGTTGGTGCCCAACCACTAATTTAACTCCATTTTGATCACAAACGCCAACCATTGATTCAGCTTCGCCTAAGCTGACAGCCATCGGTTTTTCACACAGAATCCCTTTCACTCCACTGTTCGCGGCTGCAATAGTAATTTCCGCATGTGTTCCCTGCCAAGTACACACGCTAACAACATCTAGATCTTCCTTCTCAAACATCTTCAGATAGTTTGTATATTTACTAGGAACAGAGAACTCTTTTGCATATTCATCTACCGACTCCTGATTAATATCCGCCACTGAGACAATTTCAAATTCATCAAATCGATTGTAATTATTACCGTGAAAGTGTGCAATACCCCCACACCCCACAATTCCAACTTTGTATTTAGCCATGCTCAATTTTAGTTCCCTAAGTCTTTAAAATCATCAATGGCTATGATGAATACTGATGATGTTGCACCGACATTCACCATACCATTGACTCACACACATTCATTACGAATCATACCATCAGTTTAGCAAACACCCAACTTTAAAATCAAGGCGAAACGAAAATCGAATACAACCAAGGACTATCTCCAAAAAAATCACAACGAAAGACGACACTACATACAATTTAAAAACACTGATTACTGCTTATTACATTCAATCTATGATACTAAGAACTTAATATATTTTGATTGTCTTCTGAGCATAGGAAACAATCACTGAGGTCATTCCAATCAATTTAATCTTTGATCATGATATTCTTAAAAGAAGCCCTCTGTAACTTGATCACAAAACCTTTGCAACGTAATGGCGTTTATGCTATACTTCGACCCAGCCGAGTATCTGTAAGCTTTTTCCTATTCTGTTGTTGAAAATTTCGCTAAGATCCACACATCTTGGAGCGGGTATTTTGAAAGATTCCTACACAGTTGTGGTGATGTCGTCTTCCGGTGGACCTGTGCGCCAGCATTCAGTTAGCCGAACAATGCTGATAACCTTCTGCTCTATCGGACTCCTGATTTTATTTATGCTAGGCACATCTATCTACCTAACAATCAGTGCAGCATCAAAACTCATATCATCTAACCAAGAAAAGAAAAACCAGATATTAACGATCGAAAAACTGAACAACAAAATCCTCGATCAGGAAATGCAGATCAAATTTCATGAGACAAAATGGGATGAAGTTCGTGGCATGGTAAAAACAGTTAAACATGTATTAGGTCTTGAAAATACAGGAGTTCTAAGCCAAGGAGGTAGTAGCATTATTGAAAATGAACAAACTAATCAAAACCCATTTAACCCTACTCCCAATACGTTAGCCCCAAATTCTCGAAACGTAGCTCTGGATTCTAAGCCTCCTCTACCTATCTCAGAAAACCCCGAGGTTATACCCAAATTAAAAGGAGAGGTCAGAAAAGTATACGATGCTGTACTCGGTAGCCTCAGAGAATTGGAACAAATGCCATTTGTTTTACCGCTTCGTTTGTCGAATTCAGCTAAAAAATCTTACTGGTATTCCTCTGGCTTCGGTTACCGTATCCACCCAATCACAAAAAGCCGACACTTTCACAGCGGGTTGGATGTTGCGACACGCCTTGGTACTCCAGTTATTTCTGCAGCACACGGTGTTGTCACCAAGGTACAAAGAAGTCGATCAGGTCTCGGAAATACAATTCGAATTCAACATCCAGTCACACAGATGGAAACCATCTATGGGCATTTGCATAAATTCGCCAACGGAATTCGAAGAGGTAAAAAAGTTGCACGGGGTGAAGTCATTGGTTACGTCGGAAGTAGTGGTTCAAGTACAGGAACCCACCTTCACTATGGTGTTTACGTCAATGGTAAAGCCGTAAACCCACAACACTACATAGTTGAAAAAATTTATTATTAAATAACCTCCTTTTCTATTGAATGGCGCACAACAACGCATCCTTCCTACCCTTAGCAACCATTATAGTATAATCCTCTCCCAACCACGGCATGTTCTCTATGAGAACCATTAAGAATGGTAGTAGAAATGGACCATACAACATTGTATGTAAACGTAAACCCCATATGTTTCCTATGCTGTTTTGTTTTCCTTGTACCGCTAACGGCCATACCTAAAAACAAAACAGACAAAGAAAAAGCAAATAGCCTCTACCAACAAGGGCAAAATTCACTAAAAAACCGTGATTTTGAAAGCGCGATCCAAGCTTTCAAAATCACGGTTCAATTGAGCCCCAACCATGCTGACGCGTACAATTTTATGGGCGAAGCATATTACGAGTTAGTACAAATGCAGGACGCAGTTGAATCATTTGAAAAAGCGATATCTATCAACCCTAAACACGTTCGAGCAAAAGTAAATCTAGAAGTTGCTCGTTGGGCATTACCAATGGAGGAAAATAGGAGAAAAAGAATCGAAGGCTGGCCGGAGATGACACTCCAAGCTTTTAGCGGTTATTTTAATGGGGCTGTTGTGGGAACATTAGCTTACCTAGGTACAAAGCTAGTAGGAATACGCAATGACGAAATGGCAATCCCAATTTGTACTAGCACAGGACTAATTTGGGGGGGAGCCTCTCAGATTCACTGGACCGGTGAGTTTTGGGGGTATGGAGGAGGATCTCATGTCAACACTATCGCAGGCGCAATAATTCCACCGTTCATCGGGGCACTGTTTGCGAGCCAAAACCACCAAAACAAAGAACAGAAAATAGTAAATGGCGTTGCCTACGGGGCCCTACTATCCCCAATCGCTGCAACCATTGGGTATCAACTTTCGAAACGAAACGTATTGGGACTCCCTCGAATCACGTCAAAGAAGAGACAAACAAGCTGGAGTATATCAACTCAATATTCAAAAACTTGGCAAAACATGGTGACGTTAGTTCACCTCTTTTTCTAAAATAGCGAGCACACTACCTCCCAACATAGAATATGTAGTTATTTCACATGTTACTAACTACATATTTAGCCATTAAACCAATACTCCTTAAATCTAACCCAGTCCTTCGTAAACTTAATAAACCTCACTTTTTGGACTACCTATTCTTTCCCACTTACCACATTAATCAGACTAACTTTACCAACCCGAAAATTTACCAAATATAAAATTACATAACCGAAAAAAGTTCAAGCAAGTCTTAGCAACTACCATCATCTGGCGAAAGAACACACATTATCGTCAAAACAGCAAGTCGAACTCTAGATCTTAGACGCAAAATTTATCATCCCGCAAAGAATTGATCCCACTAATCTGAAAGAACCGGTCATCTGCTCAAAGGAATGAGAGATTATTTTATTACATAGTGTGAAAATTCTGAAAAAAATTACCAAACATAATTACAGAACTCTTACACTATTTAGTGATCCAAGACAAAAAATAAGGGAAAAAAGGATCTAATGACGTTAGCCAACAGTCAATATTAAAAACAAAAAAATCGCAGTGTGAATTCTTTACAAAAGGCAATGGAATACTAGTCTAAAACGCTGCAAATTGATTGCACCTAGCTAAATTCTAGAAAAGCCTACCAAGTCGATAACAAAACACAGATTTATCATGACAATATGTAAAGGTTACCAGAACTTGAAGGACAACAATGAGCAATAATGTTCATTACTTACTCAAATCTAACACACTTGTTCTAATTCTTCTATGACGATAAAAAATAAGCGATTGCATCTTGGCAATTCATCGTCAATCTAGTATAAGGATGGTATAATATCCCTATTTCCAGCTAAACGAATAACAGTACTATAAAAAGCAGGTATTCTTACTCCATTCTATTGAATTCGAACTCAATTTAGGTACAGGATAATGCATAAATCCCAAATAAATTCCGATAAAATTATCGATAGTCATGACCCAGAAATCTTTGAACTAGAAACAAGCGCTGAAGGCCCTAAAGGCTCATTACCATTGACCGAAGAAATGCTACTAAATGCTCCCAGTGGTGACATCTTTGCGATGAGCCAAAACGCTGGAATGGGATGGAATCCTGAGGAATTAAACCACAAACAGTTTTTAATTGTGAGTACACAAGGAGGGCTACGTGCAGAAGATGGAAGCCCTATCGCACTAGGGTTTCATACAGGACACTGGGAAATAGGATCACTGGTCAAAGCTGCAGCTATTGAACTCAAAAGACTTGGCGCAATACCATTTTCATCCTACTGCTCAGACCCTTGTGACGGACGCACACAAGGCACAGCCGGCATGATGGACAGTCTAGCTTTTAGAAACGATGCTGCCATTGTCTTACGACGTCAGATTAGATCATTACCAACCTGCAGAGGCGTTATTGGCATAGCTACTTGTGATAAAGGCTTACCAGCAATGTTAATTGCTATTGCTGGAGTACCCGAACTTCCAGGATTAATCATTCCTGGCGGGGTAACATTACCACCCAGTGAAGGTGAAGATGCAGGTAAAATCCAAACGATTGGAGCGCGCTTTGCCCACGGAGAAATCTCGTTACAAGACGCAGCCGACCTAGGATGCAGAGCTTGTGCAAGCCCAGGAGGAGGCTGCCAATTTTTAGGAACAGCCGCAACAGCACAAATAGTAGCAGAAGGCATGGGAATAACCTTAACACATGCTGCATTAGCACCGTCAGGACAACACATCTGGACCGACATGGCAACACGATCCGCACGAGCCCTGATTCATCTGGAAAAACAACGAAAAAAAATAGGTACCATTATAACAGAGGCGGCCATTCGAAATGCTATGATCATACATGCCGCCTTTGGGGGTTCAACTAATTTGTTACTTCATATCCCAGCTATTGCTCACGCGGCTAAACTTGATCGGCCTAGCATTGAAGATTGGATTGAAATTAACCAAAAAGTGCCACGTATTGCTGATGTCTTACCAAACGGACCAATTGGTCACCCTACTATTCAGGCGTTCCTAGCTGGTGGCGTTCCAGAAGTAATGCTACGTTTACGCGAATTAAACGTCCTTGATGAAGAAGTAATGACGGCAACTGGGGAAACGCTCGGACACAACTTGAATTGGTGGCTCACGTCGGAACGCCGACAGCGACTGAGGGATTTTTTGTTTGAGAAAGACGGAATTGATCCAAACGACGTAATCATGAGCCCTAATATTGCTAAACAACGTGGGCTCACTAGCACCATTACTTTCCCACGCGGCAACCTCGCCCCCGAAGGATCCATCATTAAGAGTACAGCTATTGATCCAAGCGTAGTTGATGAAGACGGCACCTATCGAATGACTGGTACTGCACGCGTTTTTGTTACCGAAAAAGCGGCTATTATCGCGATTAAAGAACGGAAAATCAAACCAGGCGAAGTTATGGTACTAGTATGTCGCGGACCAATGGGAACAGGAATGGAAGAAGTTTACCAGATTACATCTGCGTTGAAACATCTTCCCTATGGCCAAAACATCGCCCTAATTACTGATGCACGATTCTCAGGTGTGTCCACTGGGGCTTGCATCGGTCACATCGGTCCAGAGGCCTTAGCAGGAGGGCCAATTGGAAAGGTAATAGACGGGGACATAATCGAAATTATCGTCGATTGCAACCAACTTGAAGGCAGTATTAATCTTGTTGGTCATAATAATAAAATATTTGGGGCTATAAATGGGACAAAATTCTTGCAGGAAAGATCTCTACGACCTGATCTGCAAACAGATGCTATGCTACCCGATGATACAAGGCTCTGGGCAGCGCTACAAAGCGTAAGTGGAGGAACATGGGGAGGATGCGTCTATGACGTTGACACTATCATCAACCAACTGAACAATAAGACAAAACATGAATAGAAAAACCATCCGCACACTACTATGGCTAGCTACTATGTTTATCCTACCCGGAGAACGGGGTGCCACTCAACACTCTAACCTACCTTTCTGTACCGCGCCAAATGAACAACTGTTTCCTGATATAGTCAGTGACGGCTATCAAGGCGCCATCATCACTTGGATGGATGCACGAAACGGAAATCGCGATGTTTTTATCCAGAAAATTGATGCAAAAGGCAAAATTTTATGGAAAGAGAATGGAATTCCTATCTGTCAACTGCCAAGTTCACAAGGATGGCCAATTATCATACCCACCTCAAACAATGATGGTGCAATTATTGTTTGGCGAGATTCACGCAATGGAAATCCAGATCTATACGCTCAACGAATCGACATGAATGGTGCAGCATTATGGCAAAAGAATGGAATTCCTATCTGCCAGAATTTGGCAAGTCAAGACGATCCTAAAGCCATAGCAGATGGAGAAGATGGAGTGATTGTAGTATGGGAAGATTGGCGAAATAATAGACAGGATCTTTTTGCTCAACGACTTAATGGAAAAGGCGAAACGATTTGGAGCAAGGATGGTGTTGCAGTCTATGATGGTGAAGGGGATCAATATGACCCTTCCCTAACAACTGATCAAACAGGTGGTGCAATTTTTGCCTGGTGGGATATCAGCACACCAGAATGGACAGTTTTCTCACAGCGAATTAGTTCGGATGGAAAACAACTATGGTCCGAGCAAGGTGTAACTGTTTGCGAAGCAAATGGGAACCAAGGCGGGCCATTGGTAATTTCTGATGGATCTAGTGGAGCCTTTATAGTGTGGTCAGATTACCGCAATGATCCAGCTATTTTCACAACAGCTGACCTATATGCCCAACGACTAAACGCTAATGGCCAAAGACTATGGAACCCTGCTGGCATCGCTATTTGCAATCAAACAAAAAATCAACAGCAACCATTTATAGCACACGTTAATCACGGAATTGATGGTATAGTCGTAACTTGGTGGGACGATCGAGACATTTTTTCTGATATTTACGCACAGTGGATCAACAGCGATGGAGAACCAATGTGGGAAAAAAACGGTCTACCGATTTGTACAGCGGAAGGCGAACAGCGACAACCTAAGTTAATTCGAGACAGATCAAATGGCACAATTATATACTGGCTCGATTATCGAGGTGATTATGGTAACAAAGCAACGTCTGCAATTTACGCTCAACGAATAGATAAAAACGGCAGATCACTATGGCCACTGAATGGAAGACCTATTTGTCTTGCTGAAGGCGGACAGATGACTCCAGACGCCATAATGATTGACAATACATTGCTGATTGCTTGGAGTGATGGTCGTAATGGGAATTCGTATGATATTGACATCTACGCAGACCTAATTCTAGTTGACCCAAAAATCAGAGAATAGAGCAAATTCGCACTCCCAGCCAAACGGCAATTAGTCCAACGAATATACTTAACCCAGTATTCATCAACGCTCCTAAGTGATTCCCAGTCTCAGCTAACATCATAGTTTCATACTTAAACGCAGAAAATGTGGTGTAAGACCCCAAAAAACCAACTGATATTGCCCATTGATAACCTTGATTAAGACTCAAATATCGTGTGCTAACTAAAGTCAAAAACATACCAAGTAAAAAGGAACCGGTGATATTAACAATAAAAGTCGCATAGGGAAATTCACCACCAAGATAATGCTCAACCAAAATGCCAAGCCAATATCGCGCATTTGCACCAAGACTACCACCAATTGCAATCAGGAAAATTTTCTTCAGAAGCATTTAAATTCTCGATTTCTTAGCTAATCCTATCCCACGAAGATTGTAGCATAAAGGAAACAACGATGAAAGAACAAAGCCAATCCACGAAAACCAATTATGATTCACGTTTTAACCACGAATTTTCTACGGACGCAATACACGCGGGAGAATTCGAAAACATGTCGGCAATACCAATTTACCAAGCCGCAACCGTCGATGGACAATACCTCAGATCAGGAAATCCTACCATAGATGCTTTTGAAACTCGTGTCAAGACCCTTGCCCAAGGGTCTTGGGGAACCGCAACAGCCAGCGGGACATCAGCCATCAGCCAAGTACTTACTAATTTGTTAGAATCAGGTAGCCGCATCGTTTGTCACCATACTATCTATATGTGGACCAAAGAAATTTTAAATACTTACCTTGCTAAATTTGGTGTGGAAGTCGTCTACGTAGATATGACAGATCTCAACCAACTAAAAAAAGCAGTCAAAAAAAAGACTGACGTCATTTACTTCGAACCCTTTGCCAACCCTACACTTGATGTCATTGACGTAAAGTCAGCTATTGACATTGGTAAAGCTTCAGGATCAATTGTTGTGGTTGATAATACTTTCCTAACTCCATATCTCTTACGCCCCCTCGACATGGGTGCGGATATCGTGTTGCACAGCGCGACAAAATACCTATGTGGCCATGGCGACACCCTAGGAGGAATTATTATTAGTAAAACGGAAAGAACAGGGCACCAGATGGACCATATACGCAACGCTTATGGCGGAATCCTAAGCCCACAGAACGCCTTTCTACTACTTCGAGGAATCGAAACATTGCCCATTCGCATGGAGTTACATTGTTCAAACGCACAATCCGTAGCTGAATTCTTGGAATCACATTCAAAAATCAAACAAGTAACATACCCAGGATTACCATCAAGTCAAGGACACGAAATCGCCAAAACTATGGTAAACGGTTTCGGAGGAATGATCAATTTTGAAACTATTGACCATGAAAGACACCAGCAATTTCTAAAAAAAGTAACGCTATGTAAACCATGGGTAAGCCTAGGAGATACCCAATCGCTTGTCATTGGACAAGGAGGACACAACCGAATTCGCATGTCAGTTGGTTTGGAAGCTATCTCTGACATCATCTACGACCTTGATCAAGCACTTGCGTAGCTAATCCCTCCGACGATGAAAGGTCTTTTCACATTTGGACATGAGCTAAAGCGCCAGTATCGAGTCTCCTGATAAAATCTCGAGAAAGCTACTCAAATAGTCGCAAAACACACTAAAATTTGGTAAAGCCAGCATTTTCAATGCGTAATAGACAACCCGTAGCCTAAGTAATACTAAGACCGATTATCACTCGTGCTCGTCTGAGCAGTATCGTGGAGCAAAGCAGATTCAAATTGCTCTGCTTCATCTCTAAGCTCCTCTTCCTTTTTCTTGGTTAGCACGATCTCTTCTAACCGAGCTGAGGTAATCTTCTTCAATTGCCACTGATCTAGCAAATTAATCCATCCCCAACGGCTATCAATAATTTCACGCCATTTGAACTCTTCAAGCAAATCATAACACAAGTGCTTATCGATACCAATCAGTCGCGCCAAATTTTCACTAGATAGCCAAACTCGTATTTCAGTACTTTTGGGCCTACGCAAGCCATACTTCGCCCCTAAACAAGATAATACTTTTGCTAACCGTGACGAGGCTGAACGACCGATGACATTTTCCATCGAGTTCTCGATCATGAACCAATTAATCCATTTCCTGATCTGTAAACATCGATTTGGGTTCTTTCTCATTAATAATTCAAACTCATACCGTGATAGTATCTGTAAACAGGTCTCATCTAGCGATTCAACTGTCAGCTGACTTTCAGCCTCACTATCTATTTGAACTTCGCCAAAAATCTCTCCTTCTTCGACAGTTGCTACGGTCATCTTTTCAACCCAGTCAGTTTCATTTTCTTCTGGAGGCTTACATAGTTTTACTTTTCCCGATTTAACAATATACACAGTATCCAAACCACTTTGAACTTCCTCATAACGATTGATGTACCAATTCCGAGAAACGCGATTTAAGGAAGCAATTTCAACCTCGTTCAACTGTTGGTAAAGATTGATATGCTTAAAATACCAAAACTTTTCCATACTATTCCCTTAACTGCTCCATAGCAATCGGAAGATACTCCAACAGGTCACCCGCAACCATACCATGTTGACCAACCGATTCAGACACTAAATCACCCGCAAAGCCATGAACATAAACTCCAAGTACCGCAGCCTCAAAACTGTCTATGCCTTGGGCAATTAAACCCGCAATCACACCAGTCAACACATCACCTATCCCAGCAGTTGCCATTCCAGCATTCCCCGTAGAATTGATCCACACCTGTCCATCATATCCAGCAATAATAGATGGAACACCCTTAAGTACAAGAACCAATCGATGATCTCGGGCGAACTGTTGGGAGATATTTACCCTATCAGCCTCAATCTCCGAAACTGGTATACCCAACAATCGTGACATTTCACCAGGATGGGGTGTTAAAACTGATCTCGAATCGAGCAGCTTGAGAATCTCCAAATTCTGCGCAATCGCGTTCAAAGCATCTGCATCAACAACCATAGGCACATCATGTTGGCTGACAAGACGATGAACAAGCTCAACTGTGTCAACATGCTGAGAAAGCCCAGGGCCAATCGCTAAGACAGAGTTAGTTCGATCAATGTATTCCTTAATTTCTGATTCAGCAGCTAAAGCTATTGACCCTTGGTTAGTTTCGGGCAAAGGCAAAGTCATAACCTCAGTCAATTTCACTTCAAGAACCTGATTAAGACTAGCAGGAATCCCAAGTGTTACTAATCCTGCCCCCACACGCAAAACGGACTCACTTGCCAATGCAGCTGCACCAGTCATCCCAATTGAGCCAGCCACCACAAATACACGACCATAATTAGTCTTGTAAGAATCCGGTATACGATCAGGTAACAGTCTTACAGCATCTTCGCGCTGCATCCAGTTAAGGCCAATATCATGAGTTGCAATAATGCTCTCAGGAAACCCAACTTCATACGTGGGAACAATTTCCAACCCTCCAGTGCTTGCTACACCAGGATAGGTAAGTAACCCAAGTTTTGGAAATCCAATGGTAAGAGTTATATCAGCACAAATACATGCACCTTCTACTCGACCACCATCTGCATTCAAACCAGAAGGAACATCCACAGCAAGAATAGGCATACTCATTTCATTAACTAGCCTGATAACATCAGCAATATAGCAGTGAATTCCCCCACGCAATCCAATTCCAAAGATAGAATCCACGACCAAATCCACCTCAGTCAGGCTTTCTTCAATCTGATTTAAATCAGTCTCCGAATCAACCTCTTGCATAGGAACCCCAAGTTTTTGAACAATAGACAAATTCGTTTGAGCATCACCTTGAAAACTACCCGGAGGGGAAAACAAAAAAACGATTACCGAAACGCCAGACATCACCAAATATCGAGCAACGACCAACCCATCACCACCATTGTTGCCTTTCCCAACTAGTATGGCAATTCGACTTGCTTCGGGAAAGTTACTATATATCGATTGGACAATTGCACGACCAGCGTTCTCCATTAAAACAATACCAGGAATACCTGCCACGTCGATAGTCTTTTCATCAATAGATCTCATTTGACTAGCCGTGACAATTCTCACTGGATGCTCCCCTTAAACTCTGGTAAAATCAATATAATTTTAGAACATGAGGCAACATGAACAAACATCAAAGATCAAATCTGATCAATCAAGGAATTCTGAAAAAAACATTTCCGGGGGCCGTTGCCCTTGTTGTCGAAGACAAAACCGTATTATACCACAAAGCATTTGGCAACCGAATGGTTAGACCAAAGACTCTGACGATGGAAATTGATACAATCTTTGACCTTGCTTCACTTACAAAACCAATTGTAATAAGTACACTAATTATGAAACTAGTTGAGATGAAGCTAGTACATCTTGAAAAACCAATACAACACTACCTACCGGAAGTCAAATACAACCAGATCAGCATTTTAGATCTATTAACACATCGATCGGGCTATCCAGCTTGGATTGCAATCTACCTAAATGTCACATCAAATGATAAAGTACTCGAGTACCTCGGACAGATAAAGCTTACTTATGAAACAGGTAAAAAGGTTGTTTACAGTTGTATCGGCTATATCCTACTTGGTATGCTAATCAAAAGAATTACTAATATCCCCCTTAATCGACTAACAAAAGAGTGGATCTGCGATCCACTGAAAATGGCCGATACATTTTATAACCCACCAGAACATGCAGTGAAAAGGTGCGCTGCAACTGAGGAATCAAACAACTTCGAACGACAGAAAACAGAAAACCACCAAAAATACAATTGGCGAAACGGGGTAATTATAGGAAAAGTACATGATGAAAACGCAAATTTTTTGAACGGAGTTTCTGGCAACGCAGGTCTTTTCTCAACCGCAAAGGATATAGGAACATACTGCCAGATGCTAATTGACGGAGGACGGCAAATCCTTAATCAAGACAGCATCAACAAAATCAAAGATGTATATACGAAAGGACTTAACTCAACTCGTAGCATTGGCTGGGTTGTTCTTGAAGACCAATCTCTTTATCACACAGGATTCACAGGTACTGCAATTCGGTTGAACCTTGAAAAAAAAGCTTATGAAATCCTATTGACGAACCGAGTACATCCTGACGCTTCAAATACAGGCATCCTCGAATTCCGTGACAAATTCTATAATTTTTAGCCTCATAATTCCCGAACTTTTCTGGCAGTAAAATTGATGCGGTCAGTATTTCGGTTTGGTTTACTAAAAGTATACATATCATAAACGCTAACTAACTCATAACCGGTTTTGTTCAACATTTTCTTTATAGTGTTGACTTCAAAAATCCGCTGAATATGCATCTCCTCAAACCTGCGAAACAAATCACCTTCCCGAATAAAAAACGTAAGTGAAGTGCGGCATAATTTATCTGCATAAGTATAAATATTTTGCCAAATGTAAGAATAATCCTGATCATTCTCGGCAAAAGTCTGGGAGTGAAAATGCTTGACAATATTTCGCTCAGTTGTGACATCAAAGATAAAAAAACCAGACATTCCAAGGTGATTTGACACATTGCGACAAGCAACCTCAAACTCCTGTTCATTAACCATATAATTAATACTGTCATAGGTACAAACGATTGTGTCAAATTTCTGTGGCAGATCAAAGTCACGCATGTCGCCTTGTCGAAATTCAATTTCTAGATTTGATTGTTCCGATTTTTGACGGGCAATCTTCAACATTCCTTCAGCTCGATCCACTCCCCACATTTCATATCCACGTTTGGCAAGAAGCATAGTCAATTGTCCCGTACCACAAGCAAGATCCAACATTTTCTTTGGACAATGATTATCGCGAAGAAACAAGTCATTGATATATGCCTCCCAACGAGGATAATCAACATTGTACATAATACGGTCATATGCATATGCAAACTTTTCATAAGGATTTGCTAAGCTACTCATTTCCTTCCTACTCCTCTTTTTATACCAACCGTTGCGTTCGTCATTTTCAAAAGGGTGTTAACCTCCTGTGCTGTCCAGATTCCATCCGAGTTGGATTTCCTCGCATAGTGTGCTGCTGTCTTAGCTTTACTCAAGCTAATCCTCCCACTAATCACACTCCATGGAATGCCTTTAACTGCATCCTGAACATTAAGAAACGTTTGTTTGATTTCTATAGCTTCAACCCCCGACGGAGCTTGTTGAATTAGCTCTGCTTCTATAAGTTCAATTGCATAACCTAAAGTCTGTTGAATCAAATACCATTGAACAATAAACAAAAAAAACATCAACACCAATCCAATTGCGAGAATACAAGCAACTAATGATAGATGTTCTCGAAACTTCTCTCGAATCATATCACAATCGTAAAAAATCTTTACTTTTAACAGTATCTTGTAAATTAGAATTTAAGATCGACACAATACCACGGGTCCCATCAACACGAACCATCTGACCAGATTTAAGGCGTTTTGTCGCCATAGAAATGCCAGCCACCGCAGGAATTCCATATTCACGAGCAACAACCGCTCCATGCGAAAGCACACCTCCACGCTCCATTACTAACGCTGCAGCTCTCAGAAAAAGTGGAGTCCATCCAGGATCAGTCGACGGACATACAAGAATATAATCCTTTTGATCCATGCTCGCTTCAGTCGGATCCGTAAGTACCTGGACAACACCGTTTGCAACTCCAGATGAAATACCAACACCGTTCATTTCGTCCTGAAGCTCAACAGAAATTGGCTTTCCAATTTGATCAAGTGCATCACTATATATTACATCTGGCAATTCAATCTGCAAAATATTTGACCTTTCCGCTTGGCGTTCAGAAATCCTCTTCATGGCATTATCACGGTCAAAAGGTATCTCTAATTCATCAATCATCAAATAAAACACACCATCACCAAGATCGTGACGCCGACCAATTTCAAGTAACGCTTTCCGAATCAATTCATAGCCAAGCATCAAATAAAACTTCGATTTCTCACGGAAGGGCATATAGCGCCTTGTTACATCAAGAAGGTGTCGGATTTGTTTCTGACGAGCTTTGCTCAAATTTTTCAGTTCTTTCTCAGCTTGAGATTTATTCTCCTCCTGACCCTGGATTCGGCACACTGGATTCGTTTCTGGATTCATTTGAAATGAAGCTACGATCTGTTCAATATAGGATGTATCCTCGCGCCACCGAGGTTGAGCCAATTCAAATTCTTCAGTAGCTCGATGTCCAAATTGTGCTAGAAACTTTTCAATCGTTAGGTTCCCCTGTGCTAATTCCCACATTTTCAGGTGAGACACAACCGTTGGATTCTCATTAACAACATTTGTCAAAGCATGTACAATTTCATCAACTTTAGATTTATCTGTAAAACTTTTTTGCAATAACAGTTCCAATTTTTGATAGGTATAAACGGCAAAAATCGAACCTTTAAGAGCATCTTTGGCAAAGTCATTCATCGTTTTTCTATGCCACTCACGTAACTTGTCGACAAGTTGATTTTCTGTCAAGCACTGTAAATTCACTTCAAACTCTTTTTTAACATAACCCTGAAACAACGGGATGAGTTGATCATTAAGAACATTGTCAAAATCTTTGATCAATCTTTGAAGGTTATATTCTATGATCAGCATCTTGATGATACTCGACAAAAACAACCTAACAGAGACAATACGCTTAAGATTCAGACTTGGTTGAGGATACATCGCCTTTTGCGGATTTTTTTTAAGTTCTTCAAAATTATGCTCGTACGGAAAACCATAATACAGATTCTCAACATCACGGCTCAAATTGAAATATATACGACCACATATTAAATCCAACAAACCGTCTTGATCTACTCTAGGACTAGGAAAGAACCCAAGATCACGAAAAGCAAGGCCATAACCACCCCTACCAGACATGAAATCCTTGATAATTGACCAAGTCATGGGAAGAGGCGCAGGTAGAACCTCTGCCAAGTTATACCGACTCCAAACTGTTCCACCAAGATCAGACTTTTTTTCCAAAACATCAATTTCTCGCCGGCGTAGACTTTCAACCTGTGTAGTATCTGTAGAGGCAGTAATTAAACGTGCTTGCAGTATATAAAAACGGTTTTCAGTATAAGCCCATTCAATGTCTTGCGGAACGCCATAAAAATTCTCAATATCCATTCCACAATTAACAAGTTGGGATAACAAGTTACTACTTAAGCATGGTGTGTCACGCTTATCAATTGGAACGTCAACTAAACCTACCCGACTGACCATTTGGCGTTTGGAGGCAATCCTTTCAGACAAAAGTCGACCATCCAACTTAGAAACAATAAAATGGTCTGGGGTTACTTCACCAGACACAACTGATTCTCCTAATCCCCAATTTGACTCAACAACAATCTCATCGCCACCAACAGGATTAACAGTGAACATAACACCAGAAACTTCTGCATCAACCATAACCTGTACAATTACAGCAATACCAAGCCCATCCTCATCTATCTGCTGACGCTGACGATAGGCAACAGCACGGCTTGACCATAGTGATGCCCAACAAGCCTTAATTTTATCTAAGAGTTGTACAGATTGTGAAATGTTAAGAAAAGAGTCTTGCTGACCAGCAGCACTCACCTTAGGAAGATCTTCAGCTGTTGCGGAGGATCTTACAGCAACATTCCCAACCTCAAGTTCCTCATAAGCAAGTAAAATAGCATCTTCAAGCACCCCTGAAAAATTTACTTTCTGAATTTCGTCTGAGGATAGTTGATCTAGTGACCCAACCACCTGTTGGTAAGCATCAGTTGTGATACAAAAACCTGCGGGCACATGAAACCCAGCTCGAGTCAATTTTCCAAGATTCCACGCTTTTCCACCAACAAGGCTCAGATCTTCATCACAAATATCCTCAAAATGCTTAATATATTCCATAGAGATTAACGAGCAAACTTCTCTAACTATTTCTTCTGCTGAAAAGCAAAAAGGCGTTCGAACATAGGGTTCAAACGCCTTTAGGAAATTATGTGCCTAAAACTTACTGCTTACCATCAAGGTATGCCCGAATTTCGGCAATTTTGCGTTGTGCGAGTTTCACCGCATTACTAACCTGAGAATCAGTCGCGGGAGTATCCGCATACTTCTTCCATAAGGAATCAAAAGTATCAATTGCATTTGCATAATAATTTTCCTCCGTATCCGCCATAACCATATAAGCCTCGCCAACCTGCACATACGCGAGATCCGCATACTTAGTACTTGGATAAGTTTTAATTAAGTCTTGAAAGACGGCAATTGCACTCTCGAGCGCTTCTACTTCTTCCGGACTTCCAGTACTAAATGCATATCGAGCTTTGGTCAGATCATCTCCAGCCTTAGTATATACGTAGTATGCAAGAGTATTTTCGGTTTCCCTTACATACAATTCAGCGCTTGATTTTGTCTCAGCATCAATACCTTCAATCTGAGTAGCAGCACGGTATTTCTCAACAGCTAAGTTATAGAGGCGTATCCGCTCGGAGTTCTCTATATCAGGAAGGCTACCCTCATTATAAAGCTTGTTACCAAGATTAACCATCGCATTCCCAGCATAAGCACTCTTTGGATATTTCTCCGCAAGAACTTCGTTTGTTTCGAATAACTTACGACGCCACTTTGCACTGTCAGCTTCATCATCTGTGCTATCAGCTAACATATTGTAACAAGTTGAAACTGCATAAAGAGCTTCAGGAGCACTTTCCGTTTTCGGGTAGTTATTATGCACTTTGTCATATTCAGCAATAGCACGCTCATACGCTAAAGCAGCATAATAGGATTCGCCCGATTGAAACTGCCAAGTTGCAGCATCCTTTGCGCTTGGAAAACGTTTTGCCAACGAAGAAAACGTATCAGCCGCAGACTGGAAAAAACCCTGAGCCGTATCGGAGACACCTTCGTCCTCACCTAATTGCAAGCGCCCCAACTCAAATTGAGCAGTTCCAGCATAAACCAAAGATTCTTCAACACTTTCCAAAACTTCGGGAGATGAAGCAAAGTGTCCCTGATCTACATACTTGGCGAAAAGCTGCAACGGTTCAACCGCCTTTAAAAGCTCTTCCTTATACTTAAAGCTGGTACCAATCGAATAATAAAGCTGACCTGCTTGAAAGAGTGCATTCTGCAGAAATGGTATTAGCGCCTTATCAAGGCTCTCAATCGGCAAGCTAAGCGGATAAACTTCCATATAAGCTGCTGCAGATTCTCTGCTCGCATCAATGTAGGGCTGTAAATCAGTACCCGCTTCGTCAGAATAAAGCGATCTTGCTCGGTCAAAATACAGAGAACCAAGACTATACTGTGCCGATATTTTTTGCGACTTCAACTGCGCTCGATCACGAGTTTCTATCGCTTCAGCAATAGCATCTTCCAAACGCCCTAGTTTTTGATACAGATCGGATTTCCGCAGTGAGGCATCCCCTACCATTTGTTGAATATTTTCGTCGGATTCGCCAGAATAATCTTTAACCAACGCTTCATAAGCTTTCAAAGCGTTTTCTTGATCATTCAACTTCTGTTGGTAAAGCAAACCAACCCGATAGTATGATTGGGCACTCACAATTGCACCTGCCCCAGCCTGTATTGCGTTCTGATAAGCCAATAACGCATCATCATATTGACTCAAATGATCATCAAGGGCTATAGCCATCGCAAAATACGAATTCCCTTTCAGATTCGCATCATCAGTATTCTCAGTAATATACTGATATTCTTGAACAGCATGACTGTACGCTTCCTGTGAATTATACAGTTCGGCGAGACGCGAATGAGCTTGAAAAATCAAATCTTTTCGTGCTTCATCTTCAGTTTCACCTTCATACGAAATGGCCTTCGCATAAGCGACAACAGCAGCTTCGTCATCCCCTAAACCGAATTTTGCCAAACCGAGTGTATAATAAGCACTGATCATGCTATCAACACTGTGGTTCAACTCAATAACATGATCTGCACTACTAGCGGAATTTTGCAACGCAAGATTTTTTGCCCCTGAGTCTTCTGTTGACTGAGCTTGCTGATAATAGCAAACAGCTGTTTGGTAATACGCATTCGCTAAAATCTCAGGATCAGCACTTGGGAATTCTTGCGCGACCTTTTGATATTCCGTAGCCGCGGTACTATAATCTTTATCACGATAATAAAGGTGACCTATCTTTAACTGTGCTCGTGTTCGAGCTTCAAGTGGAGCACCTGTATTAACGACAATACGTTGTAAGCTAGCAATAAGCAACTGCTTATCTTCTTCTGAGTCAAGCCCTTGCTTCTCAATAGCGGTAGCCTTAACGAGGTCGATATGTCCCAAGGTTTTAAGGATATTATCCTCACTGCTGTCACTGAAACTATCGCTTGCTTCATCAGCATATGACATTACATTTTCCCACTGGTCCGTATCCCGAAATGCAAGCACTATCCCATAATAAGCTTCAACGATATTTGGGCTATCAGCATAATCATTAATCATCTTTTGAAACGCAGCTATCGACTTATCAAACACAGACGAATCACCTTCAGCTGCTTTGTAGTAACACAGACCAATTAGATATTGAGCATCATCAGCATACTCACCCGCAGGATTACCAGCTACAACCTGCTCATATGCACTGGCAGCCTCGACAAAACGCTCTTCGTTTCGTAAGAGATCAGCAAGCTTGATTTCCGCTAGTGAGCGATTATCAGGACTAAGTATATCCAAAATAGTCCCGTAGAAATCAATGGCTTCTGTTACTTTGCCTTCCTCAATATAACTTTGGGCTATCAGCAATTGGGAACGCTCGTAATTGTCACTATTCTCACCAATAGTTTCATAAAGCTCACGCGCAATAAGCCATTCGTCCCTTTTCTCGTGCACAAGGGCTTTGTTCAATATTGCTGCTTCTACTTGCTGAATTCTTTCCGGGAAATCATCATATCGTCCAGCTTCCACACCTGAGAGAAACGATTCATCATTGAATTTATCAATAGCTTGTCCATAGGCGCTGACTGACTTCGCTAACAAGTCTGAATCCCAGCTATCACCTTCGCTATTCTCTACTGCGACCTCGTAATAGGATCTACCTTCTTGAAACTTAGCAATAACTTTGAGAAGATGGAACTTAGGCAACGATTCATAATCACCATCCGGTTTGTCCCAAAGCCTGGCATACTCTAGTGCCGCCTCGTTATACTGTTTGAAGTCATTAAACTTCATATCAGCAAACCTAAGCTGGACTTCTGCCGCCAAGATATCCAATTGAGGATCCTCTCGATTTTTATCAATAAATTCTCTTGCAACTAGCTCAAGTTCCTCTTTTCGATCTAGATCATTGAGAGCCCATATTGCACCATAAAGAGCATGGGGAGCAACAGGATCAGTCGGGTAGTCATTATAGGCTTTCTGGTACCAGCCAAGCGATATATCCAAGTTTTCCACAGCTGCATCAGCTTGCCCCGTTTCTTTGAGACTGCTAGCAAATTTATAATGAGTCTCTCCCATCTGGAAGGTTACATAAGGAACCAAATCAGACTGATCAGCGTGCTCATCAAGCACACGCTGATAAGCGACAGATGCCTCAGACCAAGCACTCAGCTTAAAGTGACTATCAGCAATTCCTAACTTCGCCTCAGAAACAAACTGACTGGTGGGATAATTTTCCAACAATGTAGAATAAGCAACAATCGCATTCGCATAATCTTCTTCGTCGTAGTAGGTTCGACCAATTGCAGTTTGAATTTCGGACTGCACATCCTCATCATTGGTATTTTGAATAGCAAGTTCATAGTTTACACGCGCGTTATCATAGTCCTTCTGGCGCGCATAAACTGCCCCCATATCAAAGTAAGCCGCAGTTACATACTTGCTTGTCGGAAACTTGGTGACAAAGTTCGTATAACGAGTAATTGCTTCTTCATAACGGGAAATCTGGTTCAAGCAATAGGCGGCTTTATACATTGCCTCAGCTTGTAAATCCGGATAATTCTTAAACTCCTCGGTTGCCAACCTATCGAATTCCTGGGCAGCCTGTTCATAGTTCTGCTCATCAAGAAATGATTGGGCTATTAAATGTTGGGCATCATCCTTAAAATCAGAGTTAGGAAAACCATCAAGTACCTGCTTAAAACCTTGACGGGAGGCATCATAATTCTGAAGTTTATAGTTCAATTGACCTATAGCATACCAAGCATTTTCAACAAAAATACTATTTGGGAAATTTTCAATTAGCTCCTCAAACTTTGGTTCTGCCAATTCATACTTTTCTTGCTTGTAGAGGACATGTCCCCACAGGTAGGTTAGTCCTTCCATATGCTTGGCCACCTTGGCATTTGGCCAAACTTCCTCAATTTTCGCAACCGCTTGATCAAAATAATTAACATCCCCAGTATTTTCCGCCAACTTCGAATAACAGACAGCAATTTTATACTTAGCTAACGTCACAAAATCTTTATCAATAACTGCGGTTTTTACGCCCCATTTTTCTGACTCAATAAGGGCTTCCTCAAACTTCGCAATCGATTCCTCATAATTTTCTGTACTATAAAGTTGCTCTCCGTCCTTGTACAGGCGTTCTACTTTCTTAGAACTGCCAGATGGCCAAAACAGTACAAAACCTAGCGCTATCAGCGCCGTAGCGGTCAACACTCTCGGATTCATTAAGAAACACCTCTCTTCAATAATTTGACAGAAATTTAGATTCTATAGTCGCACAGGGTCAGAGACCCGAACAACTGACAAGTTACTTAAAATACGATTAGTATGGCTTGATCTTCGCCATTTGATTTCTTTAGAGAAAGAAGAAAATGCTACACTCGAAGGCAAAGCATAGTCCACTTTTCGATCAGCTTTGGTAGGTACTGTAAGTTGCGCCAAGAACACAAAATCTGATTCATCCACATCATAAAGCGGTTCAATTTGACGACGATCTAGAACCAAGCTTTCCATCTTGATTTCAATCGATTTGCGCTGCTTAAGTATATCATCTACTCTCCTATCATCTCGTCCCCATTGAGATACCAAGACAATTGGCTCTCGATCCTGAGTCAACTGCCGACTTCCTACAACGTCAATTTTACCCGAAACTCCAGGGAAATTCGACATTATATTTGCATAAGAAATACGATCTTCGGTAACATTGACCAATTGAGGAAAGAATAATGCTAAATAAAAAACAAAAAGCATCAAAGCAAACATAAGTCCCATTATACACTTATTACCCAAATATCGATTAGCTAAAAACAGAACCACAGATACTAATCTTTCATGGATATCTTCTAAACACCAGAAAACATGGCGACAGAACGCAGGTATTCGCCACCATACTTGATACGATCTTTTATTAACTAACTGCTGTAAATCATCAACCAGTTGCTTATCGCAACCATTTGGAAGATCTGGGCTGACATAGAAACCCAATAAGTGATTCGTTCGCTTGAGCAATTTCAACTCAGATTGACATGAAAAACACAATCGCAGATGATTACGCACTTTTTGCTCGTCCTTATCCGGCAAACTCCCCCTAATAAAGTCAGACAAGTAAAGCTGGATATCAGAACACCTCTTTTTCATTTCAATTCCACCGAAATCGGCTCAATATATGTTTTCAACCTATCCCTGAGTTGTTTTCGAGCGTAATAAAGCCGAGACCTAACCGTACCTTCCGAACAACCCAAAACCGATGCAATCTCCACATGTGTAAGACCTTCAAACTCATATAGTACAACAACAGTTCGGTGCTTAAGCGACAGGCTATTGACCGCTCGCGTTACTATTTTCTGTAACTCCTGTCTCTCAACATGTAAATGGGGTACATCTATCAGATCCGCGTCCCACCTAAAACCAGCATGTGCATCATCCTCACAAATTGTTGAGAGAGAGGATTCACAACGACGATCTCGACGCTTAACCACGTTGGTAGCTTTATTCACCGCAATACGGTAAATCCAAGTTTCAAAAGCAGCCTTCCGACGTAAACTATAAATTGATTCGTACACCTTAAGGAACGTTTCCTGAGTAACATCACTAGCATCTTCATGGTTTCTGGTAATCTGCATTGCAATACGATATATACGACGTTGATATTTATGAACCAACTCCGCTAACGCTCCAGCTTTTCCATGTTGCAAACTTTCAACTAGTAATGCACCAGGAGATCCAACTTGCTCCAACCCAAACACCCTCATTATATGCTAGATAGACAACTCAAATGTATAAATCGTTCAATAAAAAAACACTAAATCAATATCGTTTTCATTCTTTCAAAGAAATCATTCACTCTTTCAAAAGCTCATTAATTCTACCATCAAACTGTTCAGAAATCCCAATTAAGCACTCAAGAGACTTTCTCCCGTACTCTCGATTACCTTGTCTATACTCTCGTAAACTGCTATCAATTAGCCTACCAATGTCTTCAGGAGCAACCTTAGCTAGTTCCCGAAACGCCTCAGTTGCTTTTCCCCACTCTTCTACTTTCCTATAACAAACACCCAATTTCAAATACAGCTCTGACTCTCGGATACCGAGTTCAACTGTTTTCTCAAAACAGGCTCCCGCCTGATAGTAATCTTGTACCATATAAAACCGTAATCCAACATTAAAAACGACATCATCGAGTAATTCACCTCTACCGTTCATGCTGTTTCTAACCTCAGCAACATCAAGCATGCCACTTTGCTGCAACAACACTTTTGCATTATAACCGAAAGTTTCTGATTTCGTCCAACTATCAAAAGTCGATCGGGCATCCAACCGTGTTAGCGGACCAATACCAGTTTCCGAATTTTGTCGGATGAGATCAACAGGACTTACCTTTGACTGAGCTCGCAATTCTCTCACATTAGAAAACCCTACAGTAATACCACCCAGATCTAACAATTTTTCTCGAGCGAGCGCAACATGCGGCATCGCATTTGGGAACTCTTTTAAAATCTGAGAAAACACCTTTCTCGCCTGAACAAAAGAACCTGGTTGATTGGCATAAACCATACCAATCCTCAACATAACATAAGGTAGGTTATGCAAATCATCAGGATATCGCTTTCGGTAATCCCTATAATATTTGGCAGATGAATCCAGATCTCTTAACTCGAAAAAGCAATCAGCAACACGAAGTCTTGCTACCTGACTCCGTGCATCATTAGAAAAATCAAGAGCAAATTGTAAAAACTTCTGGCATGCTAAATCATATTCCTTCTCTTGAAAATGATGTGTGGAAATATACCACAATGCTTCGCCAGCTTCCGGTGCTACTGGATTGGCAGCAATTAATTTCCCGAATACCTCAAGACCTCGTGCAGGGTTTGCAAGCTGATCATAATAAATCTTTCCAATTTCCAACTGTGCCTGACGGGCTTGATCTGACTCGGGATTTAATTTGTATATATTAGCGTAATGGAATATACGCTTTTGAGGGTCATTAGAAATCAAATACGCAGAATCAGACAAACATCCAAAACAGAAAAAAGAAGAAAAAACGAGCAAAGTGAGAAAATGCCACCGATTCACCCCTACTTCTCCAAAACTCAAATTCACCTCTCAAAAACCGGCAAAAAAAAGAGGCAACATGCCGAAAGACACGCTGCCTCTTTGAAATTCAGGAATTGGAGTGCTTACTCCTTACCCTTCGTGGTAAAAGAAATTTTCGCTTCGGCCATTGCATTACCAGCGGCATCTTTCACACCTTTGATGGTAATCACATAAGTAGTTTCATTGGCTAAAGCTACTCCAGCATTCATGGAAATCGTCACCTTGTCACCAGCCCATTCAGCTTGGGTACCTAGCGCATCTCCTCCATCTACCCCAAGAGATACCTCACCCTTTGAAACGGCTTCGCTAAAGGTCACTTCAATCTTACCAGCTTCGTTAATCGGCCCCGGATCGACATCCTTGGCACCATTCTTAACAGTTCCACCCTTAACAGTCGGAGCGGTATTATCCACAGCCTTGACCGTTACGGTAACACTAGCTGAACCAGCTGAACCATCCGTATTCGTCCACGCTATAGCTAGAGCTGCGGACCCACCTGGCGTTAGCCCTGCGGCATTCCAAGTAGCTTGGTTTCCAGCGAGCGTTGCCGGCGTACCATTTACGGTAACTGCTCCACCTTCAATATTTTTACCATTATCAAAATTGATTATGAGAGCACCATTTGCTGCGATCTCACCACCTGCAGCTGGAACAGTTCCCGTAACAGCAGCAACTCCACCAGCATCATCATCATCGTCATCACCACCACAACCCACGAAAGGCAAAAGGGCTAAAGTAACAACCAACATCAAAGCGAGGGCTCTGAATATTTTTTGCATCTTTACGCACTCCTTCAAATTAACAGAGAATTCTCTATAGTTTTTTTTTAAAAATCAAATATTAGCTAAGCAACTAGTCCAGGTTGTACACCCTGTAAAGCTCAGCCAATCCGCCTTTTTCAAGGACATCAATGAAATTTCAGCATAGTCTAACAAACTTTAAAGTTTTTGTAAAGGGAAAATTTAGCTTTTTTTGATATTTGATATGATTCTCCATTCTTCCATTACATCTCGCCCCAGAAACACTACACAAATCAATCCTGAAATAAATTCATTTGTTCTCCATCAAGCCCAACGTTGTGAAGCTTTCCATCAGCTTCTGTCCTCATTAACATTTGAATACAGGTGTCAAAGCATTCAGCAGAAATCGGATATGCTCCATGCTTAAACAATTCCTGTGCGCCTTCATTTGATTTCCTATTTGATTGCCAATCATATACATAGATAAATCGCCCTTGCTCCAAAGCGAACTTTGCTGTACGCATAGAATCATCATCAATAGTTGCTTCCATCATAATTGTTGCTATAGACAATCCACTGATAACTCGTTTGTGTAAAAAGAGATCTCCCTGCGAGAAAGGTGCTGGTGAAAAAAGATCAGATAGAATCATACCATTCTGACTAATTTGAGCAACCAATTGACGATCATCCACTGGACAGATTGACAAAAGATCTAACCCTATCACAGCCACGGTTTCGCCACCAGCTGAAATTGCACCTAAATGTGCAGTTGTATCAATCCCATTAGCAAGCCCACTAACAATAGTAAAACCAGCCTCTACAAGTTGTGCTGTTAAATTCAAAGTGTCTAAGATAGCTGAATCACTAGGATTTCTTGATCCAACGATTGCCACAGATCGATCATACGAAATTTTCCTTAGTTCCCCAAGATAATAGAGCACTGGCGGCGCATTCTGAAGTTCTCGTAACTGCATTGGATACTCTGCGTCTTCAAAACAAATAATGTTGATCCCCTGACTCTTCAGCCTCTCAATTTGGCACCGGATTTCAGCCAAACCTAACCGAGCACGCAAAACACGTGATGCTAAAATTTGATCAAACAATGGAAGACTAGCAATCTCAAGCAGTTCGGCATCAAAAACTGCTTCAATTCTCCCAAACCGGTTCAATAAATACTTAATACGTACAGGACTTATTCCCTCAACAGATGAAAGTGCAACCCAATATTCAGGCTTGGACATTTTACGTTTTCATTTTGATACTTGATTGTGAAATTTGATTCCTAGAGCATAATAATGTGCTTGTTTCCAAAGAATCCTCCTCCCGGCTAAAAGTAACCAATTGTCCAAAGTGTACGCAAGATAATGATCCCAGTCCCTATGCCACCAAAGACAAAGACTAAAACTACATTGGTAATTACTGCCAAATGAATAATCTTGTCACCTAATTCAGGTTGTTCGTTAGACCACGCACGAGCCAATCCAAAGACTAACCCAATACCCACCAAAATCAGTACTGACACTGCCAATGCTGCGAGTAAAATCCCAGTAAAATCAACCATCATCAAGAGATCCGACATAGACTCAAATTCAACCCAATTAATAATAATAAATATTAAAATCACCATCAAGGATAGAATAAATAAACAGAAAGTAATAAGGACCTGTCTAAAAGCATTCTTCATTATAAAATCCGCCCCCTATTGATTATAGACATAACGACGAGCTAGAATTACTGCATGCATCTGGTGTTGGGTTACATCAATTCGTAGAAGGGGTTCAAAAACATGATTCTGGATACCCCCTATAGCATATGGATTTTGAGTAGGATGCCTGCGTATAAACCAATTTGCCATGGGGCTACCAACTTGCCAAGAAGTCAATTTCATTAACCCAGCATCAATAACACAAGCAAACTTCTTCATATATTGATCATGACCTCCCAACACCGACAATTGATACGCATGGATAATACCTTCATAAGCATAAGCAGTGTTACGCTTCCTCCACAATGTCTTATGTATATCAATCATCCAATCTGCAAGACTAATTACATAATCACCATACTTTTCCATATTGGGCCACCCTGCCGTGGCGAGTTCAAAAAAAGCCATAGAACCCCACTGATAATAACCCTTGGTTATTCGAGAATCAGGATCAATCCGTAGAGCTTTTTGAACATGGTGATTATAACCAGCATCTGCGGCCTTTACAACAAAGGGCTGAAGCTTCTGATAACCCATATACTTTGCAGCCTTTACCAAAGCCAATAACGATTCACCATCATAATAAGGAGAAGACTCCCCAAAGGGAAGCCCACCAGCATCATAATATCGAGGCCAAAGTCCTTCTTGTGTTTGTGCATTAATAAGAAACTGGAGGTATTCTCCAAGATGCTGAAGATAACGCTGTCTACTTTCCATACCAATATTAAAAGAACTTGGAACACGAAGATATTCAATATATGCCAAGGTGCAAAGCGCCACTGTACCTAGACGACCAAAAGTATTCCCAGGATAGATTATATAGCGTTGACCATCAGCCGTCACTTGCGAATGTCGAGAGAAAAAACCCATCGCTTTTTCTAATGCGGCCTTAATTTCCAAACTTGGTTGGTCCTGATATATTAACGCTAGCCCCCACATTGCACCGGCCTGTCGAACCGGACTATCCGATTGGGTAAAAATCTCATTGATCCAATCATACTCATAAGTGAAACGTCCATCAGCTTTTTGGTGATTGATTAGGAATTTTGTGCCAAGTTCAAGCGACTGATCCAGCTCAGCTCGAGTTAGTCTTATTGAGCAATACCCGCGTGTCGGCCACTCGAAAAAACGGTAAGAATATAAGGAAAGAAAAAAAACAGTCGAAGCTGCTATAATCACCACAAAAACTGCAAGAAATAGCCAATTTCTCATTTCTTCAAATTCTAGTTAAAGTTTTTTTATAATTATTGCGAATTTATCAACTGAATACACCATTTTCACAACCAATTAGTCGCTATCTAAACAAAGCAAACAAAGCCAAACTACCCCCCAGCAACCTCATTCAGCGATTACCTCATTCAGCATCACGGTTAACAGATACAAATTCAAGAATAACAATGCATTCCCCAAACAACTCACTATTTCAGTAAAAACTGGAATTATTGGATAGGCGCAAGTAAGGGTTCTATTCCAAAAACGAATTCCAATCCCTTAGCAAAGGAACTAATCACATGTTGAGTATTATCAATGCGCAACCTAGGCTTTACCAAGCTTTCTCGGAAACCTCCAGCTATTTTCTGAAAACGATCAGGGTCAACAAGCTCAGGCTTTACATACTGTAGCATCAACAACCACCTATATCCTATTTTAGCACGCTCACAATATAATTTAAGCCGCGGTTGATCTTTCACCAATTTCGCAAGGTGTACAGCATCCCCTAAGGCTTCCATGTAACTACCAGTATTAGCAGAAGGTATCCCGTGAAAACTACCGTAAACCGTATCCTTAGTATCCAAATTCTGCTGTTTTAAAAGGCGATCACTTAATTTAAAAGCGTATTCGGAGTACTTTAGGTCTCCAGACTGTTCGTATAAAGAGACAAAAGCAGAAATCGTCCAAGGTAAAAAAGCCTGTGAAATCCATCGTTCACGGGAATAAAATTCTAATGCCCAGTCCATGCTATATTTGTACTTATCATCTCCAAAAACAAGGTACATTTTGGCCAAAGCATATAATGCTTCTCCAGGATAGATTCTCGATTCCCACCCAGTGTCCCTCTCATAAGTATAATTACCACGATAAACATATGTACTTTTATATTGCCCCGTCTGATATTTTTCTTGTAAGAATAGAATCATATTAGCTAACTCAATCAAGACATCGTCAAATTCACGACTACCAGTCAATCGACGCATCTCAAGCATCGTAAGCATTGGAAGGCTAATCCCTCCCAATTTTGCCTTTTCATTAAATAGGAAATACGCTTTGTCAGCATCAAGTTGCTTCTTAAATTGTAAAAGGTAAGAAACACTTTGACGTGCAGCAGCAAGATAACGAAGATCTGCTGTCATTTTATACACTAGCATCAAAGAGAATGAAGTCCCCGCCTGACGCAAGAAATTGTCGTCAGTCTTGTGACTAAACTCGTTTAGAATTGGATCGTACCAGTACTGAAAACGTCCGGAAGGTTCTTGCATGGAGATAATCCAATCAGCACCGAGCCGCATCGAATTATCAAGTTTCTCCGGTGTGACATGTGCATATAAATCAGGTTGTGGGGAAGGAGAAAATATGCGATGCCCAAATCTCTCAATCTCCAATTCAATTGCCAGATATTTCTCCGATTTAGAAAGCCTCTTCCAATAATTCCATTCCTTTGAATAATGACGTGTCAAATAGTAACAAATGCTAACAGACAACACTAAGACAAAAAACAGAGCACATAACAATCGAAAACGTGGACTAAAACGGGCCATGCGCATTGAAATGAGAATCTTTCTTTGTAAGTTTCATAAATTCAGCAAAGCAAACGAATGCAAGTGAGAACACAAACAAAAGAGACTTGAATTACGGCAGGAAAAACAATTCTTCAAACAAGTATAGCTTTCAAACTTGATTATTCCAGAAAAAATTACAATTTATTATTTCAGAATAATCATCTTACGTGTCGCTTCGTAAATCCCAGCAGATATCTGATAGAAGTACGTCCCGCTGGACATAGGCTCGCCTTTATCATTCTTTCCGTCCCAATACACGGCTTTATCCCTTGTCACATAATATCCTGCAGATCGATATCCAATATCCATGTGCCGAACGATATTGCCGCGTTGCCCATAGATTCTAACAGTAACTAACGCATCATTAGCCAATTCAAACGGAATCCATGTCTCAGGATTAAACGGATTAGGATAGTTAACTAACAAACGAGTTTCAACTGGGGTTAACAGTGTCCCTTTTATTAAGCTCAGAAGTAATTGACGTGTTTTAACAAAATCAGGAGTATCTGCCAACGGATGCCATCTAACCTGATCCAAAACCTTTTTTAAAAAGTCGACATTGACCTTATCTGTAGGCCCTATAGCTGACCGCGCCACCGCCGGCACAACTCCAGTTGAGGCAGGATCATATGTCCAACCGAATTTCGCACCCACCTTTACAAAGTCATAAACATCAACAACACTATCACGATTTACATCCGGATTAGGACGCAACTCACGAGTAATTTGCCGACCAAAATTCTCACCCAAAACGACCAGATCAAAGATGTCAATGACGTAATCCCTATTTATATCCCAATTGGGCGATGCAACAACTGTAACATGATCATTAACTAATACTGGCATTTCTGTAGTTTTCAGTGGGCCATCGAGAAGCCCATTTAGCAATTCAAATTTAATTTCCCCACTTCGATAAATCTGAAACTTAAAGGTTGTATCTTCAGAAATATTAGTAATTACATTTCCAGAGACATCAAAACCTTCCTCAAACACAATTTCCAAATTATCAGGAAACGACAAATCTACAGAGTAACCATCAACATTTACAGGATCAGCTATCTTCAATTCAGCAACTACAAGTGGCCCTTCTATGGACGCCTTTATTACTAGATCAGCAGATATAACCGAAGGAATCTGCACGATTTGATTAACCGAATAGGAAACAACCGGATCACCATCAGCGTTTGACAATTTCACTTCCGTGAACTCCAACTCACTTTCATCTGTTTTCTTTGGGATGAAAGTAATCGTGGCTAATACCCCGTTACCCTTAACCTCCCCTGGTATAACACGAATCCCAAGAGAACTCGAAATTTCTCCATTATCGTTATCAATTTCACCTGCAATCCAGTGAGTTTCATCACCCCCTGTCCATCCAAAGCGTTCCTTTAGGAAATTACCTTGAGAGACACTCTCAACCTCAAGAACCTCAGTGTTAAACTTAACAGCAAATTGATAACCATATAAATCTTTGGCATTTTCAGCTCGCACTTCGGCAATCAAATTCTCAAACGAAGCTTCTCTAACGGAAAACTTCACAATTGTAGGATCAACAAATGGGCTCATATCCCAGATCAAGACTTCCCCATTATTTGTGCCAGTAACAATTAAAGACCCATCTGGTGAAAACGCCAAAGAATGGATATAGTTGTTATCCAGTTTCAGCGTTGCGATCTCTGCTCTTCCAGCTATCGACCAAACTTTCAGTTCACGTGAACCTGAAGCAATAACTCGTCCATCAGGTGAAAAAGCGACTGACGAGACATCAGAGGTATGCCCAGTTAACGCTACGATCTCTTTCTTTTCATCAACTGACCACAGCCTAACTGTATTATCAGACAATCCAAAAGTCAGGAACTCTCCATCAGGTGAAAAGTCCAGAGACCAAATCCAATCAGTTCCTCTATATAATTTATCAAATCCAATTTCTTCTGCAATGAGGAGCTGATCCGTTTCTTGAATGGTTGCTAAGTATTGAATGAGAGCTGTACCAGCTTTGAGTTCTTCTCCAAAACTAATTGTAAGGACTTCCCCGCCTCCATCATCAATTAGAGTTACTTTACTACTAGGATCAATGGGCACAGCCACAGCCCCATCCAAAGCAACTACAAATGAATCATCTTGACCATCAATTTCTCTTCGTTCAACGTGAATCTTATGTAAACCGGGGATTAAAGAGGTGACTAACGGAAGATCAACCCCAATCAAACCTGTACCACCGTCGTTTTCGATTTCTACCACGTCTATTCTCGCATCTTTCCTTTCAACTTCAATGAGAGCGATACCAGGCTTAATTTCCTCACCAAAAGAGAGCGAAATCAACTCATCACCCCCAACATTTATAAAAGTTGCCTGACGATCTGTAATAACTTCGGTGTTCTTCTCATCCAAAAAAACAAGAAACTGATCAATCCCTTCTCTCTTTTTAACACGAATCTTATGTAACCCAGATGTTAAAAAAATTTCCGACGGCAGAGAAGCAGTAAGCAGCCCCGTGCCACCATCACTTATGATTTCAGCTACAGACATTTTTGGAGGAAGCCGATCACCTTTTTCAGACAAAGACCAAAACCTTAAATCCACCGAACCAGATGCGAGAACACCACCATCCCGAGAAAACCCTAAAGACTGTAGGATGTTCTCTTGACGCGGGAGGGTTCTAATTAACCGCTTTTCAGCTACTGACCACAACTTAATCCGATAATCCCTACCACCAGATGCGAGAATAGTACCATTTGGTGAAAACGCTAATACCTCAACACCATGACGATGACCAAGAAAAGTTGCAATTTCCTGCTGATTTTCAACAGACCACATCTTTATAGTTTTATCGTTTGAAGCCGAAGCGATAAACTTCCCATCCGGTGAAAATACAATTGAAGTCACTCCTCCTTGATGTCCCTCTAACGTTGCGATTTCATTTTGACCTGAAAGTGACCACAGTTTGATTGTCTTGTCATTTGAACCAGAAGCAATCACTTTACCATCGGGAGAAAAAGCCACGGAACTAATCCAAGCCTCATGGCCCCACAATATATGCTTTGGCAACTCGCGAGACTGATTAGCACTAGCAACTTCAAACAGTAAAAACAAAGCAACAAAACATACGGTCACGTATAATACATATACATGGTTGAAACTTCGAAGCATAAACTTGATTCCTAAACACTTATGAATGGCTTCTCAAAATATAACTTCTAATGAAGACTGTTAACTTGTACTACTGGGTATGGTTAGTTCTCATTGCCAAGACGGCCCTAATTATGGCCATGATTCCTCTCTTTAATTTACTTGCCTTTGAGTTCTGTGCGGTTCTAGCATTTTTCATATCAATAGCTTCTGCTCATATAACAATCAATAACCTACAAAAATACTTAGGAAAAACAAAAGCTTCGAAACCACCATATCAAGTTATCAGTAAAACATTCTGGCTATCTCTTACTATTAACCTCACTCTGCTGATTTTACCATTTCTGATCATCATACTCAATGCATTTCGTGTACCGAACTGCAATTTCACCGAAGGGTTTTTGTTTTTTCTACTTTTACCAGTAACCAGCTGTATTTATGGGACGTCGGCGGGAATCTGCTTTAAGCTACGACTTAAACACCATGCGTTTCTAGCTTATCTTGGCTATAACTTTGCGACGTTGTTGCTCCTTCTACATAATATTGCTTTCGATCCTCCAGTGTTTGGGTTTCATTCAACTTTCGGCTACTTCCCCGGCCCAATTTATGACACTCAGATACCAATTACACCAACACTGCTCCTTGCTCGAAGTACCACTTTGCTAATATCTGCAATTTTCTTTCAACTCTCCCAACTATTCTATCAAAAGCCCAGAATCAACAGCCTTAATTCATTAGTGAGTTTTATTCCTCTAGTGATATTGATTTTGGGGTTTTCGTCAATCTGGCTATACAAAAGCGAACTTGGCCTGCGCCCCACACGTGGTTTCATTGAAAAGAAGTTAGGAGGATTTCACCAAACCGAAAACTTCCTATTATTCTTCGAAAAAGGATCAGTCGTTGAAAACGAAATAGAGAATATCGCAGCCGATCACGAATTCAGATATGATCAACTGACCAAATATTTTCAGATTAAGCCAGACAAGAAAGTACGGTCTTACATATACACATCACCAAAACAAAAGAAACAACTCATGGGAGCTAAACACACATCATTACAAGACATAACTGGCTATGGGTTACACATTAATTTCGAAGATTTCCCTCACCCAATTCTAAAGCACGAACTAGCGCATGTTCTAACCTCGGAATGGCATTATTTTCTACCAATCAGCCTTAAATTAGGTTTGCATGAAGGAATCGCAGTCGCTGCCGAATGGGACAGCGGAGATCTAGACCCACACCAATGGACTAAAGCCATGCATGACCTTGGTATCGCACCGCCAATACAAAAAATCATGGGACTTGGTTTCTGGCTGCAGCCTGGTTCCTTAAGCTATACGGTAGCAGGTTCCTTCGTTCGCTTCCTAATTGACACATACGGAATTGAGAAATTCAAATACGCATTCCCAACTGGAAATTTCAAAAAAGCCTATAATAAAAACTTGGCAAAACTCAATCAGGAATGGCAAGCTTTTTTAGATAAAATAGTCTTAACAAACCAAGATCTGCGTATTGCTGAATATCGGTTCAAGCGCCCAAGCATTTTTCAGACGCATTGTGCCCATGAAGTAGCTAACCTCTCGACAAAGGCTTGGACAGCTTATAATCAATCAGATTGGCACACAGCAATCAATTTCTTCAATAAAATTAATAAACTTGATGCTGAGAATCCAAAATACTCTAGAGGTCTGATGTTATCCAACTATCAACTTGGCCGACAAAACGAAGCGACTGCGATTGCCCAACATATAATCGAACACCCTAAATCAAATATACATTTAGTTGCTGAAGCAAAAAATATTATAGGTAATGCCCACTGGCAAAACGAAGAACTAGACAAAGCAAAGTCAATTTTTCAGGAAGTTCTTTCACTACATGCTTCAGATTCGATTGGCCGCAACATAGAAGCAAAACTTGTCGCATTAGACACTAAATCGAAACTTAACCGAAATAAATTGAAACAAATCCTAATTAGTAGATCATCCAATGGATTAAGAATGGTACTACTCAATGAAGTCATGCAAAAAAAACCAGATTTCGGTCTCATTCACTACCTAATCGGACGACAACTCCACCTAGACAAACAATTTCCCAAATCAAATCAATATCTACTTCAAGCCAAATCGTTGCAATTACCGGACAACCTAAAAACCGAAAATCTTCGCTTAATTGGTATAAATGGATACCAAACGAATAAGTATAAACTGGGAATAAACCACTTTAACGAGATACTCAAAATTGACAATATACCAAAAGGTAAGCGTGGCCAAATGAAAGAGTGGATTGAACGTTGCGAATGGAACTTTCGGAAAAAACAACCTTCATGACAATAATTTATTTCAATTTGATCGGCTTCTTTGTTCTTCCTTTACAATCTTGACATAGCCAAGGAGGCAGGCTAAAATAGCCAGTAATGAATAGAATGATAGATTTATCCTCTGACTCTGGTATGACTCGAATCCAGTTGCTCATACTAACGATCTTAGCCATAGTAATTATTGGTCTGTCCCTCCCACCGTTTCTAAAAGACAGAAAAGTTTCTCAAGCCGATGTTGACGTTGAAACAATTGCAAAAGCAATTAAAAAATACTACAAACATACTGGAAAGTATCCCGCTAAACTACAAGATTTGGTCAAAAATCCAAGCATCGAAGGGTGGAAATCTCCCTATCTCGATAAAGTTCCAAAAACACCATGGAATGGAGATTATCAACTGATCCAAAACTCATACAAAATATGTATAGCTGAGGATAACCGAGTACCGCAAAAATATCGACTAGGGAAAATTGCAGAGATAAGTAGAGTTTATGCCGAAAGCCCCGAATCGCAAAAATATTGGTGGTGATACGATTAACTCACCATCACTCGCACGATTAAACAAACACCAGCTGGGCCCCTCAGAATAAGCCAACTTCTATCTCACCACCTACCTTGAATTTTATCTTCCTTATATAGCGGAGTACGAAATGGGAACAGCAATTTTAATCTTCGTCTTTGGCTTGGTAATTGGAAGTTTTTTAAATGTGTGTATACACCGGATCCCTAGTGATAGGCTGTCAATCCACTTCCCACATCGATCTCTTTGCCCAAACTGCCAATCTCTAATACAAGCTTATGACAATATTCCAATCATCAGTTTCCTCCTGTTAAAAGGAAGATGCAGAAATTGTCATACCAGAATCTCGGTTACCTATCCACTTGTTGAACTAACCACTGCAGTCACATTTCTATTTTTGTTTTATCACTTCGGTTTAACACTTGAAATGGTTCAAGGAGCACTACTGGTTTCACTGTTCATACCAATTGCCGTAATCGATACCAAATGGATGATTATCCCAAATATAATAATTCTAACCGGCATAATCACGGGCTTAGCCATAATCACATTGATGGCTATCCTTAAACAAGATGTTACCTATCTTCTAAAACACATCTTATGGGCATCAATAGGAAGTATCACTATTCAAGCAATTGCAATCTTGGGTAGATTTGTCTTTCGAAAAGAATCCATGGGGTTTGGTGATACCAAATTGATGTTTTTGATCGGACTCTTTTTGGGACGTTGGCAGAGTATCCTAACTGTCCTAATAGTGGCCGCGTTTACAGGATCAATCATTGGACTAACATTAATTATATCCAAATCAAAACGACCAAACAGTGAAATCCCTTTTGCTCCTTTCCTCACCATTGCAGCAACATTAGACTTCATCTGGCACAATCAAATATGGACAACCTATTTAAAATTGATTGGCTGGTATTAACCCTAGAACTAAAAAGGTAATTTCATATCAAATAGCTTGGCCACTTTTTTTAAAACCTCCTGATGCTCTTTTCCAACGGGAACCCCAATTTCTGCCCACTCTTGTTCCCGCTCCCATTCCAAAGCCCCAGGAAGAGTAGCCCGGTCATAACCTGGAGCAGGTTCCATCTGATGAATACCACGAAGGTGTCGATCAATCTCTTTCTTATACTCTTCAATGGGCCGAAATCGAGCTATATCAAAAGCACATATGAATGCTCCTTGGTTTGATCCCTCCCAAGCATCTGTATTAGCTTGCGGGTCAAACAACCAGATACCGGACATAAATCCTCCCAAAGCATGACTAGCAGCCCCCAAACCAATAAACTTAAAAAAAGCATCAGGAATCATCTTGAACAAGTCGTTAGACCCATGTATCGAAGTCGCCATGTCTACAACAATTGGTGGTTGATCACCTGTGGGAATAGCAAAACTCATTGGAGACGCTCCAGAAGCAGACAGTATTGAAGCACCGGCACCAGGCACAAATCGATGTGCAGAGACAGCAAACCCGATACAATCCTCTTTGAGAGCCATCCGCGAATACTTTCCAGCACCACCAAAATGAAAGTGGTTTCGTGTTGTAACCGCACCAACCCCCATATCTTTGGCCATATTAACCGCCATCCTAGCAGCTAAATAGGCAGGCAAATGTCCCATACCGCCATCCCCATCAAAGACCGCAGTGGTTTGGGACTGATCGATACACTCAACCTGAGGTCTCGGGTTAACCTTACCCGATAGTATCATTTCAATATAACCTGCTAACTGCCGCGTTCCATGGCTAAAAACGCCACGTAAATCAGTTAAAACCAACAATTCAGCCAAACGATCGGCATCTACTGTTAAGGTACCAGCTTCCTGAAACGCAGTACTAGTAAAAGATCGAAGTAAATCCGGCATAACCCGAATGAACTCCTTTGGCGGAACATTCATACTTTATATTTCCTTACTAATATCACTATCATATCAAATAGAAATTTGCCCACAATCTAAATTTAGAGTTCAACAATACTAAGACGCAACTCATGCGAACCGTCCGCTCGAACATACTCATAGTAATAGTAGATCTGATCATCGTTGACTATGATAGCATCTATATACCGTAAAGACCCAGAACCATGAGGAGAAATTAGGATTGGTTCAGCATCAGTGATACGATTGAAACAACGCAAATCCGACGTTGTAGCTAGACCAGTCCGCTCTTCATAATTTTCGCTTACACTTCTACTACCATCATAGAAGGCAGTAAATATTGGTGGTGTAGGCAAGACACAACTTATCCGAGTCGCGTAAGCATCCCACCCTTGGTCAGGCGGTGACAATACATCACCCTCCCAACGAAAGTTGATGCCATCATGGCTAACAGCGAGCCCAGTATGAGATTTTGTGATACCTGTATTGTAGATATCCGCAGTCGCATGCATTTCTTCCCTATCCCCTTTAACCTGCAAGGGACTGGGGGCATAACTTGAAATCATGTAGTAAAGATGGCCTAAAATCAATACATATGGATCCTTAACACCCTCGGCATCAATATCTTCTGCAGTAAAAACCTTCGATCGGCTATCTGGATTCAACCGATCAAAACTATCCGCACGCAACAAATCTATTCGCCACTTACTAGTCTCTGGGTCCACATAACTGATGTATAAATGCGCTCTCCCATCCAAAGTAAGACAAAGGGCTGATTTCTCAATCGAAGGCGTATCCAAATCTTCCTTTTCCATCTCCCATATATTATTAAAGCTAATACCATCTGAACTTTCAGCGATCGCACAATAAGTACCACGACCAAGTTCACGTGGTTTTCGACGTCGATAATATAAGTAGAATTTTTGGCTGTCATCATCAAATATGACACTAGGTGCTCCAACCCACCAACCCACCCCACTATTCAGTGGTTCTAAAACCGTTATACCTTCTGCAGGGTCAAACAAAGGTACAACACCAAACCATCTCTTGCTTACTCGACTCATACAAGTTCTCTCCTCGTCCTGTGGATGATAAAATCTCTGTCTGTTTCCCCACCTAGAAGTTTAGTTCCTCTATCATCACGACTAACAGCAGACTTAGCTAATAAGTGAGGTAAATTCAACTGAGCAGATCGAATACGGACAAGGCTATTATCAACAGTAATCTTTCTCCACATCATTGGATAACATATAACCCCTGCAGTAATTGTATAAAAAACACCGTTTCGCTCCACTATCCTATTGAGATGCAAGTGCCCATGAAACACAGCCAAGACATTATTAACACCATCAATAACCTTCATGACCTCCTCAGAATTGTCAATCCGTGAACTCAGTTCCTCAAACTCCTCAGAAAGCAAAACAAGTTGGTGTGCAAAAATCAGGACTTGTTGGCCTTCGTCCAACGCACTATTTAACTCATCTTCCAACCATTGCAATTGTTCAAAACCAATATGCCCGTGCGCTTGGTCCATATCAACCTCTTGAGCATCAAGCAAAATGAATCGCAAATCTTCATGTACGAAACTAGTGTAAGAAAACTGATCATATCCGAACCTTTCCTGATACCCATCCTTGGCGCCAGTAATTGGGTCAAGATCATGATTACCAGGAATATAATATATTGGCGCCTCAACATTAGAATTTAGATTTTTCGCTTCATCCAGTGCAGCTAGATACTCCTCCGAGGTCATACCAAAACTATCTCCACCACAAACGATATCACCACCATGAATCACAAATTCAGGTTTAAAGTCATTCAATTGCCGAATCAATTCCTGATGAATTTCCAAACAATCCTCCTGCATTTGCGCTCCATTACCAAAATTCTTAGGAGCGTTAGGGTAAAGGTGGGTATCGGTGATAAATGCGAAACTAAATGACATTTCAACTCCTTAGTTCTTATAACTCAAACAAATTTAACCAATCATGATGACTCTTAGCAACCAATTCAGGGTTTTCAACAGACCTAGCGACAAACCCGGGGACAGAATCCCGTCCCGTTGGTAATCGAGGATCACTATAACGAATATCAAGGCTCCACCGAATATGATCAGAAAAGTTGGGCGTCGACCGATGTACAGTTTTATGCTGGATCATCAAAACGCTGCCAACCCGGATTGGACAACATACAATTTCTCCATTAGGAATTGATTCTGAAACAAGATCTTCCGCACCATTCTCATAAGGAACAATACCATAATTATGACTCCCACGAATTACTTCAAGACAACCATTCTCCACTGTTGCATCCACAAGAGGCAACCAAAAATTAACCATAAATGTGTTTTCAGCATTCTTATGTAGGTACCCAAGATCCTGATGCCATGGTACGACAGATTTCCCGTCAGGCAATTTAGCTCGGGCATTAAACTGCGGATGTACCAGAATCTCTGAGCCGATTATTGATTCAACTACATTCAGTATCTGAGGAAGCACCATTACATAAAACATTCCTGCCGTTTTCCGTTTTCCGCTAACCGCAGATAACAACTCATGGCAATTACCTTTCAAGGCTTGATGAATCGAGAAGAGTCGATATTCAAACGGATCATCTTTAAAAAGATTGAGTAGTCGACCTTGTTCATAATACACATTCGCCCAGTTGTCGACTACACTATCAAAGTCATCGTAAAGAATCTGTAATTCAGATGGATCAAATAAATCCTCTATCACCAAAAAACCATCTTCTTCGTAGGATTCAACTTGGTCAGGCGTTAACATCCAAACCCCCTCAAATTCTCGTACAATGACGATAATTATCTAGCCAAAATCAACAGGAATTTCAAACAATATTTAAGCCAATTTTTAAAAATAAAAGGTCAGGGGAAAAAAACTAAATTATCAGTAAGGCGGGGCAACATTTTCAACATCCCATACGAGACAAACGCCACCTTCCCAAGACAATGAAGCCAAATGCTTGCTGTCAAAACTAAATTGCAACAACTTGATAGGACCACGATGGTCTACCAACCGTTCACGCTGGAGTTTGGCACCAAAATCAAGTTCAATATCCTTTCCTTTAGCAGTGGCGGTTATCTTTCCATTCTTAGCAACCACATGCGAAATTTGCTGGTGATGCAAGATCGGCCAATACACTGCATTACGATCATGATACTTATGATGAGTATTCCACAACTGAAGTTTATCTTCAGGAGTTAACACGATGTAGGTTTTGCCCCGCTTGAAATCGGTAGCATCTCCAAGTCTTTCAACTTCAACATTGTAAGTAAAAGGGGCTATTATGGACGAGGGATTCACATCAACATCCACTGCCTTCGCATTTCGACCCATAATCTCATCAATTTTCGAAAAAGTCTGGGAATCCCAAAGACGAATGACATGATCATTTTTTTCCCGACTACCTGACACCAATTCTCGGACAGCACGAGACATAATTTTTGTACCATCGGGACTGAATCTGACTGAAATAATTTTAGCATCGTGAGCCGCCCAACGTTTGACAATCGCACCATTCACGAGATCCCACAAGATTAGATCCCCCTTAATTTGAGTAGCAGAAGGATCCACTGTCGTTGGCATAGGCATAACATATGTCGCTGCCAACACCAAACGTTTGCTGTCAGCACTAAAGCCAAAACCATCAATATGATAGTGACCTCTCCCCCTAGCAACCGGCTCTCCAGTGCTTACATCCCAAAGTGTAACTCGGTATGGTGTTGCCGTAACGAGGCTTTCACCATTTGGCGAGAGAGCCACAGCAAACGTATTAGGTTCAGCATCAAATTCAAGCTCCTTACTCTTAAGATCAACATCCCAAATTGTTACCTTACCACGAAAATTAACAACGGCAAATTTGGAACGTTTTTCATCGGTAGTAAGCAAAAAGTTTCGACCCTCTCCATTAGGAAAAATCTTGCTACGCAACTTGCCAGTATTCACATTCCAAACCCAGACGTTACTTTTCGTTGCTGAAACCAGAAATCTACTGTCAGCAGTAAAAGAAATTCCATTTACAATACTAGTACCAATCAGCTTCCGATTGACTTTTGTAGACTTAACATTCTTGAGCACAATCTTCTGATCGACCCCCCCCGTCGCCATCCACTTTCCATTTAGGGAAAAATCCATAGTCTTAACTCGAAAGCGGTGTCCTGCCAAGACAGTTGACACCTGTAAATCGGGAGTCCATGTCTGAACAAAACCATTATGTAAAAGCGCATGGATCTTACCATCTGATGAGACATAAACCGCATTTACATTTTGCGAATTATTGACTAATGAAAACTCGCCAGTCACACGATTAGAAATCAAGAGTTTCTTGCCCGCCGAAACGACAAGTCTTTTTGAGTCTGGACTATACGCAACTGACTCCGATTTCCCTTCTGTGATTTCAATCAAGTCAATCTGCTGTAATGTATTGGAAGCTAGAATTTCAACGCCAATCGAAGTACCTACTGCAATCTCACGCCCATTAGGAGAAAAGGCAACCGACGAGATTTCCCCTGTTCCAATAATCTGTGGTTCCGGAATAGTTAAACTCTCTAAAGCAGGAAAAATCTCAACCAACAACAAACCAACAAAGATAAGAAAGATTGTTTTGAAAATGACACTTCTCATATTAAATTGCTTTCAGCATGCCACGAATTTGAGTTCATTTTACAAACTGATTCAAGAAAAATCAATCAATTTTTGCAGGATGCACGATATCATGGCAACATGAACATACAAAGATCTTCTATCAGCTAAATTTTGATAGGCAACACAAGAAAATAACATTATATTATTAAAGCCTATATACACAAAAATACCAGTTGGGTAATCAACAAAACTAAATATAAATTGAGGGACCTATGTCAAACCGGCCAATTGTACTCATAGGAGCTGGTGGTATTGTCGAAAGTGCACACCTGCCAGCCTATCAAAAAGCAGGGCTGAAAGTCATAGGGATTACTGATCTCGATCAACAAAAAGCACAGGATATAGCAAAAAAATTCAACGTCTCAAACGTATATGACTCAGTACACCAAGCAACAATACACGCACCAGAAGATACAATATTTGATATTGCTATCCCTGCTTCTGAACTCATCGACCTACTTCCAACATTTCAAAATGGGGCAACGCTTCTAATCCAAAAACCCATGGGTGAAAATATCAAACAAGCACGACAAATCGAACAAATCTGCCGGCAGAAAGGCTTCACAGCAAATGTCAATTTTCAGCTACGTTTTGCCCCACAAGTAACTGAAGCACGTCAGATGATTAATCAGGGAAAGATCGGGGAACTACACGATATTGAAATGCGAGTGACAGTCTATACGCCATGGCACTTATGGGATTTTTTAGAAAAATGCGATCGGGTCGAAATTCTCTATCATAGCATTCATTACATTGATCTAATTCGATCGTTCTGGGGAAACCCAATCGGCATATTAGCTAAAACAACCAAACATCCAGAAATGATGAACATGGCATCTTCTCGATCTAACATCATTATGGACTATGGTGATATCAAACGCGCAAATATCACAACCAACCATGGACACAAATATGGATTGAAACACCAAGAATCCTACCTAAAATTCGAAGGAACGAAAGGAGCTATCAAAATTTGTTTCGGATTACTAATGAACTATCCCAAAGGCACAATTGATAGTTTTGAATATCACATATTGAGTAATAAAAAAGAAACAGAATGGATCTCCAAAGAAATTTGTGGCACCTGGTTTCCAGATGCTTTTATTGGCTCGATTTTGAACCTAATGGAACCTAAAGAACAAATGGATTGTACAGTCACAGATGCATATGAAACTATGGCTTGCGTCGAAGCCGCCTACCAATCTAACCAATCTAGCCTCATACCTGTGAATTCATAATCTAAATAGATGGCTTCCCCATTAATTCTCTTCCAAATTCCCAATGCCCACTCGGGTCAGAATCGCCAACACAAAAATTTCGACAAAATTATTAGTTTTTTAACAACTTCGGATTTTATTTGGGTTGCGTTTCTTAAAGCACCATGATACCCTCGCCTATATTTCTAACATGGAGGAATCTTAGAGAAACCCGATGGCCACAAAATTAAAATATACCTCAGAAAACCTATTGGTGTTGCCAGAAAAAAACAAAGAGGATCCTGACCAGATTCTCTCTATTACTCCAGCAAAAGCGAGCTGGGAATTAATTTCTTTCGAAGTGCGACGATTAGAAAAAGGTCAGAATTGGTCCTTCAAAACTGATGGGAATGAGCTTGTCATCGTCAATTTGAGCGGCCAGTATTCAATAATATCAAACCGAGGGGAATGGACAAAATTTGGTAATCGCGAAAATGTTTTTTCGGGTGCAGGATCAGCACTTTACCTCCCCTGCCAAACTAACTTTACTATTAAAGCCGAAATCGCAGGTGAATTCGCGGTTGCTTGGGTTCCAACTGATGAAAAACATGATCCTTGGCTAATTTCCCCTGATCAAGTTCAAATCTCTGTACGTGGTGGGGATAATGTTAGCCGCCAAATCAATGACCTGCTACCCCCTGGATCGCCCGTGCATCGTTTGGTTTTAGTCGAAGTCTACACACCAAGCGGGAATTGGAGCAGCTATCCTCCACATAAACACGATGTACACCTTGAAGCTGAGGATGGCACTCTCATCGAAGCTGATTTGGAAGAAATATATTTTTACAAGATTAATTCTCCTAAAGGATATGCATACCAACGTATATACACAGATGAAAACTCACCAATTCATCAAGCTGGACACCCAATTGATGCGTTAATCCGTGCAACAAATAACTCAGCTGTTTTAGTCCCCGAAGGATATCATCCTGTGGTCAGTGCCCCTGGTTATATGACCTATTATTTGAATGTCTTAGCAGGAAGTGCTCAGAGTTTAGCCAATCAGGATGATCCAAATTTCTCTTGGGTCAAGGAGTCCTACCAACACGTCGATGATCGACTACCATTATACTAAACTGAGGTTGGATGAATGGAACAAAAAGCTTTAATAGAATATACTTATGATTCCATACACATGGGACGATCAAGTATAGATTTATATGCAAACGAAGTAGGTTCACCCTTTATTGACATCGAAAATTTCGCAGCTTACGTCGGGGGTTCGCCCACAAACATCAGCGTTGGCCTACGTCGGTTAGGTGCCAAAACAGCTATACTAACCGGCTTGGGACAGGATCCAGTTGGAGATTTCATACTAGATTTTCTCAGAAAAGAAGATGTAGAGACCCAATTCAGTCCCAGAAAGGCAGGACATCGCACAAGTGCAGTAGTTCTTGGGATTGAACCGCCTAATAAATTCCCGCTGGTCTATTACCGGGATAATTGTGCTGACATTGAATTGACAATCGACGACGTGTTAGCAACCCCCATTGCAGAGAGTCGTGTTTTCCAATTCGCCGGAACAAACCTATATCAAGATCCGTGCCGAAGTGCTACTCTATTTGCAGTTGAGTTAGCTCAGCAATCTAATACAGAAGTAATTCTCGACATCGATTTTCGACCAGACCAATGGCATGACCCACGAGCATTCGGTGTTGTTATCCGATCTATATTGTCAAATGTCGATATTGTACTTGGCACGGATGATGAAATTAACGCTGTCATGCTAGCAGATCCCAGTCAAATGGAGTTAACAGATTCACAGGTTTCCGACACAAAAGTACATGGTGATGTTGACACCGCTATTGAATTAATACTATCACTTGGCCCAAAAGCAGTATTACAAAAACGTGGATCAGAAGGTGTACGTGTGCATCTGAAACAGGAGAATGGCCCCTCAAAACAAATAGAAGCACTCGGTTTTCCAGTGGACGTCTACAACATCTTAGGTGCGGGCGATGCTTTCGCATCAGGTTTCATCTATGGTTACATAAACGGCTGGGGATGGTACGAAGCCGCTCAACTCGGCAACGCCTGTGGAGCCATAGTTGTCACCAAACATGGATGTGCTAACTTTATGCCAACCTACAACGAGGTAATGGAGTTTGTTGAAACACGCGGGGGATTATAAATCATAATGTGGAACAGTAGATGGAACAACAAAGTCTAAAGACCGAACTAAAGGCCTTCTGTCTGAAAGAACGAGAACGAATCCGTAATCGCCATCAATTTGGAATTGGTGGACAAGAGATTGTATTGGAATATACCAATTTGGCCGATTCGGTTATCAAACGGATCTACCGATCCACACTTGAGGAGAATATCATATCGGAAGGAACCCCGATTGCGGTCCTCGCAATCGGCGGATATGGTCGTGAGGACTTAAATTTACACTCTGATATTGACATCATGATCGTCTACGACGAGAAGAAAATACAACTCGAATACATTGAACACTTTGCGACGCAAATAATCACCATACTCTGGGATATTGGTTTTGATGTTGGGCACAGTTGCCGTTCAATCAAGGAATGTATTCAAGTCACAGTTAGAGACATATTCTCAAGAACATCAATGATTGAAGCACGCTACATTGTTGGTGCGCAAACCGTATACCAGAGACTTAAGAGACAAATGTCAAAACATGTATTCAAAACACAAGTCCAAAAATTCCTCAACAAAAAAATCGAAGAGTGGGAGAGCCGGCATCAAGCATACGGATCAACAATTTACTTGCAAGAACCAAATATCAAGGAAAGTGTTGGCGGATTGCGTGATTTCCACACTGCAATCTGGCTGACTTCAGCGAGTTATAACATTAACAAAATTGACCAGTTATGGAAACATAACATTATTTCAGAAGCACTTTACCAAAAATGTACTGAATCAATCAATTTCGTTTTACACTTGAGAAACGAACTACACCATATTAGTGGTCGCAAAAACGACAAACTTACTTTTGAATTACAGGAGGAAATATCCAAAAACCTCGGCTACAAGGACAGATCATACATACTCGCTGAAGAATTTCTGATGCGCGACTACTATCTCCACGCTGAACATATCTACGAATTCGCCAAACTGATTATAGATCATACACGCCACCAAACCTACAGCCTAAAACGCTGGCTAACCAACCCATGGCCAAAGCCAATCGGCGACGGGTTTATCATAAAGAACGGGGAAATTACCTTCCAAAAAGGCTTCAGTAAATTTACAGGCCACAACCCCTCAAGGTTGATGAAATTGTTCGAACACCGCCAAAAAGTCCACGGAACCATCAAGAACCAGTTTCCCATCAGCGCTAACATCCGAAATGTTATCGCTACGAGCCTCCACTTGATCGATGACGACTTCCGAGGCTCTCCTGAAATTTCAGAATCATTCATGTCAATTTTACGTCATCCTAAAAATGTTGCAATAACCTTGCGTCGCATGCACCGTTGGCAAGTCCTCGATCACTACATACCCGAATTTGCAACAATCCGCTCCCTAGTGAAATTCGATTATTTTCATCAGTATACGGTTGATGAACACACACTTTATGCTATTCAAAACCTTGAAGAAGACACACTAAAAGACATTGAAGAAGGCCAAAGCTTTATAGACATTATGCAGGAAATAGAAAAACCCGAAATCCTAAGACTGGCTATTCTATTACACGACATTGGCAAAGGAACCCATAATCAAGGAAATCACGATTTACTCAGTGTTAAAATATCGATAAAGGTGCTCAAACGACTTGGCCTCGAACAACCCGATCGGGATCTAGTTCTATTTCTAGTAGAAAACCATCTACATATGAGTCGCATTGCACAACAACGAGATATAAATGATATTAAAGTCATTCAAAACTTTGCGGATCTGGTTAAAAATGAAAGGCGACTCAAGATGTTATATCTCTTGACATTCGCTGATATCCGTGCCGTTTCGCCTTCAACCTGGAACAGTTGGAATGCTATTTTGCTTCAGGACTTATACATAAGAACACTTGAATTTCTAAGAGGAGAAACCAATGAGTTCAAAATCGCCACACTCAAAAAAGCGGTTACCAACTTAATCGATCAAAACATTAGTCCTAATAGTATCGAACAGCATTTCATGCAAATGCCGAGACATGAACTTATCTTCCATAAGCCAAAATTTATCGCCACACAAATTGAACTGGTAGATCAGCTAAAAGATGCCCCATTTATAATAAGCTGTTTTGAGGAAGGGAAAAACTACACCCAACTCGGCATCTGCGCCCCACGAGAACGCGGTGATTTCAGAAAGATTGCGGGTGTTTTAGTGGCTGAAGACATTAACGTTATGAGTGCCACAGTCAATACGAGGAAAGATGGGTATGCTATCTATACATTTACTGTAAATAAAATTGAACACAAAAACCAAGCAAAAAAAACATCGGCGATAACATCAGTACAACAAGAAAAAGTCAAAGAAACATTAACAACAATATGGAAACACGAAGAGCTCATAGAAGACATAGTTAAAGGAACTAATTCGCCTATACCATTACAAACAAGAACTCAACCTTCATCAGAACACCCAGAAATCAATTTTGATAATACCGAATCTGATCAAGAAACTATTATCGACATACGAGCCAAGGACAAACTTGGACTTCTTTACGCCATTTCCACCACTTTATATGAACTCGGCTTGAACATTTCACTCGCTAAAGTAACAACCCAAGCAATGATGGCTATCGATTCATTCTACATTTCAGATAAGAACGGCAAAAAAATCCGTGATGGAACTATAATAGAAGAAATACAGCATAAACTGACAGAGAAACTTATTGGCTAAAGTTACTCTGAGTGGCTTTTCGCTTTCTTTTCCGTTTTGCTTTCTTTGATTCTGCAGCAATTAGAACACGCTCTTTCGGGGTATCATTTCTAACCTGGTTCTTTGCTTTCCTCTTTTTTTTGCCCCCTTTAACCGATGTTAAGGTAGCAGATCTCTGATCATTTTCCGAGTGCACTTCATACTCTACATAGGTTCCTTGAAAAAGCGCCGCTCTACCGTTCTCAAAAACCAAGAATTTGTTTGCAATCTTACTGAGAAAGTGACGATCATGTGATATTACCAATATCGTTCCCGCATATTCATTTAGTGCAACCTCAAGGGCCTCAATCGACGGAATATCCAAATGATTAGTTGGTTCATCGAGAAGCAAAAGATTGGGTTGACCCAATAAAAGCTTAGAAAATATCAAGCGCGCCTGTTCTCCAGTGCTCAAATTGCCAACTACTTTAAAAACATCATCATGCAAAAAAAGGAAACGAGCCAAGTAACTTCGCAGTTCCTCCTGCGTCCAACTGGGTTTAAGCTGACCAACCTCAGTTATAAGTGTGTTTGATAGAGTTAACCCTTTCATCTCCTGATCATAGTAACCAATTTTCAAGTTTCTACCGAGCTTCAATCTTCCCGCAGTTGGCTCTACTTCACCTAATATTAAACGGAAGAAAGTTGTTTTTCCGACACCATTAGGACCAATTAAACCAACAACATCTTGCCGCGAGACCTCGGCATTGACTTCCGTAAATATGGTTTTCTCTCCGAAGTGAACACCCAAATCTACACATTCTAGGATGTCATTCCCACCTCGAACCTTGGCTACAAAATCAAATTTCATTGCAGGCAATTCAGACGTAGGCTTTTCAACACGTTCGATCCGATCCAGTTTTTTTTGACGCCCTTTGGCTTCCCGTGAGCGTTGTCCAGCAATATTCCTCTGAATGAATTCCGTTTGATGCGCAATGTGCTGTTGTTGTTTGTTATACAACCTTTCTTGCGCTATATTTTCGATTTCCTTTGTTTTCAAATACAACGTATAATTCCCACGGTACTCTTTGATTTGGCAACTACGCAACTCAATAACTTTACCTACAACCCGATCAAGGAAATAGCGATCGTGAGAAATTGTCAGAACTGCGCCTTGAAACTCAGTCTCGATAAAATTTTCTAACCATTGAATTGCATTGATATCAAGATGATTAGTTGGTTCATCAAGTAACAAAAGATCCGGTTTTTGCAATAGGAACTTGCCAAGTAGAGCCCGGCTTTTCTGCCCACCACTTAGTTGTCCCACCTGCAGATTAAATTCTAATTCAGTAAAGCCCAAACCAGACAAGGTCTTTTCAACCTGATACTCATAATCATAACCGCCGAGTTGCTCATGCGTAACCTGTAATAAGGACAACTTATCAATTAAATTCCGGTTATCTGGCTGAACATCTAATTTTTCGCAGATAAGTAGGATTTCATCCTCAATACTACGTCGGTCATTAAACACCTTTAGCATCTCCTGACGCAACGTTGTATCTGAATCTAATTGCGCATTTTGCCGAAAGTAAGCAATTTCAACATGCTTAGCTTTATATAACTTTCCTTCAAAGTCAAAAACGTGACCGGCAATGATATTAACAAGTGTCGTTTTTCCTGAACCATTTCGGCCAACCAGTCCCAAACGGTCACCATCGTTAATTTTCAAGGAAATATCAGCTAAAACCTGCTGTTTCCCATACGATTTACTGACATTTTCCAATTGAATCAATGACATTATCCATATCTAATTCTAGTCTTCCTGATTCTCTTCAAACTCAGCCAGCAAACGCAACGCCAGCAGACCAGCTTCAGATTCTGGAGATGCACAATTTACTGCCATCCGATAATCGGATACTGCCCTCTCCATACGATCTTGTTTCTGGTTGAGCATACCTCGGTTACAGAACGCTTCCGCAAACTCGGAATTGATTCTGAGAGCTTGACCATAATCCTCAAATGCTTTCTCAATTTCATCTGAATTTGAATACGCAAATCCCCGGTTTAGGAAAAGTGTTGGCAGTTCGGAATTTTCTTGTTTTGGATCAAGCTCTAAAGCTTTTGTAAAATCCTCAATTGCCTGTTTGTAATCCTCGAGATAGGAATAAGCAAGACCACGGTTAGCATAAGCATTCATATGCTCTGAATCAGCATCGATAACTTTAGCATATATGTCAATCGCTTCCAGTAAATGACCTTCTGATAATAAAGAATTACCTTTTTGAAAAAGTTCTTCTATTTCCGAAGACTGGCAAAAAAAGATCAGCGAAGAACTTATTAGCATAACTTCAACCTCCTTTGACTGATAGCACAAGACTATGATAACATGTTGTCGATGCCCATCGCCAGATACCTTTACCTCACCACGATCCCAGACCAAAATAGTGAACTCATCAAATCGGAAACAGACATTTTGGTCGGAGCAATACCAAACTCATTGGGTATTGCTATCTCAGAAAAACGTGTTGATGTAAGCAGAGGAGCTTACGTCAAAATGTGTGTTGACATCCTTTTTGAAGGAGAACAAATCTGCGAAATCATAAACCAAATTAAAGATACGGGACTACATATGAACGGCTTTCGCGTCTCCGTTGCAAGAAGACCACGTAAACTCAAAACTGATTCCAAAGCCATTGCTAACCAAGTAGGTGCTGCCATCGGTGGCAACCCAAACCTTGATCAACCAAGCATTATTTTCCTAGTGCTGGTAACAGAAAAAAAAATTTATTTCGGCAAAGTTTCTTCCGAATCAGATGGAAGATGGTATCAACATAAAAAACGGCCATATAGTACGTCAAGTTCCCTCCCAACGCGTTTAGCCCGTACAATTGTCAACCTCACCGCAAACCCAGGTAACAACATCTTAGACCCATGTTGTGGAACAGGGACAATCTTGCTTGAAGCCGCATCGATGGGCATTAAAATATCCGGTTGCGATAACAATTACAAAATGGTTGAAGCAACACGACAAAACTTAGCACATTACAATTTACAAGGAGAGATTAACTTAGATGACGCAACAAAGGTTAGAGGTGAATTCGACGCAGTTATCACCGATCTGCCTTATGGTATCACACTGACCAGCAATGAAACTCAGGAAAGGGAAATTATGCAGAATATACGAAATCTGGCCCCGAAAGCAACATTTATAGCAATCAGAGATCTAACTGAGGACCTTCTCGATCTTGGTTATCACATCCAACAACATACCCGAGCAAAAAAACATACAATTACACGGCAAATTTTTGTCACAGAAACGAATCAATGAATATCGTTTATTCGTCGAACTCAACATCATCCAAGTATTCAGGATCTAAGTGACTATTTTCATCATACATCTCATAATCATCTAGATCCATCAAAGATTCAAATTCAGCACTACTCTCAAAAGCAATTTTCAGAACCCAACCATCACCTTCCGGAGATTGATTGATAACATCAATATTCTCCTCAATGAACTCATTGATCTCAAGAACCTCACCAGTAACAGGCATATGGATGGGAATTGTTTCCCCACTTACCACATTAAGCTGGCCAATTATTGCCTCGGCTTCAAATTCATCACCCACTTCAGCCAACTCAATGAACACAATATCACCATGAACTAACTGGATACGTTCAGCAATACCCATCGTAGCAACCCAGTTAGGCTCATCTGTTATGATAATCCATTCATGTGTCTTAGTGTATTTAATCTCACCCAACAGAACCATCCCTAAAAAAGGCTTTCAAACACCTGAATTAATCTATTTGACAAAGATCATAGGCCTGCTGCAAAGCCTCAACAGGATCACCCTGGGCAATAAATTCATGCCCCATATACCCCCCATAACCATTCTCAACAATCGCCTTTATAATAGGAGGATAGTATATCTCCTGATTACCATCGAGATTATTACGTCCGGGATTCCCTGCCGTATGAAAATGCCCAATAAAATCAATATTCTGATCAATCGTGCGAACCAAATCACCTTCCATAATCTGCATATGATATATATCATAAAGCAACTTAACATGCGGAGAATTAACTTTCTGGCAGACAGCAACACCCCAATCTGTCCGATCACATTGATAATAAGGATGGTCTACCTTGCTATTAAGTAATTCAAGAACAAGCGTAACATTATTCTCTTCAGCTGCTTTAGAAACCCGACATAGCCCTTCTGCAGTAATCTCAATTCCTTCCTCATCCGTCAATCCATCATAACGATTTCCCGAGAAACAAATTAGATTCGGAATTTTGTGTGCAACAGCCAATTCGATATTCGCGAGGATTTCATCCTCTATCCGATCATGGTTCTCACGTTTGTTTAAGCCATCAGTCAATGAATCATGACCACCAATTGTCGCAAGGACCAATCCAAGATCAAAAGCCAAACTCCAATAATCAGTATCAATCATTTCAACACCAGCATAACCTATGTTGGCAACCGTATTAAGAAATCTTTCGGTGGTAAAATCGCCTCTCACAAAACTCCACCCTGTAGCCGTCTGTTTAATCATAATTCTACTCCCTTCTACATTTTTTTTCTGCCACCAAGTTTATGATATCTAACTGCTTTTGAAAATGTTGTATCTTCTGCTGGCGCATTTTAAATTTAATATTAACAAACTTATTGTAACGCACATCCACCAATTCCGCATTGAAACGATCCAAAAGTTTAAACACAGAACCTACCTGGTCATACTCTACCTGAACTTGTAATTCACCACATAAAATTTCGGTATTTCTATTAGCAACATTTAGGCAATTTCGTGTACATTCGCTGTAAGCTCTTATTAATCCTCCGACACCAAGCTTAATTCCACCATAATAACGAGCGACAACACAAGTAACATTCAAAAACTCTGAATTCTTCAATACCGTAAGGATCGGAGCCCCAGCACTATTCCGTGGTTCACCAGCATCATCCGCATATTCAAACAATTGGCTCACGAGTTTAATTTTGTAGGCGTAGCAATAATGAGTTGCACCAGGACATCGTGTCTGTACAAAACCCAGAAATTCTTCAACCGACTCACAATTTTTCGTTGCAGTCGCAAAGCCAATAAAGCGGGACTTTTTGACAACTAATTTTGACTGCGCAACGCCACCAATCGTCTCATATTGATCAGACATCTTAATGGCTTTGACGAACAGAAAACATGTAAACGTTCCCTCCTCGATCAACTCGAATTCTCTCGTCAGATTCTACTCGTGGAAGCGCTTGGGGTTCAAAACTAATACTTATTACAGTAGAACCCAACCGAACATTTCCCCCCAAAGTTATCCCCTCAATAGTCCAAATTCTGTTAATAACTTTTAACTCTTTGGCATCAACAATCTCAGACGGATAAGCACGCCTATCAATATACCGCCGATACCCAACTTGCCAAGTGAGCATTTTATAATTGATGTCACTACGAACTTGAGCACGAACCCCATTCTCAAAAGGTGGATTCACATCAACCAAAAGCGAGCAATTAAAGTCTTGGAATCTAAAACCATACAATCCCAGAACCAAAATATCCCGCTCAACCTGGTCAGGAACAGTATTATCGGCAAATGATAAGCCATTACTCATATTCCTCAACACCAAACCCAACCGAAAGTTTCGCTTGAAACTATAAATTGCGCCCAAATTATATGTATAGCCGTGCCCAATTTCCCCTTTTTGCTCTAACAACAGTTTTGAGCGTATCCACCTAGCATCGCCCCCTATCAACACTTGGCCAAATTGCCTGCTGCAATGTAAACCAAACGCCATATCCGTTTTTGGAAAAGCATTAACCGATTTCCCCTCGACATTCACGCGGCTGAAATACCCCACACGGTCAAAACCAAAATCAAAACTCAGGCGATTTTCCTTAATCCACGAGACTAACTGAACAAAATCTAACCTTTCTGCGGGTAAATGATAAATTTGATCATCAGAAAAATAATCTGTCTTATTCTGTCTAGCTAAGATAGTCGTTATTAATCTGGGATTTCGCACACTATAATAGGCAAAATGAGTTTTATGGTTTAAACCAACAGGTATTGAATAATCAGATGTTTCAAGTAATGTAAGCTTTCGTAGAAAAAGATTAGCGTTCGATTGCGGAACATTGTCAACCTGAATTTTCTGGGAAAGCACCACATCACTTATGAGTAAAAAAAGAAAAACAAAGTTTAGGAAAAAACGGATAAACTGAATTTTCACTCTATTCCCCCAAGAAGTATAACGTTTGCAATCGCATAGTTCTCCGTGTGTGAAAGAGAAAGAAAAGTCTGTGATACACCCATTTGATTTGCAACACTTTCAACACTGCCGCTAAGCTGGAGATGCGGTTGACCTGAGGGGCAAGATATTACTTCCACATCATGCCATCTCATATCACCTATTAATCCTGTACCTAATGCCTTCAAAGTCGCTTCCTTCGCAGCAAAGCGGGCGGCAAACCGCTGAAAACGAATTTCTGCTTGGCTACAATAATCAATTTCCAATACAGTAAAAACACGCTTTTCAAACCTTTCTCCCCATCTCTCGATTGCTCGCTTGATGCGGGTAATTTCGACCAGATCAATACCAATTCCAAGAACGACTTGATAACAAACTGGGGGTTGTAATTGCATAAAATTTCGCCTGCTAAAGAAATCAGCACCTAGAAATTGCATCCGTCATTTTTACAACACGTTTCATCAACTTCACATCGTGAACCCGTACAATATCAACGCCTCTCGCAATTGACCAAGCTATCGTGGCCGCAGTTCCTTCAATTCGGCATTCAACTGGTAAATTTAGAACCTCACCGATGAAAGATTTTCGAGAAGTTCCAATTAACATTGGCTTACCTAATTTTTTGAATTGACCAAGTTGTCGTAAAATTTCCAAATTATCTTGAATTGTCTTACCGAAACCAATCCCAGGGTCAATAATAATCCGTCCTGACGCAACTCCGTTAGCCTCAGCGAACCCAATACTCTCCTGCAAGAACAAGCTAATCTCATCAATAAGATTAGTATAAGTTGGTCTTTGCTGCATCGTGCGCGGATCACCTTGCATATGCATCAGTATTATACCAGCATTAGCTTGAGCTACCACATGAACAATCTCCGAATCCCCACGAAGTGCAGTAATATCATTAATCACGTCCGCACCTGCTTGAAGTGCCTGATCTGCAACAACAGCCTTACATGTATCAACGGAAATAATAACCTCAGTTTCATCTGATACACCTTGAACAACTGGAATTACACGTTCCAACTCCTCATTAACCGAAACCGGGCTTGCCCCAGGTCTAGAGGATTCACCACCAATGTCGATAATATCAGCACCATCTTCAACCATCTTCTTTGCATACTCAACTGCACACTGGGGGGAAATTAAGCGGCCACCATCCGAAAAAGAGTCTGGTGTTACGTTCAAAACACCCATGATAAGAGTACGCTTATCAGGCAAAACAACCTGTTTGGGCCCCATAATTTACGTGATCAAATAAATATCTGTTCAGGAAGGATTTTGAAAAGGAAACGAGTTAGCGGTAATTGGTTTCAACAAACTATAACCGCACAAAGCCAATTCGAATATTTTGATAATTTACCTTTCTTAATTAGGTCTCGACGGAAGGCTTCACTCTGAGGGTTTTAATGTATTAAAAGAGATTAAACAAAAACAATATTCATCATTCTATAATCAATCTTTAAAGACTTGCTAACTATGACGACGGTTGTGGACGCGGCCCAAGAATCTCTTCAATCTGAGTAAGAACCAGTGTCTCATGTTCAAGTAAACCTTCAGCCAGCTTCTTCAACCCATCAAGATTAGTTTCAACAACTGTCCGCGCCTGATCATAACACTCATTAATAATTTGCCTAACAGCACGATCAATTTCAATTGCAGTGTTCTCACTATAATCTTGATGGTGCGATATTTCTTTACCAAGAAAAACTTGTTCATCTCGTTTACCAAACGCCAGTGGGCCCAACTGACTCATCCCCCATTGCATAACCATCTTTCTTGCCATACTAGTGGATCTTTCAAAATCGTTCTGGGCACCGGTGGTTTGCTCACCAAACATAATCTCCTCAGCAACACGACCTCCAAGCAGAACAACTATCTCACTCAACAAATATTTTTTGCCATAGTTATGACGTTCCACTTGCGGAAGTTTCACCGTTACTCCAAGCGCCCTTCCACGGGGAATAATAGTACACTTATAATTCGGATCACTTTCAGGCAAGAAGTGGTTCAGTATCGCATGCCCTGCCTCGTGATAAGCCGTTATTTCTCTTTCCTCATCAGTAAGCGTCATACTCCGTCGTTCTGGCCCCATCATCACGCGATCTTTCGCTTCATCTAAACAAGCTTGGTCAATAGCTTCTTTATCCTCTTTTGCAGCTAACAGAGCAGCTTCATTCACCATATTCGCGATATCTGCGCCAGAAAAATACGGCGTAGACCTAGCCATAACTGACATATCAACATCATCTGCAAGTTTCACCGGTGGAGAGGAGTGAACTTTAAATATTTCCTCACGCCCCTTTACTGTCGGCAGATCTACCACAATCTGCCGATCAAATCGCCCCGGGCGCAACAATGCAGGATCAAGAACATCAGGCCTGTTTGTCGCGGCAACAAGGATAACACCTTCAGACGTATCAAAACCATCCATCTCAACAAGAAGTTGATTCAACGTTTGTTCACGTTCATCATGTCCACCACCGATACCAGCACCACGATGTCGGCCAACAGCATCAAGTTCATCAATAAAAATAATACAGGGTGCATTCTTCTTTCCTGTTTCGAAGAGATCCCGTACACGTGAAGCACCAACCCCAACAAACATTTCGACAAAATCAGATCCGCTGATCGAATAGAATGGGACATCTGCTTCGCCCGCAACCGCACGAGCCAGTAGAGTTTTCCCTGTACCAGGAGGCCCCATCAGCAAAACACCTTTAGGAATACGTCCACCAAGCTTTTGAAAACGTTTGGGATCTTTTAAGAAAAGAATAACCTCTTCCAATCCTTCCTTCGCTTCATCACAACCAGCAACATCCTTAAAAGTTTTCTTAGTTTGACTTTCTGAGTGCAAGCGCGCACGGCTCTTTCCAAACGACATCGCCCGATTACCGGCTCCTTGCATCTGTCTCGATATGAAAACCATTATACCAATAAAAAGTACAATCGGCAGGATTGTTGTTCCAAATATAACAAGCCATTGAGGAAAATTTGAACTTGGCTCATTATCAAACGGAATCCCATATTCAATCAGCTTTTCCTGAAGCGGATAATTTGAAAATATGTCCCGTGACGTCTTAAATTTCCCTTGCCACGTATCACCAATATTCAAAATTTCTGGAGACCGGTTGCCAACACGATCGATGATTTCCGCAACATTTCTAAACTTGCCTTCGATCGATTCTTTGCCAATTTTAATTTTATACGTCACATCAAAAAGATTCCGACTATCTTTTTGCTGAATAAGACTATAAAAATCAGAAGCAGCAAGCGAATAAACTACTTCTTTGGACACTATCATATTCCAAGCAGCAAAAGCGATGATTGCAATGATGATCAACCAAACCAACCCACTTTTGGCATTCTTGCTCACGAAACGTTAACCTTCCTAACACATATTTGGAGTAACAACTAAAGCAAATTCAAACAAAAACCACACTCGAAAAAACGGATAGAAAACACCATACCACCAGCATTCTAGTCTATAGCTGAGTATAACAGATGGACACCAAAATATCAAGCTACAGTATCACTCAACCCCAATTGAAAACGACAAACTTTTCCATTGAAAACAAAAGAATCTCTAACCACAATAAATCCAACTAAAACAAACTTAATTTAAGCATAGCCTTACGAATATTAACTCTAGGAAAGACAGAGAACGAAGGGGGTTTTAGATACACGAAAAACATTGTCGCTACTAGCAGGTACAATCGACACTAAGACCATCATTATCAAACAATTGAAGAAACTAAAAAGCTAAGGATTCGAGGCTAAATCATCTCGAATTACTCAGCTTCCTCCGTCTTAGAATCAGCAATAACTTTCTGGGCTAACTCATCCGGCAACTGCTCATAACGAGAAAAGTCCATGGTGAAACTGCCACGAGCACTGGTAATTGATTTAAGGTCAATCGAATAACGAAACATTTCTGAGAGAGGAACAGTAGCCCCAATAACTTGACGCTTCCCAACTTGGTCGACTCCCATTACACGGCCACGTCTACTATTTAAATCACCAATGACGTCACCCATAAACTGATCCGGGACGGAAATTTCAACATCCATAATTGGTTCGAGTATTACTGGTTTTGCATCAAGCGTAGCCTCCCGAAGAGCCTGAGACCCAGCAATCTGGAAAGCAAGGTCAGAAGAATCAACCGGATGATGCTTCCCATCGTACAAAGTCACCCGAAAACCAACAAACGGGTAACCAGCAAGAACACCACTTGTTCTTGCCTCACGTATTCCTTTTTCAACTGCAGGAATATAATTAGTTGGAACGGAACCACCAACAACCTTATTCACAAACTCAAATTCATCGTCCTCACTACCCTCAAGTTGCATCGGTTCCAAGTTAATCCACACTTCCCCAAACTGGCCACGACCACCACTTTGCTTCTTCAACCGTCCCCTTACACCGTTAGCACGACCACGAATGGTTTCCCTGTACGCGACTTTCGGGTCTTCTACTGTCGTTTCAACACCAAATTTATCCTTCATACGCCCACGTATTGCATTGAGATGAACTTCACCTAATCCAGAAGCCAATAATTGGCGAGTTATCTCATTACGCTCTATACGGAAGGTCGGATCCTCTTCAGACATACGCTGCAGAACGGTTGACAATTTCTCATCGTCCCCTTCACGAGCAGGTAAAATGGCAAAAGAAATAACCGGCTTCGGAAAATTAATTGAGGGAAGTTGAATGATATTATCCACATCACAAAAAGTATCTCCCGTCTGAGCATTGACCAGTTTGATAGCAACACCGAAATCCCCTGCAGCGACTTGAGGAGTATCAATAAGATCCTTACCATTCATGAACGAGACTTTCCCAATCTTTTCATTTTGACCTTTAGCCGAATTAAAAACTTGAGAATCGCCACTCAAAACCCCTGAATAAACTCGGAATAACGTCAATCGACCAGCAAAAGGATCGGCTAGGGTCTTGAACACTAATGCAGACATTGGAGATGAGATATCTGGATCACGAGTTACTTCACCATCCTCACTTTCAATTATACCTACATCTTCTGGAGAGGGAAAACATTCAACAACAAAATCCATCAAATTTTGGACCCCAATATTTTCAAGTGCCGAACCACAAAGGACAGGAACAATTCTTACTTTGTTACGGAAAGCACCTTGAATACCAAGCAAAATCTCCTGCGATGAAAGCTCTCCTTCTTCAAAGTACTTCTCGATCAATTCATCATCACTTTCAGCCACAACCTCAACCAATTCCTCACGGATCTCTTCAACATCATCCTCCATACTGGAGGGGATATCAGAATCAGGTTGGGGTTCGTTACCACTAGGTCTTAAAGACGACTTCATTTGAACTACATCTACTACACCCGAGAAATCTGATTCTTGGCCTATCGGTAATAGGGTGGTTGCTGTTGACACTTCGAGAGTGTTCTTTATACTTTCAAGAGCATCCGCAAAATTCGCATTTTCCTTATCCATTTTGTTAATAAAAACAGCAGCGGGGAGATTGTATTTTTCTATGATTTCCCACACCTTTTCGGTACCACCTTCAACTCCAGTTGTTGCATCAACGATGACAACTACACCATCTACAACCCGAAGCACACTTTCAAGGTCCCCATAAAAATCATCCGCTCCAGGGCTATCAATCAAATTCAATTTATGATCTTCCCATTCTGCAACACAGATAGAACAGTTGATAGTTACTTTCCGTTCGATTTCATCATCCGCATGATCGCTTGCCGAAGTTCCTTGATCAACACTACCCATTTTTTCAATGGTCCCACCGTTAAAGAGGATCGCTTCTACAAGCGAAGTCTTGCCAGCGTTGGAATGTGAAACTAAACCGATATTTCGGATTTTTTTTGGTTGGTATTCCTTCATAAATTTAGTTAGATCTCCTTTATCCTTCTGCGAACAGATCTTGGCATTCTAGCATAGGCAACAACTAAATTCAAGAAAAAGGCCCAATAATATAGCACACCCTTTTGATCATAGGTTACTTTTTACCTAGCAAGTCAATCTGTTGCCGAGCATAATTTGCCATAACGCTATCAGGATAATCTGCAATCAGTGACGCATAATTTTGCCGAGCACGTTCTGAATCATTTTTCAGCATATACAGATCAGCAATTTTAGCCTGTGCTTCCGGTACAATTAACGATTGAGAAATATTTACTATGTTTCTCAGAGACTCAATCGCTTTACCATGAGCCTTCTGACGCACCTGAATCTGAGCAATTAACCACCAAGCATCATCAACGATGGATGCATTTGAGAATTCCTCAATCACACCTCGACAAACCTGGATTGCCATTCCCATTTCGCCCCGTCGAGTTGCCGCAACCGCTTCAAAATAACGCTTAAGGGGCAATTTTTCAAAATCTCCATTAGATTGAATAAGTACAATCAAATCTAATACATCATTACTCAAAGAGCTAGACTTCGAGATTTCGAGCACTTTCTTATAAGAACCAACCGCTTTATCAAATTCAGCATTAAAAAGATAAGAATCCCCTATCAATTTCTGAGCACGTAATTGAAACTCACTGTATTTATCTGCTAATGGAGTAAGAACACTTTGTGCCGCAACTGATCTGCCACGCAAAATATAGCATTCAGCAATTAATAAATTTACCTTCTGCTGTAGATTATAAACTAGCCGTTGAGTGGAAAGTTGCTGGAATATCCTTTCTGCTGCACCAAGATCATATAACCCATGTAGATAAATTTTACCCAGTAACAACAGAATCGATAAATCCGAGGTTGATATTTGTTGCAGCACCGCAATTGCCTCTTCCCATTTTTCGGATTTTTGGTAAATTTGGGCAAGTTTTACCCGAGCCCCCCGCGTTAAATGACTTCCTGGATAAAATTCAGCAATTGCCCGGTAAAATTGGGCCGCAGAGGCAGAACCTTCTCTCGCAAGAATTTGCGCGTATTTTTCGAGTTGCTGCCCTTGGTCAGCAGGGTATAAGTCACGTAGTCGTCTGAAACTATCAAGCGATGCCTCATAATCTGCCAGATGGAAATGAATTTCCGCTAATGCCAATACCATTTTTGCATTTTGTGGATCCAGCTGGAGCACCGATTGAATACGAATAACCACATCATTAAGTAATCGGTAACGTCGATCTCCTTGGTAAATTCCCGACAGTTCTGTAATAATTTCACTGCGTCCAGAAGCACCAATGTCAACGTTGTTCAGAGCTTTCATATGAGTCTCAACTACCTTGTTGACTGCTCCTTGGATTTTATATACATTCGCCAATTGAATGTATAACGACGTATACTTAGGATTGAGGTCAAGAGCCGCCTTATAAGCACCAATTGCTCTATCATACAGTTGATTAGCTAAGTAAATTTTGCCAAGCTTCTGGTAGCGATAGTACTGGTTAGAACCACTACCAATTTTTGCCCACTGTTCAATAGCTAAATCCTGTTGTCCAGACTCTGCATATAACTCTCCCAATTTCTCCAGTAAGTTCGTATCCCCAGGGTTTCGTTTAAGAACACCTTGGTAAAGCTCCAGTGCTTCCTTGCGCCTACCTTGAGATTTATACAGATCTGCAAGTTGCTCGAGAAGCCGTATATCATCAGAACTAATGGCAAGTTGATCTTGAATCAGCCTCTCTGCCTTCCCATACTCTCGACGTATTCCATAAATGCGAATTAACGCTTGGATCACACTTACACGATAAGGAGAAGACGGATAATTATTCAAATAATCACGGTAACACTCTATAGCCTCATCATATTTTTGGCCGTAATACAGATACTGTGCTGTCAAGTAACCAGCTATTGAAGCCGTCTTAGTATCAGGATATTTCTCAGCAAGTTTCCTACAAATTTGGGATGCTTCACCATATTGATAACGCCCCGCATAAAGATTAGCAATCTGATAAACCGCCTGCGTTGCATAAGAATCATCAGGTTTGTCGTCGATTAGCACTCTAAAGAACTGAATAGCGTTCACATCATCTCCCAATTCCCCATAACAACGGCCAATATTGAGCCGAACCAAATCTTTAGTATTAGTCTGAAGTGGGCCTTCCAATAAAACCAGATAAGCGGAAAGAGCTTGGGAATATTTCTTATCGTAATACAAATCGTGCGCTGCTTGGATAGCACTGTAGTCTTCTTGAGGCGAGTTTTGTGAACGACCCACCGACAAGCAAAACAAACATGAGCATAATGTCATACAAACCAAAATCTTTTGTAAACACTCCATTCCTCCACTCCTTAGATACTATTTGACACACAAAACCTATAACTCGAGATTACGCCGCAAAATACTACGGTGCCCCAAATCGTTTTCGAGGCGATAAATTACGGTATAGATACCAGACTCTTTCTTAAAACTTTGCAAGTTAATGCGTGGTGAAAACTTAATAAAGACCGAATCATCATCAGGTATCATTACCCGTTTGGTAAACACGCCATAACATCTTTCCCCAACCGGATTGAGCACCTTCCAGCTAATCTTCACCGATTTAGGGCGAGGTGCTTGGCTAAGCCACACAACTAACTCATCCTCATAAGACTGAGCATCCGATATAACAGCCCCAAATTCAGATAACATTTTCTCTGTTAGAAATGGCAGTTGGCGCTCCATATAACCCTTACCAGGAATAGCTTGCCAACTACCACCAGTTGCATCGGCAAGTTGTCTAACAGGCAAATAATCAACACCAATCACATCTACACGAATACTATACTCCTTTAGAGATGCAATCACCTGATCTTGACTATACTCAGAACGACCATTGTAATCAGCATCATGGAACACACCGTCACTAACCATTACAAATATCCGTTGTGTTAATTCTCGATATTTGATTTTATAAATCGCCTTCATTAATGCATCAAGCCCAGACTCTGTTAAGTCGCCCCCACCTTCAAAATCAATCTTCTGGAGCCATTTTTTAAACTTGCGACGATTATCCGTCACACCATGCCATTTAATCTTGTGATTCTCAAGATCAGCAAACGTGACCAACCCAACAGCAATATCATACCCTTCGCGATCATATAAATCGAAAAAATGATCGATGTACGCTCGAACACCACGTACGTTATCTACCATACTGCCGGTTTTATCAATTACAAAGATAACATCAACTTTACTTCCTGATACAGTGAGCAATTGACGACGAGCAAGATCTGACATCATCTTAGGATAATTGGATGGAGGCGATGTCATTCCTCCCACCCCCGAACTATTAGCAATCGAAGCAAAGCGTAATGCTTGCCCACGACGACGTTTTTTTTGTGCTTGCTTTAGATCTAGGTTAGGTGAGTTTTCAGCAAGACTGTCTTCTCCCTCCAAAGGAATGCGAGAAGGAGTTACCCTCCTAAGTACTATGTTACCATCATCTGAAGACCTCCTAATTAAGCGAACACCAGGTCGCAATTTAGGAACCTCTTTAGGAGAAGATTTAATTGGATTAATATGAGACATACTACCATGCAGCACCCGCCCATTAGTGATAGATGGCCTACTCTCAATTGATTTGATACCAGCCTTAAGCCGATGACTCTCCTCAACTTGATTAATCTTAGTCCAATCCAAACTAGAAGGAAGAGAAGGTTTAGAAATCTCATGTTTCTGTTTAGGCAATTCAACTTGAGAAACAGACGGTAATGAAATGGGCTTAACCAACTTAGGTAATTCGTATACTTTAGGCGAAAAGCGAAATATATCAACTTTAATACGGGTTGCAACCAATTCCACAGGTTGAATAACGACAAATTTGACAACTAATAATATCAAAACGAGATGACAAATCGCAGAAATGGCGAGTGAGGTATGAAGACGCTGGCTATGTAACATATCTTGAACACTACAGGGTAAGACATTAACTTCACAACTACATTCCCACTAAAAACCAAGTGAGATCTCTTCAATGCATAGCCCACAAAGGCATACGGCCAAATTCTACCCTAGCTATCCTTCAAAGGCAACCGAAATAGTTAGTCTTGTCGAAACCCAGTAACCATGTTAGAATTAGCTCCACATGTCGAAGGTTTGGAGAGACGTTTGGATCAAAACTATTTCATTCGAGACAAAAGTAGAATTCCGAGTCCCTCTCTGATTGTCTTCTTAAACCTAGTCAAAGAAAATATAAACCGTGCGATTGCAGTAGTTAACGGGGATACCTCAAAGCTGCGACCGCACACAAAAACGCACAAAACAGCTGAAATTATAAAATTACAACTCGACGCAGGTATCACAAAGCACAAATGCGCCACTCTTCGCGAAGCAAGAATGTTAGCTGAAGTAGGCATATCCGATATCGTCATAGCTTACCAAATCATAGGTCCCAATATAGAGAATCTAGTGAAACTCATACAGGACTTCCCTGAAGTTGACTTTAAAGTAATAGCCGATCATCCTTCAGCGGTTGATCAGCTATCGTTAGCAACCACGCAAAATTCCCTTCAACTTAAAGTCATGATTGATCTCAATGTAGGCATGCATCGGACAGGTATCGAAATTGGTGACGCGGCAGTCGAACTTTACACAAAAATCGATCAATCCAAGAGCCTCCACGCTTGGGGACTACATGCCTACGACGGGCACATCCATGACCCAACCCCCATAGACCGTGAGAAATCATGCCAAGTAACACTAGAACTAGTCTCTAATTTTAAAGAAATGCTTGCGGAGAAAGGACTTGAAGCACCAATAGTCGTGCTCGGAGGCACACCAACATTTCCGATCTATGCAAAGATTCCAGATGTTGAAACATCCCCTGGGACCTTTATCTTTAGCGACTACGGTTACTCACGAAAATACCCTGATCTCGGTTTCATTCCAGCAGCACTCCTGCTGAGTCGTGTGATTAGCATACCCACGTCAGAAACATTCACACTAGACCTAGGCCATAAAGCAATCGCGGCAGACCCAAAAGATATCCGCGGAAAAATAATGAATTTTGAACAAGTAGAAGTCAGCATCCACAACGAAGAACATTGGACAATAAAGATCAACGATGTACAAAAACATATTAGCATCGGACAAGACATCCTCGTTATGCCAACGCACATATGCCCAACAGTTGCCTTACACGAATTCTATTACGTTATCGACACAGATGGCAACTTGGTTGATACATGGCAGGTAGAAGCCCGAAACCGAAATTAATTAAGTTATCTACAAAAATGAAACTTATAGAAAAAATGAAGAAAAAATGGGGAGTTGGGATCTGGGGTTTCGTTGCTATCATGACAGCATTTTCATTAGCAGGGACGACAAGCATTTTTTTAAGGAAAAAAATGAATTTCCTGCCAGCAGACTTGCCATTTCTTGCAAACATACTGATTTTTTTCTTAACCTACCAAATACTTCTACTTACTTACGGAACTGCCGTCGGAAAGTTCCGTTTTTTCTGGGAAAAGGAGAAGAAAATGCTGTTTTTTCTTCTACGCCCTTTTACTCCCAAAAAGGATCAAAAAACATCACATGTCCAGTAAAATGGCTGATTAATCAACGGCCAAAAATGTATGGAGCAAAATTTTGTTAGAAGCCATTCAGATTGAAGATGAAGTCAAGTTCCTTGACGCTAAAGATCTAGACTTAGGCATAGACCAATACGGAGACCTCCAAGTCACATTACCTGATAGTTCAATTCAAACGCAAATAAAAATTATAAGATCTTTCCCCTTATCCAACCCAAATCAATTTATTTGCCTGATAGATAAAGACAAAAACGAAATCGGTGTAATAGAAGACATAAAAGATCTTAAGAAATCAGATCGTAAAATTGTCGTTGAACAACTTGAGAAAGCGTATTATATGCCCAAAATCAAGCGAATCAATTCTATCGACGGGAGATTTGGCGTAACCCAATGGCAAATTGAGACCAATTTTGGTCCTAGCCAGATTAACTTGGGTTCTCGAATGGACGTAAGCCCAATGGATAATAACCGGGTACTGATCAAAGATGTTGACGGAAATCGCTACGAAATCGTTAACTACAATGAGCTTGACCCAAAAAGTCACGCTCTCCTTGAACTATATCTCTAAAAAAACCTTGTTCTTTCTTACCTTGGACCATGCGACGCTTGCTCTCATTTTAAGTATAATTGCAATACTCCTTTCGATCTCAAAGTGGATCTATGACGCTTGGTTCGATTCTGAGAATAACAACGCGTCTAAACCAAGACATAGCAGTCGGTCTCACATTCGAATTGAGCGCCTTGAAGAAGAAACAAACTGCTTCATTACTCGAGGAGGGTTCCTATTATTTCTTGTTTCGTTCCGTATCTACAACGACAGTGATCAAGTCGCCGTTTCCATTTCCGAATGCAATTTTTGTGCAAAAATTGGGAGAACATGGCATGATGCCACACTTTACGATACTCCACAAGCAAACATCTTCTTAAGTCTAATCCGGCATAACCTTCCTCTAGTACTCGAACCTGAGCAACGCCAAGATTTTTATGAGGTTTTCGCGTTGGACGACATAATCCCAAGCACCGAAATCAAGACCATGCTAGAACTGCAAAGCAAAGCCGGCATATCAACTAGGTTACGACAAAGGCACAAACACCGTGTTGACGAACGCCCCGTATTTGATTTGCTATTTAGAATTCTTGAATAAGTTAGAAGAAAATAGAGTTGCAAAACAAACTTGGGAGAGGTATTACGGCAACGAAAACTAATTATTATCAAAAACAACTGAACTATCATCTAAATGAATAGCATCCGATAACCTGTTGATTGGAAATGGAAAAATCAGGATTGCACTAACACAAAGTAGTATTCTTAATCGCTGCCGATGGATTCAATAATCCTGACCATTTCAGATCTGCTCAAATTCGAATCTCCAATCAGCCTCAAATTTATATCATTTTCAAACCAACTATAAACCTGCGCATGACGAAGTTTCATCACACGAACTGATTTTCCGCCAAGCTCAATTTTTTCCTCTATGCGATTTCTTACACGATCATTCCCTCTATCGTCCTTATTTCTTCGTGGTCTAAATCGGGAAAAAAAACCAGATCTACGACCTGTTTCCTCAAAAAGGGAAAACGTCAGAAAGCCGTCGGTATAGCGGAAGTGTAAAGTAGTAGTAGCAGTTTGAGGAAGTTCCATAGGTTCAATTTGGTATAATTCAAAACCTGCAGGAAGATAGTTTGGTAAAACAGGTTTTTGACCGAAGGCCTTTTCTGCCTCAGGAAATGAAATAGTTTTTCTTGCTTTACGTTTGGAAACTTTAGACACCTTATCTTCGACGAGTTCTCCTAAGATTCGATCTACCTCATTTAAATCAAAGCTGATTTGAGTAGAAACCTGTAAGTATTGCATCTGGCCATATTTATTAATGCGCTCAAATCGAAGTGGTATTCCATTTTCCTTTTCTAGCCATAACCGTAACGTAGGTCGATCTTCAAAATTGGGCTCAATCGAAAAGAGGACAGTTTCATATCCAGCAATCTCATCCACACTACCACCTTTTTGAATCTCATAATTCTTACTCAAGATATCCATGTTTTCTTTCAATAACTGAGAAATCCGCTTTGGTCGTAACACACCACCGCGATTCGCTGAAGCACGCGCTCCAAATCGCGGGTCTCTTCGTGTAGTCTTGCCTTCTGTCTGTTGATTGCCTCGAATTGAGAGCTCCATAAAACGTTCAATGTACTTTTCAATCGAACTATTGACATAACTTTCTATCTCCCAACTTGGCACTCCAGAATCTAACATTTCAAGAACTTTGTTTCGAATTAACGTTTGTTGTTCGACAGTTAAATTTTTTCTATAACGGTTGATAGGATCACCTCTACCCATCAGAGGATATCGCACAAGTCGTCTGTGGGATTCGGCTAGTGGCTTTTGTACAATTACCTCTTCACGGGCGATGCACGAAGGAGAAAATGCATTATCCGAAACACCTACAGTATCCCAATCAATCAAAACCTGCCTAACGACATAACTAGCCTTCGCATGATTATTTAGGAGTTGCTCCAACATCTTCTGGTTATCAGCATTGGAAAAATTGCACATACATAATATGAGCACCACTTCTAAAATTTTGAAGTAATTGTAACTTTTAGCAGTTTTTGGCATTGAATAGATCCAATCTCAGTTCCCTTTTAATATCCAAAGTATGTATCTAGATAAACCTGAGAATCATCCGATACAACAAAATTGGTGTCAACCGATGATTCTTGTGAGGATGAGTCTTCCCCCATAAACCAAAAAACCGCCGTCTGTTCACTATGAGCAATCAGGTAAAAATCAAGCGGATCTTCCAAGGAATCCTGATCAACATTAAAAACAAAAAGAGAGAAAGCAAATACTGCAATCAAAACGGCACTAGAAACAACAGGTATAGGACGTAGAAACCATTCTCTTATAAGTATAGCAAAACGAGCTTTCCAACTGTCTTTACTCTCCTCTTCGATACGAGACTGAACTCCTTCCCAAATACCAGATGGTGTTGGCTGACGAAGCTTGGACATCAATTGGCTGTTTCGCTGAAGATTCTCAAAAGTTTCGGCTGATTCCTGACAACCACTAAGGTATCTTTCAACAGCTAGCTTTTCCTCTTCATTTAACTCACGATCCAAGTATGCAGAAAGTTGTCGTTGTACCTTTTTTCTATTCATTGATTTTCTCGCTTCAAAATTTTTCTCAACTGCATTCTCGCTTCATATAGACGGGATTTGACACGACCGATGGAACATCCCAAAACCGCAGAAAGGTCTTCATAGGAGAGCTCTTCCATTTCACGAAGTACCAATATAGTACGATGTGATTCTTTAAGTTGTTCAAGCGCCCTATGCAAAATCTGCTGTTGTTCAAATGCAAGTATATCATCCTCTGGAGATTGATGGTCCACCGGCACCCATGCTTGGGAATCATCAATTTCCACTGCATCCGTCTTTCGCCTTGTTCGGCGGGACTTTTCATTAAGCGACAGATTTTTAGCAATTCGATATAGCCAAGTTGAAAACTTAGATTTGAACCTGAATTGACCAATTTTCTCCCAGACAGATACAAATACATCCTGTGTAATATCCTGTGCATCTTCGAGACTACCAAGTATGCCATAAGCAATGTTATAGACCTGAGTCTCATACTTCTTAACAATTTCTTCCATTGCTTTTAGATCTCTATTCTGACAACGCTTAACCAAATCAATTTCGTATTGATCAATAGGCAACAAGGTCTTTTTAGGAAAAAACGTAGTAATGGAAAAAATACTGTATGCTTGCATGCTAACTTTATAGACAAATAGGTTTGAGAAAAGTTCGTTTTTTCTAGATCAGGTTTTGACTCTGGTCAATATATCCAACTCATTTGCAGAAGTCAACAAATCAAAAGTTTTTCAGAAGGGAAACAAAATGGATCAAATCAATGGGAAGGAACAACAGTAGATAACGAATGGGTATTCTTTATCCATCAACCATCAAATTTTCTTCTAGATGGCTTTCTTGCTGAAATAAAGCAGCAGTAAAATCCTTGGCGACAAAATCACGAAGATCATCAAGTTGTTCTCCTATACCGATCAGCTTAATAGGAGCTCCAATTTCATGCTTAACTGCAATCACAATCCCCCCTTTGGCAGTACCATCAAGCTTGGTAATAGCAACACCCGTTACAGGAACAGCCTCATGAAATATCTTGGCTTGGATAATTGCATTTTGGCCTGCTGTGCCATCAATTACCAATAGTACCTCATGTGGAGCACCAGAGATTGTGCGCTCCATTATACGCCCAATCTTAGCCAATTCATCCATCAAAGGTTTCTTCGTATGAAGCCTACCCGCAGTATCAACAATCACCACATCAACTCCACGAGATTTCCCGGCTTCCACCGCATCAAAAACCACAGATGCTGGGTCAGCACCCTGACTTCCTTTAACCAATTCGGCTCCAGCACGATCACACCATATTTGCAGTTGATCCGCAGCAGCCGCACGAAATGTGTCTGCTGCCGCAATGAGTACAGAATTATCTTCAGACCTGAATCGATGAGCAAGTTTCCCAATCGTTGTCGTCTTACCAGCACCATTAACACCCAAAACAAGAATTACATACGGTTGGTGATCAGAAATATCCAGAGGTTGATCAGTTTCATCCAGAATACTGAGAATCTCTTGCTGGATAACGCTCTCTAAATCGGATGAGTCACTCAGCCCTTTCGAATGCACGATATCGCGGACATTTTCCATAAGCATCATCGTTGTATTGACTCCCACATCAGCCTGTATAAGGATCTCTTCGATCTCCTCCATCAGTTCCTCGTCGATTTTCCGACCTGCTCGCAGAAGAGATCGAACACGACCCACCAGGTTTTCTTGAGTCTTCGACAACCCAGCTTTGAGACGATTAAACCAACTTGTTCTTTTTTCTCCCTCAGTACTATTAGCAGAGGAATCCAATTTATCTCCAACAACATCCGAATCCATTGTTTCCAATGGTACCGACGGCGCTTGATCTTTTACTTTGTCCTTCTTTTTGAATAGGTTTCTTAACACCAACTGAGATTTCCTCTAGTGACTAATCACTGAATTTCGCAGAAACAATTTTCGAAACACCTGCTTGTTCCATTGTAACACCATAAATGACATCTGCTGTTTCCATTGTCCGCTTATTGTGAGTAATAATAACAAACTGAGTCTGATGGACATATTTACGAATTAGGTTGGTAAAACGTAAGACATTCGACTCATCAAGCGCAGCATCAACCTCATCCATGACACAAAAAGGACTCGGTTTAATTTTAAACATAGCAAAAAGAAGAGCAATCGCTACCAGAGTACGTTCACCACCTGAAAGTTGTGTAATATTCTGAGGTCTCTTCCCGGGTGGACACGCAATAATTTCAACACCGGATTCAAGTAGGTTTGATTCATCTGTTAGCTGTAACTCCGTTTCACCACCACCAAACAACTCAGAAAAAACCTCCTGAAAATTCCCACTGATCAGACTAAAAGTTCGCTGAAAAGCTTCACGCGACGTTTGGTTAATTTTCTCAATTGCATCATACGTGGAATCAAGGGACTTTTGCAAATCTTCCCGTTGTGAGACGAGAAAATTTTCTCGCTTTTTTTGTTCCTGATAATCTTCAATTGCCTTAAGATTGATGGGGCCAATAGATTCAATTTGGGTTTTTAAATCCTCAGTTTGGGCTACCAGTTCGAGTTCATCAATCTCGTTTCCAGTATCTTCATCTTCTATTTGATCAATGGACACTTGGTACTTGTCTTGAATTCTTGACGAAATCCCTTTCAATTGCATCTCCAGTTGAGTTGTGCCAACCTCTAGCTGATGACGCATTCGATTGTGTTTATCGAACTGCTGTCTTCCTTTTTTAATCATCTTATGTGACTCAGAGATAACTTCTATTATGTTTTCACGCTCGGTTTGAAGCACACTAACTTTTTCCTCATTCTCAAACTTTTCTTGCTCCAGCTCGAGAAATCGTTTTTGCGCTAAGTCAATTTGACCAATAAGCTCCTGCTTCATCTCCTCGTCAGAATCAATGACCTCCTGATGATTGTGCATGCTTTCAACTATCTGATTCTGATTCTCATCAAACGAAGTTATGGTCGTACTTAAACTCTGCAGTTTTTCACCCTTTGTGGCTAATGAAATTTGCAGATTCTGACATGATTCTTCGACTTCTCTAAGTTTATCTTTTTCCGTCTCGACTTGTTCTAGAAATCGCTCAACCTTGCGAAGTAAGATGGAATCAGACTTCTGGACCTGTTTCAGATCAGTCTCGAGATGATGACGTTCTCCTTCGATTTGCTCTGATTGCTCGACCAAATCAGCTCGCTCTTTCTCAATTGTATCAAGTTGATGTCGAATTTGATTAAGCTTTTGCTGTGACTGATCTAGCATTTGGAGGAGGCTTTTGTGCTCAATTTGACATTCCTGCCATTCGGCATTTAACTTGTGTCGATTTTGTTGCAACCCATTGATGCGCTTAACCAGTTCCTTACGCTGCAAATCTTTCTCGACAACTTTTTGGTTAAGACTATTTACCCGTTTCTCCAGATCTTCCAACTCTCTAGATCGACTTAGAAGTCCACTGGTTTTGCTACTTGTGTGCCCACCTGTAACAGCCCCTGAAGTATTGATGATATCCCCCTCAAGAGTTACGAGCCGAGCATTTGGGCGAAATTTGCGTGTTAACTGCACAGCTATATCGATATCCTCAACAACCAATGTATTACCCAAAAGTTGGTCAATTGCCACATCATATACAGGGTCACAATCAATCAGATCTCCAGCCACCCCGATTACACCAGGCTGATTTAATAACTTATCTTCATTGAAGTATCGAGGACGCAGAATATCCAAAGGCAAGAAGGTCACTCGCCCAGCACGTTTCTCCTTCAAGAATGCAATACCTACTTGGGCATCTTCCGCCGCTTTGGTAACAATATTCTGAATCGCCCCCCCAAGCGCAACTTCAATTGCCAATTCATAATCAGGATCAGTATAAATAAGTTCAGCGATCACACCACAGACACCCCCAAACTTGTTGGGATCAACCTCCTTTGCCTTTAGGATAGCCCGCACACCATTATAGTATCCTTCATGTGTACTCTGGAGATCTTTTAGCGACTTGAGACGCGAAGCATTCATTCCCAACGACTCTTGTGACCCCTGTATCTCTACTTCCAATTTATGAAGACTAGCCTGTAATTTCTGCAGTTCCTGATCACTCTGGCCTTTTTGCTTGTCAATTCTAAGTAGTTCTACCGCCACCTGCTTCTCGCGCATTTCCGATTCCTTGTGCGTCGTCAGTGCGGTATCAAAATTGGCTCCTAAACCTTCTAAGCTTTCATTAATTCGTGTAAAATCAGATTCAGAGTACTCTATTCTATTATTGATTGAGAGTATCTGCCGCTCGACTGCCGAAATCCGGCTGGTTGCTTCTAAGCGCTCTTTTTGTGCCGATTCGATCGATTGATTAGTCTGATTAACACGTGACATTAAGTCCGTTAATGTACTTTTACGTGCGTTCAATCGATTCTCTTCGAGTTTAAAGGCCACATCAATTTTTGCCTGCTCCTGTTTTGATTTTTGCTTCTGCGCTTCAATCCCGTCAAGTTGTTGTTGCAGAGAATCAATAGCCTGAGCAGCTCGTGCGCGCTGTTGTTGAATATTCAGTTGCCGCTCTTTATAGAGAACAATTTGACGTTCGGTCTTTTCGATTTCACTTTGAAACTCAAGTACAATCCCTTGACCTTGTTGGATAATACGATCTAACTCCACCTGTCGATTAGTTGATTCTTCAATTCGCAACTCAGTGGAATCAATAGCTTCTCGAGCTTCAGCGATCACAATCAGAATTTCCTCTAAATTGAGTTGAGTTTGACTAAGTTCTCTAACAAATCGATCATACTCTTGTTTGCTAAGATTCAGTTCAAGCCCTTTTAATTTCTGATGCAGTTTCTGGTATTTCGCAGCTTGTTCTGCCTGCTGGCGAAGTGACTCAGTTTCGCGCTCTAACTCATGAATAATATCATTCACTCGACTAATATTTTGTTCCGTTTGATCCAGCTTTTTAAGCGCGTCTTTTTTACGATGTTTGTATTTGGTAATCCCCGCAACCTCATCAAAAATCTGGCGGCGATCCTCCGCACGTGCATTGAGAATAAGATCAATCTTACTTTGCTCCATCACAGAATAAGCATCAACTCCGATACCAGTATCCATAAACAATTCATTGATATCTCGAAGACGACTAGGCACTTGATTAATCAAATAATTACTTTCACCACCTCGCTTTAGCTGCCGCATGATTTCAAGCTCAGGGGATTCAAGGGCTATTTTATCCTCGACGTCTGCAATCCTCATCGCTACTTCAGCCTTGCTTACAGGCTTTAGCGATTCCCCACCATTAAACAAAATAGCTTGCATATTTGCACAACGTAACGAGCGTGGACGTTGCTCACCAAGCACCCAGCGAACAGCATCAGAAATATTGCTCTTTCCACATCCATTGGGACCAACAATCGCTGTCACACCTGGTTTCAGAATTAATTCAACTTCGTCAGCAAAACTTTTAAAACCGCTAATCTTAAGTTGGCTAAGATACAAAGTTTAATCCTCCGGATTCGAGTCTCTTCTCTAGGAAAAAGAAACGTTGACGCAATACAACCTGTTTCAAATGTTTATTAGGATTTATCGATTTGTTACCATATTTTATCGACTTGTTCAAATCAGATGCAACATAAACTTAGATCAACATTTCTATTTGGAGCGGATACGAACAATCTAACGGAGGCAATTAATCCCTAATTGCCAGTTAGGTGGGATGACATGCAAGCGGCCAAAAATCCGGATTCAAGGGAGGGTGAAATTTTATGAAACGGTGAACTTCAAGCCTAAAACAAACAAATTGACAAAGAGTTGGGATGTAACTAATAGGTGGAATATGCTATATTCCACCTATTAGTTAAAATCCAAATTCGGCCATCGAGAATCAAGTAAACACTATTATTCAGAGGTTCCTCTAGGAAGTGTATCCTGCACCTCCATCTGTTTTAAAACCTCCTCAAGCAAATTCAAATGCGTTCCATAACTTGCCCAATCACCTAATCTTTGAGCATTTTGAGCCTGATCCAAATATTGGTTCGCACGCTTAGCCAGTTCAACCAGACTACTATCCAACGAACTATCATCAACAAACAAGTTAGTCTCTCTCATCTTTCGTTTCTCAGAGGACACTAAGGCGGAATCCACTGGTGAAACATTGAAAAGCTTAATTAACGCTTGGTCAAGACTCGCTCCCCAAGCCACTTTTTCCCGATAACCAACAACCACACGACGTAACTCCGGAATTGCCGAATCTCCTTCGGACTGGATATATATTGGTTCTACATACAAAAGTGATTCACTCATCGGAATAATTAGAAGATTACCACGGAGAACGCGAGAACCTTGGGTATTCCAAAGTGAAATCTGCTGTGAAATATCTGGTTCTTGGCTAATATAATTCTCTACCTGCATCGGCCCAGAAGCCAGTTTCCCTTTTGAGAACCTGTAAACAATTAATTGACCATACTGAGGCAAATCACAACGTGCTGCCATCCAAGCAGTAAGGTTCTGCTTGTTCTTTGGAGTAAAAGGAAGCATTAACACAAATTCTGCACGTTCTTGTCCTGGAATTTTAACAATGACATAATAAGGCGCAACATCTTGCACATTTGAAACGGTTGGAGCAACTCTCTCTGGCGCTGGGGCAAACGGATTAGATTGCACCGGCAGTGTCGGTTGCCTCACCTGTTCCGTATTATCGTAAATCTCTTGACCTATTTCCCACGGGTCTTCTCCCGCGTAAAAAGTAATAGGATCCTTCATATGATAATCTTGATACATACGTGCTTGGATCAAAAACATGGTCATTGGATAACGAATATGAGTTTTAAGATTTTCAGGCATATCTGAAAATGATTTAAATAAACTTGGAAAAATGTTCTTATAGCATTGGACAATTGAATCATCTTCCACATCTTTAAGGTAGAAATTTACCGTACCATCGTAGGCATCAATCGTTACTTTAACTGAATTTCGAATATAGTTTCCCCAAGGCCTTTCACCTCCTTGAATCCGTCTTGCTGTACGAATCCCTTGTCGCTCAGCTATAGTTGATCTCAACACATCCTGCATCGGCGATGAATAAGGGTAGCGGTTGGTCGTCGTATAGGCATCCAGTACCCAGATAAGCCGACCTTCATGCAAAACAAGGTAAGGATCTTTATCATAACGTAAAAAAGGGGCAATTTTCTGTGTTCGCTCTTTAATGTGACGATGGTACATGACACGACTTTGTCGATTGATTTCTCCAGGTAAAACAAAGTTATACGCGTTATCGAACTTAAGCATATAAATTAGCCTGCGCCAGAAAGACGACAGCTTAATACCACCTAATCCCTGATAAGCATACTTCTTATAATCCTGTCCAACCGACAACGGATAATCAAATTCAAGCAGTTCTTTCCCCTCATCCTTTCGGTTCGGGTGGGTAATAATGTAATGTGTTGTGCGCTCCCCATAGTAAATTCGAGGACCTGGATTATCAGCAAACTCCAGTTTCCATTCTGGTGCGTAAGTAATCGGATCAATATCACGAATATACATCTTGGGTTTGCCATCTTCAATCTCACTAACGGGACTCATCACAACCCCATAACCATGCGTGTAAACATAAGTTTTTTTGTACCAATCACTACGAGCACTTGGTAGATCATCTATGTTTAATTCACGTCCCGAGAGCATGACTTGCCGCACATCACCATCTATCTTGTAGCGATCAATATCCACATCAACAAAATCATACTGAGACCTTAATTCTTGCAATTGACGAAAAGTCCGCCGTAGAGGTCTCCAATCCCACAACCTTGAACTGTTCACAACCACCGCATTTTCTTGGCTCATGACATCTTCATATGACAATTCATCTGTAAGAGGATATTCTTCTTCAGTAACCCATTTATCTGTAAGTCCATAGGCATAAAGCGTCGCTTCAATATTATGTTTGATATATTTCGCTTCCAATTCCTGCTTGTTCGGCTCAACACGGAACTTCTGAACAAACCTCGGATAAAACTGACCGGCAAAAACAATTGTGAAAAACAACGCTAGTACTCCCAATGCGTAGCGTACACGAGGTAAAAACATACTAACGAACAAAACAATACTACTAGCCATTGCTGATACCAACGTCACCCATAAAAGTGGCAGACGAGCATGTATGGCAGCATACCCACCGCCAACACGTACAACATCACTGCTAGGATTGTTAAGCAAATCAAACATCATGAATCGGCAATTCCAAGCGAAAAGGATCAAGGTTAACGAAATCAACGCAAACAGATGGGCTTTGACTTTACGAGGCAGTTCCAAGCGATTTCGATCACTAAAGATTGAACCATGAAAAAAGTAAATTATCGAAGTAAAAACGGTAAGTAGCACCAATAAACCAAATAAACTACTGCAAATAAACTGTTCCAACGGCATTCGAAAAATATAATAGCTAACATCTTTACCAAATATGGGATCGGTATTACTCACGCTGATATTCTTGGCCCCAAGGTAGCGAAGTACAATCTCCCATTTGCTAGATGAAGAATAACCAACCAATATGCTATAGGCAACCGAGAGAAATGTTAAAACAGAATAGACTATCTTTCGGAGATCGAAATCAAGCTCCCCACCAACTGGAATCGCATCAACAATTGAAGGACTAAAACGAGCTGGGGAAAAACGATGTAGAAAATAAAGATTACCCAGCGTAATGACTAAAAACACAAGTCCCACCACAGACCCAAGACAAATTTTAGTAATTAATATTTTTTTGTATACTCCTAAATAGCTCACCATACTAAACCAAAGCAAATCAGGATAGATCTTCACCAAAATTGAGGAAAGTGACATCAACACCAAAATCACTACTGCAAAGATAAACAACCTTTTAAAACGAGAGTCCATTAACAATTACTCCATATCTATTTTGAGGTTAAAACGCTTGCCCCAAGCCAAAACGATAAGTAACTTTAGGTTCAATTCGAGACAAATCTGTACGACGAGCTGCTACGAAATCGAGGGCAAACATTCCTAATTGCAAGCGCATTCCAACTCCGATAGCTCCTTTAATATCCTTAAGTTGAATACTATTACCTTTGGTAATAACAGCTTGGTATGGGTTATTAGGGCCAAATTTATATTCTTTGGGAATAAAAATAGATTTATTCGATTCATCACTCCAGACGGTTCCAAAATCAGAAAAAGCAATACCTCGGATACCTCCAATCCCCCATTCAATCGGCCATCCAAACCGAAGCTCGTCAATAAATGGAATCCGAAGCTCAAAATTCAGAAGTCCGATGCGAGTCCCAGTAAGAGCTTCGTAATTGTAACCACGCAGCGTATCAATCCCACCCAGATAAAAAAGTGACTGATCAGAACTAAAACTGCCAATCAACATAAGCCGCGTTGCTAGAGTTGATCGGCGACCAACTCTAAAGTATCTACGCATATCAAACACAAAGTTGGTAAGATCCAAAGCACTCCCAATTTGTGGGAAAGATTTCTCAACAGACAATTTTGAGCGAGTTCCAGAGTGGGGGCCAAACTGACGCCACATTGTTGTATCACTGACGAGAGATAAAGAACCTATCGATAGTAACCCCCTTGGATTATCAAAAGATTGACTGGATGCATAATTATAAGTAAAAGGCGTCGAGTATAATCCAAGTTCGATATCAAGCCGACGGTATCGGTTAAAAGGATAACTTATGTATCCAGAAAGGCCACTAATTCGCTGTAACACTCCACGCTTACTAGTGATTGAGGAAAGAATATGATATTCATGATAATTAAAAATTGAAGCCCCAAAGTTGGCCTGCTTTTCCAAGTACCCATAACTAGCCACAAAATCAGGTGCAAAATATCCTGACTGGTTTACCAAACTTAAACTAAACCGATGATTACCCATCATATCACTAGCAATCATCTCTGTCATGTTGCGGAGCAGACCATCCGCTCTCAAACTAAAATCCGTAAAAATTGCATCTATACCAACATTTGCCTGATATTTTCGCCGTGCGATCCTTCGTGCATCCGGTTGAACTTGCGGCAAATCCAATACAAACTCAGCTTTTTCTAACGGTGGCAAATCAATCTTCTTATTAGCGGCACTTTCCATTTCCATGATATAGACATCCTGCTTGCCTTTTCGATAACCACTAAAGAGAATCCTCTTCATATCTGGTGCAAAACTCGCATCAGAACAGCCAGTTAAAATATGCGTCAGACACATTAGTTCAGTTCCATCTACATTCACAGTATATAAATCAAAAACATCACTAAGATCAGCGGAAAAAATCACTTTATCACCTTCGAACGACCAATTCGGAGCGATAGCATTATACCGATCATGGGTCAGTTCCCAACCCACATTACGATCAAGATCCAAGAGTACAAGACGATTTTTGCCATCTCGTTCTGAGGAATATACAATCTGATTCTTTTTAGGATGCCACATTGGATAGTTATCATCAAACGGATCATCTGTTATACGCTCAATTTCGCGATCGGCCAAATTGAGTGCGAAGAGATCCATCTGATTATTTTCCAAGGCAGTAAAAGCGATGCGCTGCCCACTCGGATGGTAAGTTGGTGAATGAGCCGAATCATATTTCAATTTAACACGGGTCCTGATCTCTTCAGCTAAAATGTCGATTTCCAGTAGGTACACTGATTTACGATAACGTGCGAAAAAAGCAATCCGGTCACCATCAGGGGACCATGCTAGACCATTGCCGTTCGTAAGGATATCCTCATATTTTTCATGAAAGAATTTTTTACTGACCCGAAAAAGACGTTTGCCCGTCTTAGCAGAAACTAGAATAATCTCACCAAACCCATCGTTTCCAGTTATATAAGCGACAATATCTCCACTAGGTGACCAGATCGGCTTAATACTGTGTGAGTAACGTGAATCTTCAGTCAAATTTTTAGCAACCGTTTCCGGGAAATCCTTATCGGCGATCATTGACCAATACCTTTTTCTAAGCCAATTTTGCCAACTTTTATCAAATTCTTCGACTGTAATATTAAGAGTATTTTTAAAGGCTTTGTCCAAATTTTTCGTTCGACTTTGACGCAATTCATACATTATCTCACCAATTTTCTCTCGACCATAAGTATCAGCTAAATAACCAACCGCCGATTGACCAATCTTATAACCAAGGTAAACTTGTGACCCAAGTGCGCGAAAATCCTTCAGGCGCGTTAACGGCAAAATATTGTTATCCAAACATCCATCACGCAAAACCATTTCCCCCATAGCATCTACATCATTAGCTAGATAGTCTGCACTGCCTTCAATAAACCATAGTGGCGCGCTATACATAAATTCGCCACTATAGATCCGGGCAACAGGTTTTTGATAGATAATATCGTATTGAAAAATGTGCACCAACTCATGGTAAATGACCTCTCTGAACGCCTCCAAAGAACCCGTAAACGGGATTACAACTCGACGTTTGAAGATCTCCGCAAACCCCCCTACTCCTTCAGTTAGTTCTTGAAGAATGATATTGGTATCACGAAAGTCAGTATGCGACTGGTATAGAATTAAAGGGGTACGGCTCTCGATTTGATGGCCAAAATCTTCACTGTGCTTCTCATAAGCTTCTTCCGAAATTTCAGCCATGATTGGAACCAATCTGGAATTTTCTACGTAGTAGTAAATATCAAAGTGCTCTGTCCGATGAATCATCCAATCAAACTTTTGATTCGTCACCTTATTTTTGCCGAAATATTGAGCAGAAGCGGCAGAAACCCCAAAACAGAATATTAAACTGTAAAGGAGATATGTAAGTAGCTGAAGTTGCTTTTTCAAGTTGTTAGTTCGAGAATAGAATGTGCCTGTCACTTTGGCAATTAAAGAACAGATTATCAATGCGCTAAAAAACGATATTCAGTTTCATAATGGGGTGAGGTTTCTCGAATAAATTTCCGCAACGCTTGTTGAACCAAATTTTTCAGAATACTATTAGTCGGAGCAACCTCTGAAATGATCATTGAACCAAGACTATGCGCTTCGCTTGCACGACGATTGTAAAGTTCATCCCAAACAAACTCTTTGGTTGCAACATCAAGGATTCGAATTTGTAGAGAAAAAACATATGTTTTTTCCAGATAATCTTGATAGTAAGTTACATAACGTTGCAATGTTCGGGAATACCGCTCAGAATAAGCCCGTCTTGGCTGCCTCACAGCATAAAAATCATAGTCTCCACCAACAATAGCATCAACATCCATATAGTCACCAGCCGAAATAATCCGGTCAATGTTCTCCCGAGCCAAGGTGTTAACAGCAGACGTCCTACCATCAAGCATTAAAAATGTATCTTGAGTACTGATTACATTCAGACCCTTTCGCCTACCTAATTGATATCTGAGTGACAATGCGATTTCATTCCCAGTATCTGCGGGAACATTTGCCAGCATATTTCCCCTCTTTATGGCTGTAAACGGTAGGACCACCAAATTATTGTACTGCTCGAGGTCTATTTGGGAATCAACTTTAACAGGAATACTGATTTTTCGGACGGAATCACCACAGCCTAGAAGCACTGTTATCATAATACCAATTAGAGCTAGAAAGCAAAATGCTTCACTCGTTCGATTCACGTTCTTCTTCCTCAACAACTCTACGCAAAAACCGACATCTACGATAATTAAATCGATAGAACCTGTTACCTTGATCTAATTCAGTAGCTGTTTCGTAAGCCTGCAAAGCCGCCTCTATCTTACCCAACGCCTCATAGGCAACACCAAGATTATTATAAGCAGGAGCATATTCGGGCGAGATCTTCAAAACTCGGTTCCAACGAAAGACAGCTTCATTCCATAACTGAGCTTCATATGCTTTGAAAGCAAACTTGCTTTGATGCTGAATTTCAATGGGTTGATGAGATGTCGAACACCCAATATTAAACAGAACAGAAAGCATAAGAGATATCAGACAAACACGCAATTTCCGACTCCTCTGCAGTTAGTAATATTCTACCCTTACCCTATGATGCCGTCAAGTAAAACCATGGTAACACCATCACTTGCTGATTGCACAACCACATGCTATAATCAGCGAAATATTCGAGGCTAAAAATGAAAGAAAAAAAGAAATTGTGGAGCGGGCGGTTTCAGGCGGACATGGACCAAAAAACGCAAGACTTTACCGAATCAACAGAAACAGACCTTCGCCTTGTGGAGTACGATATTTGGGGAAGTCAAGTTCATGCTATCATGCTCGCTAAACAGAAAATCATTTCCAATACAGATCTCAAACAGATAATACTATGTCTTGATCAAGTGGACCAAGACTTTAAAGAGGGTAATTTCAGGCTTGACCCACAAAACGAAGATGTTCATATGAATGTTGAGTTGTATCTAATCGAAACCGCAGGAGTGGAATTTGGTGGAAAATTACATACAGCCAGATCAAGGAATGATCAGATATTAACAGACGTACGTCTGTATCTACGCCAACAGATTCTAGATATCCAACAGCAACTCAGTGATCTCTGCCGATCGTTTCTATCTATCGCTGATCAACATTATCATACAGTAATGCCAGGTTATACCCACACCCAACACGCACAACCGATTAGCCTTGGTTTCTGGGCAACCGCCTATGTCAGCAAATTTCTTAGAGATTTAAAACGTTTCGATTCAGCTTATACAATCACTAATCAGAACCCACTTGGGTCTGCAGCACTAGCAGGAACATCCTTCCCTATCGACCGAGATTTGACGGCCAAACTTCTTGGGTTCGATACTGTCCAAGAGCACGCGCTTGATGTAATCAGTTCACGAGACTTTATCCTTGAAATACTTTCAAATCTATCCATTTTGATGGTCGGGTTATCTCGCTTTTGCGAAGAAATCATTTACTGGACCTCCTACGAGTTTCGTATAGCGGAACTTGACGATCAATTTGCTTCAGGGAGTTCAATTATGCCGCAAAAGAAAAATGCAGATCTCGCAGAATTAACACGAGGAAGAACCGGCCGGGTTATAGGTGCACTCATCGACGTATTAACTAGCCTCAAAGGCTTACCAATGGGTTACAACCGCGATTTACAAGAAGACAAACCACCACTTTGGCAAGCTCTTGATGTAGTGAAATCCTGCCTTGCCATTCTACCAGATATGTTAGGAACAACCCACTTTAATACAATCCGGATGGCACAGCTATGTGACATGAATTTCATTACGGCCACTGAACTAGCAAACCACCTAGCCTCTGAACACAATATCCCATTCCGCCAATGCCATGAGGTTGTTGGAAGTGTAGTCGGTGAATTATCAAGATCTGGAAAGACCTTTGCCGATTGGAATAAGACACAGCAGTTACTGAAAACAAAGGGGATTGACTTAAAAACAGATCAACTCCAACAAATTCTCGATCCCATAAACACATTACAAAATAATGGGAGTGTTGGTGGGACTTCCCCAAAAGAAGTTAAACGAATGTCCCAGAATTTCGCAACGCAACTCGATCAAATAGAAATTCAAATAAGCTCGCGTTTGAACCACATAGACCATGCTCGTAAAAAAACGAGACAAATCATAGATCTAGTGTTGAGTACTCAGCAATTAACTACAATCGAAATTGATTGAGGCACATTGTAGATTATTTGAACCGATGCACATTAGACAACCTTTCTGCCCCGGCATGAACTCACCATCTTGGATATCGCCAATATACTTAGTCCAACGGGCTTCGACTTCTTCTAGATCCGAAAAATTGAATTTGAAACAGTGCGAATAACCAGTTCGCGTGAAAAAAATTGTTGCTGAAAGAAATTCCTGATCAGCAAAAAGCCGATTGGCAAGCAGTGCCTTCAATTCGATCTGCGTCTGATAGAAGCTAATCCTGTCTGAAATTGATGAGATCCCAATATCGTCTGTGTTGTATTCGATTATTTCCCAAATTTCACCTGAAGTCCGAATAGTTCGATCAATCTTACCATAAACAATGTGTTTCCCAATCAAAGCACGTACGTGATGTTCACAATGACTACTCTCCGCACACAAGGTTCTTTCTCCCATCTCTGATTGAATAAAACAATCAACATGACTACGAACAACCTCGAATAATTCCGACGTACCACGCGTTACAGACTGAACTAAAGAATGAATCTGGTCATAGTCTGACCAGTTTTTAATTTGTGAAAGGACTTCATGAACAGCAACATCAACAGATTCATCAACACCATGATTAAATTGCCAAATTTCACCATCTATCCCATCGATTGGCGTGCAAAATTGACGATTAAGACAAAACATCATTGGACAATAAGCATATGTAACTAGTTCGTTTACACCAAAAGTTTCACCTATATTGGAACTTTGGAGCAGTCCAATTTGAACTTTTGGTTGATCTAGCGTAGGTACAACAATTCGGGCTTCTGGAAACCTTGTGCAAGGTTCCAAATCAGATACCGAACGAATAACAGACAATGGAAGCATAAAATTAAATTGATCATAAGAGCCCTCAAACTCAGAGTTCACCACTTTAATAGTAACAGGAAATTCATACAAATTCTGATGATTTCCACCTCTCAGCCCCAAAGCATCCAAAGTCCAAGCCAACCACCCTTTTGGTTGCTTTCTTTCTTCAAGAGTAGCTGATAATATCAGGCGATCTCTGGCACGTGTAGCAGCAACATAAAAAAGCCTTTTTTCCTCAGCAAGTTGGCGATTTATCAACCGCGTTTTTATAAACTCAGTCGTTGCTGGAGAACTTTTATCGAAATTCTTGCTTGGATTTTTTGGACTTATACCAATCCCTACTTCAGCATCGATTAATGGTTCTACATCTGTTCTTGGAGGGTAGTGCAAATCAGGCAATATTACAACAGGAAATTCAAGTCCTTTTGAAGCATGTACCGTCATAATTTGCACACAATCATTGGTATGCTCAATCGTTGCCTGCTCTTCCCGGTCCTCCTCCACAATCATCATTTCGATCTGCTCCAAGAAATCAGATAATTTCACAAAGCTGGACTTATCAAATTCCCTAGCGATGTCAAGTAGTTTTTCATAATTTGCCCACCGCTGGCTCCCGTGCGGTCCTACACTAAGCACACTGAGCATCCCAGTTTCGTTCACAACCTGCCGGATCAATAGGCTAATTGGCAAACTGGAAAAAACAGTAAGATGGTGTACCAACTTTTCTATTGCACAATGAATCTCCATCTGATCTAAATTCAATCTTCCGTAATTCTTTAGTTTCTCCCATAAGCATAATTCGGATTCCATACGCGTAATTTCGTATAATTTCGTGTCCGATAAACTGAAAAAAGGTGCACGCAACAAGCCAAACAAAGCTACATCATTAGCAGGATTTTCTAAAAACTGGAGATAGTTAACAATATCATAAATTTCCTGCCGCTGGTAGAAACCAATTCCTCCGGCGATTCGATATGGAACTCCAGCTTGAACGAATTGACTCTCAATGCGCGACAAATGTGTCCGGTTGCGAATTAAAACAGCAATATCACTATATCGAATTGGTCGCTCGAACTCTCCCATGTTGTTTTGTTCCCATACAATCACTTTGGTATCAATCATGTGATGGATACGAGCGGTAATTAGCTGATGTTCGTTCTGAGTTTCGGAACCAAGTAACAATTCCACATCTCCTGAAGCACTATTGCTTCTTCCTTTAATCAATGGATCGTATCTAACTTCAAATTCATTTTCCAACTCATAACCCATAATCTGTTCAAAAAGAAGATTAACAAAAGCAATCAGATTTCTAAGAAGCCGGAAATTTTCTGCCAAATGCAGGCTTCCACATTTCTCTAGTTGTGTTGATGACAGTAATTTCCCATCCCATTTAAAATCGCTCGTATTCTTTGCCTGATATTCAAGTATTTCTTTCGTGGTCTGTTGAAAAACTCTCACATCCGCATCTCGAAAACCATATATGCTTTGCTTCTGGTCTCCAACAATGAACAAGTTCCCAGTAGAAAAATCCGATATTATTGGCTTCAAAATTTCATACTGCAACATATTGGTATCCTGATATTCATCCACCATAATGTATGCGTAACGTTGTGCCAAACGATTACGAACCATCTGATTCTGCAATAAAGTTTTAGCTTTCACCAATATATCATCGAAATCAAGTGTCCCCTGCTGAGCATTTCGCGCATCATAATGATCACGAACTCTACAGTATATCTGAACTAACGAACGACTAAGATCAACTAAGCAACGATCATCACAACTAATTAATGGAAATGTTTTAACTGTTTGCCCAGCATTGACCAAAAATTGAACTTGGTTCTCGAACTCTTCAATCTCTGTTCCTCTCCCAAAGAAGTTTTGCTTAGCAATATTCTTTTTATCTTTGGTCAAAACGAAATCGGAAATCTGGTTAAGTATCGAACTTATCTTTTCGAGATTTCGTTCTTTATCAAGTTTATCAACCAGATCTTTAACAGCTTTTGCATCCCTACCTTTTGCGATAGTCAACACTATATTTAGATGATAAACCCAAGCTTCAACAGGAAATTTCCTTCCAATCACCTGACTCAATTGATCCTGAATGAATTGTTGCCAATATGAAAGTATTTGGTCACTATTCAATTGATAAATATCATCAGATATTTGATCAATGACATACCGACGAGAAAAAAGTTTAGTGAGAACCTGTTCAAGTCGTTTTTCGCCAAAAACCCTAAGTAGGATTGCCAGATGCTGATAATCTGGATCCACCTTTGGATATTCAGCGACTTTTTTCAGAATAGACGCTACAGCACCTCTAACCAATATTCGTTGTTCAATGCTATCAATCACCCGAAAACCGATATCTATCTCAGCCTCAATTGGATGTTCTCTGAGAATCTTGGAGCAAAATGCATGAATGGTCGAAATCTGGGCGGAGATCATGCCTGTCTTAATCTCCATCAGCCTTTCAATATCACGTCCATCCGAAATACGATTTTCAATTTCGCGGAGAATACGTTGACGAAGCTCAGCAGCAGCTTTTTCAGTAAATGTGATGGCCGCAACTTGTCCAACCCTGAGTTTTTTTTGAGTAAGAATATCAATGTAACGATTGACGAGAACTGCCGTTTTGCCAGAGCCAGCACCAGCTGTTAAAGCAATATGACGTTCAAGATCATGGGCTTTCTTCTGGTTCAGTGTTAGCTTCATCTACATATCTGGAGGGAGTAGAATAACGTCTTCAGAAGCTATAAAACAAGTGAGATGTTCTCCAACTCGAGTGTCATGATCTCCTGGCTTATAACGTGTAGCCTTAAGTGGAATACTATCATTGACGAGAAGATGGCACTCTTCGATTCGACCAAGATAAATAATACCAGTAACTTTTGCTTCAAACTGATTAACAACACCTTGATGGAGTGGCCCACCAACATGAATAGCTTCCGGTCGAATTGAGCAAGAAACTTTCTCACCTCTCTGAAAGGAATTTTCCACGTGACTCGACAACATTCCAATCTCAGAGTTAATTACTGTATTAGCTGTTCCATGAGACTCAACGGATCCACAAACGAAATTTGTTTCGCCAATAAAGTTCGCAACAAACGTATTGGATGGAAAACAATAGACATGACGAGGCGTTCCAACTTGAATGATCTTCCCGTCTTTCATCACTGCCATTCGGTCAGCCATTGAGAGTGCTTCACTCTGATCATGTGTAACATATACTGCTGTAATGTTCGATTGTGAATGAATCCGTTTAATCTCATTACGCATCTCCAACCGAAGTTTGGCATCCATGTTACTCAATGGTTCATCCAATAACAAGACATCAGGTTCAATAACCAGCGCCCTCGCCAATGCAACACGCTGCTGTTCGCCACCAGAAAGTTTGTTAATTGGACGATCAATGTAATCTTCCATTTGTATAGTCTGCAATGCAGAGAGAACTTTCTCTCGCCGAAGGCTCTTATCCTCCTTCCTAAGAGATAAACCATACTCAATATTTTCCGCTACTGTCATATGCGGCCATAGCGCATAGTTTTGGAAAACCATTCCAGTATTCCGTTTATGAGGAGGAATATTATTCATCAGCTGATCGCCGAAAAGCAACTCCCCAGAATCAGGTTGATAAAAGCCAGCTATCGTACGTAAACAAGTTGTTTTACCACAGCCAGAGGGACCTAGCAGAAAAAAGAGTTCGCCCTTTTCAACACTCAAGTTGATACTATCTAGAGCAAACGTGGTATCAAAAGTTTTGACAACATCGACTAAACGAACTTCTATAGACAAACCAATATTTTCCCAGTTAATCTAAACCACTATCATATTCGGTTTTAATGAGCTTAAGAGCCCTTTCAAATCTAGGTTTAAACCAAGGATTCGCTGACCAATAAATCATAAATGCCTGACCTTTTATATCTGACAATGCAACTGGTCCCCACCCGCGGCTATCATAACTCTGATCACGATTATCTCCCATAGCAAAAACATAGCCTGGAGGAACCACAAAAGGCCTATACTCTTTCAACGAAGTTGTGTAATCCTTAAAATACCGCTCGAAGGTCTGCGCGTCAAAATCTGAGAATTCCTGCCAACGTTCAAAAGTTGGTAAATCCTGAGGTTGAGAACGGAAAGGAGGAAATGAATATCTTGGAGATTCATAGACTTGAAAACGTTGGTCATAAACATATTTTGTGTAGTTGCTACTATCAATCTCCTTATCATTGACAAAAAGTTTATTACCTCGCGTTTCAACGGTATCTCCTGCGAGAGCAACAACACGTTTGATATAATTCTTATGCCTTTCGTGAGGGGGTACAAAAACAATAACATCTCCCAGAGAAGGTTTATGATAATTGAACAGCCGTGTCTCAGTTCCCGGCACCTTAAAGCCATAGATAAATTTACAAACTAAAATCCGGTCCCCAATTAATAATGTATCTTCCATAGAACTCGAAGGAATCTTATAGGCTTCAACCACAAAGGGACGGATTAGCCCGAATACAGCAGCACAAGCAACAACGATAACCTGCAAATACTCCCAGAATACCGTCTGCCGAAATTTCTGAAATCTTGTTATTTGATTGTGAGTAGGTTTTTCTTCCATATAAGTCGTAAACATCCTTCCACGCAACTTATTCGTCATCTGTTGATAGGATTGCCATAAATGCTTCTTGCGGCACATCGACATCTCCTACCTGCTTCATTCTTTTCTTCCCTTCCTTTTGCTTTTCAAGCAGCTTCCGCTTTCTAGTAATATCACCACCATAACATTTGGCTGTCACATTCTTGCGGAGTTGACGAATTGTTTCGCGAGCAATAATCTTGTTACCAATCGCTGCTTGTATTGGAATTTCAAACATCTGTTGTGGAATCAGCTCTCGCAACTTCTTGGCCAAAGCTCGCCCACGATAATAAGCATTATCTCTATGAAGAATTGTGGAGAGAGCATCTACGGATTTGCCATTCAATAAAATATCGAGTTTGACGAGTTTCGATTCCTTGTATTCACTGATTTCGTACTCAAGCGAGCCATAACCACGTGTTAGAGATTTCAGTTTGTCATGAAAATCCACAAGAATTTCACTTAATGGCAGATCATATACAAGCAAAGTTCGAGTTTGATCCAGTTGATCCATCTTAATAAAGCTTCCCCGCCGTTTTTGACAAAGATCCATCACATTGCCAATGTAATCAGCTGGAACTATAATTTCCGCAGTAATATATGGCTCTTCAATCCAATCTATCTGATCAGAATTTGGTAAATGGGCAGGATTATCAACTTCAATAGAACTCTGATCAGTCAGATAAACGTGCAATTTCACACTGGGTGAAGTGCGAATTAATGTCAAATTGAATTCGCGTTCAAGCCGTTCCTGAATTACCTCCATATGCAGTAAGCCAAGAAAACCACATCGAAACCCAAACCCCAAAGCCACGGAACTTTCAGGTTCAAAATTAAAAGAAGAATCATTCAATTTCAATTTTTCCAATGCTTCCCTTGACATAATAAAATCCCCCGTGTCGGCCGGATAGAGGCCGCAAAATACAACCGGCTTCACTTCTCTATAACCAGGTAAAGGATTTTCTGTTTTTCGCCCTACATGTGTAATAGTGTCGCCAATTTTCGCATTCTCAACGTCTTTGATACTAGCAGTAATATACCCAACTGATCCAACCGAGAGCTTATCAATAGAATACATTTCTGGCAGAAATACACCGAGTTCCTCAACCTCATGTGATCTACCAGTGGCCATTGCATAAATATGATCCCCAACCTTAATCTGGCCATCAAATACTCTAATGTACATGACAACCCCACGATAACTGTCATAAAATGAATCTATCAATAATGCTTTAAGCGGCGAATCCAACGCACCAGACGGTGGTGAAATTTGACTAACGATGGATTCCAAAACATCTTTAGTCCCTATACCTTCCTTAGCACTTGCTAATACGGCTTCGTCAGCTGGTATCCCAATGATCTCTTCAATCTGATTTCGAACTTCATCCGGACGAGCATGGGGTAAATCTATCTTATTAATCACCGGAATAATCTCCAAATCCTTATCAATCGCCAAATAAGCATTAGCCAAGGTTTGAGCCTCAACGCCCTGAGCCGCATCAACAATCAGGATCGCACCTTCACAAGCCATAAGGCTTCGCGAAACTTCGTACGAAAAATCAACATGTCCTGGTGTATCAATTAAATTCAATTCGTAGGTTTCTCCATCGTCAGCCGGATATTGTAAGCGGACCACATTTGCTTTGATTGTTATTCCGCGCTCACGCTCTAATTCCATCTGGTCAAGAACCTGATCACGCATTTCACGCTGTGTCAATGCCCCAGTGTATTCTATCAAACGATCACTAAGCGTACTTTTGCCATGGTCGATATGACCAAGAATACAATAATTTCGGATTTTTTCTCGGTTTGACATTTATTCTTTCGTTGGTTGATATAGAACTGAAACACTACAATAGCTAAGGTTCAACAATTGGAACCCCTGCCTTGTCCATCGGACAATCTTCAGGATGGTAGGTTGAAACATTAATGTTTGCTAAGGAAAATTGGGGAACACCAAAATCAATAGGAGTAGACGAACGATCAACAAGAAAAGCGACAGCAACTACTTCTCCCTGATGCTGCCGAGTGAGATCTATCAACTTAGAAACAGACCCTCCTGTTGTTAAAACGTCATCAACCACAAGTACGCGATCTCCCGAATTAATCTGAAAACCTGGACGAAGTATCATTTCACCATTTCGCTTCTCACCAAACATAGCACGTGCAATAAGTGCCTGTGCAACTTCATGAGCAATAATTACACCACCAATAGCCGGGCCTATCACCACATCAACTTCATAATCGACCTGTTTGGAAAGCTCTTTACAAAGTTGTGCTGCAATTTCCGGATACTGTAACACAACTGCTGTCTGCAAAAAACAATCACTATGTAAACCAGACCTAAGTCGAAAATGGCCTTTGAGCAAGGCCCCCGTTTTCTCAAAAACCTCCAAAACCTTCTCTGTTGTCATTTGTTTATCTCCTCCAGAATTAATTCTGTGGCCTGGAAAGAATCAACGGCTTGAGTGATCGGACGACCAACAACAATTTGATTAGCACCAGCATCAATTGCTTCCCTAGGTGTCATAACCCGCTTCTGATCCCCTAAGCTGGAAGATTTAGGCCGAACGCCCGGTGTCACAATCCAGAACCGAGCCCCACACCTTTTCCTGATAATTTCGATTTCTAAAGGTGATGCAACCACACCATCCAATCCTGCTTCCTGTGCACAAACCGCCAAATATGCGACCTGCTCAGAGAGTGTACGACTACTAGCAAAATCTCCTTGAAAAGTTGCCTGATTCATACTTGTCAAAACTGTAACACCCAACAATTTAGGTTTTGAAATGCCAAGTTTATCAGAGACTTCTTCAGCAGAACGATTCGCAGTTTTCATCATCTCAATCCCTCCCGAAGCATGAATATTAATCATGTTTGCCCCAATCGCAACTGCAGAAGCCACAGCCCCCCCAACTGTGTTAGGAATATCATGAAATTTAAGATCGAGAAACACAGATTTTTCTGCACCACACAATTGTTCGACAATACACGGACCAGTACTGGTAAAAAGTTGCTTACCTACTTTGAACCACGAGACAAAACCAGACAATTCTCTAACAGTTTGAGTTACTTGACCCAAATCATCAAAGTCGAGAGCCACAATCAGGCGATTATCCATTCGAACTGTCAATTTCTGATTCCAGATAATCACCAACATTCAAATCCCAAGTATATACCCGCATACTCTCCAAAATCTGCACCTCACTATCATCTCCACAAACTGGAATTACGATGTAAGATGCGTCAGGGTATAATGGCTCATCCCATACTGTAGCGTCGGCCTTATCTTTTTCCGAAAAATAGGCGTGGTGATTTGGATGGGAATGATAAAATGCTTTAATTGGCCGATTTTTCGCTTCCGACTCTTTACAAATCTCTAGTAACTCTTTGGGATCGATTTGATATGCAGTACGCGCATCTCGAGGATAAGTGGATGGATCCTCCAGATGAAGTTGGTTCTGTACATTCGTGCATTGCCGCAAAAAATCCTGCTCACCATCACTCAGGATAATACCACAGCATTCCTCAGGAAAGTCTGATTTTGCATGGTCAGAAATTTGTTTGAGTATTCCTATATTAAGTTTCAACAAACTATCTTTCACGTTAGCTAAAAGATCAAAATACCACCGGCAATTGCCGGGATAATTGAGACTTCATCCCCATCGTTCACTGGAGTCGACTTTCCTTCCAAAAAGCGAATGTCTTCATCATTCAAATATATATTAACAAAGCGACGGATATTGTCCGATTCATCATAAATTCGCTCTTTAATACCTGGGTAATTAGCATCAAGGTCATCAATCAACAACTCAATATTGTTCCCATTTACTTCGACTTCCGGTTTATTTTGCGTAAGCTTGCGCAATGGTGTTGGAATTCTTACAATAACAGACATAAAGCCTTACCCTCCTCTATAAATAAAATCTTAAATAGTGTATGACACAATTCTAATTCGACACTAAATCGAAAAATGGAGACCACACTCTTTTTTGTTTCCCTCTTCTACCTGTACATTTTGCCAGCGCCAGCGACCTGCCCGTCGAGATTCACCAGGTAGCATTGGTGTTGTACATATTATACAACCAAGTGAGTCATAAAATTGACCGTTCATCCTCGACACCAACAATGGATTAATAGGAATATCATGTTCTTTAATAAAATCCCGTACTTGCTTCTCTGTCCAATCGAAGAGAGGATTGATCTTCAAAATCGACCTACCTTTCCGTTCAACAATCTGCGCCTTGGGAACGCTCCGCCTATTTTCTGACTGATCACGGCGAAGTCCAGAAAACCACACATCAATATTTTCTCTCAATAATCGTTCTAGAGGTTCCACTTTCCGAGTATGACAACAATGTTCCTGCTTATCTTTGCTATCAAAGAACAGAAATTCTCCATGAAGGTTGACCATCCGATCTACGTTCTCTAAATCCGGTTTTATGCGCTCGATCTGTATTCCATATCGAGCTTCAACCTTCTCCAAAAAAGTGTAAGTTTCGGGAAAAAGACGCAACGTATCTATAGTACAAACACGAAACGGTATTCCATTTTCATGTGCCATGTGAGTTATAATCATTCCAGTCAATTGACCACTAGTAATTATGACAGCACGCTCCTCAAAACGCTTAAACATTTGAAACAAAATTTCTTGAGGCCGATCAATTTGACGAACCTCATAACAAAACCTACTGTTGATTTCTGGCAAGCAGTTTTCAGCCATTCTAATCACTCTATATCAGTATTATCACTCTCTTCAAAATGGTCAGAGAGGCTTAAATATCGTTCGCCGGTATCACAAAGAATAGTTACCAACCGCTTATCTGCACCAAGCTCAGATGCTAACTGCAACGCAGCACACATATTTGCACCAGAGGAAATACCAACAAGTAATCCTTCTTCCTTGGAAATTTTCTTCATCATATCATAAGCATCTTCATCAGATACAGTGATAACCTGATCCATAATGTCAACGTTCAAGACTTTTGGTACCATCCCGGCACCAATTCCATCGATACGAGTAGGTGCCGGGCTACCTCCCGACAACACGGGAGATACACTAGGCTCAACAGCTACAACTTGTGTTCTTCTTGAATGTTTTTTTAATTCCTCACCAACTCCGGTTAAGGTCCCTCCGGTCCCCACACCTGTTACAAAGGCGTCGATTGGCTGGTCAAAAGCTTCAATAATTTCCTTAGCTGTTGTACAACGGTGAGCCTCCGGGTTAGCAGCATTACAGAACTGATTTGGCATATAGTGCCTTGGTTTCCTTCTAACAATATCTTCTGCCTCCCAAATTGCGCCCGCCATACCAGAATCTTCCGGAGTTAAAACAATCTCTACACCATATGCTAAAAGCAAACTATATTTCTCTCGACTAACATTTTCAGGCATAGTCAACACAACATTATACCCCTTCGCTATTGCAACGATAGAAAGCCCTATTCCTGTGTTTCCTGCAGTCGGTTCAACAATCGTGTAGCCGGGTTTGAGCCAGCCATGTTCTTCTGCATCCTCAACCATGGCATAACAAATACGATCCTTAATACTACCACCTGGATTATAAGACTCAAGTTTTGCATAGATTTTTGCGTCGCCCGGTTGTGTCAAATGATTTAGGCAAATCATCGGTGTATTACCAATTAAATCACTAATATCTCGGACGATTCTCATAAACAAAGTAACCTATAAGAATTGACCAAAACTGTAATTTTCCAAACGTAAATTATAGTACAATTCAAGACCATAATCAACTGTGTATTCAAACTTGACAGGTCCAAATTAAAGTGTGTATCGTTCAAAACGACTTTGAAACACGTGGCATCAATAGCTCACTATTTCTTGCCAGAGGAAGTCCCGCAAAAGCACATCGGTTGTTCCACTGATCGATTGTTTCGCTAGTTTTATATTCGTTGATTATCGCATGCCGAGCGGTATTCGTAAAATTGTGTCCAGCGCGATGAACAGCTAAGACGTGAACTATAGCCACATCACCCGCATTCGCTGACAAAACACAATGTTCTTCCAAGGGAACTTGATCATCAGGAATTCTATACCCATCAGATGTATCCCATTCACCCTTAAGATGACTCTCTGGAAGAACCTCTGTCGCACCAGATTCAAACCCAGTATCATCAAGATATGTGATTGCGGCAGCTAGTTCCGGTTTGGTATGCCTTTCATATGGCCAATCCTGATGCCAACTCTGATCCGAATAAAATCCAGGCGGTTTGTTCCGCACTTTTCCATTGTGAAAGTCAATGTTTGGCCCAAGTAAATCAACCATAATTGAAACAACTCTTGGATCAGTAAAGTGATCAAACCAAAAATCACTTGCCAAAACATGATCCATCATTCCCTGCACGTTTTTAGGATTAAATGGATCGATTTCATAGTTTTCCTTCGGATCCATAAACGAGTAACTCATATTTTTGGGCCGACCATCTGTTTGGGTAATAAGTTGATGAAACTGGCCACGCATTTGGAAAACTTCCTCATAATTATACAATGATCGAATTAACAGGTAACCATTATCATGAAAAAATTGAATCTGATCAGACTCCAAACACCATTTTTCATTTATATTTGCCATAATTAAGCCCCACCTTAACTAAATTACACAGCAAAAACAACGTACACGTATAAAAAATTGACTTTAGCTACCCCTTAAGGTGTGCCTCGTCTAGCTCCACCATCCATATAAATTGAACTACCAAACATATAAGAGCAAGTCTCAGACGCTAAAAAAGCCACGACATTAGCAATCTCTTCAGGTTCAGCCATACGACCCGCCGGCAGTTCAAGTTCAAGTTCCTGTAACAATTCTTCTACATCCCTATTTTCGAAAACGGCTCTTGCATTCTGTTGTGCACGCGCGCGGATTGTGTTAGTCAGTCCCGGACAAATGGTATTCACTAAAATACCATCAATGGAAACTGCATCCGAAAGAGCACGAGTCATATTTAAAATCGTCACATTGGCAACACCCGTTGGTATGTTCCCTCGACTAGGACTTGTACCGGCTCCTCCAGCAATATTTATAATTCGTCCCCATTGACTCTCCTTCATATAAGGAATAACCAGTTGGGCCATTCGTAAATAACTATAACTCTTCAATCGTAACGCATCATCAATACACTTAGCAGATAACTCTAGTACATCAGTATTCTTAGCTGCTCCAACATTATTAACCAATATATCCACTCCACCGAACGCCTCTATAGTCTCACACACAACCCGCTGACAACTTTCTTGAGAAGTTAAATCAACAGCAACAGCAAAACCTTCACCACCTATCTCATCGATCTCTTTCAACACCTGACTCAGCTCACTCTGAGTCCGAGCTACAACGCAAACGCGAGTACCTTCTCGTGCGAGAGCATGTGCACAGCATCGGCCAATCCCACGGCTACTGCCAGTGACAATCGCCCGTTTTCCTTCTAACCCTAAATTCATGTGTATACTCCACATCAACCACTACTTTTCTCAGAACAAGCAATCCTCTTCAACCTCACACGGCACTAGTCAAGAAATTGTAAACCGCCTTACAAGTATCGGATCTACATCATCTTTTAGCAAGAACGGTATGGTTTCCTCACTATAATCCAAGTGCTTCAAATATTCAGTTAATTCATGCTCCTGACATGTGAACTCACTTAAAACGACTTGACCGGCTAACGAAATTTGTTGCAGTTTAGCAGCAAGATTCACAGTACTTCCAAAATAATCTATTCCTGTATCTGCATTTATCGCCATACACGGTCCTTTGTGAATTGTAACCCTTAGCCTTAATCTAGTTTCCTGATTGTCTGGCGTGAAATAGCTTTGGATACTTTCCGCAGCAGCAAAAGCATCCTTAGCAGACTGAAATGAGGCCATAACAGCATCACCAATCGTTTTAACAACTGTCCCAGAATTATTCTCCACTGCTTCATATAATTTAACAAAATGTTTTCTCACTTCTAGAAAAGCAACGACATCTCCTACTGTTGTGTAAAATTCCGTAGAACCAACGACATCAGTGAACAAAATGATTTGGGTTCCAATATCCAAGGCAACTCCCTCAGCCACTGCTTCCTCTGGAAAGAAACGCCTAAAATCTGAATAATTCAGCAGATCCTTGGGTCTAAAAGCTTGACGATCTTCATCCCTAAACTCAACAATAAAAACTCCTGGCGAATCCGTATTATTTTCAAGCTCCAACAAAGGTGCTACTGCTGTCTCGTACCGTTGGCCAACAGCATCTACTTTCCAAATCAAGGATTCCGCTTCAAAATTATCTGATACGTCTAACAGGTTGAAACTCATTTCTCCTTTGCTCCTTAATCGATACCTTCCCTGTTTCAAGCGTGTCTGCAGAGTTTCATTAGATTGCGTATCTACCTTTTGGTGTAGTTTAATATGTGGTCTGTGAATCGGTTCCGCAGAACAATATAGTCTCCTATCAGGATCCCGAATTGCTGAATTGATCCGAAACGTAACCTCAAGCCCATCAGACTTGGTTGTGTCAAAATCAATCATGCATGGCTCACAACGACCAAGTGTTGGAACTTCAGACAGTTTGCTAAATTCCTGCCGCATATTTCGACAGTGCGGGCAAATAGTATCCCACTTCATATCTAACAACCCAATCTTTACCGCTCTGAGAAAAGCATTTACTACCTCTTCCTCCGGAAAATTCCACCTCTCTGCGATAGGACGAATTCTGATACGACTTATGAAATCATCGTTCTCCGTTAGAATATAGTTCTCTATACTACGCAATAAATCTGGATTGACACCTTCTGACTGCAACCCAACAATGTAACTTTGCAAATTTTGATATTCATTGGACTTCAACTTTATGGTTTTGGATAAATCTGTCTTTCCACTATCAGCACGAGCAAACTGTTCCATCTTTAAAAATATCGACCCAAAATCCTTCTGAACTCCCTTAGCCATCAACAGGGCAAACATTTTGCCAAAAATATTTCTCGGAACAATACCTAAATACATATAAAACTTCGAGCCATCAACTTCATCAGGTGAATCAGCCAACAGAATGGTTCGGAAATATCGCATTACCCCAGTTACAAAATCATGGTTCTGTATAACCCCTACACGATCAACCCAAATCCATTCCTCAAACCATTTTCCTCTCGGATCTTTTCCGTATAATCTGCCATCCACTTCAGCATATTCTCTTTTGGGGAGCCCCCCGAACTTTCCCAAAAGATTAGTATCAGCTATATAAGGCCAAAGTGCATCAACGTTGAGTTCTGATTCGAACGTAACAATACATTCCACAGGTTTATTGACAGATATCACTTCCTCAGACCAAGGATAACGATGATTAAAATATTCAAGAGTAGCTTCTATCGCCATAATCGAGATTGATACTTTCTAATGTCTAATAAAAGATTTCTGATAAAAACCTAGTTGATATTCAGAAATTTCTTGTAAATTTCTTCATACAAGCGGACATCCATCAGCGAATCTTCACCGGAAGAGTGATGTGGCCAAGTTCCTTTGTTTGCCGAAACTGGGCCACATTCAATTTGACTAACTCATTTCCGGCATCATACCGTTTCATATAGCCAACCATAAGCTTGGTGTTAGTAGATTTTGCTGTTTCCAACAAAGACTCCGCCTGCTTGACAGAAACAGCCATGGGCTTCTCCATAAAAACACATTTCCCTGCACTTAAAAGATCCTTGGCAATCTCGCCTTGCAAGGCAAAATCTGCAGATACAGCAACAGCTTCAATCTCACTATCAGCAGCCAATTCAAGGTGATCTTTATACAGTTTCGGAACTCGGTGACGANCCTGAACTTTCTCGCCTAACTCTGCTCGAACCTCTGCAATCGCAACAAGCTCGCACTCTGAAATACGCAAAAANTTGAGGATATGAACTTTCTGNGCCATAAACCCACAACCAACATACCCCAGTTTCACAGGATTCATGATTATTAACCCCATCCAAATCACAAATATTTATAATAAAAGTATCACAAATGCTAAAAATGAAAATTCAATTAAGACCGAACAACCAGCGAAAAAAACAAAGAGACGTGACCCTCTTACTACAGAATTCCGTCCAGCACCCCAAACAAAACTGCCAATCTCAGCATGAGTAAAGCACACTAATAACGATACTAAAATATGGTCTCGTATAATCACTTAATCAAACAAAGGAAAGAAAAAACTAGATATGAGTCACTCTACACAGAAAGAGCGAAAAATCGAAAAGCTTCCAATAACAACATTAACAAGAAAGGTCGACAGTAACAAAGGGGCACACAAAAAGATTAACAACTATGTAAAATCGAAAAAAATTACTCTAGACTATATTTAAGCAAATAAACCTTTGATTACATTCCCTCCATTCACGACGCGAATGGGGCGCCCAACTCGCGACCAATTCTCCGAATTATGATCAATACCAAAAGATGCACAAAGAGATACAAAAATATCTTGAACCGACACAGGCTGATCAACAACTTTCATTCCATCCTCGCTGGTTGAACCAATCACCTGCCCCCCACGAATACCACCACCACCAAGAACTAACGACCAACCACTCGCAAAATGATCCCGACCTTCGTTCTCATTAATTTTAGGTGTCCGTCCAAACTCACCTAACCACATAACAATGGTTTTATCCAACAATTCTCGATCTTCCAAATCTCGGATTAACGTCGCAAAAGCTGGGTCAACTGTGCTCATCAGGTTTCCCACTTGCTCAAAATTATTACTATGTGTATCCCACCCGTCTAGTGAAACCTCAACAAACTTGACACCTGACTCCACAAGACGTCTAGCCATCAAACAACCTTGACCAAAACGATTCATACCATAAGCTTGGCGTAAAGCAACAGGTTCCTCATGCAATTCAAAGGCCTTCGTTTTCTCAGAATTGATCATCTTGTCAGCTTTTTCATATATTGCTTGATGTGCTTCCGTACTACGACCAATTCGCTTCTTCAGGAAATCCTCCTGTAATCCACTCATTAAAGCCAAACGCTGCTTAAATCTACGTTGATCCATTTGAACTGGATATTTGATATCATCAATTGGTTTCATTGGATCATTAACCGTAAAAGGGTCATGTTTAGCTTTTAAAAAACCACTGGTGAAGCTTGGAGAGTTTATACTAACACAGTTCGGAAGCTCAAAACCTGGTTCTCCTAAGTAATGTGAAACAAGTGATCCAAACGTCGGGTGCTTAACAGAACCGGTTGGAGCGTAACCAGTGTGGAGAAGATACCTTGCCCGTTCGTGATTCCCCTCACGTGATACCATCGACCGAACTATTGAGAGATGATGCGCTTGTTCAGCGACTTGTGGTAGCGTTTCAGCAACCTCTACCCCCTTCACGCTAGTCTGAATTGCCTTGAACGGTCCACCGTTAGCAGTACCAGGCTTAGGATCAAATGTATCAAGCTGACTAGGCCCCCCATTCATAAACAAAACAATACAGTGTTCTGCAGAGGCAACAATATGATCTGGCTGTGCAAACACTGGCAAGTGCATATGCTTTAGAGCTATCATGCCTAAAAAGCTGTTCACTCCAAACTTAAGGAAGTTCCGCCTAGAAAGATCTTGGGGACACAAACCTCCCAAACGGTTCTCAATAGCCTCTGTGCTATTCTCCATTTCGATCCTCTTTTAGCCTAAGACTTCTACTCTAGCGGAGATTATAACAAAAAAGCGGTCCGAAATCAATCGGACCGCTCTTTACGAAGCTCCCCCGGACGGACTCGAACCGCCGACCTGGTGGTTAACAGCCACTCGCTCTACCAACTGAGCTACGGAGGAATATTCTAATCAAACAAATAAAATTTTACTCAATCGATTCAAAGATTTCAAGAAAATTCTTCCACTTTTTCTTATAACAACTGTTACTCATGTTAAAGGCGAAGTCATCAAAACAAATCTGACTCCAGATATCACTTTCCGCTCAACACCTTTCATCGTCTTCGTAACCAGCACTAAATCTTGATCAACATCTCCAACAGGTATTACCAGCCGTCCATCAACAGCAAGCTGATCAATCAACACATCAGGTATAGTTGAAGGAGCAGCAGTTACAATAATACGATCATAAGGTGCATGGTCTGCCCAACCATAATAACCATTACCAACTTTTGATTCAATATTTTCATATCCCAACGATCCAAGAAGTTCCCATGCCCGGTCAGCCAATTCTTGAATAATCTCAACTGTATAGACACTATCAACAATTTCAGCTAAAACTGCAGTTTGATAACCACTACCAGTACCAATCTCAAGAACTTTCGATTGAGAATCCAATTCTAACAACTCTGTCATAAGTGCAACAATGTAGGGCTGAGAAATTGTTTGCTGACAATCAATAGGAGCCGCCTGGTCGTGATATGATCTGGTTGTCATATCAGATCTCATAAAAAGATGACGTGGTACATTTAACATGGCGTTTAGCACTAATTGATCACAGATACCTCGTTCCCAAATTTGCTTATGGATCATCTGTTTTCGACGCTGCTCATAAACAAGAGATGAAACATTATTCGAATTCACCACCAAACGCCCTCATTCTCTCAATTCAGCACATAAAAATTATATGGAGCCATCAAGAAAACTCGATCTTTGCCAAATTGCTGTAACACCTGCTTCTGTCTTAAAAAAACATCCAAAACGCCCAAATCAAAAGATAAAATATTATTGAAGAGACGACCTAGCCACGTGGACTGAGGCAAAGACACTAGTTCAACTTGCTTCCCCACCAACCCTGACTCCCGACGTGCAACTGACAAAGCAAGATCTAAACCACCCAATTGATCAACTAGCCCAATCTTGTACGCTTGCCGACCTGTCCAGACACGACCACGTGCAATTCGATCCACTTCCTCTTTAGTCATCCCACGACCATCTGCAACCTTGGTAACAAAACCATCGTAAATTTCTTCCACCGATGCTTTCATAGACTGCCGATGTGTCTCAGAATAATCACTATAATCACTATAAAAATCCGCATTTTTGCCACGCTTAATAATCTCTTTTTCAATACCAACCTTATCATATAAATTCTTCAAATTTAATTTACCAGTGAAAACACCAATTGATCCTGTAATCGTACTTGGCTCAGCAATAATCTGATCAGCCAACGTAGCAATATAATACCCTCCAGATGCAGCTGTATCTCCCATGGACACAATAAGAGGTTTCCGAACCTGCTTCAAAAGCTGCAATTCCCGCCAGATCTCATCTGCGGCCAGCACAAACCCTCCACCACTATCAACCCGAAGAACAACAGCCTTAACAGAATTATCTTCCCTAACTGACCTGATCGCTTCCCCAATCGTATCAGACCCCATAAAGACACCACCCGTGAAAGGATTTACAAAACTTTTCCCTGTTATCATATCACCAATAGCATGAATAACAGCTATCTTCGAAGTACCAATCTTCCAGTTATAATCATGATAGGTTTGACCAAAATAACGATCGCCTTTTACCAAATCCAACTGCCTACGAACGATCAATTCCTCAATTTCATCTTCATAAATAAGTCTATCTACAAGATTATTCTCCAATGCCTGCTTGGCGGTAAAAGGTCCTTGATCAACTAACCCTTTGACATGTTCTGGAACCCAATTCCGCCCTTCTGCTACCATCTGTATAATTTGGTTGTAAATATCATCGAGTAAGTTGTTAATCTGCTGACGATAATTTTCTGACATCCCAGATCGACTAAATCTTTCAGTTGCTGACTTATACTCCCCAATACGTTCGAAATCGCTATGTACCCCCAATTTATCCATAAGAGGCTTGACAAACATCGGTTCACTTCGAATTCCAACCAAATCCAGAGTACCCAAAGGGTGAAAGAAAATTTGGCTAGATACTGAAGCCAGCATATAGGCACCAGTTGAACAAACCTTACCGTAACAAATAACTTCTTTGCCCGAATCTACAAGCTGTTTAAGTAGATCTCGACGCTCCTGCATTCGAGCGACACCAACATTACTCTCTCCAATTCGAACCAACACACCAACAACAGAAGGATCATCTTTCACAATTTGTAATAAATAATCTATTTCGTCCATTTCTATATCAAGAAAAAACTTACGTCTCGATTTCGTTCGACTCAACTGCGAAAGTCGAAATTCGCCAACACTAACCCTTAATTTCTTATCCGGTAAAAACGATTGAAAAGTACCAAATCCTATATTGCCTAAATTGAGACCAAATCGAATGTCAAAACTCTTATCATTCCAATAGCTAGAACGAAAAGTCAAAAAATCCATGGGGCGAATATCCAAACCGTAACGAAACTCAATACCATCAATATCTTCGACTCTTCTCAAATCCAACGAAAATGTAATGCGAGACGTATTTGGCCGCAGGGCTAATCCGAAATCATAGGTTCGACCACCAACTAACATCGGACGATTTAAATCGCGAGCAACGGTACCAATCGAAAAATTATTCCGTCGAAACATCAATCCTAATGACCAAGAAGAAAAATCGTCGTAATTTTGATAACTCAACCTATCATAATCAGCCAAACTAGCATTAATCCAGCTATAACTTGTACCTGCATATAGTGAACCAAGCAAACGGGTTCCATTTGCGATAGTATAACGTTTGAAAGCAGGACCATCTTCTATCCCGATATACTCCAAACCCAAACCAGATTTTGCCGCTACCACAAAAAATGCATCATCTCCCTTCGAGCTACCAGAGTAAGTACGTAAGTAAGACAACTCAACATCGCTCCGGCAGGCAACCCCTGCAGGGTTGAAAAAAGTTGCAAGCGCTCCATCACTAATTGCAACTGAATTTGATGGCAGTTGCGTCATTTTTTTTACTGCATCCACAGCTGAAGAAAACAACAAAACGATCAGAACAAACAACAGAATATAAGTTTTCATTTTGCAAATTCTATGACAAATTATCCACTTAATTACTAAACTCCAATTTTCCCAATTGATTCTCCGCTGGACACCATCGGATAAATTGGTTGGGACCAAAAAACACCATCCACCGGGGAATAAATGACTTCACGAAGACTACCAAACACATCATGAATTTCCGCAATTGGCTGACCAATTTCAACATAATCTGCCAATGCAACATGATAATAGACGAAACCACCGCAATTGCTTATCACCGAAGCAAATTGGTGCGCTACAAACTGCTCCGCGGGAAGCTCCGGTTCACCATCAATGAAATCATAAACTTTCAAAACATTTAGTATCCCACGAATTCCCTTCGAAATACTGAGCTGATTCCAACCATGGCAACCACCTAACTCAGGATCGATCGTCGGAATTCCAATATCTGGAGCAGCTTGCGCCAATTGTCCTTTTGGACCCTTCTGATCAAGGATATATCCAATACCAAACACTTGTGCGAGCTGAAAACAGGCTTTATGCAACGGATGATCGTGACTAACCCTGACTCTAACCTCATCAATCATAGGCTTAACCCCACCTTGATGCAAATCAATACAAATATCCGCTTGTTTGACAATATGATTAAACAAATAATGAGCTATCCGTTCGCTTGAAGTTCCATCAACTTTGCCTGGAAAACACCGATTCATTTTCAAATTATCAACAGGGCTATAAGCTTGCTTAGCGTGAAACGCATGAACATTAACAATTGGAATTGCAATAATTTGCCCACGCAAGACACGTGGAGACACTCGGCGTATAACTTCATGGATAACAGCCAATCCATTTAGTTCATCACCATCGCTTAACGCCTGAAGATAAATCGTCTTCCCATCGACTAATCCATTAATCAAAACAACAGGTAATTCTATAGGCCTTCCATCCTGCATTTCACCAATGGGAATTCTTCCCTCAATCTTTTCACCTGGTGATGCTTGCAACTCTCCAGCAATAATTGACTTTTGATCGCGTGCCAAAATTCCACTCTTGAATATCTATTATATAAATTTGAGCTGTTTATGACAAAAATCTGACTGACATTAAGTTAGTATATGGTCGGCCATCTTTTTGATTTTTCTGGCTTGAAAGTGCTACTGGAATTGGAGTGAGAATTACCCTAGAAACAGCAATAACGGAACATTATTACTCCGTGGAACAAAAAAAGGATCAGAAAACTAATCCTACCTTGCTAACAAGCAAAATGATGCTCCTTCTAGCGATTTGCCGATAGCTTAGTTTTACAAGTGGTGGAGGAATAATAGTAACACCCTCACTTTGCACCCAGCCAGCAATATTTGTTTTAATGCTAACTTGCACCCAATCAGATCTCACTTGTACAACCTCTAGTTTGGTCCCTTCATGGGCTTGGGCAAATGGGACAGAATCTAAGGAAGGCCTCCTGCGAATTGCAGACTTATCGTTAAAAAGTAGCATAGACACATTATTCTGCCCTTCGTGAGTGGGAGCTGCAAAAATATAGAGCAGAAGCAAAACTGAGATGCTTAGCAGCGTAAACATACCAATAAAAGGAAATGATCTCCGTTTTAAGACTCGCTCTTCTGAAAACGAACTTAGCACGAAAATTATCTTTTGGTAATTTTCACTATGTCGCTAGCAATAAAGTGCCCAGATGTATTTGGATCAACTGAGAGCAAAATTGTTCTCCCTTTAACATCAGCAACAATCGCATCAGCACGTTTCTCCTCACCCAACACAACCAATTCACCAGTAACAGGATGGATAATCTCTTTCGGAATCTTGATCAATGTGATCGTGCTACCTACAAAAACTGGATCGAACGCAGTCATTGAAAACATGTTTCCATCGATGGAAAGAATCTTCGCATTTTCAGTAACTACCTGCTCTGCAAGAAGTTCAACTATTTCTTCTTCTAGCAACGGAGGCCGGCGAACACGGTCATGAACTTCAATTGCCACCTTTATACCTTTACCATCGTTTCCTGAATCAACCGTTTTAATTTCAAAGTGCGATAGGTACATAACAGACGTAAACTCATGCACTTCTACTACCAAACCATATCCTAAAGATCCGCCAATAGGGTAGCGCATATTCGACATTGCATCGTAAAGCCCCTTTGGACGATAGATTTCCAGTAACATTCCACGTCGAACACCATCCTCAATACCAAGGTTAATATGAGCTTTTCGTTCATCAACACTTAATACAAAACCATCCTCCAGAACTTTCTTGATTATCTCATCCTCTTCACTTTCTGACTCTGTAGAAACCGAACTGACTGTAGAACCAACTTGGTCTGAAGCATCGGTAGAAGAAGCAAGCAGAGCATAATAAAACACTGAAAAAGTGCGGACAACCTGAGAAACTACATCGCTAAAATAGGCTACAGTCAAAGATGGCTCGTAACTTGAAAGAGAGCTATTTGCAGATGTTTGATCCACCGCAATTATAAAAACCAACATTAACACACAAAATATAACAACAATATCAGTTAGACTTTTTCTCATAATAGCAATTCCTCGATCACAAACCAATCGAAACCATATAATTACCAACTCGTTTGAAAAATCGAAAGATAGGGAGCAGAATCCAGATCTGAATACGCAATTGGTATATCATCTACAGGATCATTGTTAACAAACAGTAAAACCGAACCAAGTGCAACACCAGCAATCGATGCCCCAACTAAAATCTTGCTATTCCTATCAAGCCTTTTGGTCCGTTTTTCAAAAAGACGCTTGTCTGATTCCGTACGCGATAAGTTATATAAGTCATACGAACTGTTGGCACGTTGATGCGAGTAAACGGCAGTGAGCCCCAAACTAACTCCAGTGGAAAAAGTCAGCCAAGCTAATGCCTTACTTTTCCTGCGAACCGGAGGTTTGTAAGATTCAGATAGCTTTGCTTCAGACGCAATCTGCATCAAAAAACCATCACCGTTTGCTTTCTCACCATCCCTTAAAGCAGCAATATCCTTCAAAGCAACAATCTTGTGAGCAACTTCTACCTGCTTTCCCAACCGAAGATCGACAACTTCTGCCACAGCCCCCTGCGCAAAAAGTTGGACAATTTTCACACTACCCACATAATCCAATTTACCATTCACATCTTCATAAACCCGATAAGTCTCATCAGGCCCCGCCCCACTTTCCGTTCCAACATCAACATAAACCCGAGTCCCCTCGACGAGCAAAACATAACCATGTTCAGCAACCGAAACGAAACTAAGACAAAAAAACAACAGTATTACAAACGAAAATTTCTTAATCATTGAACGAGTTCAAGAATTTCCTTCTTCGGAATCATACCGAGAATCCCTTTCTGTTTTTCCAGATGAGTCTTAAGTTGGCCCAATTTTTTCTCGTTTGTTTCGGATTCTTTTTTAAAAGACTGAGCTTGCTTCCGAAACTTACCCATCCTCTCCTCAATTTTCCCCGCACGATCCGCTTCACTTTTATGCAGGTTCGTTGTATCCTGCAACCTTGTGGCTAAACTCTCCATAAGTCGTACCGCAATTTCAGGAGTATCTGAGACAATCGACTCTAACCCACCAGTATAAACATAAACTTTACACTCGATGGGATCACCTCTCTCATCGAAATCCTCCATGGTCTTAATGGATGCAGTCCGAGGAACCCCAAGAATCTCTGACATCTCACCGAGAATAGCTCCGGTAGCAGGCGGTGCTGTAATCTCCGCAACTTGCTCAGGACCTTTAAAAACACCTAGAGTACCTTCATGCAAAATAAAAATGGACCCATCTCCATCTGTATCTTCTTGAATTAGAACCTGATCTGGTTCATAGATACGAAGATTAGGATCACTTGATGACACAGTATATCCGTCTGGCATGCTATACCTCCATCATTTTATTGTTAATCAGCAATTGAGAGAACATAACGAAACCCAATTCCACCATACACATCCGCGGCAAAAGCTTTCTTACGATTTGTTAGATAGGTGACCCGGCCACTCCGAATCTCTAGCCCACCTCGAATTACTTTTTCTTTATTAAGAATCACTTGTTGGATGGCCTTTTCCAAATCGGAGAAGTCAATGACATCTTTCGACTCAACGACATAACGAACCTTGCCCATCAACTCCATCGTTGTGTCCACCTCCATACCAGCTTGTATCAGGCCTCTTTCAATCTCCTTCATCGAATCTTCACCAATCTTCTGATCGCCTTGCAACAAAGCACGAAGGCCGCCAATTGCTTTTGCCTCTCCACCATTTAGATTCGGTCCAATTGGATTAGATCGCGGGGTAGGTTGATAACCAGCCGAATACCAGTCACTGACCCACTCCCAAACGTTCCCACACATATTATACAAACCATCTTCCGTTTGCCCCTTCGCAAACCTATTAACCGGCATAACTCCCATTCCACCAACTGGATCAACGAAATTGGTAATTGTACCATTCCAGCGATCCCCCCAAGACCAAAAAGTCCTGTTATCCTTCTCACGATTAGAGGAACCAAGCTTCGATGACCCCAGAGCCGTGCGTTCCCACTCAGCTTCCGTTGGCAATCTATATCCCACAACAGCCTGTATTCTATCAGTTATACTCCCATCTGCATCTATCAACTCACCAACATTGCTATATGCTTTAGGTAAACTAGCTGATTCACTTAACCAGTTACAATACGCCATCGCGTCATAAAAACTAATAAACACAACAGGGTACCCTTTCATACCAGAAGGATGCTTACCATCTTTCCAATGAGGTGGCGCCATATAAGCAGTGGCCTCAACAAACTCTTGATACTCAGCATTTGTGACTTCAAAACGACCAATAAAGTATGAAGATAACGTAACCTCGTGCTCAGGTTTTTCATCTTCCTCACCAAATGTACTCCCCATTAAGAAACCACGATCATTCCTAGGAATATAGACCATTCCCGGCGGAGGCACTAGATCTATCGAAGAAGAAAAAGCTTCTGTCTCATTATTTGCCAAATCTCTGAATTTTGCCCAAACAGTTTTTTCGCCAGGGTGAGGATTGATACGCCATTCCTTTAGTGGAGAAAATGGCTCCCAATCAACTACTTGCCCTATTTTTGACCGAAAATTTTTATTGTTGGAAATCATCATCTCAGAAATACCACTCTGATCAGTGATAGCAAACGATAAACGCACTCTAGGAGACGAGGTCTTAGAACTCCCACCATTAATTAGAAAACCATTGGACAACAAGCTGGGAGCATTATCATCCATTTCCAGTTCTCTTTTAATGAAAGTTGTGTCACCTATGAATACTGTAACTGATGATATAGTTAATTTATCATCCTCTCGAAGGATGGAATACTGGTTGCCCTGCTGAACATCGGATACCAACCAATGCCGTGATTTCTGGCCCAAAGTTACCAATACTTTGTTTGGAACTTCAACACCAGCAGCCCTCAACTCATTCCTAAAAGTTTGTGAACATAAACAATTATCAAGTTCTGTGACCCGTGTTTCTGTAACAGAAACACTCGACGAAATTTCCTCTAAGGAATATTTACCCGCTACAAGTTTCAAATGGTAACTACCAGCAGGAATATCTGAAATTGTTACAGGAGTCTCATAAAACCGAGCCAATTTGCCCAAATAAACCGTTTCAGGTGTAAATTGAGGTTCAAGAGTCAGCATTGCCCCTGAGGGATCGGATATAACTGTTATACTACCGGTCCCTCGATTCATCTTTAATATTGGAACCTTAGTAACCTCACCCGCTCGAATTAAAACAGTCCGTTTCTCCGGCAAATAGAAAGGACGATCTATTTCGAGTTTACTCATCCGAAGAACTTTTGCAGATTTCGGGTACCCTCGTTTAAGTTTATCCATCAATGTAAGAGTCAATCGTAGCTTTTGCTCAGGCCCCGGTGGGCCTTCAACTGTCTTACTAGGAATACCTATGATTTCTGTATTTTCTTCCGCTTGTACTCTAATTACTCTGGCATCATCGGGACGCAACTCTTGTTTTTCAAGATACTCCTGATAAGTAACAACCTTGTTTTGATCAGCATCCAAAATAGCAAAGATAGCATCTGACCCAACAGAAGAATAATAACCCAAGTATTCCCCTAACTGCACTGTCTTATCATTATTAACATCTATCTTGTCAAAAATAAGCTCATAACCTTCGCTAAGTGTAGAAACAAGCTCGATTTTCCTAATATGGTCATAAACTCGCTTAATTCTTGTTCTAAAATAAAAATCATCTTGCGCTACCTCAACCACATCACCAGGAGCAAATATGGAGGTATCTGCGACATATATTTGCTGAGCAGTCGCTTGTGCTTTCTGAGTCAGAACAGCAAAAACTTCAGAATTATCTACTTTTTGGATCGAAATAGCACTTCCAACTGGAAAATCGTTTCTACTAGCAAGACTACTGACATACACTTGAATTTGAGAAGCACCAGACTCAACAACCTCAGCTAGATAAGCAGGAGCAACAACAGGAATAGAAAAAATCCGTGGACTTTTCGGGGGGGCAATCTTAAAAATCTTGGCATTGCCTAACCCACCAACCTCCCCGGTTGTTGCTTCAAAAGTATCCAAGAGAGAAGGCCTGATAAACAACGCTGGTATCGAATCAATTACCCCAATACGAACAATTTCATGGTCACTCACTTTCTTGGGCAAGTTGCCATCTTGACTTTGCTCTATACGAACAGTATCCCCCGCAGCAAAACTGCGACTACTCCGTACCAACACCCGGTCATGTCCAATACCAGCATTACGAATAAGTGGAACTGGACCCCCAATAGGCTTAACGACATCAGCTGTCTGTTTGGTTTTGATTTCTTGAGGCGTTCTCTTTTGCGCTCGCCTCAATTCACGATCAATACGAATAACGGCGTCTGGTGGGCTCGTTTCAATGTGTAAATAGCCGAAGTTTTTGGATTCCTCTTCCGCCAACGCTACACTTTCCAACATGCCCGCTGAATATAACAGCACAAACAGCATCACCCACCAGAAAGGTACCTCTTTGTGCAAAAGTTCCAAAAATCGACTCAAATTTTTCTGCCTTCCCATTTTTTATCTATAGAATATACAAAAGCCAGAATCTCAGCGACAGCACGATAAAACTCTTGGGGAATTTCCGTACCAACCTCTAACTTCACAAGAGCCTCCACAACTTCGGGTTGCTCATAAACTGGTACTTCATGTAAGTTCGCAATCTCCAAAATCTGTTTTGCGATTTCCCCCTCTCCAGCAGCAACAATATGAGGAGCAACACGCTCATCCGGCTCATAACGAAGTGCCACTGCCTTCTGCCGTTTCGAATTCTCATGCACTAACATCAACCCGCACAAGGTCACCCTGCAAAGCTACAGTTACTGGAACCATATCAATACCGATTCCATCCTTATCAACAACCTGGAGACGTACGTCCTCAAGGTTGTAATTCAACGCTTTCATCCGAGAGAGCAAATCACCTTTCTCTTTCTCAATAAAAGAATTGTACGATTGATCTTCAGTAAGGATAGCACAAATCATATCACGATGCAAGACCTGGAGATTAACCTTGACTGTACCTAGATTCTCAGTCTCAATCACCATCTGCAATTGAAGATTTTCGAGATCAATCTGATCCGAAGAGTTACTTCTACCTAAGACCTCTGCTGTTAAATGCTTATCACCATAATAGAGGGGAATCTGCAAGTAAAACTGCCCACCATTAATAATATCACGAGTCCTAGCAAGCTCATGCGAATCAATACTCACAAAAACCCGCTCTATGGCTTCTAAAGTCTGCGATAAATTCCTGTGAACAGCATTACGAAGTTCATTTACAGACAAACTCTCCTTGACCTGCAGATTTAGCCGCAAAAGCAACGCTTTCAAATTGCGATCAGTACCCTTTAAAAATTGTTGGATACTTTCCTGAGAATCCAACAGTCCCAATAGTTTTGCCTCATACCCCAATCCAAGCCTATCAGCAAACTGACTAATTTGATCAGCAAAATCAGCATCATTAGGATCCAAAGATAAAAACTGCAAAATCTGGTTAATTAATAACGGATCTATTCCTTTGGGTAAATTCCCAAGTAACACACCCAAGGAACTCTTCAAATCATGAAGCCCTTCAGTCAAATCCCGCCTCTGCTCAAAAATAAGCTGTAAAGCGCTAATGAGATGGGACTGCGGCGGCAATTTCAACAACCACGCCGCTGTTACCAAGTTGGGATGCAAACTAGATTCGACATCGACAGCTGAAACATAGTTTAGCAGACTTTCCAAGTTATCTGCGTTAAGCTGTATATTATACTCAACTAAGGCTTTGGCAAAGGCTTTAGCTTGAACATCTACGGAAAAACTAAGACTTTCTAATAATTCGGCAATACTTTTCGACTTATTTGTAGTATTAGTACTATGCGACGTCAATCTCACTGTCACCTGATCATCTAATGACAGTATCCGCCCCTGTACATTATCCTGAGGACTCAATTCAATATTCGTTTCAACGACAAGATCCAAGCCATCAAAAGCAACAAGGAAGCTATTCCCAGCGACTTTTCGTAAAACTCTACCACTGACCAAATCCCCAACTTTTAAAGTCGCTCTAAATTTTTCTAACCCCGCATCTGGTGCACGAGAACCATACTGTCTGACAATCCCAAATTTAGGCTGTATATTCACGTTCATAAATCTTTTCTAGCCAAACGTTCAAGCTCCATTCCAAGTGCTTCGGGCGTTAAATTCACATTTTTGTTAATGATCTGGCGAACCTGATCGTTAGAACGATTAAAATCTCCAATATAATAATACGTTTGAGCAAGAATTAAGTGAATTGTCTTTTTATTAACGTGAGGATTGAATGACGACACATAATCTTGGGATGCATTTGCAAAAGCTCTGTTCGCAACATCAAGCGCTTTGGTAAACTGGTCACGTGCTAAATAAATCCCAGCGAGAGTAACATTTGCATCAACATTTGAAGGATCTTCCGAGAGAACATTACTCATTAGATCAAATGCCTCATCTACATCCCCTTCCTCAATCAATAATCCAGCCTTCTTAATACTGTCGGTTTGATCTACAAATTCCTCCGTGACAGTCAAAGTATTATCAAAGTCTCGATCACCACAACTCAGGAGACACATACAAACTACAACAGCAAGAAATCTCAGACACATCACTTTAATATGATTACTATTCATTTTAAAATTCAAACACATTAGTAGACGGAGGAATATTCTGATTCCTTGTATCCTTGCCAACAATACTAACAATAAGTTTTTGCCCTTTAATTGGTGGCTTGCTCAAGGAATAGCGACAAAACCAAACCTCTCTGGAAGAAGCAATTTTCTTTAAACTCACAGTTTGGGGAAGAACATCAGGCACCTCTGGGATAACAAAAGCAGCTGTCATTTCAGAAACATCAGACAAAACCGCGATAACTTTGAACTCATTCTTCACAATAGGATTTCGAATTAACATAATCGGGAAAGTCCTAGTTTGTTCCTCAGGCAGATCGAAAACCGTTACATTAATTGATGACTCGTCGATTTTTTTCCCTTCAAAGATAGCACGAATAACGATCTTTTCAGCTGACCCAACCCAATCCTGCTGTGGACGAAGAACCACGACAAGATTTTTGACTAACACATCAATATGCTCAGATGGCAAAACGTCCCACACAATCTCATCAATTGCCGCTTTCGGCTCAATATCGGTATATCTTGCAAGTTCTAGCTTATGCTCCTCATTTCTCAATAAAGTCAACTCGGAAGGCATAACCAAATCAATTCTAACAAAAGGAAGAGGCTCTACAACAATACGCATTGTGGCCGTGTCGTAATTCCCATCGGGATCCGTGACTTTTAAATTTATGTCAAAATGCTGTTCAGAATTTATTGGATTGCCCGTGCGGAATGCTAACCGAGGAGGATTATCTACAATTCCTTTGGACCTATCAACCTTATCTAAACTAACTCCAGCCACTTTTAATTCTACTGGTAATTGTTCAACCTCCCACCTCAGCTCAGCATTCTTATTGTCCTCATCTTGAACATAATTATCAAGCAAGATAATCCCTTCTGCACCAGTACGAAACCTTAACTCAGGAAAAGCTTTGATAATCGGCACATCCTGATTCACCACATATATTATAGTGGAATCAACTGCTAATGAATCACCTACTTTTAGAGAAAGTCTTAATGCAACTTTGATCTCATCTTCTCGTGTTTTCGGCAATACTGGACGAATTATAAGCTGATTGGCCCCATTCTTATCGATTTCTACAGGCCTACCAAATTTATCTTCTGCATCAATTGCCCAATTTAAAATTGGTTTACCTTCACTTCCAGAGACAATGGCAAAATCATCCAGATTAATATTATCTCCCGGATTATCATAAACAAATCTTTGCAAACCAAACTTATCTATTTGAAGCAATGTTTTCTTGACCTGAATTTTTGCTCCAATTACATCCTTAAAAGACTTCGGTTCTGCCTGTCCCTTATTAAATTGTGTGAAAAACGTATATTTGCCTCGATCCCAATCTTCTGGCTTAACATTAAACTTAACCTCCGCTGTTCCTTCAGCGACCGCGACAAAACGGATCTGGGCAATAACACCTGTCCCTTTAGGATATGGAAGTGCATTTGAAACAATAGCAAAACCAACTTCATGATTATTAATTGACTTATTTAAAGCAACATTGCCATTATGGAAATCACCTTGATCAAAAGGTATAACAGGATCTTTGACTCGCAATTTATCAGGTTCAAACGACAAGTATATTTCTGCAGCAGAGCTAGGAACTTGGCCAACATCGATAAACACTTCAAGTGATATTATATCCCCCTGCTGGACAACAATCTCATTCCTTTGTGTTTTTTGACTCCTTAATTCTATTTTCGCTGCATCCGCAGTCAGGCCCAAAAACATAATAGGAACCAAACAAACGCCCAATAGCCATTTTATACAATCGAACTGTAAAAAAAACAAATAACGTAGATATGTTTTCATTTTGAAGCGAGAATGTTCCTGACAGCCAAAACCTTGTTTACATAACTACGAGTTTCAAAAGGAAGTGTGTTACCTCTACGAACTCGAGTTGGCCCTGCATTATAGGCAGCTAATGCCGTCGATTCATTTTTAAAAGTCTTTAATTGTTGGCTCAAATACTTTGCGCCACCAAGCAAATTTTGCTGAGGGTTAAAAATATTTTTAACTCCCATTTCACGAGCAGTTGGAATTCTAAGTTGCGTCAATCCCATGGCCCGCTTAGGCGAAACAGCCTTATAATTCCCGGCTGATTCAATATAAACTAATGCTTTCAATAAATTCGGGTCAAGACCATTTCGGGTAGCAGCATGAGTAATCAATCTATCATAACGACGCAAGCGACGCAAGATAGTCGAATCAAGCTTCTTTACCAATGGAACTTTTAGTTTGGGCAAGTCTTTGGAGCGAGCTAACGATGCCTCAGCAGATATCGAGCCTCCTGATTCGTTAACCTTTGGCTGACTCAAATTAGAATCAGCTGCTGGAGAAATATCAGCTATTCTGTCATCAAAAGCAGTAACCACAACATCCTGAATTCTAGGAGTAACCAATTGAGACACACGAACAACCTTATCAAATTTTCCAATTTTGGCAAAACGAGCACGATCTTGTCTTGAAAACAGAGGAGTTGCAACAAATGAATTGTTTAACAAATTTGAATTGACATCTAGGGTAGCAGAAGCAACAGTTTGACTGGAGCTACTATTTGCCGGCAGTATTTGTGCATTCACCGCTGCAGCAGCAGACGGAGAGAGAGGACTAATTACATTCAAATTGCTACGGACCAATGCCTGACGATACTTTGCCGGCTCAAGATCTACAAGCGATTGTCCATATAAAGAAGAATCCACATGAACACTCCAATGTTCCAAAACACGAAACCCTTTTATCAACGCACTTCCACCATTATAAGCAATATATGTGGACGGATCAGAAGTCGTGTATTCAATCTTCGTATTACCACGGTAATCCATTAGCATCAGCTTATAAACATGCTTAACCCTTGCGTTTACAAAGGCCGAAAAGCACAGAAGAAAGGCAAAGCCTACTAAGGAGAGAGAAAAAACTTTTCTATTGGAATGAAGAATCATGGAATCCTATTTTAGAATAACCATTTTCTTTATAGCATCATAGTGATTAGTAATCAATTCATAAAAGTAAATACCGCTTGCAACCTGCTCTCCAAAATCGTTTTGACCGTCCCAATAAATCGCATGCTCTCTTCGAGTATAATCACCAACGGGCTGAACACCTATATCAATGCGCCGAATTTGTTGACCAGTGGCATCATAAACCACAATCGTAACAGAAGATGGCTGACTGAGACGGTAAGGAATCCAGGTTTCTGGATTAAACGGGTTAGGATAATTTTGAATCAATTCTGTCTGAGAAGGAGTCTTTAAAGGTTCAATAGATCTATTCCAAACATTTGGCAACTTCACTAGATTCTGATCATCACCAACAACCGTTAACTCCTTAAATTGGAGTTCTGATATATCATCAGTACGTGCGATGAAACGAAACTTCGCTAACGATCCTGTCCCCATGATGCTATCATCATCACCCGTAACCATATTAGCAACAATAATCTTCCTAGTCCCATAATTTGTTTCATAATCACGACTAATAAAGAACGAACGAGAAAGAGCTGGATTTGTCCCAAAGAGATCACCTTCCTGAACAGAATCTTCAACCAATCCTAGAGATTTTGGGTCGTATTCAACTTCAAATGCATAACCTCGAACCCTGTTAAAGTCTACAACAAAACTCACATCGATAACGTCGTTCATTTGCACAACGTTAGGCGTAATTGGTGTACTCAGGCGAACAACATTGGTAATCACACTTGGTGCAGCTGCAGGGGGTGGTCCACTAGACGCAGTTGGAGGAACGCCAAGTTTACCAAAGTTCCGTGCCAGAATCGAAAAATCGCTAAGATTCACCTTCCCATCATTATTAATGTCCGCATCCTCATCGAAAACCTCACTACCTTCAACAGTTCCAAAAACGGTCATCAAAGTACTCAAATCAGCAATATTTATACGGTTATCATTATCAACATCGCCACCAGTTAAACGCTGAGATTTCCCATCCTGTGAATAGATATTAATATCCTGCAATTTGTCACCAGGAACCACTCGAAGCATATAAGAATTTGACCCAACAGCTTTAGATATATACTGGCCACGAATATATGACGGAGCTTTAGCAACTAATTCCCACGTGCCTGTTGGGATGCCATTAATGGTATAAGTACCATCAGGTTTTGGCGTTATTTGAATCCCTTCTAAGGCGGGATCCTCATCATTAGTAATACTAGTAATTACTTCCTGCTCAACACTAGCTTCAGCTTCTTCATTACCATTAGCCTTGGGTTTCGGTGCAGGAACTCCACTTAATCCTATCGGTATATCCTCCGTTTGACCAGGTCTCCGAAGAGCAAAGGTAACCAACGCTGAATGATCCTGACGACCCTCAAGCAAAATTTTCCCCGTTATGCTCGCATAAGGAACAACTTGGACACGAAGAGCAGGGTTAATTGCAATAGGAGAGATATCCTCCACATCACCATTTTCGTTAACAGCAACTACTGATGTGCTACGATTATTCGTGGCTTCATCAAAGTCGAACGAGATCGTAGTATTAATTGGACGTGTACCAAAATCCTTTTTAACCTTGAAACCAATTTTAGCTAGCGTGCGATACTCATTCAGTTTAATTATCGCAGTTGGATTCTTGACAACAATACTATAATCCAATTGATAACCACTAATTCCATTGGCCATACTATCTTCAATAGCATCCCCGTGATTATCATTTTCTAAGATCTCTTGCTGGTTCGTCTCGACATCATCGAGATCGAATACTAGCGTATTTTTGTAATTTTCGAGTTGCTGATCTGTAGGATTCTCAATCCCTTGCGCTCGTAATTCATCGACCGAAGAAAGCTGACGGAAAGGCTGATCAACGTTTCCAACTTGAAGAAAACGGTCATCAAAAGTAAGATACACACTAGCACCTGAAATGGCGACAGCTGGGCTACGAAGTTGTACAGCAACATCAAACTCCTCCCCAGGACCAACGACGAGAGCATTAGGCCGTAATCGGATTTGAACCTTACGTATAGTCAACGCTCCTGAACTAATATCATATCCTTCATTACCACTACTATCAGCAATCCTGGCATAGATATAATAGGAACCATTGAGATTAATACCATTATCCAACTCAAAAGATTGGATATCCCAAGAGTAACTCCCTTGTCCAATACTACTCGAAGCAGCAGACACCCCCTCAGCAACCGTACCAGACAAACTCGTGCTTTGGTTACCAATCGAATCAATTAGTATATCTACAGCCGAAGACGTTTTCCTTTGATGATAATATAGGTTTACCGAAACACCATTATTATCCAAATCCTCATTAAGCCACGAGATAGTAAATTCAGTAGTGGCTTTAGAACCTTCACGAATTGGAGAAATAAGTTTAATAAGAGGAGGATAGGTGATAATCACCTTCCCATCACTCCGAACCGCTTTTTGCTTGATTTGTTTCTCTGTTTTCGAGCCAGTGTCTCTATCACTAATAATTGCGTATATATAGACTCCATCTTTATTCTCTGGTACACGTGCGGTGGTGAAATCCCATTTATACTGTCCCAACGTACCATCATCATCTTCAGATAGATCAACAACAATGAGCTCCGCATTTTCACTTAACGAAACAACATCGGCCGTTGATAGATCCAACGGGCTATAAAACAGATTAATTCTGGCATTACCCCGATTCTTTTTATCATTCCATTGAATTACCACAGAACCATCAGTCACGGCAATATCATCCTCTGGAGACAGGTTCAAGATATCAACATCATGCCGAACCTCAATTTTACCAGGACTACGTGCAAGATCCGACGAGATCGCAGTAAAGTCCTCAATAATACCGTAAATTGTATAGATTCCTTCAGGGATTTCATGAGTATCCCACACAATTGAAGTCACTTCACTTCCAACCGTTAAATTCACAGCATCTGGTTCATCAGTCCCAGCGGAAGCCGGCACAATAACACCTGCAGTACCAACAGCGACACTTGCTCTCAACTGATCGGCATCCTTCGGGCCATAGTTAGATTTTTCGGCATAATACAACATAATCTTCGCTTCAGGATTCGGACCAACCGCACTAAAATCGATAATACCTTGATCATCAAAGCGAGTCGGTGGTAATCTATCCGGAACTAATATCTTCACCACAGGTTGTTCTGGCATTTTGGTGATAATTGGCCCCGTTGAACTAAAATTCTCGCTCGGCCCCGCAGAACCAGATATACTAAAACCAAGAGCAGTTTCTGTTTCGATAATTATCCCTAATTTATCATTCTCTCTAGCAATTTCTTCAGACTCAACCTTTGCTACTAGTATGAAGTTGTTCGTCACTGGATCAGTTGAACCAAGCATCCCTTTGATTTCCTCATCCAAATCAAAAATCATTGTGACAACATCCGTCTGAACTTCACCGATGGCACTATCACTTTCATTAAACATCTTGAATGGTTCAGCGTCCCGATAAAGGCTCAAAGTTGCCACAGATTCACGAACAAACGGAGGCTCAAATCGCAAAGAAAGAGACCGAAGTTTCTGGGTAACATCTGATTTTATTTCAATTGCCGCAAGTTCAATCGATTTTCCAAACGATACTGGAACATTCTCTTTAAGAGCCGTTACCGTAATCGACTCAATCCCCCTGGCTATTGGCCCCTCTACCACTCTTTGGTCTGCTGGTGGCGCGACAGCCGCAGCTTGCAAAAAGAAAAAAGCATTATTACCAAAATTTAAAACTATTTGATCTCCACGTGCAGTTTGCTCAGGTTGAACGATCACAACCAGCAAGAAATTACTAACTGTTTGTTCATCAAGAGTTCCAATTGGGTACCCCAATCCACGCTTCTGTAAATTCAGCAAAGCTCTACCGTTTTCATCTAACTTCCCGTCAGCAACAAATTCACCTGCATTCCTATCAGGGACCCCATCACTGTTAACATCGTCATAAAGCTCAATCCGATCAATAGCACTATCCTTCACGCCTTTGTTACCTTGTTGATCTGGATTTTGATTCGAGACCCTTAGAAAAAACCATTGATCCTCATTTCCATCATCAGTAATGGAAATTTTTGCTGTAACGGCCTCTAAATCACCCGGATCCACGATATTGTCGCTTGTTACAGGTTCTATTTTAATATCAGTGACAAGCCCCCAAGAAAGGCCTGTAATAAGAATCAAACTAGAAATACAGGTAACCGCCACCAGGAACTCTTGGGTTGTTTTCTTCATATTCCCTTCCTAAAAATACGTTATAAAATAAATTCAACCAGCACTAATCCAACATAAAGTAAGCTTTTTTAACTGAACATATTTAGCAAACTTGATGCTGACGACATCAACTGTGACCCTGTAGACAAACTTGCACTCAGAAGTGCTTGCTGTGTCTGATACTCAACAAGCGCAGTTGTCATATCAATTTCTTCAACTTTCTGCAGAAACCCCTTTAGCCCGAGGATCTGATCTTCAAGCCTAGATCGCATGACGTGAAGACGGTCTATCCGTGCACCAGCTTCAGTTTGGTGCACGGTGATCTGTTCAGTTGTGCGCTCTAACTTACTTGCCACTTCACCGATGGGGCCCATCCCACCATTACGAACTGCATCTCGTAATTCAATTAAATGATCAAAAACTCTTTGAAAAACTATACTACCAGGAACTCCAGTAGGAATAAACGAATTACGCCCAACACGCTCCTGCTTGGTACCATTATCACCAACATACCGAACACCAATAATATCACCTATACCAACATCTTCATTCTTAAGAACCGCCGCACCTCTTTCCACAGAATAACTCCGTTGTAAGGAATGCCTGAGCCTAATCACAGCTCGGTTTTCAAGAATATCCGTTTCTACACTTTCTACAATTATATCCTCGCCTCCATCAACGTCCTGAACCCTAATTTGTTGGCCCGCTTCAATCGTATTTTGCACTTGATCCAATGGAAGCACTAAAGAACCCACAGCAGCATCTTTGGTTAATGGCGTCACTATTGACCCATCGGCATTTGAAATCTGTGCATTTCCATCAACGAAGTACGGCCTAGCCAACTGCCCTGTAACTGTAATCACAGATCGATCACCAACAACTTGGATTGATTCAATTAAAACTTTCTCGCTTACATCCCCACTAGACAAAACAATTTCGTCACCAGCATTAAAATTACTTCCGTCACCTGCAGAAACCTCTAAAGTTCGGAGGGAGGGGTTACTTAAAATAGTATATTGACGAGTAAAAGGTTCAGTTGAACCACGCTGTGTTTCAAACGCAACACCTTCAGTCTTGGTACCAGCAAATAAGGGAACACCAGCGAAATCAATATTTACCATGTCCACCACAGATTCAATTAACTGTCCAATCTCAGCAGAATAATATTTATAATCACTAGAATTGTTGGTTTCAGACTGGGCCATATGAGCCAAATCCTGCGCTCGGAATAAAACATCTGAAACCCCTTGATAAGCCCCATTAGCCACATCTATCAAAGCTTCCGAATGCTCAGTATTTGAAACAAACTGCTCACTTTGATCAATGTTTGCTTTCAAATCCAATATACGATTTGCACGACCAGGATCCGCCGAAGGTTTATCAACCTTAAGCCCTGTTGACAACTGCATTTGCGCTCTCTCTAAGGCTCCAAGCCGTGTCTCAATTCTTTTTTTGAGATTATTTCCTATCGTTTGCAGTGTTACCTTTGGCATTATTCACATTCCTAAAATTTAATCTAATTAAAGTTTTTCAATATAACTTGAATTACGGTGGAGCCATAAATTTATCTTGGAGCCATACGATTAATCACAGTATCTGTCATACCATCTATAGTTGTCATCAGACGTGCTGCTGCTTGAAAAACATTTTGAGCTATTAAGACATCAACTAACTCTTCATCAATAGAAACACCAGAAATATCCTGATACCTCGAATCCAGTTGTTCTCTGATAAGTTCCGCACTTTTGAGTTGCCTAGCATTAGACTGAGTGCGTCCACCCAACGTAACAACAGAAGAATTATAAAAATCGAAGACGTTTAACGTGTTGTCAGCAAATAACAAATTATCGCGAACTTGCACAATTTGGTTTGCAACACTATTATCTCCCCGTGCCCCGCCTTGCCCAGCCGCAATATTATTTAGATTTGTCTTTATATCCCCAGTAAGGGCAATAGTAGCAGCAGCTCGCACAGGAGCCTCCAGAAGCACTTCTTCTGTCCCCGAAGCCACTGCCCCATCAGGCAAATTGAACTGAAAGAAAGATCTACCTGCTTCGCCATCCAAACCAGTACCATTTTGATGCATCCCATTAATTTCACGCGAAAGCTTGTAAGCAACCGAATCAAGATTCTTCATAAGTCCAGGTATAATCTCATCCTGAACATTAAGTAACCCACCGATTGCTCCCGACTCAACTCGAAGATCAGATAATCTCCCTACCCGGTTGGCCACTATCTTAGATAACTTTGTACTCCCACCGTCATTGTCCTTGCTCACAACCTGCAATTTATTAACTTCTTCCTGCCGAATAATTGCCGTCCCATCCAAAAAAAGCGATACTGTACCATCAGCATTCTCAAAAACTCTCACATCAACCAAATCTGCAATTTCGGATACAACACCATCACGCAAGTCCATAAGATCATGTGCCGGGAAAGGACCAACTTTTGATCTACCAATATCTTCGTGAACTTCAGCTAACTGCTCTAAAAGCGAATTCACTCGATCAACCCGAATCTGAACATCTTCCGCGAACCCCGCCTGTATCAACTCTAATTCCTCGTAGGCACTTCTTAAATCACCAGCTAAGGCTTCACCTTTGGCACGCAACTCCGCTCGAAACGCAGCATTAGGTGGTTCCTGAGCAAGAGTTTCCCAAGCATTAAAAAATTCGGATAAAGTAGAATTAAAACTGGACGAACCCGAAAACTCATTAAAAACCACTTCTATACGGCTTAAACCCAGTTCTTCAGATTCCAAACGCCCCAATCTTTGATCAACTTGCCGAATCTGATTTTCAACAAAGACATCACGACGCCTAGTAATAGTAGTTAGAGAAACCCCCGTACCCAGTTGAATCGCCCGGCTGAAAGCAGAAGGACCTCTGTACGGCAACCCTGGAGTTGGCCGAATAACAGCAACCTGGCGGTGGTACGTTGGATCACCTGCACTGGATATATTCTGCTCACTAGTTTGGAGAGCAGACTGATAAGACTGCATGGTACGCCTGCTCATATCCAAAATACTAAAAAGATTCGACATACATAACTCCTAACATAAAACTAAATACGGTGATCAAACATCCCCTTACCGACCGGCGACCGTAAGCTTCCATCATCCTCATAGGTCTCACCCGGCTCTTCAATCCGCGTAACTTGATCGATAAGGAAACTAACATACTCATACTCGCTTAACAACAACTCTTTATTAGTCGCATTGACATACTCAAACTCTGTTCTTACACGCTGTACTTCATCAAAAATATCAACAAACTCAGATTTGAGGGGTTCTTCAGCTAATTCAATCAATGTAGCTGCATCCATGGATTTAGAACCTACATGGGGGAAAGCAGACAATTCAGCCAACAAATCATCACGTTCTAACTCAACGCTATTGATTCTATAAATTAGCTTTTCCTTCTCAGAAATAATATCAGCGAGATCTTCAATTTTCCTTTCAACTAGGACCTGACGCTCCTGATAAAGCAACTCCAGAAGATTACTGTACTTCTCCAACTCATACTTAACTAAACTGTACAGATTCAAAAGGTGATCTTGCATGTTCAATACCCAATTGCTATAGTCAAATTACTATACCCATAATATCGACCCACAACACACAAACTTTATAATATACAACCTGAGATAACAACTAACAACATGAATACTAACTTATAATGTCATTCCAAGTCGGGCAAGCTGAATGGCGTTACCAATAGTTGCATCCTGAGCCATCATTACCTTTTGGTTAGCTTGATAGGCACGTGTAATCGTGATCAAATCGACCATTTCAGTAACAACACTTACATTCGACATCTCAAGCGTACCTGTACGAATATTTGGGTTTTCAACTGAATCAACCGTGAGGTTTGGATCCGACGGAACAAACATGCTATTACCAAGTTTCATAAGCTTATATGGTTTCAAAAAATCGACAACCTGCAAACGATCCACAAACTCTCCATCCACTAACACATTACCATTGGGATCAATATCCACTTCACTACCAGTAACCTCAATTGGCCCCTTGTCCCCTAAAACCAAATGCCCTTCTGTGGTCACAAGCATTTTGTCAACATTCAAGACAAAATTCCCATTTCGCGTATAGGCTTGACCTACAGGAGCTTGGACTGTAAAAAAACCATCTCCTAAAATAGCCAAATCTAATGTGTTTCCAGTATTTTGATAATTCGCTGGTGCCACAAAATCATGCGCAGTTTCCGCAAAATTTGCGCCAGCACCCAATCTACCAACTTCGGGTCGGGGATCAACAATAAAGTTTTTCCCAATCCTTCGTGGATCATTAATCCGATTCAACAATACACTTGGAAAAGCCTTTGAAATAGCAATATCTCTTTTATAACCAGACGTATTCGCATTAGCCAGATTATTAGCAACGATCTCCTGACGTGAGGCTTCATTAAGCATTCCAGATGCAGAAATAAACAATCCACGAGTCATAAAAATCTTCCTTCTATCAGGAATTAGCTCACAAAAACAATTTTAACTCTCATGAACTAATTCCTAAAAAAATTCGAGACTACCGTTTCAATCCCATAGCCTCGGTTAAAATATTATCCGAAGTGGTAATTACACGAGCATTAGCTTGAAATCCACGTTCAGTTGTAATCAAGTCCGTAAACTCCTCTGTCAAGTCAACATTCGACATCTCAAGAGCACCAGCGGTGATTTCTCCCATATTTCGCGTTCCAGCCGTAACAAAAGCAGGAGCACCAGACGAAGGAGAAGTCGTCACCATGGTATCCGACAACACAGTCAAACCTTCAGCATTAGGAATATCAGCAGCAGCAAGCTGTGCTATAGCTTTGTTAACACCATTAGAAAAAATACCATCAATTAAACCAGTGGCACTGATACTAAACGAAACTAAATTCCCCGGCCCAACACCATCTTGCCTTTGAGCAATAGCATTATGGCTATCAGCAAACTGGGTCAAATTGGCAAAATCAAGTTTGACAGCAAGTTCCCCTGCCCCAGTTTCATTACCTTCAGCATCAATTGGCTGAACGTTAATGTAAGCAATTGCAGGATCAGCTGTCGAAAACGAAGCAGTCTGATTATTAAACTGGATTAACCCTGTCCTAACTTTATCATCACCATTAGTAACCACCTTGGCATCGGTTATATGCGAATCTTCTATGTTCCATCTCCACGTTCCAGCGGGATTTACCTGACCATCAGGCCGCACTGCTTCTTTGGTGAAAGTAATTTCAGCGTCGTGGCGTTGTCCCAAACCATCAAAAATACCAATCTCTGTTTTATGGAATTTTGAAATATACTCAAGCGAAGCAGTACCAGCTTTAATTTCGTCACCAAATTTAAGCGTAACGAGCTGTCTACCATCTGCATCCGAAAAAGTCACAGTGCTATCAACAATTGCTAGTGCTTCACCACCATCTAGGGAAGCCGTAAATGTATCGGCACCTTCCGCTCTTTCAACACGTACCTTGTGAGATCCTGGTCTCAAATCTCCACCATCCTGCGCCGGTGTGACAGAGCTTAACAACCCCGTACCACCATCAGAAACAACTTCAACTGCCCCAGCTCTCGCATCTAGGTTAGACGCAAATTGAACGAACGAAGTTTTTCTTGATATCGAGCGCATAAAAGGGAAGGAAACGGAAGAGATAGCATCCGGATTGGCTGTGTTAACCTCACCTGTCACAGGATCTGCCTGCCAACCTAGTACTTTATACCCATTTGGTCGATAGACTAAATCACCACTCTGATCAATACCGAAATTCCCATTCCTGGTAAAAGCTCTAATGGAAGACGCTTTGATAGATCGAGATGATTCTTCCTGAGCTTTTGTTCCTCCAGCAGGAACTTCCAAAACAAAATGGCCTTTCCCACGAAACATCAAATCAGTCGGCATATCAGTCGTCTGCGCACTACCATTCCTCTGCAACACATCAATAGAGCCAATTTGAGACCCCGTACCTACAGATTGTGGATTGACGCCCCCTCTATCCCCTTGTGCCGCCACTGCAGCTTTCAAGGTTTGTGAAAATGCCTCACGGAAAACAACACGGGATTTCTTAAAACCAATTGTATTAATATTCGATAGATTGTGTCCAATAACATTAATCTTAGTTTGGTGGTTCTTCAAACCGCTCAATCCTGCATAAAGTGCACCAATCATTTTACCATTTACCCCCTAAATTTATTATGAACGTCCAATACGCATAGCATCTCTTGCCATTATTTTTGCTGCATTAATTGCCTGAACATTTGCTTCGTACGACCGGGTAGCTGTAATCATGTCCACCATTTCAGTTACTGTATCCACATTAGGCATATGTACGTACCCATTTTCATCAGCATCTGGGTGACCAGGATCAAACTTAAGTTTCAATGGATTCGATAATGAACGATCCTCCCGAATCCCATTTGGCGGTATGTAAACGCCCTTTAAACCCGGCTTTGCCATGTAAGTTACAAGCATCCTTCGAAATGGCCCTCCAGATTCGGTACGCGTGGTATTTACATTTGCGATGTTATTCGCAATCACTTCCATCCGTGTCCTTTCTGCCGTTAGGCCAGACGCACTGGAAGCGATTGCTGCAATGAAACTCATAAGCCCCTTCCTATACTATACAATTACAGCACTATCAATATTTGTAAAAACATTATCTTTCATGCGACCACTATCAACGACCGTTACAACTGTCCGGTTTTTGATACTTACAATCATCGCAAGATCATCCATCAATAACAAAGAGTCAGTTGCTCCCTTCTGCGAAGCCCGATCTATAGCTAACTCAATCTTGTCTATATCATTCGACGTTAAATTTATTTGGCGGACATCCAAACGCCCTTGAGCATGAGCACTGAATTGCACCCGTTGCCCTTTATCCACCAAACGCTGATTAAGCACTCTCTTGAAAGAAACTCTTTCACTTTGTTTCCCTCTGGATACTCTGGATAACGAAGAAGACTTCGCCTGCTCCACCGATTTATGAGCGTTTACTTCGTTAGTACGAACAACCATCTAGATAATCCTATATTTCCGTTCCCATTGTGTTAGTTAAAGGAGGTTCAGAAACTGTTTTCACTAATGAGGCATCTATTTCTCGACCACCAACTAACAAGGATATTTGCCCATCTTCTCCCATCCGAATTGAAGAAACAATACCACCAATCAAATCACCATCGTTCCCTCCACCTAATGGAGCCGCTTCAATATACTTACCTAAGATTGTACTCGCTTGCATTAGAGCTGCCGCTGCAAAATTCTTATTTAGATTCTGCATTTGTTCAAGCGCACTGAATTCAGCCATCTGCGCTACAAATTGTTGATTATCCATCGGTTCTAGTGGGTTTTGGTGTTGCAACTGTGTTGTCAGCAATTTCAAGAAAGCCTGCTTATCTAATGAATTCTTTGTTTCCTTGACAGAATACGGATCATCCGTCTTTCCGATCAAGTCTGCAACGTTGAAACCAACTGGATTTATACCCATTCTCAATCTCCTATGTTATACCAAATGATCAAACGAAAATGATCGACCTGAAACGCTTTGCACATCTTCCGAACTCTGCTTACCTGCTGCCGTTTGTCGAATTGCCTGAGCCATCTGATCCATATCACGATTTGAACCATTCCACCCACCTTGACGATATCCCATATTTTCCTGCCAACCATTAAACTGGTTCGGTTGATGAGAATTGGATCCATTTTGCGAATCACCACTTCCAGTTGTCACCTGAAAATTGTCAATTTGAATCCCTTGATCAGCCAGCACACTACGAAGTTGGGCGAGATTCCCACGAACGACCTCACCAACCATGATATTCCTTACATGAATCCGCGCATTGAGCGAATTGTCTTCAAACAAAAGCCTAATATGAAGCCGACCCAATCTGGGAGGTTCAAGATCAATAATAGCCTCCTGCATACCTCGAGCCAATTGAGGGCTAATCTTATCAATAATCTGAATCATCACACGATCGGCATTAGCTAATTGTAATGTCGCTGAACTATTAAGTCCTTCGGAACTATTCATTAAAGCAGCGAGTTGATTTGTATCCAGATTTTGAATCTGATTCCAACTCAGCGATAAATTCTGGACCGAATTTGTGATTGTCCCTGGAGTACTAGCTAGCATTTCAGAGGGCAACTGAATTTGCTGAGAATCCGACGACTGTTGCTGTTGACCATTACTCTGATTTGGATCCAACTGCATTAAAGCAATCCTAAGCCGTTGTAAAAAAGCAAGGTTTCTCTGATCACTATTATCAACATTTGCTAATAACTCAATTAGTGCTGATCTACCACCATCTTCTACTTTTGGCTGGGAAATCAAAAAATCGCGAACGGAATCAATTAGAGAAGCTCTAGAACGAACTCGCCTGAGAAGCTCAGATTCTCCATTCTCAGAGGAATCGGCATCAATAGAAGGAGTTTGAGCCACATAAAATTGGCGAGAACTCGTCTGGTCCGTATCAACCTGTTGACGGGAAACTGAGACATTCTCAATATTTTGTTGACTCAATTCCACATCCGACGATGAATTCTCAGACATAACAGAATACTGATTTAGTACAGCCGAAATAACTTCTTCCTCGACCGACATCATTTCAACCTCAACGCCTTCGGAATCTGTTGGCACAATTTCCAGCCCCTCTGAAGAAATTTCCACTCCCTCAGTTCCAACTCGATCCGCATCCGCATTAACAACCACAGACAACCCTGAATCATAATCTACCTGCGAAACAACTGTTGCATCCTCAGATAAACTCTCCAGATTGTCGTCTGTAGGCATAACCCCTTCAAACCGAACAGTACCCGTAGCTTCAACATCGATTGCGGTTTCCGCTACATCCAATGTATCAGACACAGAAACAGGCTCGATTTCTCCATCAGAAATTACTTGGGACAAAGAGGCAAGGGATTCCAAATCAACATCCGAATCCAATGATTTTTCCAACCCACCTCCGGCCAGCCCAGCAACTACAGCCGCTAAGACCTCTTCTAAATCCGCCACTGCTTGTTGCCCATCAACTTCACCCAACGATACATCAGCATTTTCAGAACTACCCTCGACTGTATCAATATACTGACTAAGTTGCCGTATCAACATATCAGCTAAACCAAGTTGACCACTTTCTGCCATCCTCAGAGCATACTGTTCATCAAGCATACTGTTAAATATCTTCATTGAAGTACTGTTGGAACCGAGAAAATCTGTTTGACTAGCTGTATCTCGCATCATAGAAAGTAATTGGGCGGTAAAAATAGCTTCAAACTCCTTCGCTGTCTCCGTCAGCTTCTCAGCATTAGAGTTCACTGAGGCTCCTGTAATCACCCCTCTCTTGATACCCTCAACTTTAGGATTATTCTGCTTCCCTCCACTAAGAGATGACAGCACTTTCTTAGATGCAACACCAGGTGCAGTAGTATCTAGGCTTTCATCTGTTAACTCTTGCAATAAAACAGGAAAAACTTCCATTACCCAAACCCTTTACATAATAATTAAAGTTGCATGCAACGCACCTGCTTTTTCCATTAATTTCAAGACTTCGATCAGGTCTTCAGTCTTTGTACCAACAGATTTAAGAGCAGAAATAACATCACCTAAAGTAGTCCCTGCAGAAGACACCGGAGTAATGTTGATGGTTGTTGGAATCTCATCACCCTGACCATTACCGAGAGAAACAGCAAACGGGGAAATTTGAACACCTTCACCAATGACAACCGCCCCAGTTTTAGGGTCAACAACAACAGTAGCTTGTGTATTAGGCTCAATCTTTAATTCACTGAGCGCCGCAATAAAATTGACCAGCTTGCCACCATGATACGCTTCGGGAACCTCAACCTTAACAGTCCCTGAATCCATTGGTTCAGCTATCCCATTCCAAAAAGTTTCATTAATTTTTTTAGCAATCAAGCTGGAAGTACTATAGTTAGGGTGATTCAAACGGAGATTTATCGAATCCATATCATCTAGGCTGATCTCCAAATCACGCACCACTAAACCACCAGACGAAATTTTCCCATTTGGTGGCAATGTTCCGCCACGAGCCCCCTTTGGCCTAGTAACCACAATTCGCCCCTGAGCCGTTGCATATACTTTCCCATCTCCAGCTTGCAACCGCGCGAAAAGTAACGTTCCATTGTTCAAATCCTTAGCATCACCCATTGAGGAAACAAACACATCAAGCCGATCCCCAGTTTTAGCGAAAGGCGGAAGATCAGCCGTCACTATCACTGCCGCAATATTCCTGGCCTGCAACTGATCTGGATCTAGGCGAACACCTTCCATCCGACTCAACATATTTGATAATGCTTGCCGGCCTAAAACTAAACGAGTACTATCGCCAGACCCTGGCAAACCAACGACAATCCCCATGCCCAATAGCTGGTTCGAGTTAATCTCCTGAATTCGGGTCACATCACCCACTTGAACTTCCACAGCAACTGCAGAAGTAACAAGAATGAGAAAGAACAATGACGAAATTCGAAACACACTGCGCGTTGATCCCAAATAACGCATTTTCTTTCTTATCACCATGATTTCATTTCCCATTTGGTTAAAAAAGCAGACTCAGAAGCGAACCAACAAAACGAAAGGGAAAAGCAATAATGTCAACAACCTTCCCTCCTTGTCCCTGTTGCTCCGGTGCGCGATACTCAATTCTGGCATTCGCTAATGCCGATGAGATAACACTATTATTAGGAGAAATATCTGAAGGGCGAACAATTCCTTCAACCTTAATCTCCGTTTCCTGATCGTCTATCGCAGTATGTTGAGTCCCCGCAACTCTCATATTACCATTTTCAAACACTTCTACGATAGTAGCTGTTACCGTTGCCACAAAACTTGTTTGACGTGAAGTCGTTTGGGCTCCACCCCGTTTCGTTTGCCCCGTTAGTGAGGCCGACCCAGCTCCATCTGGTATGGAACCCAAGAACCCAGCTCCTCCCGGCAAATTAGCATTTGCGCTCAAAGCAGAACTGCGATTTTTAGACGATTGTGCATTCTGGTTAGCTTGCGCATTCTGAACAATCACCACCGTTAGCAGATCGCCAACTTTCCTGCTAATTAAATCGGTGTACAGTTCATCAGCAAGTTGCCCTTCTCGATACAAAACTTGTGCATCCAACTCAGTCGTTACAACCAAGCAAGTCAGGACAAAAACAACAACCACAAAAAACCTAGAAAACGTACTTAGCATAAATAATCCGATTTCAAATACCCCAAAAGCTAATCACTGAACAGCAACTTGCACATCACCATTGGGCATCACAACACCAAAAATGACTCTCTTGGACAAACGATTCTTTACTGATATTTCCTGGCCAATAAAGCCATCAGCCAAAGCTGTACCAGAGCTTTTCACCCGAACTCCGTTAAAATTCGCAACGATTGTCACTAATTTTCCGCTTAAGATTTTCGGAATTCTTTCGACCATATTAGATATTAAGACAGTTCCCTTGGAAACACGGCGGTTTGCACGCATCTGTTTAAGCTGCGTTTCATGAACAGGGGCAAGTCTCGCTTGGCCTAGAGTTTGAGTGGAGCCCTCAAAATCCTTTAAGTCCAGCGGGTCGCCTCTGGTGAAGTTCTTTTTTGCAATCAATACTTTAGAAGTTAGTTTCACGCTAAATGGAATCTTAACTGACTTTCGATTAACACCATCAATCGAAATGTCTAAATAGACGTTAATATCTCCAGCAAGAAATTGAGATCGGAGTCGACGCAAGGAAAAATCAAGCTTACCAGTTGGCAAACTAAGATTTGGCACTGAAGTATCTGCTTCAATTTGGTATTCGCCCCCATTAAAGCGTTGTGTCAGTTCTTCTAACAACGCACTTTGGGCAAAACTAATTAGCTCTTGCGCATCGACCGACTGAGACTTCCTGCTAACAAGCACCTTTGTGCTCTTTGAAATATCAAACGAACTTGGCTCAAGACCAACTTTTCGCAATGCCCTCTTGGCAATCTTCAATGAATTCCCAATAAAATCAGCATCTATAGTCACAGGAGGACGACCAACAAGAGGTGAGTACTTCAGCCGTAAAGATTGGACAACATCAATCTGGTTTTTAGTAAGCTGTTTACCCTCGATTTTATGGGAGATATCTCCCATAAAAATGGATGGACCATCAACCTCTACCACATCAACAAATGTAATTTTAATCGTTTGAGCTGAAGCTACACCACAAACAACCAAGAAAACAACCAGCGAAACTACTAAAGACCCACAAACTCTCAAATGCAACCCACCTTAAAAAGAGTCAAGTTCACTTACATCAAAGAAATACCAATCCAAATCTACCTACGAATTTGGTTCGCTGTCGACAACATGTCATCGGAAGCAAGAATTGCACGCGAATTCGCTTCATAGGCACGTTGCGCCGTAATCAAGCGAACCATCTCTTCAACGACTTCAACATTGGAAATCTCCAGAAACCCAGAAGTAAGCGTTCCAAACTGGTCTTCTGTAGCTTCTCCAGAAGCCGCGGTTTGGCGGTAGAAGTTTGCACCGAGACTCTGCAAACCTGCAGGGTTAGGAAACCGGAAAATCTGAATCTGCCCGACCTGTTGGGGTTCTTCCTGGCCATCAGAACGAACGGAAACGGTCCCATCAGGACCAATCGACACATCTGCAGCATCCTCTGGAATATTGATGGAAGGATCAAGGACATGACCATCAGTAGTAACAATCCGAAACTGATCATCCAACTTAAAAGATCCGTCACGTGTATAAATTAAGTTTTGTTTATCATCAACAACCTTAAAGAAAGAATACGGACTATCAAGTTTCAAATCGAAAACATTTTTCGTCTCGACAACGTTCCCAAGAGAAAACATCCGTTGTGTTGCTCCTGTCCTTACACCATGCCCCAGTTGTATCCCAACAGGAACAATCGTTTGCTGTGTGCTCTGCACACCAGGTGTTCGAAGCGTCTGATACAACAGATCCTGAAATTCAACCCGCGCTTTCTTGAAACCTGTCGTATTAACATTAGCTAAGTTATTAGCAATCGTATCAACATTGAATTGTTGAGCTCGCATGCCAGTTGCAGACGTAAACAATGCGTTAATCATAGATTTCCTTCTCTATTCCTGATTTATAAAGGCGCCTAACAGACAAAAACCCATAAAGACACACGATCAGGTTTCTAAAATATAAATTATTTGGGAACACTATAAAATTCAGGTACCAACAACAACCTGATAAAGGAGGGAACTAGTAAATGGAGGAACAACAATGCATCCACACAAAACCCAAGCGACGATGCAATAACAGCTATTTCAATCGTTCAACAGCCGTCGGCCTCTGCGAAGCAGTCCAGCCAAAAAAATCAAGTAACAACTACAGTTCCCTTTGTCGACTCCCCAACAGAGCCACGATGCTAGATTAGCATACAGTTTTTTCTTTGTCAACCAAAAAAACTGCTTCTTTATCCCATTTCTTTCTAGCACAATTCCATCCTGCTTCCATTGACTCCACACTACCCACCACCGTTGTAATAAAGCTCTAAAACAAACATTTAATATTAAAAGCTTAATCAATCCTAAATTATTGTTTTGCCAGCACGACATTATCCCACTTGGAATAAAGCATTTAGGTTCATTCCTTCGGTTTAAAGATTCTAAACAACTTTTTCAATGGATCATAGAACTGATCAACAACCCGCTCTTTCAGCGGAATAATAGCATTATCAGTAATAGTGATATGCTCGGGACAAACCTTAGTACAACACTTAGTAATGTTACAATAACCAATACCATCAGTTTCCTTCAAATCTCCCAGCCGATCTTCAGTATCCAGTGGGTGCATCTCCAACGATGCCGTGTAGACATAATGACGAGGCCCAACAAAATTATCATGCAAATGATGATCACGCAGCACATGACAAACATCTTGGCACAAAAAGCACTCAATACACTTACGAAATTCCTGTACACGATCGATATCTTCCTGCTGCATTTCCCAAGTTCCATCTTCAAAATCAGGAGGTCTCGGACTAAACTTCTTGATCTTCTTCTTAACTTGGTAGTTCCAAGAAACGTCTGTCACAAGATCTTTAACGAGCGGAAAAGCACGCATAGGCTCAATGGTTACAGGTTTATCGAGTGGCAGGTCATCTAACCTTGTCATACACATCAACTTGGGATGGCCATTAACTTCAGCTGAACAGGAGCCGCATTTTCCAGCTTTACAATTCCAACGCACAGCCAAATCATTTGCTTGTTCGGCCTGAATCTGATGTACCGCATCCAGAACCACCATACCCTCTGAAACATCAGTTTCATAATCGACGAATCCAGACGAATCAGTATCTCCACGCCATACTTTGAACTTGGCTGTCGCCATTAACCTATCTCCTCTATAATTTTCTGAAGATCTCCACGCATCTCTGAGATTTCCTCACGGGAAACCAACATTTCCCCATCTCCACCTTTTCGAATGACGGTATTGTATTTCTTTGTATCCGGTTCTTCCTTATCCGGGTAATCATCACGGGAATGAGCCCCGATACTGGCTTTTCGCTCCAGCGCTGCTAAAGCTATAGCTTCAGCAGAAGTCAACAGATTATACAAATCAAGAGCTGTATGCCAGCCTGAATTATACTCACGGTTTCCGATAGCGGCTACCCCCTCTGATCTCTGACGAAGCCCAACAATTTCTGACAAAGCGCTACTAATCCCTTCTTCACTCCGAGCAATTCCAACTAATTTCTGCATTATTTCCTGCAAGTCGTATTGTACCTGATATGGGTTGCCGCCACCCCCACCTGCTTGATTTTCAAGCGGCTTAAGAGCCCAATCAGCAATGGAACGAACCTGATCCTCATCAAGCAGCACCGAATCATTTTCTTTAGCAAATTGAGCTGCATATTCACCCGCACGTTTACCAAAAACCAGTAAATCAGACAAAGAATTCCCACCTAAGCGATTAGCACCGTGCAAACCTGCCCCACACTCACCAGCAGAAAAAAGCCCCGGCACACAGGTCATTTGCGAATCCGAATCCACCCGAACCCCACCCATCGCATAATGTGTAGTTGGCCCAACTTCCATTGGTTCTTCAGTGATATCGATGTTCGCCAACTCTTTAAATTGATGATACATACTCGGCAATTTTCGTCGAATGTGCTCCGCAGCATTAGGCAACTTCTCTCGAATCCAAGCAATATCAAGAAACACTCCACCATGTGGGCTACCTCGCCCTTCTTGTACTTCCCGCACAATGCAACGCGCCACATGATCACGAGTAAGTAATTCAGGTGGCCTACGTGCTTCTCGATCTCCTTGTGTATATCGCCAACCTTCCTCTTCATTATCTGCTGTTTGCAATCGATACAATTCAGGGATATCATCAAACATAAATCTTCGACCTTCACCATTCTTTAATATTCCACCTTCTCCCCGAACCCCTTCTGTAACAAGTATACCCTGAACGCTCGGAGGCCAAACCATTCCAGTTGGATGGAATTGTACAAACTCCATATCGATCAATTCCGCCCCTGCATGGTAAGCGAGTGCATGACCATCACCCGTATATTCCCAACTATTGCTAGTAATTTTATAGGCTCTTCCAATACCACCTGTTGCTAGAACAATAGCCTTAGCAGGAAACATCTTAAAGCGTCCTTTTTCTCTTTCATAACCAAAAGCACCGCTAACACGATCTCCATCCTTAGTCAAAGCGACAACTGTACACTCCATGTGAACATCAACACCTTGATGGATACCATGATCCTGAAGCGCTCTTATCATTTCCAAACCAGTACGATCCCCAACATGTGCCAACCGAGGAAATTGGTGACCACCAAAGTTGCGTTGTAAAATGCGACCATCATCGGTACGATCAAAAAGCGCTCCCCAACCCTCCAACTCTCTTACACGCTCAGGAGCTTCCTTGGCATGCAACTCAGCCATTCGCCAATTGTTCAAATATTGCCCCCCACGCATAGTGTCAGCAAAATGAACCTTCCAACCATCCCTTTCATCCACATTGGCTAAAGCCGCCGCTATTCCACCCTCAGCCATTACCGTGTGAGCTTTACCTAACAAAGACTTACAAACTAAGCCCACAGAAACCCCTGCCGAGGAGGCTTCAATTGCAGCCCGCAACCCTGCCCCACCTGCACCAATAACCAAGACATCATATTCATGTGTTTCATATTGAGCCACTAGATAATCCTCCCTCTAAAACAAAATCCTTGGATCAGTCCAGTCCATCATAGAGCTCAACCGAATGTAAATATCAGAGCATGCAACTGAACATAAGCTCATCCAAGCCCAACGCATATGTTGGCTATTCAGACAGCTTACGCAGTTGTAGGCTGTTCGGCGAATAGGTGCACCGGAAAGCCTATCCAAAAAACCACCAACCAGATGTCGCAGAGAATGACAACCAAGTGTATAACCACTCAATAAAAACACATTAATCGCTAGAATCAACGTGCCAAGTCCAATACCAAAAGTTTTTCCACCATTCCCATCATCAAACCACATCGCCTTCCAAACATCAAATGCTAATAACAGAACAAATACCAGCGCAAAATATAGAAAGAACCGATGCACATTTTGTAGAATCAATGGAAAAGAGCTTTCTCCACGATAACCTTTACGAGGTTCACCAACTGCACAAGACGGAGGATCCGCCCAGAAAGCCTTATAATATGCACCTCGATAATAGTAACATGTCAAACGGAAACCAGCGGGAGCCCATAAAATCAAAAATGCAGGCGAAAAAGGGGCCCACGAGGGCCACCAAGCTGGCTTAGCACCAAACCAACTGTGCTCAGAATTACCAAAGATTTCAGGAGCGTAAAAGGGTGACAAATAAGGACCGTGATGATAATGCTCTCCTTGAAACGCGGCCCATGTTGTATAAACAATGAAAGCCGACAAACCACAAAAAACCACCAAAGGTTGGATCCACCAAGTATCAGATCTGGACGTTTCACCAAATTTACGCTTGATTAAAGTGAGTTCTGTCATTCTCTTTATATCTTTCTCAACTACCAAGGTTAAAAAAAGCTATTACTTAATTGTTATAGATTACTTCATGTCAAAAATAGATTACTTCATGTCAAAATAAGGACAATCTACTGAAAAAAATAAGCAGGTTCAGCAAACCCTAGAGCACTTTACCAGAAAACTTTACACAATGCCACTAAAATCTCATCTCCACAGCCTCATTCAATAACCCATTTCTCGTCTGGGCGGAGACATACTTTGAGATACTCCTACTTCATAATTCCAATATGAGAGATAGAAATCTCCTTTACAAAGGCAGCTAGGATGATTTCCTTAATACCCAGCGAGATTGCTACTAGTGCGATTATAGGTTTCGGAACCAAGGCTTGGTAATATAAAAAACCTCATAGCCAACATCTATATTTATCTACACAATAACAATCTAAAAGGCAAGATTTCCATCCCTATAATATAACCTTGATATTAATCTCAAGGTCCAATTCTTCATGATAACCATATTCAACTTTAACTAACAACGCCCAACTTATCAATATAAAAATTGGCTGGCATTTCCTTAACACCATACAGTTCATAAACACCCAAACCATCTCTAAGTACCAGATTAGGATATTACTCCTTGGGCAACTCGCCTAAGACTTTCGTAATTGTGGTCATGACCAAAAAGCATACTTCCTTGAGATAAATGATTTCCAGATTCTTGATTGCTCATTTCTTGACCAACGCTGATTTGGTTATGCTTTGAAATTTCTCGGAGCACCTCACACTCAAACAAAACAAGTATACTGGAACACATTAAAACCACTACTAGTCGCGTTACTTCATAATCGCCTTAGAAAGCACATAAGTCACTCCCCAATGGCATGGGGTTCATACAATAACAACCCTACTCCGCCCCAAATCCTATCCTCTACGCACTCCAAGTATCAAATCCAGAAGCAATCTAAAAAAACGAGGAAAACCAGACAGTTTTCTTAATGCCAAGACTCTTTTCATCCGAAAACTGCCAAACACTCATACCATCAATTCTCTTTAGACTTCCGGATTCAGCTAATTTATGATAATATGGGCTCTTAATTCTATTCCATCCTATTTACGATGGAGCTATTGGCACTTGAGCAAAAAAGTAGCCACTAAAGGCGAAAACTCCTAAAAACAAGAAGATCAACCGTACAACACATTAAACCAACTTAAATCTGGTAAATCGAGAGCTAAATAGTGATTCGAAAAGCAATTATTTTTGACATGGATGGAGTGATCATAAATAGCGAGCCACTCTATGAACTTGCCGACATAGATTTTTTGAGTAGAAGAGGTATTACTTATAACCGAGAATCAATAGCTAACATTCTGCTAGGCAAGAGTTTATGGGATACTACACAAATACTCAAAGATATACATAGTATTGCCGAAAGCACACAGCAACTAATGGAAGAACGACTAAACCTTATAGAAGAATTATATCAATCTTCGCTAACTTATATTACCGGGTTTTTAGAAATCCACCAATATTTGGTAGAAAGAGAAATCAAAACTTGTATAGCAACTGCCTCCCATAACCACTTACTTGACGTTGCAAATAAAAAATTAGGTTTAGCGAATATTTTCGGACAGGATATCTTCAAGATCTCAGATGTAGGAGACAAATCAAAGCCAGACCCTGCAATTTTTCTATATGCCGCTGACAAGCTTAAAACACCACCTGAGGAATGTTGCGTAATCGAGGATTCTCCAAATGGCATTATGGCAGCTAAGAATGCGGGTATGTATTGTATTGGAATAACAACTTCTAGAACAAGCGAAGACCTAAATTTAGCTGATTTTGTTGTCTCCTCACACAACGAAATCATTCAACTTTTCAAACAATCTGAATCTGAAACAGTATAAAAATATGGAATTAAACGAAACAACAGGAATACAAAAAGGATTAACAAACTATGGAGATCCCGAATTCAGCATTTACATACGAAAAGCCTTTGCTAAGGCTATGGGATACAATGACGATGAACTTAATAGACCAATTGTAGGGATTGTTAACACTTTTAGCGGATTTAATAGTTGCCATCAGAATTTTAGTGACCTGATTGAAGCATTAAAAAGAGGCATTCTCTCTCAAGGAGCACTGCCGATTGAGTTTCCAACAATCTCCCTCGGTGAGATTTTCACTTCTCCAACCACAATGATGTTCCGGAATCTAATGGCAATGGATACTGAAGAAATGATCAAAGCTCAGCCAATGGATGGAGTCGTGCTTTTAGGCGGTTGTGACAAAACTGTACCAGCCCAATTAATGGGAGCGCTTAGCGCCGACAAACCTGCGATCTGTTTGGTAGCAGGTCCAATGATTACAGGAAATTACCAAGGAGAAACGCTGGGAGCATGTACAGACTGTAGGCGATTCTGGAGAGAATACAGAGCTGGACAAATAGACGAAGAACAAATAGAGTTAATCAACAACCACTTATGTTCAAGCACCGGAACCTGTATGGTAATGGGAACAGCCAGTACAATGGCAGCACTAGCAGAAGCTATGGGAATGATGTTACCAGACGGAGCAGCAATTCCAGCAGTGATGGCTGAACGGCGCAGACATGCTGAAGCCACAGGTAGAACAATTGTAACAGCAATACAGAAAGATTTAAAACCATCTCGTATTTTGTCAAAACGTTCATTTGAAAACGCAATTCGTATCTTGATGGCTATCGGTGGTTCAACGAATGCTATTATTCACTTAACTGCTATAGCAAAACGAATTGGGATTCAGCTTACCCTAGCTGATTTCACTCGCATTGGGGATCAAACACCCGTTTTAGTTAACCTGAAACCAAGCGGGCAATACTACATGGAAGACCTGGCTAAATCTGGTGGTATCCCAACTGTGATGAAAGAATTAGAGGAATCTCTTCATCGCCAAGAAACCACCATTAATGGAAAGACTATCGGACAAAATTTAATGGAAGTCCCATTACCACCTAAATGGCAAGATGTTATTAAAACTAGAAGTAACCCCTTGCTAACAGGAGAAGGGTTGACATGCTTGTTTGGCAACTTAGCACCAAATGGCGCTATTATCAAGCGTTCTGCAGCCTCACCTCACCTGCTCCATCACCAAGGCCCCGCACTGGTTTTTAAATCAATTGAAGATTTACATAACCGAATTGACCAACAGAACCTGCATGTTACAAATAACCACGTGCTTGTGCTTCAAAATGCTGGCCCAGTCGGTGGGCCTGGAATGCCAGAAGCCGGCTATCTCCCTATTCCCAAGAAACTCCTACAAGCAGGCGTAAAGGATATGGTTCGGATCTCCGATGCTCGTATGAGCGGCACTGCATTTGGCACCATTATTCTACACATATCTCCAGAAGCGGCTGTCGGGGGGCCACTAGCAACCATACAGGATGGAGACATGATTGAACTAAATGTGAATAAAAAAAGTATACAACTACTCATTGATGACAACGAATTGAGAAGACGAATAGAAAACATTAAGTTACCCAAACCACACTTCCAAAGAGGATATGGTGCACTATACACCAATCATGTCGAGCAAGCCCATCTTGGATGCGACTTTGATTTTCTTTAATTTTTTGTTTCATATAATCAAAAAAATTAATCTAAGCTAAGCCACATTGAACAAATATAACAACTAAAGTTTACTTCGATACTTAATCAAAGAAAGAAACACAGATGGTAGATTCACTAGCAGGCATACGCATTTTAGATCTAACACGGATTTTAGCCGGCCCCTATGCAACAATGATCCTTGGAGACTTAGGCGCAGAAATCATCAAAATTGAGCAACCCGAAGTAGGAGATGAAGCACGTGGTTTTGGTCCCTTTAAGAATGATTTCAGTCTATACTTCATGAGCATTAATCGAGGCAAAAAGAGTGTTACCCTAAACCTGAAAGACCCTCAAGGCAAGAAAATTTTCCTTGACCTCGTCAAAAAATCCGATATTGTAATCGAAAACTTCCGTCCTGGCACCATGAAGAAACTTGGCTTAGATTACCCAACACTCAAGGCTCACCACCCTTCGCTAGTTTACGCTGCCTGTTCAGGGTTCGGGCAAACTGGCCCCTACGCTACACGGGGGGCCTATGACATGATTATACAAGGCATGGGAGGTATCCTCAGCATCACCGGCGAACCAAACCGCCCACCGGTACGAGTTGGCACTTCCATCGGAGATATTACCTCTGCCCTATTCACAACTATTGGCATTTTCTCTGCATTGCGCTACCGAGAACAAACAGGCAAAGGTCAACTAGTGGATATTGGAATGCTTGATTGTCAAGTAGCTATCTTAGAAAACGCACTGATGCGATACTTTTCAACCAACGAAATCCCTCAGCCACTAGGGCGAAGGCATTCATCGATTACCCCATTCGAGGTTTTTGAATCCAAAGATAACTATGTTGTTATAGCCATCGGCAATAACGAGCTATGGGAGAAATTTTGTCAACACATCAATAAACCAGACCTCATCAATGATCCCAAGTTCTGCACCAATGCCCTGCGAACAGAAAACCACGAGCAACTCTTTCCAATTTTAACCGAAATCACAACCCAATTTACAACCGACCATTGGGTCAAATCAATGGAATCAATTGGTGTACCATGTGGTCCTGTCAATACCATCGACAAAGTCGTAACTGACCCACAAGTGATAGAACGAGAAATGATCGTGGAAGTAGAACACGAAACAACTGGAACTTTAAAAATTCCAGGAATTCCAGTTAAGCTCTCAGAGTCTCCTGGCCGCATTGAGCATCCAGCACCCAACCTAGGGCAACATACCATGGAAGTGCTGAACGAGTTACTGGATATGGACGAAACCGAAATTGAAACACTAAAACAAAATAATGTGATTTGAATAAGTCTAAACACTTGATATATTACGAGTAAAACAATCCCAACGATTATGAAGGAAACATCAACATCCAAACAGAACAAATATACGACCTCCATTGAATGGCTACCAATTCTAGCTTATCACAAAATAGGAACTCAGAAAGAGCTGGGGATCACTTGGATAACACCATCACTTTTCGAGAAACAGATTGCCTTTTTGCACAGCGAAAAGTATCAAGCCATTTCACCAAACGATTTAACAGAAGCCATTTTCGGAACAAAGCCACTACCCAAAAAACCTGTCATGATAACCTTCGATGATGGGTATGAAAGTTTTTACACTCATGCCTTTCCGATCTTAAAACGCTATGGATTTACAGCTACTATCTTCATGCTAACCGGATACGTGGGAAAATGGAATTTTTGGGATGCGAGACTAGGTTGGAAACGCTTCAAGCATTTAAGTAAAGAACAAATCATTGACCTCTCTATGGAAGGCTTTACATTCGGTTCGCACGGACTAAACCATCTGTTTTTAACGATCCAGCCCCATAAAACTATCCAAACAGAACTCCAAACATCTAAATCAATTTTAGAAGATATCCTACAAAAACCCGTCGACTGTTTTGCATACCCATACGGAAATTACAATTCTAAAATCACACAACTAGTTAAAGAAGCAAACTATCGCACAGCATTCGCCCTAACTCCCAGTACACAAATCACCAACAGCGAAATCTACCATCTACCACGTATGGGAATCTATCTATGGGACACTTTAAAAACTTTTAATACGAAATTACGACAAACTGGAGAGATGAAATTCTGGATTGAATGTACCAAAAACATTCTGATCAACCGCTTGACATACGGCAACTTAATTCGATTCTATGCTAATTCAAGCCAACTAACGAAAGTCTAATATAACACCATACATTAAGGACATTCCTCGAAACAAATCACAGACAAAGTAGATGCTCGCACATATTCTTTATCAACTATCACGCATTTTTGGTGATGGCCCTCTAACTAGTCAAGATTGCCAACGAATAATAGACTGCTGTTCCTCGTTATCATTTTCCAACCAGATGCGAGTCTGGACACGCTTAATCTGCTTGCAACCTATTCTTAAGGCTATAAACCAGTACGTTCCCACAGTACCAGGTAGAATCATCGACCTCGGTAGTGGCTACGGAGTACTCAGTTGCTTACTAGCCTCCAGTAGGAAACAAGAAATATTGGGTATCGAAGTTTCTTTGCCACGCATATCAATCGCTCAACAGATTACCAAGGGCCTACCAAACTTAAACTTCCAACACGGAGACATTGCGAATGTATCAGTAGAACCAAGTTCCACAATTCTGTTAATTGATGTTTTATGCCTTTTTCCTAATGAAACACAACAACACATTCTTTCTACCTGTGCAAACAAACTAGTTGATAATGGTACTCTAATACTGAAGGACAACACAACAATACCCAAATGGAAATTTCATTACGCTAACTTGGAAGAAAGAATCAAACTATTTCTTGGTATTTATAGTACACCAACTTTAAAACGACCTAATTATCTCTCCCCTGACACATGGCGCAACCTAGTAATAAAATCAAACTTAAAGATTCGAGCCGAATTTTTCGTCAATTCACTAGCTCCTTATCCAGGCATCATTTATATCTGCCAAAAGTCATAATAGCCTAGCAGCTAAACATCTACTTCAAGAACCTCCATCCAAACACCACGGACGAATCCAGGATATTCTCCTTCACTAAAAGCAGGATAATAAACACTTTCACCAACAAAATCGTGTACATTGTTGTCACCTCCACCACTAGGTATATGCACACGGCAGACATGTTTTTGCTGCTTATATAGTTCAGTCAAAGTTGGCGTTCCTGGTTCAACAAGATAATACTCCAAAGCGGACTCATCCACTTCCACTCCAAGCCCTGGTAATTCCGGTACTGAGATCATTCCATTTGAAACTTCTAACCGNTCTTTTAGCAAATGATGTTCCCATAACTCGTGACAAGTAATGGCAGGTAATTGCGAGTGCGTCAAAACCGAGCCTAAATGCATAGCGTAAGCAGTAGTAATACCTGTACCTACCATTTGCAACCAAAAAGGTTTATCAAATGAGGCACACAAAGCACCAATCCGCCTAGTTCCCGAAGCTGCTCCACCAACCACAAAACCACCACACACCCGAGCGTGTAAACAATCCTCGTTAAAATGCTCAACAATAGGATTGGACACTGCTTTCTGTAACCGTCCAGCACCTTCCAAATCGGTACCAAGGTAAAACGGACTTTCATAATAAGCAACATTAGGATGCTGATCCAATTCTTGCAAAACAGGTATAGCACCATCTACATTTCGTAAGAACCCGTTAAAATCAATATCAAACTTATAATTCTCTGGCACAACACTTCCAACTTTATGTATTTGATCAAAAATATCACGCCACGGACGTGCTTTCAGCTTAATCGATGTGTAACCACGACGAACCGACTCTTTGGCTTCCTCCATCCAGTCTTCCGGCGGCATATCAATATCCCACCAAGAAATTGGGCAACGATCACGAACTTTAGTTCCTAACAACTGATAAATAGGAACCCCTAAAGATCTTCCAACAACATCAAAAAGCGACATTTGAATACCAACACCAATACTATCATCCTGTAAAATAGCCAACGGATTCTGGCCGACAGCACGCTCTATATTACTGGACTCATCCGACAGATTTTCACCATAACCAACAATCCCATTTTCCAATTCAGTGCGGTAAACATATACACGCTCGCTGTGCGTCAATGCTCGATGCATATGTTTGCTAACGCGATCACAATAAAAAGGAATATTTAATGTGTACATTTCAACTGTTTTAATCCTCATAATTGAAGAACCTCCGAATGATTTTATGAAAACCATTTAAATAACTGATTAAGACTAGATTTGACCTTGAGTTTTAATCATTCACACAAACCCAAAATGGTCTCAATGTCATGGAAGCCAACCAAATATTATTGGTTAGCACAACACATCTCACAGGAATAATTTCAAAGATTTCAGTCAAGACTAAAACACATATTGCAGCTATTAATCTCCCACCAAAAGACCAAATTCTCTACCAGACCTAATAGCAAAACAGAATACCATACCCCCCAACAAAGTCAATCTCAAGAATAGACATAAAACGCCAAATCTAGTACCCCCAACACTACCCCCCCAAACTATATACAATACCACTCTTGCAAATACTCTTTGAATACAATTACAAAACGACTATCAAATTTTTAAAACAGGCAAAGCCCCGGACACAACTATAATTCATATCGCACCCGAAAGGAGTCTCCCTGAAACACACATAAACTCGAAGCATAAATGATCTAAAACTTAGTTCTACATACTTGAAAACTAGATACCTAGCTGATATTCTGTATTGAGAAGAGAGGCAGCAAATAACACCTAGATTACACTGGGATAAAAAACTGCGTGACCTGATAACGAATATAGGAACTTTTACGACACATAAAAGGAGTGAGACTTGTGGAGAAAACGCTCTTACCAGCAGCAAATGCTGACGGTTTAACCGTAGTCCCAATGAGTGACGAACAAAAGTATACCTTCGATTTAAAAGGCTGGATCACTTTACCCAAATTGTTAGACATAGAACAACTCAATGCGATTCGAACGCACCAGATGGAATTCCTTTATGAACGTAATTCATTACCATTAGAAGAACAAGATAATCATGGTGGTCCCTCCCAAATACTGCTGGACCATCCGGAGGTAGTAGGAGTATTGAACGAGATCCTTTCGCACCAAGGACTAGCAACTGAGGATTGTTACGGTTTTCGGTTCGACCATACCTATACCAGCCATCGAAAAGCGGGACACGACGGCTTCAACCCTCATGGAGGAGGAGGTTATTTCAATTTCAGCGGGGACTCGCATATTTATCAAATGCAGATGGGTCGCATTCACGCCGGATTGACACGTGTAGTATGGGAATTAAACGAAGTAAGGGAAGGTGATGGCGGAACTATGTTTTTATCAGGCAGCCATAAAAGCGCCTTTCCACGCCCTTCTGCACTAAACAAACGGGAGAATCCACTGTGGGAATCGTATGCATGCCCAGCTGGATCGGCAGTAATCTTTACCGAAGCACTATGCCATACAGGAACACTATGGACCAATGAAACATGGGATCGATTGTGCTTATTCACATGCTATAATACTATAAATGCAAAATGGGGTAAGGCGTGTCCATCGAAGACAGTAATTGAATCCTTCCCACTTAAGCGACAGACGTTATTTCGCGGTATATGGCATGGGATGGGCGAAGTTCCAGGAATCAACAAATACTACGACGATGTAAACACCGGTAGGTTTGGATAACATTTTATGAATCACATCCCATTTAAAAACCAACCAAGATAACCTTTATAAACCAAACAGAGAAAATTCCTAGCCGCTATCAGCAGAAAAGTGCAATCAGACAAAGCCCTGTAAACCTACTAAATTACTAAGGAAACTGGAAACATAATCAAAATCGCCTGACTAAATCTATGGGATCGACATTGGATAATTTTTTCGCTTCGTTAATTCGCCCGCCAGACTCCAGTTTTGGCAATATTTAAACAACGAATAAGTATCCATGGTTATCAAACTTCTTACATCAAGTGTAATACACATCCCAAACACCAGCTGATAATCAACTAAATCCCATGGTATACGAACTGAACTTATGTTTCTTTGACTTAAACAAGTAGTCTATTGTATTCTATCTAAAGCTGATTTCCACTTTGACTTGTACAACGCCCCATTAAGTTATAAAGAACAGATGATTGAATACAATTCAAGCAAGGTCTGTGTCCTCTCTAGTACCAAGGAATTTGAAGCATGAAGATAAAACCAATGATATGGCAAATTTTTGGTCTTTTCGCCCTAATAGGGCTGACAACCATAATTGGGTGCAACGATAGTAATGAGGAAGATGGACAATTAAGTGACCTGCTGGAACTAATCAATTTCCAGCAAGATCAAATAGCAGGTCTGAATACGCGTCTGAACTTACTGGAACCAACGGAGAAAGAGATTCTAAACCAATTGGGAACACTAGAGACTAAATTCATCGCGCTCGAAAAACTACAGGACAATATGCAAAATCAGCAGAAAGAGATTGGACAATTAAATGATAGAATCAACGAGCTAGCAAAAAGCACAACCCTTGACGAACTGATAGATGCTGTGCTTGAACAAAGAACACAAATCGGGAAACTCGACGACAGAATTAACAATATAGAAAATAATACTCTGGATGAATTACTAAACACAATTTCTGTCCAGACTCAGAAACTTAACGATGTAGAAAACCTTATCGCTCAACTAGCAAAAAAACCTGATAACAAAAATCTAGTAGAGACTGTAAACCAACAAACAAAAGAAATCAACAACCTCCAAAATCAAATTAGAGAGTTGAAAAACACAACAGATACAAATAAGCTGACGGACGCGATTGAAGAGCAAGGGCTAATTCTAACGAATTTGGAAGCTCGTATTCAAGTAATAGAAGGGAAAAAAACAGCGGCAACAACTCCAATCGAAGAGATAGAAACCGAAGAGATAGAACCATCGGACAGAGAAAAAAACATGGTATTTATCCGCTCAGGATTGTTCAAGATGGGAGACTCCTTCGGAGAGGGAGACCCTGACGAACAACCAACCAAGACAATCCATATTGAGGCTTTTTACATGGACAAACACGAAGTTACAGTCGGAGAGTACAAGAATTTCATCGAAAAAACCGAAAATGAGGAATTAGATTGGGGAAAAATCAAGAAATATGCACCAACCGACAATCATCCAATTGTTTATGTCACTTGGTATGATGCCATGAACTATGCTTTATGGGCGGGAAAAAGACTACCAACAGAAGCCGAATGGGAATATGCTGCCCGCGGAGGGCTTATAAGTAAACGCTATCCATGGGGGGATGAAATATCGATTGAAAATGCTAACTACGGAGGCAAAGTCAAACGGACCTCACAAGTAGGCTCATACACACCAAACGGTTATGGACTTTACGATATGGTTGGAAACGCTTCCGAATGGTGTTTAGATGAGTATAACGAAACATTTTACACCACAGTTTTCAATAAAAACCCTTTTTCAGGTGGACACGTAAAACGAATCATCTTTAATTTCGAGGGGATCCAGAGTTTCCGAGTCATTCGCGGTGGTTCTTGGTCTGGCAACAAAGCCGATCTGAGAGTCTCAAACCGGAATTCACGTCCCCCAAAAGACGCAGCTCGACTTTTTGGGTTTAGGTGCGTAAAATCAGTTAAAGCCCTAGATTTAATCAATTGGAACGGCTAAGCCTAGCGTCAACCTAACGTATACCACATCCGGGAACAATCATACTAGCTAAGATTGTTCGTAGTGCAATATCATGAGCTCAATGATTTCCACTTGCCAGAAACCTTTCGACTAAGGAAAAGCCCCCAAGCTGCTGTCAGAAACAATACAACACGCTTCCCGAAATCTTCAAAAAAGTTATCCTTCCAGCATCGCGCAGGTTCTTGGAATTACAGAGAAAAACTGACTGATGGAAAAGTAATTTGAAGGTTAGAATTTACGTTAAATACTCAATCTAATCATAATAAAACACCCAAGACATCAGTTTTCCCTCCATATTACAATTATGTACTCAGTTAGGCAGCTACAAAATACTTATATAAAAACACATAAAGTTCATAAGAACAGCCAACACCACTAGCACACAAAAGTTCGGACATTGCGATGAAACAGTCATCCTAAAACCGAAAATTTTCTTTATCCAATATTAGCGTGACACAGAACTAAATTGAAACCAATAATAAAAAACGTCTTTTATTATTCTCTCTTTATAGCTCTTTGCTTGAGTTCTTTGACTTGTAAACGATCTCATAATATGAAACCAATTATTGAGGAATTTATAGTCCCTTCAACAATTCAACCAGGAGAAACCGCGATCTTTAAGGTCATTGCGCTTGACCCAGACGGGGATCAATTGACTTACATTTGGATAATAAATGGAGAAACCTCATCTACCAAGCTATCAACAATGACCTGGGAAACACCTCAAGAACTAGCAGGCCAGCAAATAGATGTGGTGATATCTGTGAGCGATGACCACAACGAACCCGTTGTAAAAAAAATCCACCTCAAAATTCAAGCCTTTAACATAAAACATCCAAAGAACATGGTACTTATTCCTGCAGGAGAATTTGAAATGGGCACGGACGCAGATCAAATACCTGAACTTCTGAAGTCAGAAAAACGATATTTCCCTGAGGCAGAAGCAAGTTGGTTCGAAAATGAGACACCACGACACAAAATCCGTCTTGATGCTTTTTATATGGATATCTATGAAATATCCAATGTCCAATACAAGGAGTTTATTGAAAAAACAGGGTTTCATACTCCTTTATATTGGAACACATCTAACTTTGTCCCCAATCACCCGGTAGTCGGTGTTAGTTGGCATGATGCTATGGCCTATGCTAAGTGGGCAGGCAAACGACTACCAACGGAAGCCGAATGGGAATACGCAGCTCGCGGCGGACTAGCTAAAAAAAAATACCCATGGGGTGATGCTGAAGTTAATGGGAAACGAGCAAACTTTGCAGATAAAACTGCCAACCTAAACTGGTCAAATAAGAACGTTAGCGATGGACATGAATACACTGCTCCCGTTGGAGACTTCCCCCCTAATGGTTATGGATTATATGATATGGCGGGCAATGTTTTTGAATGGTGCTCTGACTGGTATGATGCCAGCTACTATGCAAAATCGCCAGAGTACAATCCAACGGGACCAATATCGGGAACTATGCGTGTCACACGTGGTAGTTCCTGGAGTTATCCTCCAAATCGCATGCAAGTTTCTCGTCGTATTGAAAAACACCCAACTAGCATGCTTGACTATGTCGGGTTCCGCTGTGCCAAAACCGAACCTTAAGTACCTTGCCATTTCTGCTATTCACCTATTTGCTCGATTTGAACGCAAATTCATTTTAAAAAATCTAGCTCAATCAAATACCAGTTAAAATTGCTTATTATCTGTGAATATTGTATGCTAATGTATGATTAGGATTCTAAAGGGTTGTTCACCTATTTTACCAAACAGACCATTTATAAAGGTTAAATTGTACATGGCAATTAAGAGTGCCATAAAACAGACACCAATCATCGGACTTCTCTTTGCGATTGTTTGGTTTATGGGTTGTCAAAGAAGTTCAAACAATCTTGGAGTTAGCAAAAACATGGAAAAAGACAAAACGGACGCAACAGAAAAAGTTGTATTAACAGATGAAGAATGGAAACGTAGATTGACACCTGAACAATATCATATACTGCGCCAGAAAGGCACAGAAAGGGCTTTTACCAATGAAATGAAAAACCTTGGTATAGGTTCATTTGTGTGCGCTGGATGTGAAAATGAGCTTTTCGTATCTGATACAAAATACGATTCCGGTTGCGGATGGCCTAGTTTCTACGACGCAGTCGATGACGACAATATCACCCAAGAACTTGATTATTCTTTCTCTATGAAACGAATAGAAGTATTATGCAGCCGTTGCGATGGACATTTAGGCCATATCTTCAACGACGGTCCCCAACCCACTGGTTTACGTTATTGTATTAATGGTGGCGCCATTAAATTTCGTAAAGATGACGAAAACAAAAAATAATCGAGATTCATCTAGCAAAAGCAAGAGGCAATTCCCTCCTGTAACACCGCACATCCAAGAGATTGGCAAAACTACATCAGCAAAAACACCAAGTTCCTCTCAACAAGAATTCCTTTTAATCTCACGGCCAACAGACATTCAAATTTTCATATATTGATAGGATCTTTCGATTAGCCGTCGCTCTTTTTGGCTTTGCCTTACCTGTTGTTCGATTTTCACTGGATCCCAATCAGACAAAAGTTGCTCTTGTAAGCCTTGAGTTACGGAACTATAATTGGTGTCTTGGGCAAGATCACGAAACTCATTGGGGTCCTGATTTAAGTCATATAGCTGTGGGGATTCCCCTAAGCTATAGTGCAGTTTGTAACGCCCACGCCGGAACATAGCTGTTGGCCGAGCAACTCCATGCGCACAATACTCTGAGAATGCACAGTCTTTCCATTCGCTTTTAGCTCCTTGCATCAAAGGTAAAAGACTACTACCATCCAATTTAATATCTCCTTCAGTTTCAGTTATTTCAGCGATAGTAGAAACCAGATCAACCAAAGAAACAACATGCTCCACACGTTTACCAGCAGGGAGTTGGCCCGGCCATGAGATTTGTAAGGGAACTCTGACGGATGCCTCGTAAAAGCTAGACTTCCTCCACATACCATGTTCACCATTCATCTCACCATGATCACTACAATAAATAACCAGTGTATTCTGGTACTGATCTGTTTCTTGCAACACCTCTAACAATCGACCAATCTTCTCATCTAAATAGGTCACCAAACCGTAATATCCAGCTCTAGCACGAAGAATCAGTTCCTCAGGAAACTCGATACAACCAAACATTTGGCGCATCCTCTGATGTACTGGGTGCTGGGTTTCCAAATGATTAGTTGGCATTTCCGGCAGGTCTACCTGATCTAATGGATAAAGATCCCAGAACCGTGATGGCACCACTAAGGGAAAATGGGGAGCAATAAAAGACACATTGAGTACCCAAGGTTTGTCACTATCTTTGGCCTCCCACAGATAAGCGACTGCTTTTTCCTCAACCAAGTCATCAACCTGAATTTCTAATGTAGTCCCAGGACCAGCTTGTTGAAGACCATCCCAAGGTCGTTTAGCAACTGGAGTACCTCTTTCCCAATCTGGAACACCAACAGGAACTCCATTTCGGGTCCAAACTTCGGCGTGAAGGTCACGAGCCAATTGTTGATGGAAACCATGAAGTTGATCCAACCCACAAAAGTGCTGCTTTCCCGCCAAAACAACATCATACCCTTTAGCACCTAGCAGATGAGCCCAAGTCGGTTGATCTGATGCCAGTGGACTCGCATTATCCCAAACTCCAATATTATGGATATAACGACCAGTCATAAATGACATCCTTGAAGGACAACAGAGCGGGGAGTTACAATAAGCATTATCAAACGTCACCCCCTCCTCTGCCAGTCGATTCATATTAGGAGTTTGGACTAGGGAATTTCCGTAAGTCCCGCTGTACATAGGAGCATGTTCATCCGACATAATCAACAAAATATTGGGTGGATTACTGTGATTTCCCATATAATTTACCCCTCTCTATTTTATTCGGTTGCAATGGTTTTAGTAACATAACACTTACGCACACCATTTAAAAACTTAAGCTTATATAATTTAGAATACCTCAAATTTCGGCTGACGCTCCCCGATTCAGATTGATATATTCAACAAATGAAGCCCTCGCCAGCCTATTTCTAGCAATTATAATCTTCTCACTCAATGAAAATCCGAGTAAATGAAACTTAAAAACACCTAGCCAAAATGGACTAAGCCTACGCCTTGATCTCAGAGTGCATCCCGTATGAAGCTCTATTGCACTTGAGAGTGATTCCTCAATTATTAGCCAACTTTGTCTTGTACCAAATTCTAATTCTTGTTATTATCTAAGAATCTTACAAACAAGAGAAAACATAGCAAACAAAACGAAGCGACAACTTTCGATTCTCAATCTTTTGGTAACCTACGTGACACTTTCTTAGTTTGGGAGCGACAGCCAAGAAAAACACGCGGTCGTTCTTTAAAACTTCGAGACAAGCAGTGGAAAACATAGTTTAAAGATCCCTGAAACAGATAGTGAGGGCAAAAAGCTCCATTGGGGAGTGGTGAATTCAGGAAAGAGCTCATCTTTGATCGTAACGCTGTAGGAAAAATATCGTTGTCTCAGAAAATGAGAAAACAAATGCTATATGAATTAAAAAATTGATTCTGTACCTTAATCTTGCCATGGAATTTCAGACCTGATGATCATCGACTGTCATACACATTTTTGGCGCTACCCGGGCGAACTAACCGATGAATTAGCAGACGAAACCTTCATCATGCGCAACCAAAAAGTTGAACTAAATATTACAGAAGAACAACATACAAATGATACAATAAAAGCAGATCGAGTAATTGTGTTCGGATTACGAGCCCCTCTCACCGGTTTCCTGACTGTGAACGACACGGTGGCGAAATACATTCGGACCGATGCAAAAAGACTGATCGGGTTTGCTGCTATTTGCCCAACTGAAGACAATGCGTTATCAGAAGTCGATCGTGCCGTCAATGAACTGGGACTTAGAGGACTAAAAATGAGCCCGATCTATGGTGGATGGGACCCGAAAGACCCACAAGCCATATCCATATTTGCCAAAGCTGAGCAATATGGATTGCCCATTATGTTTCATCAAGGCACAACCTTTCCTCGAAAAGCCCCACTCAAGTACGCGAATCCTGTCTTGCTCGAAGATATTGCCCACCAATTTCCTGATCTAAAAATGATCATTGCTCATATGGGCCATCCTTGGGAAGCGGAAACAATCGTATTAATTCGAAAACAACCTAACATCTTCTCTGATATCTCCGCCCTATTTTATCGTCCTTGGCAATTCTACAATTCCCTTCGGTTAGCCGTCGAATACGGTGTAACCGACAAACTTCTTTTTGGAACCGACTACCCTATCGCAACCCTAGACGAAACTGTCGAAGGATTGCACAATATTGTCCATCTATCGAAAGAGATGCGATTACCACCTCTACCAGACGACCTACCAGACCAAATCCTTTACCGTGACACGCTGCACCTGCTAGGCCTCGAAGACACGAACTAAACCCAAGCAATAATACGGAATCCTTAGGAATCATATTCACAATCATAGTTATCCCGATGATAGGGTTTACGCCCCCAAAGCATGGAAGCTTCGTAAAAGTCTAACCCATAACCAAAAAGCGCACCAATACAACTACTGATAAGAACTGGGATGCAAGGCCTTTCAGAAAAGGCCGATTTATTTTCCTCAGTGCAATTGTGCCGCCTACCTAGCGACCAAAAATACTATTACCTGCACTAGCTTTCAAACTTCTATTGCCGATTTTGGTTGTGAACTGAGATATACTATAATAAGCACATTCAACAACAATCCACCCCCCTAAGACTGGTCACAGCCAACATAACTCACTGTTTATTTATTTTCCGTGCTTATCAAGTATCAAAACACAGGTTAGTATCCTTATTGCTTGATGCTATTATGGGAAAATTAACTATTGACAACACACTACTTGTCTGCAAGAATGGGGCATCTTTTAAAATGAGATAGAGACAGTTTTTTTGCATAAGCGCCATTTGAAATCATCTTAAATAATTCTTTAAACTAATAGTTAGGAGGAACACTCAATGTTAAAAGCAGGATTCATTGGTGCTGGAGGTCGTAGCCAAGGCGCTCATTACCCAAGTGTCAATCGCCTTAAAGACAATGTAGAAATGGTCGCCGTATGCGAACTGGATGAAACTCGGTTAAATCAGGTCACTGAGAAATACGGGTTTTCACATAGTTTCACCGATCACCGCGAAATGCTGGATAATGTAGACCTAGATATTGTTTACTGCGTAATGCGAGAGGAATGGATTTTACAGCCTGCGCTAGATTGTCTTAATGCGGGGAAACATATTTTTATCGAAAAACCACCCGGCGCAAATAGTGACGAGACACAACAAATATTAGAGGCAGCAATCGCAAATGATCTATACGCTATGGTTGGATTCCAGCGTCGTTACGCTGCTGTAACGCGCGAAGCAATGCGCCGGGTTGCAGAGAAAGGACCTGTTTCCACAGCAATTACCACCTTTAACAAGCAAATGCTGGGTGTAAAAGAATTCACGACAACACTTTGGAATGACGTCTGCCATGTCGTTGACCTACTGAGATACATGGCAGGCGGTGAACCGGTGGAAGTCACTGCATACCAAGATAAGTTTGGGGGTCAAAGCAGGAATTGTTATACCGGGCTAGTTCGTTTTGATAATGATGCAACGGGGGTAGTATTTGGCAACAGGGCGTCGGGTGGACGAGTTCTTCGCTCTGAACTCCACGGTGTGGGTATCGGATGCTATATGAAGATTCCTGGAGAAATCGAGATTCACGAAGACAACAAAAGCCATACAATGGGCGGTTGGGAAGTTGACAACGTAGATCAAGGAGATGGACCTCGCTATGAAGGTGTCCTAACGATGCATGAGCACTTTATAGAATGTATACAGAGAAAAGAAATTCCGATTAGCGATCTACGCGATGTAATTCATTCCATTCATCTCGTTGACCAAATTGAGGGGACTTTGCCTGAATAAATTACACCTGATTCAATATAACCATTGATCCGGATTCAGTCCAAACATCTTAGCCTCGTCGCAGATAGCTTTCCAAGTCGTTTCATCAACCTCAATACCTTCGTCTTGTTTCCTTTGGGCATAGCGAAACTCGGGCTCACCAGGAACCAAGATTTCCTCAAAACCTGAGGCTAATCGACTTGATTTGACATGTTGAATTAAAGCTTCTAATTCATTAAAATAATCGTCAAGATCAACGAAGTGCTCGATATGATAAACGGTGAAGAGAACACCGTTGCTAACCATAGTGCGTTCACCAGCTGCACAACCCTGACCACTGAGAATCCCTCCCAAAAGTTCAACTACAAAGCTAAGACCGTAGCCTTTATGCGCTACCACACCTCCTAGCGGTAAAATAGCTCCAGGAGGATCTCCTTTAAATTTATTTGGATCAGTAGTTGGATTACCGTCAGCATCGATAAGCCAACCCTCTGGGACATGTTTCTTCTGATTTAAAGCAAGTCGAACCTTACCCTCAGCCACCACAGACGTTGTCATGTCAACTAAGATTGGATTATCATCCCGGCGCGGGGCAGAAAAGGCAATAGGATTGGTACTAAGACGACCATCTATACCACCAAAAGGAGCAATTTGGTACCCGAGGTGGCCAGCATTGACAAAAGCAATACCTATCATCCCCGCTCGTGCAGCTAGCAAAGGATAAGCACCAACACGCCCCACATGACTCGTATTCCGTAATGCGACTGTTCCAGTGCCATGCTGATTAGCTTTTTCAACTGCCAAGTTCATAGCAAAAGTTGCACCAACTTGTCCCAAGGCACCACAAGCATCTACTACTGCAACACACGGGTTATTGATAATCACTTCAGGCACTGCCCGAGGCTGGAACCGACCTTCACGAATAGCTCGGGCGTATTCATAGAAACGGATCGCACCGTGAGAATGATGTCCAAAGAGATCAGATTCAATCAAATGATCAACAACTGCCTGAGCACCCTCTAATGAACAACCAGCGGCTTCAAAGAGTTCGTAGCCACACTGTCTAAGTGTATTTTCTTGGATTGTAGGCATGATAATTCCTTTCAATTTTTCTGGCCTTGGGTTGTAGAATATCACATTTCATATTACCTAATAAACCAATATGTTCTGTATTCACTGTATCATTACAAAAAACACCTAACATTTCGAACTTTACCTTTTTATCATAAAACACAACCGAAAACCAAATTCCGAACTGTCTTTAAAAAGCAGGCAGCTCAGATTATCCAATTGGATGTAGGACATTATGGTGGAATTCTGGAGTCAAAGAAAATCGCAGGAATAGCTGAAGCACATTATGCTTCTATCCCTCCGCACATGTCTTGTGGCCCAATTGCAGCTGCAATTCAACTAGCAACCTGCAACCCAAATTTCCTGATTCAAGAATTCAATGTGTCTTCTCTCCACGCAAACATACTGAAAAACCCTATCAAATTGGAGGGAGGATATATCCCCCTCCAACTGAACCTGGATTGGGAGTAGAGCTGGATGAAGACATAGTTGCAACACAGTCCTACGAACCAATCTAAACACAAGTATAATCAATAAAATAACCGAGGATATCCGGGTACCAAGAATACACTATTCAACCACAAAATACTATCAATGAAGTTTGACGGCAACACACACTCAAACAAATCGTCCTATGATATACTCTTAAACAACAGAGAGTACTATATCATCACAATAATCCAAGACTTCCACAAGTAGTACTATGCAAAATGAACACATGAAAACTTGAGGAGATATCAGTGAAAGCTAAACGTTTGGTCTTCCCCGGAAAATTACAGGTTGAAATCGAAGAATTCGATTTGCCTGAGAATTTGGGCCCTGAAGAAATTTTGATTAAAAACCTATGGGGATTGATCAGCCCAGGAACAGAATTAGCAATGTTCACAGAGAGCCACGTTGGGTTTCCAATTCCTGACTTTGGCTACGCTAAATTCCCATTTCGTCCTGGATACGCAACGGTCAGCCGTGTCATGGAGGTAGGAGAAAATATCAATGAATTACAAAATGGTGATTTACTCTTCACACGAATAGGACACACATCGCACGCGGTTTTGTCCACAGCAGACCGACGACACTTTATACCAGATGATATACTAATTGAACACGTTCCTTTCACAGCTTTAGCACAGATTGCACTATCATCTATTCGGCTATCAAACATCAGGTTAGGCCACACCGTTGTAATCTTTGGGCAGGGATTGATTGGCAACCTGGCAGCACAACTAATGAAAACCGCAGGGGCAAGGAAAGTCATTGGAATTGACCCAATTCCTCAACGACTTGAAATTTCTAGCCAATGTGGGATTGATTTGCAAATTAATCCTACAGAAGTAAATGTTATAGAAAGTATTGACCAAATCACTAGTGGAAAAGGTTGCCAAATTGTTGTTGAAGCAACTGGAAACCCAGAGGTCGCATCTCAAGCACTCCAAGTTGCTTCACAGATGGGACAGGTCATTCTCTTAGGAAGTCCCCGAGGCAGTGCAGAAATTGACCTTTATTTTGGGCTTCATAAAAAGGGAGTATCACTTATCGGCGCCCATGCTAGCCGCCAAGTAGATGCAACACAATATGGTGACGATGATTCATATGAAATCATGTTGGAATTCATTGCTGATAAACGCTTAAAAGTAGATCCACTTCTAACTCATAAACTACCTACTTCACAGGCAAAACAAGGATACCAAGGCTTACTGAATTCACAACCAAATTACTTGGGTGTGTTGCTAGACCTACAAACTTGGAAGTAAGATCCAATTCTTACGTATTCCCCTAATCAAATCCAAACAAAAGTTTCTTGCCAATCATTCATTGATCCACCCTCAACTTTACAATTCCAACCTTCCACAAAGGAAAAGACTTGACAGACATTCCAACGCAAACTAAACTTTAGGCGCACCTAAATTTTAGTTTATACCCACCAAACTTTATTATTGGAAACTGAATGAACTCACAAGCTGTCGAAGATTACCTAAAAGCCATTTATAAGTTGCAATCTTCCCAATCTATGGTGGTCACATCTGCTTTGGCGGATCATCTCAAGGTTAATCCAGCCTCCGCCACAGGCATGATCAAAAAATTGGCTGACTCAAATCTTGTCAGTTATGAGCGATATCAAGGCGTTAAACTGACTCCCCCCGGCGAGAAAATTGCGCTCGAGGTTATACGGCACCATCGGCTGATAGAGCTTTATCTAGCAGAAGCACTGAACGTACCTTGGGATCAAGTACATGACGAGGCAGAAAAATGGGAACATATCTTGTCAGAAGACCTGGAAGACCGGATAGACAAAATCCTTGGCTATCCGACAACAGATCCGCACGGCGCACCAATCCCATCTCGAGACGGAAACATTGAGCAAAGAAACACAAACTTACTCTCCGAACTAACACAGGGTGATAACGCGATCATCGTCGAAGTCAGCGATGACGATACTGACATGCTTCGTTACCTCGGCAAACTAGAACTCTACCCACAAACAAATATTCAGATTATATCAATTTCACCTTTTGATCAACTCATCACTATCCGCATCATACCAAATAAGGATAGTAATAACGATTTTGTAATCGGCCAAAAAGTAGCTAGTTCAATTTTAGTATCCAAATTGGAGGAAGATTAGCATGAGGAAAATCATCGTCCTTGGACTATTTGGTATAACCGTACTATTTAGTTGTACAGATCAGCAAAACGTTTCCCCATCTACCCAGAAACCACCTGAAAAACTAGAAATCCAAGGCCGACCCATACGCATTGTAACAACAATTGGTATGATCGCCGATTTGGCAAAGAATATCGGAGGTGAGATGGTTGAAGTAACGAGTTTAATGGGGACAGGAGTTGATCCTCATCTCTACAAAGCCAGTGCAGGTGACGTAACCCTTATCTCTGAGGCTGATCTTATCCTCTATAATGGTTTGCACCTAGAAGCAGGCATGAGCGGAGTTCTAGAACGTTTATCAGACAAAAAAACCAATCAAGTCTTAGCAGTAACAAAAAATATCGATCGATCAAAGCTAACTGCGCCACCAGAATTCGCAGGTGCTTATGATCCACATGTCTGGTTTGATGTCACTCTATGGACAAACGTAGCAGAGACTATTCATAGTGCACTAGTCCTACTAATGCCGTCTGCAGAAGCACATTTTCAGAGTCTAGCTAAAAAGTATATACTCCAGCTAGAAAATCTTCACATCTACGTACAAGAAAAAGCTGCACAAATAGAACCATCAAAACGAGTTCTTGTCACTGCACATGATGCTTTTGGTTACTTTGGTCAGGCCTACGAATTCGAGGTCCACGGCCTCCAAGGAATCAGCACTGCAACCGAAGCAGGAACCGCAGACGTTAGAAAACTCGCACAATTTATCGCTGATCGAAAAATCCCAGCTATCTTCGTCGAGTCATCCGTACCCAGACAGAGTATCGAAGCAGTCCAAGCAGCAGTGCGAGCTCGTGGGTTTGAAGTACAAATAGGTGGTGAACTGTTTTCAGATGCCATGGGTAACCCAAATACGAAAGAAGGAACTTACATAGGTATGGTACAACACAACATTGATACTATTTCTGATGGACTAACAAGGGATAATTAATGTCGATGAACCAAAGCTCATCAGCCATAGAAGTTACAGATTTAACTGTGGCCTACCAAGAAAAACCAGTTTTATGGGATATAGATATGAATGTACCCCCAGGCGTTTTAATGGCTATTGTAGGTCCTAATGGAGCGGGAAAGACAACACTGATCAAGGCAATTCTCGGACTAGTTCGTTCTGCCTCCGGTCAGATGCTAATCTATGGGAAACCATATCGCCAACAACGCCGCATCGTCAGTTATGTTCCACAGCGAGGCAGTGTAGACTGGGACTTTCCAACTACAGTTAAAGATGTTGTTATGATGGGACGCTATGGTGCATTAGGCTGGCTCCGCCGTCCGGGCCAACAAGAAAAAAAATTGGCCTCTGAAGCAATGGAGAAAGTTGGTATCCTCAACTTAGCAGATAGACAAATCAGCCAACTATCAGGGGGACAACAACAACGTGTTTTTCTAGCACGTGCATTAACTCAGGACGCTCAAGTCTACCTTATGGATGAGCCATTCCAAGGTGTTGATGCAACAACAGAAAGAGCAATCGTTTTGCTGTTACAACAATTTCGCGAAGAGGGAAAAACCGTGGTTGTCGTTCACCACGACTTACAAACCGTTTCTGATTATTTCGACTGGGTTACGCTGCTGAACGTACGCCGAATCGCAAGTGGCCCTGTCAACACCATTTTTAACGAATCAAACCTCCGCCAGACCTATGGTGGCCGAATCGGCTTTTTGAAAACTGAGCAAGAAATGTCAAACCCTCAAGTACTCCCTGAACCAACCTTATAAAAGTCTTTGCCAACTGTGCAAATTTTCCTACACCTATTTTCCGATTACACACTTCGCACTGTCGCCATTGGCACTGCGATTCTAGGCATCGTAAGTGGCGCATTAGGAAGTTACGCAGTCTTGCGTAAACAAAGCCTAGTTGGCGATGCTATCTCTCATGCAGCTCTACCAGGCATATGTCTCGCCTTTCTAATTACTGATAGTAAAACTCCTTTGGTCATGATAGTTGGAGCCTCACTGGCTGGTTGGCTTGGCATACTTGTGGTGACAGCGATTGTCCGTAACACTCGAATAAAAGAGGATGCAGCACTCGGAATTATTCTAGCTGTCTTTTTCGGGGTCGGCATTGTGTTACTAACGCTGATTCAAAAAATACCGAATGCTAATCAAGCGGGCTTAGATAAATTTCTATTTGGACAAGCAGCAGCTCTGTTAGAAAGGGACATCAAAACGATGGGGATAATTAGTATTATGGTTATCAGCTTAACATTCCTTTTCTGGAAAGAGTTTAAACTACTCTGCTTCGATCCTACCTTCGGCGCGAGCCTAGGTTTTCCAATGAAGATACTCGATATTCTTCTCATGACATTAATTGTAATAGCAATTGTAATTGGTCTTCAAGCAGTCGGTGTTGTACTAATGAGCGCCATGGTGGTTGCACCTGCTTCCGCTGCTCGCCAGTGGACCAACCGTTTGGCTATTATGGTCTGTTTAGCTGCTTTGTTCGGAGCAATAGCAGGCGTTACCGGTGCAATAATTAGCAGTACAACAGCCAAAATCCCTACTGGGCCGATGATTGTAGTATGTGCGAGCGTCATTTTCCTGTTCTCATTAGCTTTTGCGCCTAATCGAGGTTTGATTTGGCAATCGCTACTAAAGAAGACGAAATTCAAACCGGAAATCAATGAAGTAGATCCCAAATAGAAATGTCACCCCAAATCGAAATTCTATTGGTCGCTATTATTGTTTCTATCGCTTGCGCCTTACCAGGAGTTTTTCTGATCTTGCGCCGGATGGCATTAATGAGTGATGCAATTAGTCATTCCGTATTGCTTGGTATTGTGGTAGGCTTTTTCATCATTGGTCAGGTCGACTCACCCATCCTCCTTATCTTTGCCGCAGGAACCGGTGTTGCAACTGTCAGCCTGGTGGAACTGCTACACCGAACACAATTGGTAAAAGAGGATGCCGCCATAGGCATTGTATTCCCTGCATTGTTTAGCATCGGTGTCATTCTAGTAACAAGATACGCTAATAACGTCCATTTAGACCAAGATGTTGTCTTGTTGGGCGAAATTGCGCTCGCTCCATTTGACCGAGTTACGATACTAGGATTAAGCCTTCCACGTGGACTAGTAGTCATGACACTCATCTTAGTAACCAACCTATCATGCATTGTCATTTTCTATAAAGAACTGAAGATATCAACTTTTGATGCAGGTTTGGCCACAGCTTTGGGTTTTTCACCCGTTTTTATCCACTATGGCCTCATGTCTCTAGTTTCAATCACCGCTGTTGGTGCATTCCACGCGGTTGGTGCTGTGCTAGTCGTCGCTCTGATGATCGTCCCCCCAGCCACAGCCTATTTACTAACGAATCGGCTATCAATTATGCTAGCAATAAGCAGCTTAGTTGGCACAATCAGTGCCATTATGGGTTACTTTGTGGCGGCCAAGATGGATGCATCGGTGGCGGGATCAATGGCTAGCATGACAGGAATTTGTTTTCTTTTGACGTTTCTAATAGCACCCAAACGTGGTATTTTAGCCATCATCTACAGAAGGTTTCGACAAAAATGGGAATTTTCTCAAACGCTGCTATTGATCCACCTAGTAAACCATGAAGGGAAAGAAAACGAAGCTGAAGAATGCAACGTCAATCGAATCAACCAACACCTCTCTTGGAATCAAACTTTCACACAAAACGTTATCTTATATGCCGAGAAAAAAGGATCAATACAAATCGAAGAACAGATTCTACGACTAACAAATCGAGGGCGCGAAATCGCTGATCAAGCCTTTGCCAGATAACAATCATAAACCAATAGGAAACTCGAACTTAAGATAAGTAAGGAACACCAATCTTAAGTTCACATCTAAACTTCCTACTGCTGATGGATATAGACAAAGCTAAACATGTCAGAAAATAGGGAATTAAGGAAGATTAGCAGATTTCTGCGCACAATTTTTGCTGCTCACATAACGATTCTCTGGATAGGCTGTGATCAAAACATCGTTACTAAATCAGACATTGTCTACCAAAGTATTGGTGATGTAGAGTTATCCCTCGATCTATATTTCTCAGAGCCACCAGCTGACACCCTCCAACCAGCAATCTTGCTAGTTCATGGAGGAGGTTGGAGAAAAGGTAACAAAAAGGACATGGAACAAGTCGCTATGATGCTAGCTAAACGAGGTTATGTAGCAATTTCTGTCAATTACCGATTTGCTCCAGATTGGCCCTTCCCAGCTCAATTAGAGGACGTACAAACAGCGGTACGATGGGTGCGAACACACGCAGATGAATATAATATTGACACAACGAAAATCGGTGGTTTAGGAGTATCAGCAGGCGCTCATTTAGTATCGTTACTGGGCGTCGTTGATTCTACTAACTTGAAAGATCAAATTAGCAGCAAAATCCAGTGCGTAGTTGACCTAGCAGGCCCAACCGATCTCAGGTTGTCCATTTGCCTTGATCAACTAGGTAATTCTCCACATTCAGAGCAAGCAGAAACTTGGCTACTTGACTTCATGGGAATACCATATAACAAATCTACTGAAAACCAATGGAGAGACGCATCACCAAGATTTCATATTTCCGCTGATGATCCACCGTTTTTCATCATCCATGGTGCCGAAGATCAACTAGTCCCTATCCCTCAGTCAAAGGATTTCGCCCAAGCCCTAAGAAAGAAAGGGATTGAGGTTGATCTTAGAATCATTAAAGGTCTAGAACACAGTTTGGATACTAATTTCATAATCCTGTATCGATTTTGGAGATCCGTTCGGGCATCATTCAGATTTTTAGACAAACACCTTAAAAGTTGATATATTAGACATAATTTTCGATCATATTATGTGAATAACTGGTTTGGGAAGATACAACATGCAAACAATCGAGCTAAATCCCACTCTTCTTAATCAATGGGGGTAACTATGCGTTTTGGAATGTCAGGAGCGTTTCTACCAAGTAACATGGATGATTTCACACCGGAGATTGCCAAGAAAGTCAAGGAACTTGGTTTCTCAGGTGTATTCACTCGTTTTAGAGATAATCACCCACTTGAGACATCACCAGCTAAATGCCACAGAGTCCGTGACCTTTTATCTGATCACGGACTGAAACTCTATCAAGCTACAGGTTACTGGCAACCTTTGACAGCCCAAAACGAAACAACACGACAAAAAGCAGTTCGAATACTCCAAGAAGCACTCAGAGTCGCTAGAGACCTCGGCGCTCGCGGCATTGATACTGGCCCGGGATCGTTGAACCCAACTGGGCCATGGAACCCTCACCCTGACAATTGGAATCTGGAAAGCCGCGAGTTGCTGATCAAAAGCCTAAAAGAATCTTCCAAAGCCGCTGCAGATAATCAAGTGTACTTAAGCTTAGAAGGGCATCAGTTTGTGGTACTCGAAAACGAGGAAGTTACCAGAGAAGTACTGGATGCAGTCGATTCACCATGGGTCAGATCAGATCTTGACCCAGCCAACTGGATTACGCTGCAGACCATCTTTAGAACTGGTGAAGCCATAGACCACATGTTTGACACTTTAGGCAAACATATTGTCAGTGGACATGCTAAGGACGTCACTATTACCAATGCCCACACCCTTCATTTGCCAACAACATCCTGTGGTAAAGGGATGCTAGATTTCAAAACTTACATCAAAAGAATGGAAGACCTCAACCCGGAGTATCCACTGATTGTAGAAGGTAGTAGTGAATCCGAACTACCAGAGGCAAGCATGTTTCTACACCAAACAGCAGAAGAACTTGGTATCCAAGTAATTGCAGAATAACTAAAGGAGGACACTTCAGTGAAGGTACTACTTGTTGGAGGAGCAGGGCATGTAGGAACAATGACGATTCCTTACATGAAGACTGACCATCAATTCCGAATTCTCGACCTCTCCCCACCAAGGGATTCATCTATCGACTATATAGAGGGATCTGTTACTGATCCAAACATAGTCCAGCAAGCCTTGAAAGGAATGGACACGTTTGTTTACATGGTCATGAGAAGACCCACCAGCGACAACACATCCGTAGCTAACTTCGATGACATTATCGCTAACCATGAAGTCAACGTAATGGGACTTCATATACTACTACACGCAGCCAAAGCCGAAGGAATTCAGCACGGCGTATACACCAGCACTTTCACCGTTCACGAACGTACACGCAACTATTTCCCTGCAGAGGAGAAAGTCCCACTAGATAACCCCGGTGTATATGGATTGTCCAAAGGATTTGGGGAGCAAGTCTGTCAATATTTCTGCCGTGAACACAAGATGTCAATTATTGCACTCCGAATCACCGGGCCATCGACCAGGCAACAGTGGTTAGAAAAACGAACTCAACCAAAATCTAATCCGGTACACATTTGGTGGACGGATGAAGAGGACTTGGCAAGAGCCTACCTTGCCGCCATTTCGATTTCACATACTGGCTTCAATGCTGTATTTATTGCTGGTGATGAAGAACAAAAAGAAATTAACTTGTCTAAAGCCAAGCAAATTCTCGGTTGGGAACCCTTAACCCACACATCATTCTCTACAAAATAAAGAGGCCCTCGCTGCCAAAGGTAAAACCTCCCAGCCAGAGATATCAATCACTAATGTTTCAATTCAACGAGTTTATTCACTACAAATCGCAATCGATCAGCAACGATCTCAGCATCGCCTTCTTCCATCATATAAGGCATAACTGAAATACCGTTCTCACGGCTGTCTAACTCAATCCGTGGTACACCAGAAGATAATTGCTCTCCAACTGCCGTACCAGTAATCCCAAGTTTTTCAACATCCCAACTTACTTCAAGTATCGGCGCTACATTGGACCTACCAGGTTGTCGAACAGATGTAGTAACAGAATCAAAATCCTCCATAACATTGCCAATTAGATCTAAACGCCTCTCCCACTCTTGCCATTCCGCTTGATGATCCCGTTTCACCCACTCTTCTACAGCTGCTAAAAGTCCCATAATCTCTTCTTTCCCAACTTTCATTGGTCGACCCAGTGAATGATGCGGTGCACCATGAAGGAAAGCAGCCTGCAACAGATCTTTACGTCCTAGGATAAGACCAGAAGCCTGGGGGCCCCGCAAACACTTGCCACCACTATAAGCGACAGCATCCACACCTTGTTCTAGATACCAGTTTGGGATATCAGGCCGTTCAGCAGCAGCATCAACAAAAGTTGGAATTCCGTATTGCCGACCGACATCAGCCATCTCTTGCACAGTGATCTTTCCTCTTTCAGAAGCATCTCCAAATATCAGCAACATCGCAGTCAAGTCACCAATTGAAGCATGGAGATCTGCCATTGTCTCTACCTCGATTATCTGTACCCCAGCCATACGTACAGCGTGATCATAAACATGTCGATGTGAGGGCTGAACGATAACCTCATTCTTCATCCCATCTGTATCAGGAAGCCGAATGATGCGTTGAGGATCGGTCCCAGCCACACAAGCCGCAGTAATTTGGCACAGAGCAGCAGCACAACCATTCGTAACCAAACCCCATTCACACTGCATTAATTCGGCAATTCGAGAGCCAACCTTATCCATTAACTCCTCAAGATGTACATATTGCTGCGACGCTGAATACATTGCTTGACGAACTTCAGGCAAAATGATGGATCCACTAATGATAGTATAGGTTCCTCGACAGTTAATTAACGGCCGCACATCTATTGATTCATAAGTCGGATATGTGAGCAATTCTTCCATCATACTCCTCGATCGAAATAAGTTTTTAGATCTCGATAATCTCTAACTTAACATAAACGAACAATTTACGAAACTGAATACTAAAACAAATTGACACTTGACATTTTGGTTGGTTTCACAGCCAGCAACATCGAAATTAGTTCATTTCAGCCTTCAGTCATTAATATAAAATCATTAACATAACGAAAATGGTATTATATAATGCGACCAAGACCATTTTCTTTCATCACCACAACTCAAATCTCAGCTCCAAATACCTCACAATGAACACTGAACAAAAATTAGAAGAAGGTATAGCCTTCCACCAAGCTAATCTGCTACATCAAGCGGAACAAGCATATCAAGAAATACTTCAAGTTCTCCCACAACAAGCAGATGCTCTCCACCTCCTAGGAGTCATAGCTTATCAAAAAAAAGAATATCAGATTGCTGCTGATTTAATCGCCCAAGCCATAAATATAAACTCGAGTCAGCATTCATTCTTTAATAACTTAGGTCTAGTCCTAAAAGAGCAGAAAAAATTAGATCGGGCAATCCAAGCATTTCACCAATCGATTGAAATTAACCCTCGGTTTACTGAAGGCCACAATAACCTAGGAATTGTCTTACAAAAACAGGAAAAGTACAATGAGGCTATTAAGGCCTATCGTTCGGCGATTAAGCTTCAGCCTAATAATATGGAAGCTTGTAGTAATCTCGGCAAACTTCTTGAACAAAAAGGACAACTAGGCGAGGCAACTAAGATTTTTCGTCGGGCTATTAAACATCATCCAAACGACGCTGAGCTATATTACCATCTCGGTACTACTCTCTATAAGCGAGACAGATTTAAACAAGCGATTCAAGCATATCAGAAGACAATTGAACTTCAACCAAATCATACCGAAGCTCACTATAATCTAGGTTTAGCTCTACAAAAACAAGAACAGTTCGATTACGCCAGCCAAGCCTATCAACAAGCTATAACACTCGAACCTAACTTTGTTGCCCCCTACAATAACCTTGGTATCCTCCTAACAAAACAAAGAAAATTTGATCAAGCGATTAGAACCTATCAAAAAAGCATTCAAATCGACCCTAATAATGCCGAAATTTATAATAATCTTGGTGTCATCTTTCAAGAACTAGGGGAGTTTGAGAAATCCACTAAATCTTACCAACAAGCTATCAAAATGAATCCGAAGTTCGCTGAAGCACATAAAAACCTAGGTATATCACTACTTTTAAAAGGTGAGCTTTATCATGGTTGGAAACATTATGAATGGCGGCATAAATGTGACGACTTTCCAATTGGAAGTAGAACTTTCCCTCAACCGATTTGGGATGGTTCAAACATCAAAGGAAAATCTATTTTAGTTTGGGCAGAACAAGGGATTGGCGACCAAATTATGTTTGCCAGCATATTTGAAGATCTGCTAAAAACAGAAGTTGATACCATTGTCGAATGCGAACGGAGACTAATTCCTCTATTCCAACGCTCTTTTCCTCAAATTGACTTTTTACCTCGAGAAAACCTCATCCAACCACGATTACTTGATAACAGCATCGATTATCAGATTCCAATAGCCGGATTAGGCCGGTGGTTCAGAACCGAGGAAAGGAATTTTTTGTCCACTAAAACCCGCTACTTGCATGCTTGCCCAAAGAAAAGTGCAAAAATAAGAAGTAAATACCAGCAGTTAGCTAATGGAAAAATGTTGGCAGGTATCTCTTGGAAAAGCACAGGTATAGGCGACACAAGAGCAAAAATAAAGAGCATTATCTTGGAGAATTGGCACCCAATTCTATCAAGACAGAATTGTTTTTTTATTAATCTACAATATGGAAATATTAAACAAGAAATCGAAGAACATATTTCTAACAAACACGACATTTCGCTTTATCTAGACAATGACATAGACCCTTTAGAAAATTTGGATAATTTCGCCGCCCAAGTTGCAGCCCTAGACTTAGTCATATCAACATCCAATGCCACAGTACACATGGCTGGGGCATTAGGACAAACAGTCTGGACTCTATTACCTTATATTCCAGACTGGCGCTGGATGTTGAAAAGAGAAGACACACCTTGGTACCCTTCAATGAAACTGTTTCGGCAAACACATATGAATGATTGGTCAAACGTACTCCAACAAGTCAATTTGGAATTGAATCAATACATATCAGACCACTAGACAAAAAATGTAGAACAGAAAATATAAACACCAGAAACCTAAGCGTACGGTATGTCTTTATCTATAAACATCAAAGAAAAACTAGAAGAAGCCATTGCACTTCACCTAGATGGCCAAGTACGTCAAGCAGAACAAATATATAAACAAATACTTCGGATAAATTCGCAAGATGCTGAAGTTCTCCATCTCTTAGGTGTTGTTGCCCTTCAAGCAAAAAAGTACGAAGTTGCAGTTGAACTGATTAAACACGCCATAAAGATAGACTCACAACAATCATCATTCTTCAACAATCTAAGTCTTGCCTTAATCAAACAGGGAAAATTAGAAGAGGCTGTTCACGCTTGCCAGCAAGCTCTGAAACTAGAACCTGAGGATGCTGGAACTTACTACAACCTTGGTATTGCATTACAAAAATTGGAAAAGTTAGACGAAGCGCTTATAATTTACCAAAAGGCAATTAAGATTCAGCCCAATAACGCAGAAATCCATAACAACCTTGGCGCGATCTTATGGAAACAAGGAAAATTAGACGAATCCATTCAAGCCTATCAGAACGCAATCAAAACTCAACCCAATTATGCTGAAGCCTATAACAACCTTGGTAATGCATTACAAGAACAAGGAAAATTAGACGAATCCATTCAAGCCTATCAGAACGCAATCAAAACTCAACCCAATTACGCGGGATATTATAGTAATTTGGGCAACATCTTACAAGAACAAGGAAAATTAGACGAATCTATCCAAGCACATCGAAACGCAATCAAAATCCAACCCAATTATGCAGGCCCATATAATAATCTCGGCAATGTACTACATGAGCAAGGAAAATTAGACGAATCCATTCAAGCCTATCAGAACGCAATCAAAATTCAACCCAATTACGCAGAACCACATAATAATCTCGGCAATGTACTACGTGAGCAAGGAAAATTAGACGAATCCATTCAAGCCTATCAGAACGCAATCAAAATTCAACCCAATTACGCAGAACCACACAACAACCTAGGTCAGACACTATTACTAACAGGCAATCTACATCAAGGATGGAAAGAATACGAATGGAGATGGGAATGCAAAGATTTTTCTTCGGAAATCAGGTACTTCCCACAAGTTTTGTGGGAGGGCTCAGACCTTAAAGACAAATCGATCCTAGTCTGGGCAGAACAAGGTGTTGGTGATCAAATCATGTTTGCTAGTATGCTCCATGATCTATCACACATGGAAGCCAACATTATTACTGATTGTGATATACGGTTGATTCCCCTTTTTAAGCGCGCTTTTCCCAAGATCCAAATTTTTCCTCGTGACAACCCACCAGTTCAACAATTACTTGATACCAACATCGACTATCAAATTCCCATAGGTAGTTTAGGACGCTGGCTAAGGTCCACCACCAAAAATTTCAAAGTGAAAAATCAATCGTATCTTCAGGCCTGTCCAGAAAAAAGTGCAAAACTAAAGAAAAAATATAAAAAATTAGCAGGTAACAAGCCACTAATTGGCATTTCGTGGAAGAGCAGAAATCAAAACTTTGGTGAAGCCAAGAGCACTCCATTAAAATTTTGGATTCCCATTCTATCGAGACAAGATTGTTTTTTTATCAACCTACAATACGGAAATGTTAAACAAGAAATCGAAGAACATATTTCTAACAAAAGCGACATTTCGCTTTATCTAGATAATGATATAGACCCTTTAGAAAATCTGGATGATTTCGCCGCCCAAGTTGCAGCCCTAGACTTAGTCATATCAACATCTAATGCCACAGTACACATGGCTGGGGCATTAGGAAAAACAGTCTGGAATTTACTAAGATATATGCCCAGTTGGCGCTGGATGCTGAACAAACGAGACACACTCTGGTATCCTTCGATGAAGTTGTTCCGACAAAATAAGATTAGAGATTGGTTAAGCACATTTACTGAAGTTGAACTAGCACTAGATCGACACTTACATGATGCCCCCCAAAACAATAACCGAGCACTCATTTCAGCTTAATTGAATAACCCCCTCGAGTTTTGTAGGCACATGGATCACGGTTACGGTCTCTGTTTTTAACCCATTTTCAATAGCCGGTGCGAGTTGGTTGGGATGCTCAATATAAACACCTTTCGCACCAAGTGCTTCAGCTACTTTATCAAATCGAATCTCACCAAAAACAGTACCCATCCGGCGGCTAGGAGGACGAGAGTCAGCTTCAATTCCCCAAGCACTATCATGAGCAACAATAGCAACATATGGAGTATTAAAACGTAAAGCCGTTTCGATTTCCGTAACGGTGAACCCCGCAGACCCATCACCACTCAAAAGCAAAACCGGTTCTTTTGGACGAGCCAGTTTTGCTGCAATAGCTCCAGGGATCCCCCAACCAACAACACCACTAGCTCCACACGTAAACCAATATTCCGGATGACGATTCCAAAGAACCAAGTTTGCCCACCGGCCAATGTTCCCACCATCAATCAAGAAAGTTATATCCTGATCTAAAAATGGCTGTATTTCCTGACAAATTCGCAGTGACGATAACGGATATTGATCCTTACAAACACGCCCATCCCATTTTTTCAATAATGTTTCTCGCATTCCACGTACTTTGTGTAGCCATGCTTGATGATTCCAAACATAATTTGTCGCAACCGTATTCAGTTGCTGAAGTGCAGATCTGGAATCAGCCACAATTCTTATCTTCGGTTCGACCGTTGTTGGGAATTGATTTGGATCGCTATTGACACTAATAAAACGTGTCGAATCAGAAAAAACTGAGGAACGGCCGTATTCCATACGATAATCAACTTGAACACCCAATAACAACACCACATCAGTCTCTGCTAGACAAGAGTATGCGCCGTTGGTCGGACCACTAAAAGTTGTACCAACATACTCAGGTATCGACCTTTCGATAGCTCCCCTAGACCACATACTTGAAAAAATAGGAATATTCGTTTTTTCGGCAAATTCAGCCAAAGGCTGCCAAGCAGCAGCATAGAATATACCATTTCCAACAATTATAGCGGGTCGATCTGCAGTTGCCAATTCCTCTACAGTTTCACACACTAAATCCCCATCCCCAACAGATATTGGGTTAACCTCATCAACAGAAGGTGGACTCAGTTGTAGTTGAGAGACGGCGAAATCTGGCATCACAGAATTCAACACATCAACCGGAACAGTTAAATGCACAGGCCCAGGCCGACCAGAGACAGCTAATCTGAGTGCTTTGATAAATTCATGTTCCAGAGTTTCAGTACTGGTGATTAACCGAGCATACTTACAGACTGGTGTAGCCATTTCTACTTGATCAAGCTCCTGAAAATGCCCCATACCCCGAGTTTTCATACTTGCACAACCGCTAATTAACAACATTGGCCCACCATCCCAAAAGGCATTAGCCAACCCAGTCAACGCATTTGTATGGCCAGGCCCAGCACTAACCACCACAACTCCAATCCGTTTGGTCAAACGTCCCCAAGTATCCGCCATATATGCGGCGGACTGCTCGTTCCTAACATCAATTACCTGCATCTGATGGTCGATGCAAGCATCCAAAAATGGCTTAAGGCCGTTCCCACAGAGCGCGAAGATTACATCCACCCCTCGCTGTTTTAACGTTCCAACTAACCACTGAGCACCATTCATAAAAAGCCTCTCTTTTTGCTGAGGTAAATAAATCTATGATACGCCAGTTACGAACTTAAATAAAATGTTTCTTAAACTCTATAGCAAAAATAACAAATACCAGGTAATTTAAACAATTCCTTGAAGCCCAAAATGAATTATAATGCGATGATGTAGAAAACTCCAAACACTAATTTGCAACTAAAAAATGGGTTATTTAGAACTAGAATAATATCAATACCATCTACTTAAAAAATGTTTTTCAATTCAAAAAAAAATTAATATGAAATTATAATTGAATTTTGCTTTTAAGTATGATGTAATATAATTGACTTAGATTAATATTATGCCCTTACGTAACAAAGGAAATTTCGACTTGAAAAGGAATGAAATTATCGAGAAAGCCTGTTATTACTTAGAGGAATACTTACAACTGAAAGAAGATATCCACAACGAAAAAGTAATCATAGCTACAGCATGGCAGGATACAGTAAAAATCGCGCCAGAGGAAAACATCGGATCAATACCATACCCCATTTCATTTCTCTATATAGATAAAAAAATTGAATCGCTACAAAAAGAAGTTACCCAGAAATTACCCTTATTTAACCAGCTAGAATCAAGTAAAAATACATGCATTAAGGAAAACACCAGAAAAACCGTCAGCTACTTTTACTTTACTATCAAGCAAACTCTTAGGAAATTATTAGAGCTAATTGAAATAAGTCAATGGATGTTACAAGCCCTGAAAAATTTTAAAAAGAATGAATTCAGGGCAGCAATAACACGTAACGATGTAATACCCTTTATTTCACAAGTTCTTGGTTAGCATTCTTAATTTTCCATTCCTCATATTCTTCTATAATTTTTTCATCAGGCGGGTACACACCCACAATACTTTCACCAGCGCGTATCTTCTCCATCAGAAAATCTTCTTTCTCTTCCATGGCAATTGCCATCTCCGCAACTTGTTCCACCATTGATGCAGGAACAACGACAACCCCTTCACCATCTCCAACAATAATATCGTTTGGCACTACAGCCACTCCTCCACATGCGATCGGAACTTGAATTTCACTCGGATGATGTATAGTCTTGTTGGTGTTTGCGTTCATGGCTACAGCATAAGCAGGAATACCAATTTCAGCTATAACTGGACTATCACGAAAAGCTCCATCCGTAACAACACCAACAACCCCTCGCTGATAAATCCGTGTTGCGAGAATAGCCCCCATCGTTCCCGCTCGGGTATCTCCTCGGGCATCAATCACCAAGACTTGCCCCTGGTCAATCTCTTCAATTCCAATACGTTGTACATCCTGCAAATTATCAATTACGCTAGTATCAAGATCTTGACGGCCAGGTATATATCTCAAGGTAAAGGCTGGGCCAGCCATCTTCATACCTGAACATAAAGGCTCAACCCGATGCATAAAAACATTTGTTATACCTAATTCACGCATTACCGAGGTTAAAGTTGCAGTACTAGGTATCAGAAGAAGATCAATAATATCTTTCTCAATTCGGTCTGACATTACCTATTCCCTTCGTTTTAATCTATATGAAACTCTTCAGGTTCTGTTATTCTATAAACAAATAGTACCTGCTACGAACATCATTCTTAAATATATCACTTTTTTCACATCATGTACTATTATACTAGAATTCAATTTTCTATTTAGGTTCAAACAGGTCATAATATGGAACACTCTCAAAATGCTGTTATAGTAAAAATCAATGCCGGTTCGGTAGCACGCCATAACGATTTAGTTCGCTTTACCTTCAAACCCCACGATCATTTCCCTGATTGGCAGGAAGGATTTTCCAAATTAATGGTCTCACAGATAACTCCAACAGGCCAACCTTTGGTGGAAGAAACTCCTTCTCAATTTGAACCATCCATCCGCCAACTTACCTGGCAAACGGAAAATCTACCCGCAGGGGAATCAGCCTGGTATGCTATTCGAACCCTTCAAGTACCTGAACACACCTCGGTGGCAGACCAACGCTGTCGAATTCAACACCTAACCTCACACCTGCTGATTACAATAGATGATCATATTTTCACTCGATATAATTTCCTAGGCGTATGGAAACCATACTTCTGGCCTTTAAATGGAAATTATGGATCCGTTGTAAGAGGAGCAGGAGGAGAAGACCATCCTCACCATACCGGATTGTATTTAGCCTATGGAGGACATGGGGAAGGCGGATCCGCCAACATCTGGTCCGATTGGGACGAACCCCCATATGGCCCATGTGGAAAGACATTACACCAACGGTTCATTAGGCTAACTGAAGGTCCTATTTATGCAGAATTCGTCGAAGACTTAATCCATGTTAAAGGAAACGGAGATATCATTATGAACGAAACAAGGACGGTGCGGGCATGGTATGCTGACCCCAAAAAACGGTTCCTAGAAATTACCCACCAAACTACACACCCTATTGACATCGGTGATCGACAGTTCCTTTTTGTGGCACGATTAAGTCCTTCTATGAAAATCCCCGATCAAGGACATGTTGAAAATTCAGAAGGCCAAATAGGCAGATCTGAAGTACATCACCAGCGGGCATCCTGGTGCGATTTAGCCGGAAATGTGGGCGATGGCGTCAACGGTTTAGCTTTATTCGATCATCCGTCCAATCCAGAACACCCAGGTTTCTTCGGTGAAATCGCAGTTCCAGAACAAATGAGCATTCTTCACCACCCCCCTAATGAGCTGGACAGCGAGACTTTGCGTCTCCAATTTTGCGCCTATGTTCATGAAGGTACTGCCCCCGAAGCAAAAGTAGGAAATTATTATCAACGTTATATTAATCCAGTTGAAATCGAAATTATTGAAAACTAAAAGCTTATCTGAGTTTACTTTTCTAGATCGACTTCCACATCACGAGAAAAAGGAATCACGATTTTGGCGATACAACTTGACTTACAACAACGTTCTCAAGAAAATCAACTTGTTCTTGAGACACAAACCTTTTCGATCAACCAAATTGGGGTGATGGTCATCGACACATGGAACTACCACTGGTGCATGACTGCGACAGAAAGATGTGGTTCGTTTGCCTTGCGAATGAACCATGCATTAAAAGCATTGAGATCATTGGGTATTCAAATCTTTTGGGGACCAACCGATGTTGCTGACCAATATGTCGGCACCCCACAACGAGAAAAATCGGTAGCAATCGAACCTCATCCACTACCAACACCACTAGATATCCAGTTTCCCTCGTTAAACTGCTATGGAGCTGGTGGCTGCATGTGTGGCCCAGGTATAGATTGTCATGTCAACTACGGGTGGAATAAGATAAATCCGACCTTAACAATAGACCGACTAGACTTAATTGTCGAAGGTACACTAGAAGTTTATTCTTGGTGCAAAAAACTCGGCATAAATTGTCTCATCTTCTTAGGCTTTCACACGAACGTTTGTACAACAGGAAAACCTGTTGGAATTGGTCCTATGATGCGCGTTGGCATCAAATCAATTCTAGCACGTGATATGACAGATGCAATATCGGGCTATAACCCAGCAAACGGTCAACATCCAGATCAAAACACTCAAAAAATCATCCAACAACTTGAATCGCTAATACCAACCATTCACTTGGAAAAGGAACTCCGAAAACTAGGAAAATGGAACGATGAGACCCTCGTTGATCCAGTACGCATCACACCTTGGGGAACTTCAGATAGGCCCTATCAGTTTGAAGAATCAACAGTGGTCTCATTATCTGCTCCATTAAATCAGGATTGCCAGATCTACTACACACTCGATGGAACACAACCAGATAGAAAATCATTTTTCTATACCAATCCTTTATCTATCTACAAAACTCAAACAATCCGAACAATAGCTTATCAAGATCAACAACCAGTTTGCCTAGAAAGTAGTGCCAAGTTCGTTCGACTTCCACCGAAACCTCCACTCCCAAATATCCACTTATCAGATCTTAAACCAATTCGAGAAACAGTACATGGTTTCAATATCTATTCATCTAAAAGAAAACCTAGTTACGATCAATCTTATTCACAACAACCATTAAAACTACGTAGAAAGAATTACCCAAAAGGAATAGGTGTGGAAGCACCTTCTCACCTATTGTATGACATAGAGTCAAAATACGATTGCCTAGTCGGTATTGCCGGCCTCGACGAAAGAATACTAGAGGATGAACTCGGACGCACCAGAGCCATGCATCCAAGTGTTATCCTAAAAATCTACATTAATGGCAACTTAGCAACTGAAAGTCCCATATTGCGGATCTCGCAGGAGCCGTGGCGATTCGAGGTAGAAATCCCAGTGGACAGCCAGACGATCAGCCTAATTGCCGTTCCAAGCCATGACAACAGTCATGACAACTTCGTTAATTGGGTTAATGTCGGCTTCTTAGTAAAACAATAGCAACCAGAGGCCTGAACATTTCACAGTCACCACACTTCCATAATACCCACTACATGTTGACAACAAATGGAGCCTCAACTAGTCCCAAATACATGTCATTTTCCAAGCGTCGAGGGACCTCAATACAGCATCACAACCCTGGGAACGAATTGAAACCCCTACACTGTCCTCACGTTCCGGATACACACGTAGTGCTAAGCATTGCCGATGGTTAGCAAAAACTTCAACCACGCTTTTGTCAATAAAAACCTGCAACTTAAGTAACTCACCATCTCCAAGCTCAAACGGAGCGACTTCTGGCGGGCGTGACTTAACATCTGGTAGTAACGATGAACGCGAGGTGTCAAGTACCAATGCGTCTTGATGTAGACTACGTCCATTTTGGTTAAAAGCAAAATGGCCATGGCGGTAGAATTTTATAGAAGTATACTCCTCACGATTTGGGGAACACAACACATCCACGGAAATCTCCCGTGCTCCCTGCGGATCAATCTCGAGATTCAATTCCACAACATTACCTTCAACACCTGCCAATCGAGTTTCTTGGTTGGCAACCAGAAGCGTTTCTCCAACTGATTGGTGACTAGAACGAAGGCCCTGAACAGCAGGCACAGGTTCTATCTTCAGCGTGTTGTCTGGGTTTAAGGATAACTGGCGAACCAAAGACATAATGTGATTCCAACCCTGAGTAGGTTTACCATCATTTATGTTATAAATTACATAGATACCACCTCGACCATCGGGGGTAGCTGAAGGAGCGTGAACACCACCAGCACCAATCTGCCCAAAATTAAAGCGTCCGTGAGCCGAAGGTTTGAACCGATGATGAACCTTACCATAGTCGCCCAATAGATACTGAGCACCACGTTGGTGACTAGCAAAAATCAGAATATGCTTATCACCAATTGGCCAAAAATATGGAACCGCTCCATCTTCCCCTGGCGCAGTATAGATATCCCCTTCAATAAAAGGTCCCAGATAGGTCCAACACTCCAGATTTTGTGAGTAAAACAAATGCTGCACCATTCGGCAATCACCCATCATTACTCCATCCCAATGGTTACCAGAAAGTGCATAATAACCATCTTCTTCCCTCCAAATACAAGGATCATAAACACGGTAAGGTCTTCCATCTTCATCCGCTTCTATTTCTGGAATAACCGGACAACCAGAAATCTTCTCCCAATTAAGTAATAATGGATCATTAGAAATAGCAATCATACTACCAGCACTAGTCCCATGATACATAGCTATGACACGATCTTCTTCCACCAAAGTAGAACCACTAAAACAACAATTCTCAATCCCCGGATAAATAACTAAAGGCAAATCTTCCCAGTGTACTAAATCGTCACTAACAGCATGCCCCCAATGTTGACGTGTATCTTCCAAGGGATAAGCTTGATAAAACAGATGATATCGACCTTGCCAATAGCACAATCCATTAGGATCATTCAACCTTCCTTCTGGATTAACATAATGATAATCTGGACGATAAGGATCCGAAGATAGTTGTTGACGAGACTGTGCAAAACGTTGTGTTAACAAATCCGTTTTCAGCTCTTCTATCTGCTGATCTAGGATGGTCGAAAAAGTACGCTTTGGAACTTTGGAGGTAAAATCCGATTTTTCATGCATACAATTATTCCTCACTCTTAGTTTTGTAAAATTGCTACATGACCAACGATACGACTCATTACTATCGACGTTCTATGTGGAAAGAAGCGTCTAAGGCTTTCTTAATCCTTGCCAGTGATTCTCCCAAATGGGCCGAAGTGTAATCATCCAGATTTTTTTTATCATCACGAATCTTTTGGTCAATTCTGCTACTGATAAAAACCAGATCTCGCCAAGCCAATGAGCGAGCATCCTCTGGAGTACCACTATCAACTTCCAATACTAACTTAACCAGTATCTTGAGATGCTCACGTTGTAACCCACGACGAAAACTGGAAATAAAAGAATCTGAATTCAGCCTCCGTTTTCCATCAAGTTTTCGCCCCAGCTCACTCCACACGGCATCAGTAATCTCTGAAAAGAGTTCCGGCATAGTCAAAGCATCAGCCTTATCAAACTTCAATTCCGCATCTTGGATTCGTGCTAAGACATTTGGATAAAACAGACGTTCGAGAACCTGCCGTTGGTTGTTTAATATCGAGTGATGTAATGGATAATCCAAACGCTTTGGCGGCTTATTACGGATTCCCCAATGGCGCCAGTGATTAAAAGCCAAGCTATTCAAAAGTTCAGGAGGGAAGTCAAAAGCACAATCAGAAAGTGCATGCTCTTTGAGAAATCTGATCGCTTCACGTTGCTTATCTGCTGATACAGGAACAAAAGGTAACCGCCCATTGGGATCACCACGATGATCTCGATGATGATATTGTCCACCAATATAACGAGTAACCAAAAACATAGCACGGCTATACTCGTTCAACAACGTCCGAAAGGCACGTCTAACCCGCTGATACCCCATGCCGTCTTCAGTAACTTTATCGACCAGTTCTATCCAGAGTTCGCTAACGATCTCCATCCTTTGCCGGGCAAATGCCAGCGGATCGTTTCCAAGATCCCACCGGTTAACTAATGGATCCAAATCACGGTATCGATACCAAGAGACATCTCCATCTGTGCCGTAAGCCAACTCAGGAGAAGACGCTCGAGCAGCAATTTCGGACAATTCTGGCAACTCATCTTCAGGAACTTTACTTTCAATCGGTTTGTAAGCGTACTCAATAGCCCAATAGTCCCAAGAACCAATAGTAGTAGTATAGTAATTTCCTTGTACTTCGCCCTTGGGAGAAATGTTAACTGGATCATAGTCCATCACAGAACCAAGAAGTGCAGACCTAGCCTTATCGTTTAATTGATCTAAGGATACCGTAGAACTAGCCTTAAAATTGTGACGTAACCCCAAAGTATGACCTACTTCGTGCATAATCAACGCCTTTAGTGCTTGTCCCAAATACTCTTCTGGTATCTCCCCATTGAGACCAACCAGTTCACGCACCGACATAGCAGTAGTCATCAAGTTCATCTGATGACTCAAACCAGATGCCATATTACATTTGAAAGGTGAAGACTCTATCCAGTAATCACGTTCCTGCTGAACTTGATCAAAGAAAGTCGTATATTTCCGTTGCCAAGAACGAATAAAACCTTCATTTACTAAAATATCTGCATCCAAAATCTGTCCAGATAAGGGATTGACTCGGGACGGACCAATGGCAAAAGAGGCTCCAGCAACCCAACGGATGGTGTTGTATCTCGTATCTTCGGGATCCCAGCTCTCATCATCTCTTTGAACTCTGACTTCTAGAGCATCAACAAAACCAATTTTCTCAAACGCCTTGTTCCATTCCAGAACACCCTGACGAATATATGAACGAAAACGATAAGGCACTGTTTTTTCAATATAGAAAATGATAGGTTCTTCGGGTCGTGAAACCTTAGCATTCATGTCCACCTTTTGCAAATGCCAGCGGTTGACATAACGGACGAAAGGCTCTTCATCAGTTTGAGAAGAATAGTCCTTTATTACCGTTAGAAAATGCCCCAGCCGATCATCGGCCAAACGCGGACGATACTTTGTATCTGGCAAACCAACCAAACTGTAATGAACTTCTAATTGCAAACCACGACTATCAGGTACAGTATCCATACTACCATTACCAGCATCAAAAACAATTGACACTTTTAGCTCTACATTTTCAGGAAAAGCTTTAATTTCTCCCCAACTACTGAGTTTTTTCTCGAACTCAACGGAAGACCCAACGGCAGCCTCAACCTTAGATTCTAAGTGCGGAAGATCCGAGATAAAGACGGGGGAAATATCTACCAACAGGCTGTTACGTATCGGATGAATACTTTTGATCTTAAGAGAAAAGAGAACAGAATCATTATAAGCGAGATCAACGGCCCGAGCTATTGGGGTACCTCTCTTCGCCCGAAAACGAACATTCTGGCGAACCAGATGAAGATAATCCCCCACCCGTTTCCAAACCAACAACCATTCATCTAATGTCGTGCCAGCAGGCATTCTTGGCATACCAACCCCACGTGAAATACTCATCATACAAAGAAAAGGCAAATTCAACTGAGAAGGCAAAATTTCACAATACAAACTCGTTTTCTGAAGATAAAGACTGAAAAGACCTTTGTAGTTCTGGCTACCTTTGACAACCTGATCAAATTCTTTGAACTCACTCTTCTTCTCTTCAGCTAGTTTAACTAACTCAGATTTCTCCTCTTGGACAGTTTCATCAGACCAAACAAGCGTATTTGGATATTGGCTTACCAACCAAGTTAAACAGATCAAAACAATCAAATTACGAAACATTTTCTTACCCTCTAGAACTATTATGCCATGAAGCAAAAACTGGCTGTGTGGAACAAATCAAACTTCTCAGTATTCGTTGGGTAAACACCTGATTTTGGAAGCCTCAAATCACTGTTCTGGCTAATTGTTTTATGGTCTGAGTCACTCTTAAACGCAGCATGCCAGACATTATTGGTCAATTCCTACAAAGTAAAGTATAATAAGCTCATTATACAAATGGTAGGGTTTTCATACATAGGTATACTAGAAATCATCCTACCTAACCAACATCAAACAGCGCTAGAAGAAAAGACGAAACCTAGAAAATCCCAGAAATTGTTACTATATGAGATTAAAGGAAATTTATGTTGAATGCTCAAAGTGAGTTTAATGTACCCCGTCGCAGATGGGGAAAAAGTGAACTTGAAATCCCCGTAATACCTTATGGGACACAGGGTTTTGGCAACAACTTCGGCCCTGTATCAGATGAAGAAGCTTGTCAACTAATTCGACGAGCTGTGGATATAGGTATTAACCATTTTGATGCGGCACTCTGTTACGGAGACTCGCAACGAAAACTAGGTGTCGCCATTAAAAATGGTACTATTAAAAGAGAAGAAATTATCATCAGTATCAGGGTCTGTTGCGAACGCAATTATGAATGGAACGGTATAGATTATACAACTGTTGATGGAATCGACCACTCTGCTGATTACGCCATTGCCAATGTAGAAAAGCAATTAGAATTAGTTGGCACAGATTACTTTGATGTCGTATTTATTCACGACCCACGCGAAATAGATCCGACCTTGGCCAAAAATGGCACCTTTGCAGGATTATTAGAATTGAAGAACCGGGGATTAGCACGAAATGTTGGTTTTGCTATGAACCCACATGACTTCCACCTTCAGGCAATTGAAACAGGGGATGTGGATAACCTGCTGACCTTCAACGATTACAACCTGTTCGGCCAGTCAGCTGCGGAGAGCGTTCTGCCAGCAGCAGCAGACCAAGATATTGGAATTTTGAACGGATGGTCTATTGCCCGTGGTTTACTAACAGGTATTGATTTATCCGAACGAGATCAGGAAAATTCAAACATCAAAAGAGCAACACAGATGGGTCAGTGGTGTCTCGATAAGGAAGTAAATCTACTGGCTGTAGCGCTACAATTCTGCTTGCGTGAGGAACGCATTCACGGCAATCCAATTGGTAGTTTGAACATCGAGCAGTTGGAGATGAATGCCACCGCTGTAAGTCAACCATTACCAGATGAAATCATAGACGAATTTATCGAACAAAAATTCTAATAGCTTAGTAGCTTCTGAACCACTTAGGTATGGCCTCTCCAAATTCCCGAAATAATATCAAAAGAGTAAAGTCAAATCCAGCCAAGATTAGTCTATCGGAGTTGCCTACAGTAGCGCTAGTTTTAGTTCATACATAATCTACCCTCAGTAATCACCCTTAACTTGATAACGGCGTTTGTCAGAAGGTACAAGCCTACTAGTTCATCTGTCTTTGGTTAAATTTCCCAAGCCAAGTTGACCTTCATCAATCTCGACACCAATACCCGGTTGGTTTGGAACTTCAATAGTCCCGTCTGCGTCAATCCAGATTGGTTTAGGTAGCAAGGCCTGCATCGTCTCGGGTATCAAAACAGGAGGATCGTAAGGAAATTCAACCATAGGACAATTATCAACTGTCGCCATAGCTTGCAATGTAGCAGCTAGCATAATAAAAAAGTTCCCATTTCCAGTAACGTGTGGAATTACCAGTTTTCCAAAGAAATCAGCCACATTCGAGACTTTTCTCAACCCAATAATTCCAAAATTACCAGCCAATGTGATATCAGGCTGCAAAATGTCATAAGACCCCGCCAAGAGGTGTGACTTGAAATCGTCAACAGTTGGCGTATGTTCCCCTTCGGCAATAAACATATCAACTGACGCCGAAATCTCGGCCAGCCCTTCCACATCGTTTCTAGGCAAAGGTTCCTCCAAAAAATAAACATTTAACAAATCTAATTCTCTAGCCACTTGTTTTGCGATTCGCCTCGACCAGAACTTGTAGCCTTTCGAGAAATTATTTTGATTCGCATCAACCAAAAGCTCAATAGTATCCCCAACTTCATTCCTGATAGCTTCTACCACTTCTACATCAGACCAAGGGTCAGGACGATGGAATCTCAATTTAAGGGCCTTAAAACCAAGATTGATCATTGATTTAACCTGCTCAATATGTTGGTTAATCTCAAGTAATCGACTGGTCGCGGCATACACGGGAATCTTCTGGCGACTAGCACCAAGCAATTGAAAAACCGGCTGTTGAGTTGCTTTACCAATGATATCCCAGAGTGCTATTTCAAGCCCCGCGGCTCTTTTCCCCGAATTCCCCGCTCGCCTGCCACCCATATGATCAGACCAAAACTGCCCCACATGAAATGGATTCAGCCCACGAAGTAACTCAGGGTCACCACCCAATTTGGACCATAGCCGATAATTCCTTGATCAGTATAAACCTTATATAGAGAAAGGCTAAAGTTAGTTGCATACTCACCGTCGGGCTCTCTCCAAGCTGGACGCCATGGTTCCGCTAAATAAATAGGTTCTCTGTTAGTTAATAATTCAAACTCTTGTTATCTTCATTCAGGTCGTTCCATTCTTCCTTAACAAATTCAATTTCCATGCAATTAGAACCCAAAAACTGCGCGTAAACAGTTTTCATCCAACAAGTGCACATATTGAAGAATAATAATTTCCAAGTTTTCAATCCACATGGCTTGGCAAAATAGATATCAAACAAAGAATCTCCGCTCTTGCTGGCGTCACCCCAATCCCTATCACAGTCTCCCACCAAGATGTGAAGTTTCCAAAATCAGCAGTAATTCAGACTCTTTGTTCTACGGGGGGTTCCCTTGTTAATCTACTGATCACCTGTCTAAAGGAAAATACTCACTCTAAACAAAGATCCAAACAAGTCAATGACATCATTTAACAACATAAATCGACATTCAAAATCATGAAAAGCAAAAAACCAGAGAAAATAACTAGAAAAATCTTGTCAACATATGCGACGACACGACGACGATAAAAAAACAACTATGACTAAAATCAAAGCTCACACACAACAAAGGTGTTTCGCAATTTTAGGATTTGACATGATTATTAATTGATCCTACAATATACAAAGAAATAGAATAGATAATGCATCCTATCCAAATCAACTAAAATATAATTACTTCTACACTTTATAATCAAAAGCATGAAATTCGTCAAGGCCCCCAAGTGCAACCAACCTTGGTTTAGGAGAAAAAGATGCCAAATAAGACTAATCCAACAACTTCTGAGCGTTTTTTTTTCGATAACAATGGCTACTTAGTCTTAGAAAATTTACTTAAAGAAAATCATGTTGAGATATTACTCGATAAACTTCATCAGGTCATTGAGCAACGACGTAACGCTGAGAAAAATGGAACGACAAAAACTGGCATGACCAGCATTGATGGAGACAACACGAGAATATTTTATATTTTAGACGATGATCCACTCTTCCTAGACATGATTGATCTGCCTGAAATATGGCCATATATAATAGGGTTTCTTAATGAAAAACCGCATCATCATGCATCCGACGCAATTGTTGAATATGCACCTAAAGGACGTAATATGGTGTGGCACATCGACGGACATGATGAAGGTTATCGTCGGCTAGGAACACCAATTCCTTTTTTGCAACTAAAAATCGGATATTACTTAACTGACATGACAGAGCCGGGGCAAGGAAATCTATGCGTCGTCCCAGGCAGCCACAAAGCAGAATATAATCCAGATCCCGAAGATTTACAAAACATGGATTTATTCCCAGGAGCCATACAAATTTGTGCTCCTGCTGGTACTGCTATCTTATTTCACAACGCACTCTGGCACTCCAGTGGCCCTTGGACCAAAGATGACGGCAAGCGCATCATGCTATACTACGCCTACGAACATCCTTGGATGATTGCCTCACAAGAACACTGGGGGTATAATCAGGAATTCTACAACGATTTACCATCCAAACGGCGCCAGCTATTTCACGGGTTTCTATTTAACCCTCCAGAACAACGTTGGGGTTGAAAGACTAAAGGGAATTTTCAATTTTTCAGAACAACGTCTGTTGATCAACTAAATGAGAATCTCTAACCCCCCCTACCATTTGGAGCCACCAGTATCAGGCAAAAAACCTCTAATCAGCTCAACATATTTTTCAAATTGTTCACGGCGGATATTGTGTCCTGCACCTTCAATATGTACCATTTGAAAGTTCACATTGGACACGACAACACTTTTCGCAACCTCCGGAGAAACAATAGCACCACGGTCAACATCAGCTGTAAGTAATAAAGATGAGCACTTAATCTTTTGTACATCTTCTTGCCAAGAAGTCGTCTCTGAAAGAAATCCTAAGACATCAGGGTTGACCAGTTTTTTGCTATCAGCCCAAGGACCAAACTCAATCTCATCCCAAGTAGGATTGTGAATACGACCATACTCCATAATATCCTCTCGCGTTTTTTTACGAGTCTCAACGATATCCTGTCGCCAATTTGTGATTATGGTATTTTTCTCTTGGGTTGAGACACTGGAACTTGATCGCCAAGGAGGATCCTCCAAAATGATTTTATCGACTAGATCCGGATAATTACCTGCCAACACTGCGACATTTGAGCCACCCATAGAATGGCCAATCAAACTTGGTTTATCAAGTTTAAGAGTTTCAATTAATCCTGCCAAATCCGCCGCATGCTCCTGTTTCTGATACCCTTTCTCACATGTATCAGAATGTCCATGGCCACGAGCATCAATCATGATAATATCATATTCAGGTTCCAACGATTTGGCCAAACGTGTCCAACACAAACCATTATCGGTAATTCCATGAACCAAAATTAGAGGTTTACCTCCACCACTGGTGCGGTTAAAATGAATTTGGATTCCATTCGTATTTACAAATTCAGATGCCCACTTTGACATATCCTAACCTCATTTAAATCTAACTCCACCAAATTCTCTTCTGTCCATTGCTTAACCAGCTTTACTATCCATGCAGGAGTAAAAAGATGCGAAATATCCGAAGAATCAACCCACTCTTGTTATGTCTGAATGCAGATGAACATGAATTCAGACCACTAAACAAAGTTTAGAGCTAAACCAAACTCATATTGCACT
>PAQF01000026.1 GCA_002709695.1 Candidatus Poribacteria bacterium
GCCTTCGCTCCTGGTGGAAAGGCAGAAGCCCATGCTTTAGCCGATGAGGTAGCGACAGGAGGCCCAAAAAACCTGACAACTGTTGATGCTAGTGGGAAACTCTCAATCACCTGGGGGGCCATTAAAGACGTTCGGTAGGAACAAGATTTGAACTGAAACCAGTTAGATTTAGTTACGATTGAGAATCCCGTCTCAAGGGTACTTTATAGACGGGATTCTCGATTTTTATCCAAAATAAATTTTCAAACAAATAATGGAAAAAGTTGCTATGAAAAAAGTACTGTTCTTCTCAATTGTCCCACTAATGCTTCTGATGATATGGACGAATTTCAGTTCGGCAGCTGTTACAATCGAGGGTAAAAAAGGAGATGCGTTCATTAAAATCAAAACTGATACCTACGAGGTCCACTGGAAAACAGGAGCACAAATGGGGTACATGGTAGCTCTCGTTAAAGGCAAGGTACTTTTTGATAACAAAATAGGGCGCCGACTCTATCATTCCGCTAACTATGCTGGTTGGAAAGATTGGGGAAACCTGATTGACTTTAAGATACTCAATCAAAAAAAAACAATGGCCAAGGTAGAATTTGTTTCCAATGATGGCGCTTCCAAAGAGTATACTTGCGTTGCTACTTTTTGGGATGGTACACCTCTGATCAAGCATGAAATAACCGTAAAAGCCAAGAAAGCTGTTGCATCGTTCTCTCACGGTCACGAACCGATGTACGAAGTCACACCTGTTGACGGCATGAAAAAATGGGATAGTAAAGGAGATAAAGGCCCTTTTGCCCATAACACTTTCTGGATCGATAGTAACTTTTCCGCTCTTTACGCCATATACCCAACAGCCCAAGCCAGATTGCACGGCACTCGGATGGACCTCCAACAAGATGCTCAAGGCAAACAATTGAAAAAAGGTCAGACCAGTGATCCGCTTGTTTACTGGGTCGCCTTTGGTGTAGGTGGTGAAAAAGAGGCTCATGCCTTGGCCAAAACTGTAGCAGAAGTAAAAGATGGAGATTTAGAACCTGAGGCTGTTGATGCGGACGAGAAACTCACAATCACATGGGGTGCGATTAAGAGTTCCAAGTGAGAATATGCAGTAGGACAAAAAAAATGAAGACTTTCGGATTCCAGATATCCTATCCATAAAATCTCTAGTAATTCTTTTCGTAATTTAGTGGAAGGTCGGCACCCTACTATGCACATCTAGTTCAATGCTACGGATTACCGTTATCAACTAGATGGAACATGCTTGAAACAAGCTTAATATACTCCCCAAAACTGACCAAATGCTTTTTTGTCTAACAACTATGCGAAAAGGCATTCAGTTGCACTTGATGAACATACTGAGTATCTTTTAGGACTCTAATTCCTAACCAGTATCAACTTTTTTCAAACCTATCAGGTAGAATCGAGATCATATCGATATTACCCTTTCTCCATCCAATTTTGTCATTATCACACTAGCATTAACAGGAATTTACGTACCAAAGCCCCACGAGTAAATCAATTCAAGTTTTGATTGTTGTCTGCCACATTATACAATATAAGGATAGCTTTACCTATAATGCCATGTGTGTCAGAATACATAGAGGAACCAATGAACTGACCATGTACAATGAGGAAATGTGGTACTGTAATAGATAGTCTTGGAATATTAGACGATTTATTCGGGAATAAAATTCAAAGGATAGATATGAACAGTTTACTCCAACAACTCTTATCTGAACAGATTGAAGGGGAAGTCCGATTCGATCTGTATTCCAAAGCACTTTATAGCACAGATGCCAGTCTTTATCAGATCGAACCCATTGGTGTGGTCATCCCACTCCATAAGACCGACATACTGAGGACAATTCAAATTTGTTATGATCAAAATGTCCCAGTTCTTCCTCGTGGCGGTGGAACCAGTTTGGCGGGGCAAACTGTTGGGAAAGCCATTGTCATCGATACATCCAAGTATATGAACAAGATTATCGAGGTCAACGTGAGAGAAAACTGGGCGAAAGTTCAACCAGGTATAGTTCTAGATGAACTAAATCACCACTTAAAATCACATGGTTTGATGTACGCACCAGACGTGGCTACCAGCAACCGTGCCAACGTCGGAGGAACCATTGGAAACAACTCGGCTGGCTCCCATTCGGTGATCTACGGAAAAACAATCGATCATGTAATGTCACTCGATCTAATCCTTTCCAATGGCGAGGAGATTGTAGCCGAACCAATCTCACTAGCCGAACTAAAAGACAAAAAAGAAGGTAATACCAACGAAGCCTACATCTATCGTGAAATCTGCCGCCTCGCTGAAGAACATAAAGAAGAAATTCGTTCAAGGTACCCGAAAATACTAAGGCGAGTAGCAGGCTATAATCTCGATGAGTTTATACCAAACGCCGGCTCAAAAGAGATGACACCATACCGTAGAGATGGATGCGACAACAATCGACCATTCAATCTAGCCAAAATAATTGTAGGATCGGAAGGCACTTTGGCTACTGTGACTGAAGCCAAAATCAACTTGGTACCAACTCCCAAGATGACGGCACTTAACGTCATTCATTTTGAAACAGTAATCGAAGCGATGGAAGCCGTTCAGCCGATTCTCGAATGCCATCCAACTGCTGTTGAATTAATAGACGATACTATCATCAACATGACTAAAGAATCCTTAGAATTCTCAAGAGTTAGCAACTTTATTAAAGGAAACCCTGAAGCAATCCTAGCGGTTGAATTCTACGGTGAAACGGAAGAAGAACTGTTAAATCAACTCGAAATTCTAGAGAAACGGATGAAATCACTTGAGTTAGGCTACGCTTTCGTCCGATGCTTAACCGCAGACGAAAAAAATAGAGTATGGGAAACACGGAAAGCGGGACTCGGGTTGCTAATGGGTATGAAAGGCGATCATAAACCAGTTGGATTTGTAGAAGATGCTGCTGTACCAATTGAGCATTTACCAGAATATGTTCGCCGTTTTGCTAAGATCGTAGAGGATCATGACACAACAGCGGCTTACTATGCCCATGCTAGCGTAGGGCTTTTACACAACCGTCCAGTGATTAATCTCAAATCTGAATCGGATATCAAAAAAATGCACTCTATTGCTAGTCAAGTCCGAGATCTACTGATAGAACTGGGAGGTGCCATGAGTGGAGAACATGGTGATGGATACGTGCGTAGCGAATGGATAAAAAGTATGTTCGGCCCTGAGATCTACCAAGCCTTTCGAGAAATCAAACAAGCGTTTGACCCAACAGGCATTATGAACCCAGGTAAGATTGTGGATGCTCCACTAATGACGGAAAACCTTCGGTTCGGTCCTAAATATAACACTATCCAGATTGACACTTACTTTGACTTTTCCAGCCAAGGAGGATTCGGACGTGCCATTGAAATGTGCAACGGAGTAGGCGCTTGCCGAAAGACACTGACCGGAACCATGTGTCCATCCTTCATAGGAACACGAGAAGAAACGCATAGTACTCGCGGACGCGCCAACGCACTCAGGAACATCATCTCTGGTGAATTACCACAAGACCATTTTAAAAGCAAATCACTCTATGAGGTACTAGATCTCTGCTTAGAGTGTAAGGCTTGTAAATCAGAATGCCCTTCCAACGTGGATATGGCCAAGATCAAGTACGAATTTTTAGCCCAATATTACGATCAGCATGGCCTACCATTACGAAACTTGCTGTTTGGGAATATAGCCCAATTGAGTGCAATTGGTTCGGCATTAGCACCAATATCAAACTGGATGATGAATACAGAAACCTCCAAATGGATGACGGCAAAGCTATTTGGTATTGACCAGCGTCGATCACTGCCAAATTTCGTCCGTCAGCCCTTCGAAAAATGGTTTACTGATCGCCAGACAGAAAAAGAAACGCCTTTGAGATCTAAGACAGTGGTTCTTTTCCACGATACTTTCATGAACTACAACTATCCACAGGTCGGAAAAGCCACAGTTGAAGTGTTAGAAGCAGCAGGCTTTGACATCATTCTATCTCAGAAGAAATGCTGTGGACGCCCTATGATTTCAAAAGGCATGATCAGGCAAGCTATCGACAATGCCCAATACAATATCGACTGTTTGCTACCCTACGCTGAAAAGGGCATCCCGATTATTGGTTGTGAACCGAGCTGCATTTCAACATTAACCGACGATTATATCGATCTGATTCCTGGAGACAAATCCAAACTAGTGGCAGAAAACACCTTCATGATTGAAGAATTTATTATAAATTGCCATGAAAAGGATGAACTAAATCTAGATTTCACCGAGAATCCAAAAGATATACTTCTACACGGACATTGTCACCAACGTGCTCTAGTCGGCATCCAGCCATCGTCAAAAGTTCTAGACCTACCATCAAACTACAATGTTGAAACAATCGACTCCAGCTGTTGCGGCATGGCAGGTTCGTTCGGTTACGAAACCGAGCACTATGACCTCTCAATGAAGATTGGAAAGCTTCGTCTTTTCGACCAAATTAACGCCAAGCATGGAGATTTTGAAGTAGCGATCTCAGGTGTTTCTTGTCGCGAACAAATTAAGCATGGCACAGGTAAAGAACCACTACACCTAATCGAACTAATAAGGGATGCAATCCATTACAACTAAGGTTTGGCAGGGTTTTGAGGCTATTTCCCAAGAACCTTCGAAATGGGCAGATTTTGATTGGACTGTTTCTCAGTCTATGAAAGTAATCGTGTGAAGATGAGTTATACTCACCAAAAAACTTGAAGTTTTGACAAATATATGAACCTAAATCCAACATAACCGAACCTACTCAACACAGTTTAAGTTCGGGTGTAATTACGATCCTCACTTATCACAATTGAGTTCTACTGAATTGATCTCGAACTAACATTTTAGGTACTCCTCGCCCCCCCTCACTCAACTCTAAGGAGGGAACTCAAGACAAGGGAGTCTAAAACGACTCTTGAATCAATCACCATCTTCAACTCCCAACCAATCCCGCCACATATCCTGACAAGGAGGCTCCTCCATTGTATGTTCAATCTCCTGCTTTCTAAAATCATACAATATTGCCTGCCGAATCTGACTAGAATAATTATGACTAGCAGCATGGCCAATACGATGATGCCAAAAGACGATGTCACCAGCTCGACCGTAGCAATCAACACCCGTCTTTTGACTGAAAAAAGCCCGATCTTTTTCATACTGGTCGGTCGGCTCTGTCCTATACTGAGAGTGGAAATCATAATAAAACTTCAGGTGACTTTTTGGCCAAACCATAAAACCGCCACCTTCTGAAGGAACATCGTCAATATAACCAACAACACCAAGATGAAATGGATGCCCATCAACGTGACAACCACTTGATTTCTTCGGCACATTACCATAGGGTAAAGTACAATAAATGCCGCGAACTCGATCTGGCTCACACAACGTACCTCTACCCAAAAGTTGCTCTGCCATATGCCATACTATCGGATTTTTAGGCAAAAGTTCAATCATCCAAGGTTCACCACCAAGTTGACGATAATTCCACCGGTGCCCAGATCGATAAGACATCTGATCTTCACATTTCTCTTCGAACGGACCAATCCAAGTTTCAGGCTGATCACGCTTTAGTTGCGAAGGTGCGGCCTCCCACAACCGATCACGTGCATAGGCCATCAGTCTGGAATCAAGGACATCCCGTTTAATCAAATAGCCTTCTTCTTTAAAGAAAAGGATTTCCTTTTTTGACAGCGCATTCATAAACTTGAAACCCAACTAAGACCTCGTTGAAGTCAATCCCAGAGATCACTAATAAACTTAAGCTATAATTGTAAAATTAAACGGCCCAGTGCTTCCAGAGATCATCCAAAATATCATATCGCATCTCTTCAAGCTTTTTATAGTGCCAACGACCAAAGATCCCAATCCGGGGAGTAGTATTCACATTTGGCGATCCATTATGGCACATAAACCCATGCCACAGTATAACAGTACCCGCAGGAGCATAAAATTCAGTAGGTCCTTCAGTAGATCCTTTAGAGAATTCAGTATAATTCCAACCTTCGTTATCTAGAAAACTACCATTAATTTGTTCCGGATGACGAACAAAATAGTCGTGTGTTGACAGATGGCTACCTGGCCAATATATAAAACACCCACCTTTCGACTCAACATCATGGAGATTCGCGAGTGCGCCAAGAACTAAACCACCTTCAGGATGCTGAGATGGTGGGCCATAACCATCAATATGACTGCTTCTCGGTAAGGACCATTGGCCACTAGAATTAGGCCATTTTATAATCGGTGCTCCTCCCCCTCCAATAAAATTACCACCACTCAACTGATCAACAGCAGCTTGAACCATAGGAACAGCACCAATATTCGGGCAAGGAGGGGTAAAACGCCATCGACCAATAAAAGTTTGATCAGTAGGCCAACTATCGGGATCATCAAATTTTGCACTTAAACACCACCAAAACTGTTCCTGCCAAGCTGCCAAGAGGTCTGGTTCAATACAGTTCTCCAAAATTAGGTATCCATTCTCTTTAAAAAAACTGACTTGACCTGCCGACAAAACTGGTGAATTGTCCATCTGCCCTCCTAATATCATTCGCTAAACAACACTGCAAACACATCGAAAACCATTATAATCATAATCACGTGAAGAATCTTGGTATCCACGGAACGCCACACGAAGCGCACTAAAATAGTTATTCCAACTTCCGCCACGCACTACTCGATACATACGTTTCATCAAATTCCCATCTGTTTCATCTTCTCCAATAGCCAACGGATCCCGTTGTGGACTTCTAGCATAGAAGCCTTTTTCATAAGCGTCCAAACACCATTCCCAAACGTTCCCCGCCATATCATTTAGGCCATAACCATTAGCCGGATAAGTTCCACCGACATTTGTTTGACGAACTGTTCCATAATAATTAGCATACTCAGAACTATTATGTGGATCTGCACCTGAATTCACCCAAGGAAATTCAGCTTGATCTAAGCCACCACGGGCAGCATATTCCCATTCTCCCTCCGTTGGCAATCTTTTCTTAACCCAATGGGCATAAGCCATTGCATCATGCCAATTTACGTAAATAATTGGATGGTCATCGGTGGGAGAATCGATTAGAATATCACGCCAATTAGGCGTTTTGTATCCAGTTTCTTCAACGAATTGACGATACTGACCAACAGTTACCGGGCTAATGTCCATATAAAAATCTGAAATTTCGACAGTATGGATAGGTTGTTCGTTATCCCCTTCACGACCACCCATTTCAAAGGTTCCACCAGGTATCATTACCATACCTAAATAGTCAACGGGTTTCGGCCAGGATGATAGTTTTTGCACATCAACCCCAACGATATTATGTTGATCTACCATAAATTTTTCCTTACACCCTTTTAGAATTGTTACTCAATAAACTGGATTTTCTGGATATAACCATCTGGCTCCGTAACTGTTTGGCGTAACCAACTTTCCGAAATTGGGTCAAAACGTCCGTATAACCGAGTTGTGCTAATTTGGAACTCTACCTCTTGAGGACCACCAAAGGTTGCCATCTCCCATTGATCAGTTAATCGCGCAACAGACAAATCATCGATCAACCTCTTCACGTCCTTTTCCTCCGGCGTATAGCGAAGTTCAGCACCAATCGTAGCCCCATAACGACGATAAATTGATTCAGGCAACTCACACATATCATTAAACTCAACAAGACGTAATCCAACAAAAAGATGATCGTTTCGGCGTTCAACCACCAAGTTCGGGGTCGTAAGTTCAGGGTCACAAGCAACAAAACGAAGCCCCATTGACGCATTACCACTTCGGACAACAACCGTATCCTCAGCCAATCCCTGATAATTATCAACCGACTGAATACCATTGATAATGATTTCGTCAATAGTGTTTAATCTAGGAAAAACCATAAACGCTTCTAGCGTCTGCACAGTCCACCTTTCTTGTCTCTTTGGCAAATATAAGATCAATGCCGTTGGCCCTGACTGCATAGCAAAGGGACGGCCATCATCACCCCATAGCTTAGGACCAATATCAAAATCACCTCCATGATGATGATTCCGATACAGGTTTCTAACATCTGTCCCTGGCCTTTTACCATTTTGGACAAATCGAGAAAATGCCTGCCCCAAATCCAATAATCTCTCTACAGGTTTGCCCGTTCGCGTCCATTGAGCAATATAATTACCGTTTTGCATGCCATGTACATGAGTTTGAGATGCTGTTCCAACCGCAAGGTTATCATCCATCCAAGTTGTGAGTTTAGCAATCCCCCCGGGAATCCATGTCAGAACATCTTCGTTTCCCAATTTGACCATAGCCTGCTCAGCCGAAGCTACAATGGTAACTGGCAATTTTTTCCTTAAAGCAATCTCACTAACATCAACTGGGTGACAATGCGCCAATAATGGGAGAATACCACCATAAGCATGGTCATGCCCATGCTGATAATCATAAGCAACCTCTTTATCGTAAAAAGCTCCCCACATCATATCAGCCAACATCAGGACAAGGCCCGAACCCCCAAATAGACTATCATGATAAGCACGACTCCATGGCCCACCCAGTTGCTTTATCCTAGGGTGCCATCGCCAAGCCATCTCAGACCAGAGGTGATGTTCCAACTTTTCAGCCAAATGAATAGTCCGTTTTTCACCAAACAAACAGATAATCCGCAGTAAAATTAGCGTTACTGGATGATAAGTAGGACTATTAAACTCCGGAATAGTGCCATGTGCAGCCACCATATCCGTTAATTTTTCAAGTGCTTTGATTCCCCGATCAACATGATCAGGCCTATCAAACATCACACCTGCTATAATTCGCCCAGTCCAATTACCAAGAGGGATATTAATATTTCTGCCCGCTATAATATCCTCACCACCAGAGTCAATAAAACCTCGAATAGCCTGATGAAAATTTTTCCGATCTTCATCATCCAGGAGCGGATTTATTTGAGCAAGTGCCAAGGCTTCAGCCATCATGTTGAAATGCCCTCCAGCACTACCGATTTTTCTCAATAGCTCTTTACCAGCTTTAATCCTTTTTGGCTCTGTGCTCAATAAGAATGCAATAGCACAGTATAAGCTGGATCTGGTATTTGGTCCTGGGTGCTCATCTCCCTCTACCATACCTGTTTCTGGGTCAGTAAATCGATCAGCATATTCACAGGCAACTTGCACCACACGCCTAGCTTGCAAAGATAAATGTGAGATCTTATCATCTTCATCCCAGTGAATGATCTGATGACCTGACGAAGAACCAGAAGATCGATTCAAATTTGTCTGCATACACATTTCAATTCATATTTTGCGATTTTGACTTTGGTAACAACATACAAAATAGTCCTTTACACGCACCAACAACAATTCCAACTAAAGGGACACACTTCAGAAAAGCAATTCTCAGTATATCATAAGTGGAAATCCATGCACAGTTACCATAATACAAATTTCAGATAGAGCCAAGACAGAAATTAATGAAACATAATTCAGCAAAACAGATTTTTCATTCCTTCAAGGAGATGATATAATCCCATCATAAGTATTATGAAATTGCAGGTGAAATTCCGTAAATTCACTCTTCAAAAACTCCACTACCAAAGCATTACTTTGAACATGCAAAATACTTCCAAACACACGAATCGATTGATCGACGAGACTAGTCCCTATCTTTTACAACACGCTCACAATCCCGTAGATTGGTACCCTTGGGGCGAAGAAGCACTAAACTTAGCCAAAGAACTAGACAAACCAATTCTGCTAAGCATTGGTTATTCTGCGTGCCACTGGTGTCACGTCATGGAACGAGAATCTTTCGAAAACGAAAAAATTGCTACCATCATGAATAAATATTATATCAACATCAAAGTCGATCGAGAAGAACGACCTGATCTGGATGAAATCTACATGAGTGCCGTTCAAATCATGACAGGTTCGGGTGGTTGGCCTATGACAGTTTTTTTGACACCAGAGCTGAAACCATTTTACGGTGGAACCTACTTTCCTCCTGAAGATCGATATGGGCGTCCAGGCTTTCCAAAACTGCTGATAGCTGTTGAAGACGCCTACCGAAGCAAACGGACAGAAATTGATGAACAAGCAGAGAAATTGGTGGCTCACATCAAACAAATTTCTAATCCTACAAGTGTAAAAGATCTATCGTTGGATAACAAGATTATCGAACAAGCTTTCTATCACTACCAAAATACATTTGACAGCCAGCATGGAGGATTCGGCCAAGCACCAAAATTCCCACCTGGAATGGGATTGAGTTTATTATTGAGATACTGGAAAAAGTCAGGAAACTCGCGAGCATTGCATATAGTCGAATTCACCTTGGAAAAGATGGCACAAGGCGGAATGTACGATCAACTCGGAGGTGGATTTCACCGGTATTCGACTGACGAAATATGGCTGGTTCCTCACTTCGAGAAAATGCTCTACGATAACTCGCTTCTCACAGTTGCTTATTTGGAAGCATTCCAAGCCACCAAAAAATCTTTCTACCGAGAAATCGCTGAAGAAACATTAAACTACATTTTACGCGAAATGTACGACCAGCAAAACGGTGGGTTCTATTCTACTCAAGATGCCGACAGTGAAGGTGTAGAAGGAAAATTCTTTGTCTGGACGCTGGAGGAAATTGAACAGATTCTCGACCAGGCTGAGGCGAAAATTTTCTGCGATTTCTACGATATCACCGATCAAGGCAACTTTGAACACAAAAACATTCCTTGGATCAAAACTCCAGTGGATCTATACATCAAAAAAACAAATATCAATCAAACTGATTTGCTCAATATTCTGGACAGGTGCCAAAAGAAACTTTTTGATGTCAGAGACAAACGAATCAAACCTGGCCTAGACGATAAAATCCTAACCAGTTGGAACGGCTTGATGATTCGCAGCATGAGCCTTGCTTACCGAATCTTGGGTGAACCACAGTATCTGGAAGCAGCCGAAAAGTCTGCTAAATTCATTTTGACTAAACTAGTGCAGAAGAACGGGCATTTGCTACGAACTCACCGAGCTGGTAAAAGTCATCTGAACGCCTGTTTAGAAGATTATTCCTACTTTATTACGGGCCTAATCGAACTCTATCAGGCCAACTTTGATCCCTACTGGCTAACAGAAGCGAATCGACTTAATCAAATCATGATCGACCAGTTTTGGGACACCGAAAACGGAGGATTTTTCTTTACAGGGAAAGACCATCCAAAGCTGATTGTTCGCTCCAAATCAGCTTACGACGGCGCGACACCATCCGGTGCTTCAATGGCTGTTCATGTTTTGTTGCGACTAGCTATACTTCTCAACCAACCCGACTTGAAAGAGAAAGCAGAAACCACGTTCGCACTCTATAATGACAATATGAAGACTGCTCCATCTGGATCAGCTCAGATGCTATGCGGAGTTGATTTCCTAATTGACACCCCCAAGGAAATTGCTATCATCGGAGACCCTTCAAGCAAGCAAACACAGGAGATTCTAAGAAATATCAACCGTCGCTTTGTGCCTAACAAAGTAATTGCCCTACTAAATCCAAATGCAAAAGACAAACAAAAAATTGAGGAACTGATTCCACTACTAGCCAACAAGACATCAATTGCAGGAAAAACGACAATCTACGTCTGCCAAAATTATGCTTGCCAACTGCCAACAACCGATGTTAGCAAGTTAGACGAACTACTACACCCAGAACAACATCTAATCATTCAGTAACCGGGGAAAACCAAATATCGTATATAGAACCAATGATAATAACTGCTAACGAAATTGCCATCAACATACCACCAAGATACACAGTGTAAGCAAAGATCGAACTAATCAAACGAGTTAACCACCAAGACGTAATGTCGATAAACATCGCTATAAATGGAAGGGCTGCAACAAACAAACGGATAGGAGGACTGAAGGAGGTAAATAAAAAAACCATCGAAAGTAAAAACGAGAAAACAGTAAATCCAAAAGCATGATAGTGTGTAAATCGCGCTAACTTCCCAATTGACGGTCCCATATCAGGTTGTGCTGAAGCATAAACCTGATCATAAGTTTCTAATGGATAATCTGGTTTTTCATCATAAGGGTGACATCGAACACAATTGTCTTCAAATATATACTGGATCTCCTGATACCCTTGCTCTGTACGACCCTGCGAAACCCACTCTTCTATTAATACCTTTTCCTCTTGAGTTGACAAATACTGTTCCATAGAACCATTAATCTTGCTAACAAGCAAGGATTCCCCTCGATTTCCTCGATAAGTGATCTCAATATCACGAATTGTAGCTAATCCCAAACCACTTGTATCTCCGTCTGCCTGTCGCGTATTAATTTGCAAATTAAGCAAAGCAAATAAGTAAGAATATCCCATCATTAAAACAAAAAAACTAATAATGATCTTATGTGAACATGACAGTTGATTGAGTTTCACATCCCCCAATTTCGTACTCTCCATGTAGACTTGACAAAACCTCTAAATCGCCATAGTATATATCATTATAAAGATGATAAAGTCAAATCAAACGCTATTTTGCTATTTTGCTATTTTCATCTTGTCACAAGGGTTGCTATCCTTCTCTAAGGAAGAACTCCCAGAAATAGGTGCCCGACCAATCGGTATGGGAGGGGCGTTCGTTGCTATCGCGGAAGGCAGTACTTCCATTCGCCGAAATCCTGGAGGTATAGCAGAAACTGAAGCATACACTTTTGAATTCAATCAAAGTCCATCCAAGCTGTTCGGCCAACTAAAACATAATCATTTAAGCCTTGTCTTGCCCCGTACTGAACGAGCAGCAATCGGAATAGATTGGGGCCAAATTAGACTTGACGATGATGAACTTTCTGTCAACCACAACAGCTTTCACTTTTCCTATAGTTATAAACTGAATAATCTTATATCAGTGGGAGCAAATCTAAAGTATCTAAGCAACATGGTCAGCTTGGATTTGCAAAAAGTTGGATCCGACATCGGTTGGGGTAGTGATCTTGGTATTTTTCTCAAATCGATTAATAACATCAACCTTGGTCTTTTTGTACAAGACTTCATTGGATTCGGAACGGGACAAGGAATCCAACGGGGAACATGGATTCGCCATAACAGTGGCATTAATGAAAAAGTGTTCTCAACGGCTTACAAGTTTGGACTTGCATATCGACCCAGTACACAGTGGCTAATTGCTACCGATTTCACTGATCGTTTCCATTTCGGAGCGGAATTTTCACCAAATCCTCGATTCATGATTCGTGCGGGTCTACAAACTGACTTCCACGGCGAAATACTCCCAACCTATACCTTAGGAGGCGGCATCAGATATAAATCGACGTTCTTAAATCTTGCCTATTTAATACCTAAAACCCTGCCAACAACAGCTTATGTGAGTCTTTCGATTAATTTCGATTTCAGGAAATTGCCAATTCAAATTGAACAAGTACGAATTCGCGATATCTTCCCCACACATTATAATTTCTATGCCCGTCCAAACCGTGAAGCAAAAGTAATCATACTGGATAACCCAAACACACCTCCCAACCTGACAAATGATGATTTAAATCGTTACTTTCCAATTCTGCCCCAAGATACAATCGGCCGAATTTGGCTGAAAAACACGAGCCGGAAAACGATTTCGATCCGAATTGAAATTTTTGTCGATGATTTTGTCAGTAAAAATGGCACAGAAGTTGCAACTAACATCCAGTTACCACCCATGACTCGGGTTTCAGTACCAATTCGACAAATTGTCTTGACGCGTCAAGCAGTCGAATTAACTCGAACGCACCCAGTAGAAACACGCATTCGGGTATCAGAAAATGGAGGGACAGCATCCAAAACGATATCAACAACAATCATTCTACACGACAACAAAATGACTTTACTTGACGACATATCAAAGCTATCATCTTTTATCTCATCAAATAACTTGGTAGTCCGAGATTTTATCAACCAAATTCGCACCAAGTTTCAAGATAAAATTAAAATATGGAAAAGAAGGCTCCCAGAAAACTTACTTTGGGCCATGCTATCGTTCAATTCTTTGCAAGGCATTTTTTACGCTACTGATCCAAATATACCGCTGGAAAGTGGAGCAATAGATGAAATCCAACATCCTCATGAAATGCTACAGCGATTTGCTGTTGCGAAAGAAACCCAAAGTAAATCCAGCACCTTTGGAGACTGCGATGATAGCACGGTACTTTACTGCTCAATTCTAGAATCTGTGGGTATCAATACAGCATTAATTCAATTCCCTAAACATGTAATGATGGCTTTTAATCTAGGAAATGTATCACTCGAACAAGCTCAAAATCTATCTATACCTAATGTCTATATAGCAATTAATGGTCAAGTCTGGATACCTATCGAAACAACAATGATCAAAGATGGTTTTGTTCCAGCCTGGAAAACGGCTATTGAACAATTACAAAAGGAACCAATTGAAGAACTAGCAACCGTAGAAAGTGGTTGGGAAAAATACGGAGCCAGCTCAATTCAGGGCAGAACCCAAGTTTTCTCTATACCAGAAAATCAAATTCAAAGACAAATAGAAATAGATCTCACAAATGAGGTCCTGCACCAATTTTCTCAAGTGAAAAAAGATTAGAAGGATGACATGAATAAATTCAAAAATATAATTTGGCTTTTCATAATTGCTTCCAGTTTACCATGTTCCGCTAAAAACCAAGTCATATTCACCTTCGGTAAAATAGAAATTTTGCCAGCGAATTCTCAGAATTGGTTTTTTTTAAAAAAAGATCAAATACTGGAAGACAAAGACCTGTTACGACTACCCCCTAGATCCCTGATTCGCTTGAAGGCTAATGACGGCACTTTATTGCCAACACTATCTGGAGGACGTGAGATTAAGGTAGAAACTTTGGTTCAGGAAGGATTGCAACTCAAAAACAGAACTGGTACGCGAACCAATCAGGCCATTAACGGAAATCTTACTGTTGATGTTCTTCCACTAGGTAACAAAACTACGAACTTATCGAACTACACAAGATCAGATTCAAAAAATATAACAAAGGAACAACTAGCAAAACTTCGTCTCCAAATTCATCATCCCCCTTCAGATTTCATACAATTACTACCAAAATTACCCATCGTGAAAGACTCCGATCATTATCCAAGCGAAAATCTTAATCTGGCCCGCACAATTTACAACTCCATCATTGCCAACCCAACTCTTGCTAACAGAAAACAGAACCCAAAACTGAATCATTCTCTTTTGTATGCACAATTAATACATTATGCCCAAATTCCGGTTGACCTAACAACAAACAATTCGGGAAAATTGACCATCATTTTCGACAGTGGGATCTCCTCAATTAATGCTAAAACAATTACAGCAAACAAACAATTAATTGTTAAACAAAAGGATCAAAATCATATCCAAATTCCTGTGCGAGTAAAACCAGAAACAAATTTTATAACGGCATGGTACAATGGGAAAATTAACAGGTGACCCAAAGTTTAAAACATATCTATTGATATGCCTAGTTAGTCTCTTACCCTTTATCCTGATTGCCGCTATCCGAAACTTCGACATATTACAACTTATCGAGCTAAGAGCACTTGATACACGGTTACGACTAATAAGTACACCGGATGTATCCCCCGCACTTATTTTAATTACTATCGACGATAAGAGCCAAAATGCCGAAGGCATTGGGCAACTTCCTTGGCCACCATATATCTACAGTTCCCTACTTGAGTCTCTCCACACGACAAAGCCCGCTGCTACAGGTTTAATTGCAAGATTTAACCGGAACTGGGACGGTCCCACGATTCCAGGTGAAAACCTTTTTGTCATTCAATTGTATACTGCTGAGGATAAATATCGAACAGAGATCCCCCGTATTAAAAATTGGATTGATCTTCCTACAATGCTCAGAACTGCCGAGACAGTAAGCTTTAGCGTCTTTCCTGAAAGTCAATCAGACGGCATCTACAGATCTGGACAACTTGTGGTCTTCAACACTCAGAAAAACAAGCTGCAATTTTCACTTGAAATGCTAATGCTATGTCAACTACACAACATCCCACCAGAAACGATAAAAGTAAAAAAGAGCATTTGGAAAGGAAAATTCCTAAGCATGAAATTAAAATCTGGTAAGGATATTAAAATTCCAATTGACGCAACGGGGCGCACCTTTCCACGCTTAATTAAGAATTCTGAGCGTTTTCCTGCCATGTCTTTTATAGATGTATTACTATCGTCAGAGGCAGCCAGAAACGATACTTTCCAACACAAGATTTCTCTAATTGGAGTCACAACACCAGACGCCCCCAAAGCCCAAACGGCATTTGGAAAAATGTCTGCACTTGAACTCCGAGCAAACCTGATGAATTCACTACTCAACCAAAGTTTAATCTGGAAGCCAAGTTATCAAGCTGAAATTTTCTATCTTGCTATACTAGCCATTATATCTAGCATCGGATCAATCCTAGTATTTCATAATAACCGTAACTACCATACACAACTTTTACTTACCTCAGGATTGTTCATATTACACTTATCATTTTCTATTACAATATTTATCTTAGCAACAATCTGGATCCAGATTGCAATTGCGAGCCTAGCAATTATAACAAGCGGAATTTCAAGTTGTCTATTCTTAGGCCATACACGATTAAGAGAAACATTACACGAATTACGGGCAACACAGGAACAACTGATCAAATCAGAAAAAGAAGCAGTCTTCGGCGTCATGACAGCGCGCGTAAGACACGAACTTCGAAACGTCTTAAATCTAATTCAATCACCTGCCGAGATGATACGTAACAATTTCTTAAAAGGAGACCCACTTAACCTGCGCAGAAACACTCAAGAAATTGTCAGTGAGATGGACGCAATTATTGGTAGGGTCGCAAAGCTTGATGAGATGGTTGAAAACGAGCTTAGCTTCTTCCACAACATTCATCTTGACCTCAAATTGCAAGAGATTGAACCTATTATACGTTCAGCTATTCAAGAAGTTGAAACAACAATCCAAAAACACAAAACTGATGTTCACCTTGATCTTTCACCGATAGTTCCATTAATACAAATAAACAGTGAGAAAATGCGCATGGTGTTTGTAAATCTGATTCGAAACGCCTGTCAAGCAATACAGATCAACGGAGAAATTACAATCAAAGTACACGTAAAAAACAAAATCATAATTACTGTGGAAGATAATGGATATGGTATTCCAGATACTAATCTCGACCAGATTTTTGAACCATTTTTTACTACAAAACCACACGGTCTAGGACTGGGGTTAATGAACGCTAAAAATATTATCAAAGAACATAATGGTACAATTAAGGCTAGCAGCAAAATGGGTAGCGGCACAACATTTACAATTGAATTACCGATTGGAGAAACCTAATGAGAAAGTCACGAATCTTGATCGCTGATGATGAAAAGCACACTTGTCAATACATAGAAAAACACATCAAGATGGAACCAGATATCAATGCAGATATTGACTTTGCACATCATTTAAATCAAGCGATCAGAATGTTAGACGAAAACCCAAGTTATGACCTTATACTAATTGATCTATGGATGCCAGACCAAACGGGCACGCTCGACAGAAAAGCGGGCATAAAAATCCTTGAAAAGAGCAGATCCCTTCAACCAAGACCACAAGCAATTACGGTTACTGCTAATAGTTCCTCGCAGACTGCACTCGAAACAAGCGGGCTTGGCGTATACGACTATATAACTAAACCAATCAATTACACTGAACTCATCAGTTTGATCAAAGACATCCTCAACCGTCCAAACAAAAAACACAGTCCAGCTATCCCAGACATATTTGAGGAAGAAGAAATTATCGGTCGAAGTCAACCAATGATTGAAGTTATGAAAAAAGTTGGCCGAGTGGCATCATCAACAGCAGATATCCTTATTTGCGGTGAAACAGGCACAGGTAAAGACCTCATCGCCCGTGCTATCCATCAGTACAGCAATCGATGCAATGGCCCCTTCATTCCGGTGAACTGCAGTGCAATCCCAGGAGAACTCATTGAGGCAGAACTATTTGGAATCGGAAAACAGGTTGCAACATCTGTCAATCAGCGAATCGGAAAATTTCAGCGGGCAAACGGAGGAACAATATTTCTCGATGAAATCGGAGATTTATCTCTAGACATGCAACCCAAGCTACTACGAGCCCTAGACTACAAGGAAATTCAGAGAGTTGGACAAAGCACCGAGAAAGTGGATGTTCGCGTTATTGCAGCTACAAACCGAAACCTGCTAGAAGCCACTAAGGAGGGTTTTTTTCGCTCTGACCTCTACTATCGCCTAAGTTTTATTATCGATCTCCCACCTCTCCGTGAAAGAAAAGGAGATATCCTTTTACTCGCTAATCACTTTTTGAAAAAATACATCAAATCCGCTGAACAACGAAAAATACAAGGTTTTTCCCCCAACGTATTGAAAAAATTTGAGACAAACCGCTGGAACGGAAATATTAGAGAACTCGAGAAAGTAGTTGAATACGCAACCATAACATGCCGTAACGAGTACGTATCTGAGACAGATCTACCTTCATGGCAATTCGATCAAGTGGATCTTAATTCCAATAAAAAGCCACACACACTCGAAGATTTGATTAACACCAAAACAATTAAAGAAGCATCCCAAAAATTCGAACGTTTTTTTCTTGAACAAAAATTTCAGAAAAACAACTGGAATGTCCAATTAACTGCAGACGAAATCGGCCTCACACGACAATCTCTTCATCGAAAAATGAAAACACTTGGCCTTAAACGAGAACAAGCCAACACTTCTAAGTGACACTGTAACATAATAGAGACACCTCTACCTCATACTATACAACTTTCCATTAAGAAAACACGCAACGATCATATCCACTCGAAATCGGCACACATTTTGCTAGTAATACAGAAAATAAAATGATCCAAAAGATTAAGCAATTCGTAAGAAGATTTAAGAAAATCTATGCCACCAGATAACGAAATCGGCCAAAGCCTACAATTAATTGGCTACAACCAGCTACCGCCTTTTCCAAATCACTCCACTCAGCCTAATCGCAGCAATGACATACTTGGCATTTATCTGGGTGAGATTGGACGTATTTCAGATTTATCATACCAAGATGAATTAAATATCTTTGCTAAAATCAAGAAGTCGGAAATACAAATAGAGGAATACAAAAAGTTATTTAAAAAACTCAACAACAAAAACGGCAAGAAACATAAAAAACAAAAGTGGAGTCAAACAATAGATTTGCAAAAAAAAATCCAAATCCTAACTTCTGGGGTCTCTTTAGCAAAGGAGAAAATCATTGAAGGAAACCTGAAACTTTCCGTTCATATTGCCAAAAAGTATCAAGGTCGCGGTTTAGATCTAACAGACCTTATTCAAGAAGGAAACATCGGTTTGATCAAGGCTATCAGTCGATTTGACTCGGAACGTGGGGTAAAATTCAGCACTTATGCTTCATGGTGGATACAACAAACTATCCAACAAGCAATAATTGATAGAGGACGTACAATCCGTCTGCCAGCACATGTATTAAACAAGCTGAGAAAACTGAAACGCTCAAGAAACTACTTGCTACAATCCAATACTCATGACCCCGAACCAGATAAAGTTGCTAAAATCAGCGGAATGTCGACTCAACAGGTTGAATCACTCGATCAAATAACGCCACAAACGGTTTCGCTCGACAGTCCAATAGCCCAAGACAAATTTGAAGTCCACGATCGCGTGCCATCCACGTCAAATTCGGATCCACTTATCCACCTAATACATAAAAACAGAACCAAAATTGTCAAGAAACTGATCAAAGAGTTACCCGAGAGAGAGCAAAAAATCCTGCGACTACGATACGGTTTGGATGGTGAGGAAGAAAGAAGCTTACAAGAAGTTGGCAACATATTCAACCTTTCCCGAGAACGCATTCGTCAAATTTTAGTACGAGCCTTCAATCAATTGAAATCACACGATTTGCTCAATCAGATCTAACCCAAGTTAGAGCCTATTAAAACCTAGATTCATAACTAAAACACCTTTAGCACTCACACAACGCACGATACATGTAGTAAGTAAAATCATCTCTAACTCAACTGTCAACTATATCTTCGACCAAGCCTTCCTCAAACTATTACCTAGCCAGTGAATAAACACTATATATCTTACCCCCAAAATAGGAACAGCACTTGGAACTTCTCTGAAGGACCCTCTAAATCATTCAAAATTACCAGCATAACCGAAATCAAGAAAAACTAGACTGATTTCCCAGGTTCTACGAAAGGAAAAGCCCAACGACATAAAAACCTATTCTTGGTACCAAGATTTGACAGATAGAAATCAGTATGAGGATAGATTACAACAACTATATCAAGAATCACAACTCTACCTGTTAATAGCACAATGATACTATCGTAATTGGGTTCACCAACCAAAAGGAGAGTAAGAAATGAAGATAATTCAAAAATCAACTGTGATCAACAAAAACTTCAATAACAGCCAATTCAGGCAGGAACCCACCGAGTTGGTAAAGACCAACATACGACTTATTGAGTTTCTCAAATCTTTCTGATGCTGTTCGCGGGCTATCTACAAAGTCACTAATTAAGACTAACCAATTCATCCAAGCAGAAGCTCGAAGTTCAAATATTTCTTTCTTCTGCCAGAGCTTTTTTTATTTCAGCTAAAACCTCTTGCCCGGAGACCTCGTCCAAATAAGTCCCATCGTCAATTTTCTGCTGAAGTTCCTTCATCAACTCTTCCATTTCGGGACGCACATCTGGCATTCGATCGAGAGCCTCACGTACCTGTTGGATTAGCCGAGACTCATCAGAGATATCGAATATAGGTTTCTCTGCCGAATTCGACCTTTTATTGCGGTCAAGTTTGCCTGCCTCTTTTTTCCGTTCTGTTTTATTAGTCTCGTAAGCGGTTAAGCGATCTGCATCAGGACGTTTTATTCTCATAATATCAACGATTTCTTATTATTTCTTCTTTCTACCTGTTATCGATTTCATCGTATTCTGCAATGCATCCAGTTGAGCGTTCAGAAATTGCGTTTGCGTCTGCATTGATCCGAGAGCGGACTCGAGCTTGGCAAATTCCAATATCAGTTCTGTTTCCTTAACAACCATTCTGTCATCAAAAACTTCCATATCCTTGGCCACTTCTGCTAAACCATCCCGAATTGTGCTAATCCGAGAACCAATCAAACCAGAACCGAACCTCGTATAACTCGACAAAGTGCTTTGAACATTTTCTGCTACACCATCCACCAACAAATCTCCCGTTGATACCGAAGTAACAGGTCCTGAAACAGTTAAGGTATCTTCATAAACTTCCGTAATGCTACTGTAACCATCTAAATCCGGGGTTTTATTAGGCGTCGACACATAGATAGAACCAAGTTCGGACAAACTCAGGAAATCCGGTAGATTTGTCCCCCCATAAAGTTTTTCGAAAGTAATAGGATCAGTTCCCGTATTATTGAAAGCATACAATTTATTTTTAACAGTTAAACCGGCCGTTACACCCGAAATACTATTAATGTCGGATTGTAAATTCGACGCTGTATATGAAGTATCTAGCTCTATGATCGTACGTGCGTTACCATATCTGACGGCAAACTTGCCGTAATTAGCGTGGGAGGGATCATCTCCAAGACTCAAAGTTTTTAAAGTAGAACCAAAAGTGGCAAGGTACTTATTTGGATAAATACTATCACCATGAGTATGAGTAGCGGGAGCCGTATCGGTAAAACTCCCATCCCAGCCTCTTGTGCCACCAGTCAATGTACTTCCAGATTTACCTGTATATGTAATATACTCATTATCAATCTTGATAACACCCGAAGTAGCCAAAGCAGCCACGCTAGACAATGAAAAAGTCGTTCTTGAATTTGAAATATCCCCAGTCGTACCAGCACCATTTTCTAAGGTAGCCGCATGGCTCAATGTTACGGCAGTAGTTAAGGTCGTAGGAAGCGTAACTCCAGTTATTACTCCGCTAGTAATCCTATTGATCGGAAGCGGACTAGTGGAAGTGGAACCATTAGACAGTGTTACTCGGCTTTTTCCGATAAACTTGCGAAAATCACTCCCAAGAATGTTTACTTGTGTTTCTCCCATAGCACCAGTATCAACACCATCAGCCGTAACGTTAAACCCTTCTGTCGGCAGGGTAACGGCTGAGAAATTCAGTGAAGCTTGATTGTCCACATTGGTAATCTTTAAATCATCGGTATTATTTCCCTGCTTCAACCTGATATTATCGCCAACCGAATAATCACCAACAACCGTAGACAACAACTGAATCTTCGACTGATTAGAAGCAGCTTGAATAATCGATTTAACACTGATATTCGACGTTTGACCATCAATTTTAACCAGCTTAGTCGTCGAGACAGTTCCTGTCGGAGGTGCAGTTTGGAAATATTCGTAAGAATTGAACAGTGTAGCATCAAGGTAACCCTCTAGCGTCACTAGCTGATTAGTCAGATCCACATCTGTTACAGTCATCGTCAACGTATCTGTTTCAACATGTGTTAACGTACCATTGTGCCTTTTTGCAGAAACCAAAACTGCTTTGTCTAAATCTTTTTCAGTATATACACTTAAAGTTTTATTGGTCGTATTCTTTCCTCTAATCTTTAGGGTGATAGCTTCACCATGATCAAGAGTGGTTGTACTGCTCGCATTCGACCATCCTTTAAACACCAATTCATCACCATCATAGACCGTAGCATTGGCTGAATGAGCTTTTGCCGAAGTGAGGCCATAACCTCTCGTCAAACCAGTAAAAGTAGTACTGGTCTTCCCTGTATAAGCAATATCTTCATCATCAATTCGGATCACACCAGAGGTATCAAATCCCGTTGTTGAGGCAACAGTAATAGTCGTTACCGAATCATTGATAGTACTACTCAAAGTTGCACTATTGTATTGGAATCTCGCAATGTCATCAGTGGAACTGAAAGTCAGAGTATCTAGCCCCGCAGAACTGGCAGAAAAACTCGACATGCTCAATCCACCTTTCCTGATATTGACGGTACCATTCAACTTGGCAACGAGAGCATTGAGACCTTGAACATCATCGATCTTCAGAACTGTTTTATTCTCAGCAGGATTCGGTATGACACTGGAAATTATAATCGGATCCAAGCCATCAATTTCAACCAAGCCGGGATAAGTCGAATAATCTCTGGCATCTAAGACACCACCTTTGACCGTAATAGCAGAAGAACCAGAGACCGCCGATAGAACCACCGGCACAGTTGAATTACTACCAGAATCCTGGATTAATAAGGTCTTACCAATGTTCTCTCGCAACATTGCCATATCTGTTGTATTGAGTGATAAAACCGCCTCTGACGCCTGAGATACTGGACGATGAGCTTTAGTTCCGAGCTCAGCGATACTACCGAAAATCGAAGCGCTTCCTTCTGGATCACTTGAGATTGCACTCCTCAATCTACCTTCATCTACTTTAAGATCAAGGCCCTGTTTAATCTGAGCAATTGATACCGATCCAGCTTTACCACGAGAAATTCCTAAATCGCTTAATCTCTTAGCTTTACCATCACCAACAACCGGTTTAACCGACAAAGAAACCAACCGTTGGTACAACCCTCTGAGGGTAACATCATTTGCTAATGCTCCTTGAACAAGGTCTTCATCCGTTTTAGGGTTGAAGATCCGTCTTGCCGTAACAGTACCACGCAATAGCTCTTCGGTCTCATTATACTGCTCCACAAAATCCTGAACCGAAGTCACAATAGAATCGGTATCAACATCTACATTCAAGCTGACTGATTTCCCTACCTGCGTCGTTCCCCTGAATTTGAGATTCAAACCGGAAACCAAGTCGTTCACTTCGTTTTTCGTTCGAGTAAATTGCGCCCCGTTGAGCTGTCCAACCAAATCCTTGCCTGCGAGGCCTTCATTCTCCATCATATTAAAGTGGCTCATAAAGACATTCGGCTGGCTAGTGGTCGGTAAAGTAGTTATCTTATCCTCTGTAATGAAGTTGATTGCCTGATCTGTCCCTGAGGATCTATGAACATAAACGTCATTGGCCGTAGTAACGCCTCCCAAAGTCAACAGACTAGCTGTACCACTGGAAATATCAAAGGCTTTAATGGCCCTGCCAGATCCAGCATCAGTGACATACAGATGGGTTTCAGTGCTACTAGGGTGCCGGACAGCTATATCCTGAGCATTGGAAATACCATAACTACTTAAATCATAACTCGAAACACTATTGTTTGGAGTTGCCATGTCGAAACGGTAAACCGTACTAGTACCATTGGATACGTAGAGATACTTGCTTGAGCTACTCATGGAAGAATTAGCGCCGTCATCATAGAAAATTTCCTGAACTGTTCCACCCGTTAACGTGTACTCACTACCAGTCCCAGCGAAATGGCTAAGATTCGTCTGATCCAAAGTGTTTGGTTTTTGAGAACTCATATTAGCCAAATATGACACTTTTCCATCACTACCATTAAGACCAGCAATAAAAGCAGTATCGTTATCAACAAAAACATGAGTTAGCGTCCCCATCGTACCAGACCCGCTTCCAATAATCTGGTCTACTTCAGTTTCGTCAATCGACTTTCCAGAATATTGACCATCAAAAGCCCGAGGATTAAGAGGATCAGTAACATCCATTCTGAATAGGATACCATTACTATCCACACCGTAAAGGAAAGCCTGATCATACTTACTATCCGCATCAGTATCCACATGATCAACCGAGATACTTTTAATGGTACCCAAAGAAACAGCACTAGAAGCACTCGTCTGTAGATTTCGGTAATTCGTCAATGCCCTGATATTCTTCTTATTGGAGACATCCACAGCCTTTATGGTTTGGCTCGTCGAATCCAACACAAAAGCCACATCCATTACTGAACCGCCTTTCACTTGGCGATATTGTGTAGCAGTGGTTCCGCTTGAAGACCCAGAATTGGCAAAATAAGCACTCTCTCCATCAGTAAATATGGCTCCCTGACCATCATAATCGGAGTAAACAAAGCCGTTATCGTTCCAAGAGGAAAGGCGACCCTCCTCCTCACCGATGCTAGTCTCGATGGTGGTAGGACGATTATCAGTATTTGAATTAGCCGATGATTTAGTTAAAAGATATGGTTTACCTTGCTTACCAATTTGGAAGTATCCCATCACTTCCGAAGACGCAGTCTCCACTATCGAAAAATTTCGGATCCCATTGTCATTATTTTCATCTGATAAAGTAATCGCAGTTCTTGCCGTACCAAGCTTAGGGTCAGCAGTTAAGTTATATCTGTATATTTTTTTACCGGCAGATACCTGTAACTCAGAGCTATCCTTAACATCCAAATTACTCTGATCACTATTGCTGAATGTAATCACCTGGCCATCCGTGAGGGCGTTACTACCATCAGGAGTCACAGAATCAATATCCGTGCTGGTATTATTAACGGTGGGAGTACTTCCATTAACACCAGTGATTTTAACCACCAACAAAGTTTTGTCAAGAGCAGATGGATCTGTTCCGCCAGCACCAACATCATGCTGTCCCATAGCCCATGATGACTCCCGACCAACACCATAAACATAAGCATCGTTACTAACCCGAAAAACACCGAACAGGTTCTTGAATCGAGCGCCCTTCAAATCAATTACTTTGTCATTACTGATATCATTGTCACTACCCAACTTGGTATCATTGGAAGTATCCACAATTCGCAACATACCGGTCCCATCAACCACGTAAAGCTGATTGTTGGCCGAATCGAAAGCAATTCCCTGATGAGGAGCGACAACTTTACCACCGGTCCCACTAGTATCCCCCACAAGTGACCGTAAACCAATTAGGGCATTTGAAGCACTTTCACCAAAACCATCAATAGTCTCCTGAGCAACTCTAACATCTACCGTTTGACCACTACTTGAGACATTCAGGACTTTCAACGTCCTTTCCTCAATTGCTGCGGAGCCACCGTTCGGTGTCAGCTTTTGCCGATACACCAAAAAATCACCGGTACTGTACTTATGAGCGTTCTTGGCTTCAAGCTGAATCCGGTATTGACTATAGCCACCGACACTGTCACTAATCGTACCTCGAGCTTGCGCACCTGTCCCATCAGACAGCAAACTTTTTGCCGCCCGTTGAACCTGAGTAATTTGGTTATAATCGTGGGTAAAGTTTGGGAAGATATCACCAGCTGAACCGAAGTCAGACGCTCTGAGGGCCAATTTCTGAGAGCTTTTCGACTTAATTTCAGCTTCAAAGGCAGCCGAAGAGGTACTAGTACTGCTTTTGCGAAACGTCAATTGATCATCGGCCAAAATTTGGTCAGCCATACCAGAACTGCTCAAATTGACCAGAAGACGACTGGTACTAGATAAAGCCAAGCCACCATTATAGGTTACTTTGGTAACATTCTTGGTGGAAGTGTTCTTGACCGTCGCACTTGTGGTAGACAAGCTAGTTTGAGGATACGTGTACGTTATCCGGTCACTAGCAGCGGTTAAGGCATTTCCACCCGTCAAAGAAACATCACCAATGGTCGCTTCAACGACATCATTAGTTTTAAATGTATCTGATGACAACTTAACCGTTTGTGTGATTGCAGTTATAGTTTGCGCCGCACCACCAACAGTAACTCCAACCGAACTCAGATCATTAGTATTACCGGTAACTGATACCGAAGTAGTACCTATTGTATGAGTAACAGTAGCACCGCCACTTAACCCGGAAATAACGGTGCCACCGCCATCGCCTATACTCGTAGCCGAATTTAAGGTAATCGTAAAATCGTTTGAAACAAGCGTCGCTGCTTCTGAGAAAGCCGCACTTTGAATTTTCCTAACAGAATTCAGGTTACTCGAACCGCTAATATTATTGAGAACCAAAATAAAATTATCATTGGTAAACATACTGCTGTAAGCTGAGCTAGCAACAGTACCAGTACTACTAGCAGTATATACAGTTGAGTTGCTGCTATTGGATAGAATGACACTAGTAGCACTACTAATTTTTTTACCTGATTCAACATCAATTACCACATCAACATCACTAGTATCATGGGTTAACACCTGCCCCCCAGAACCAACAGTATTGGTGTTAGAAGTACCATTTTCATTCAAAGACAAATCGATATAAGCGTTGCTAGCGTAGCTGGTACTATTGCTCACCGCATCTCGTCCCAAATAAACAGTCAGGCCTGCTCCAGCCAAGTAAGCTTCGTCTAAATAACTAAGGTTGCTATTCTGTGGTCCACTGGTACGAGAATTATCGCCATGCTTAACAAAATGCGTTGTTGGACGAACAATAATTTCATCAGCTGATGTCTTGGTTGTGATCACAGCTTCAAAAAATTTACTGCTACCTGCATCTTTCACCACTACATCATTACCAGCTAAAAAACCATCGAAAATATCCTGAGAAGGATCCCCTCTGAGTGTAAACAAAACCTTACTCAAAGTAGTAGAACTGCTGGAATCGAACGTCAGCCGATTAAGATCTTCACCGACAGCTGTAACAACAGTGTCAGCGGCGTGAGTTGCAGCAGAGAATCCAGTAACAGCAGCTCTTCCAGCCCCAGTAAACGTAGTGCTAGTCTTACCAGTATATGTAATATACTCATCCTCAATCCGTATGGTACCTGAGGTCGAAAATCCAGTCGTCGAATCAACCGTGATGGTATTATTACTGTTTGATAGCGTCCCGCCATCGACTTGCGTCTCTGCGATATTACTGGTGCCAGATTGCGTTAAATCAAAGGTCAATTTCTGGGAGAGGTCCCGATCAGCCGCAGTTTGATCTGCCTTAGTCATCCGCAACTTACCATCATCTGCCTTAGCAGGTGTTGTCTGATTCGCCGTAGGATCAGTAGCAGAATTGTTGTACGTCTGGTCAACAGCAAATATTTTTATATCCTGACGCACTTGTGCCGTATGCTTGTGGGCAGCAGCAGTAGTTCCATTATATCCACGTTGTACTGCCGTAAGAACGTTGCCGCTTTTAGTGTTATACCGAATTTTTTCATTACTAATAATAATCACACCTGAGGTAGCAAATGATGTTCCGCTAGCAACCGTGATAGCCGTATCCGAAGTACTAATCCCATCTGAATCGTTCAAAGTACTAGAAGCAGCATTGGCAACATTAGAAGCAATAACATAATCCTTAGTCTTGTAATTAGTATTATAATCGCTATCAATGGTGAAATTGCTCTGCGACCGAAAATTCTGTTGCTTAACTTCTAACGCGTCCTTCACTGCCAGCCCCAAAATCTCGCTACTGCCAGCCATAGCAGCAGTGGAAACCCCACCTGCATACTGATTCGCTGTAGTAGTACCGGTATCCGTTGTCTTGAAAACACCAATTTTGTTACTGGTACTGTCAATGATATAAGCATAATCCGCACTACCAGATTTGTGCCGGTGAACAATAACATTATCTCGGTTATTAGAGGAACTCCCTGCGTCAATACTCGTGCTGGTCAAAGTCGTGGAATCCAGAGTCCCTGAATCCAAACGAATCAAAGGACTACCTGTCTTATTGGAAACCAAGTCGATTTTATCCGTCAGCGGATTGTAAGTAGCAGTAACATCCGCATCAGATACATTAATTCTATCCAATACATCCTGTAGAGAATCTGTGTTATCATAACTGATGATAACAGAATTAACGCTAAAACTGCCTTGGGTTACACCACTTTCAAATAACCCCTCATAGACTGAATCATTATCATCATCCGAAGTCGTCTTAAACCTAATATCCTTCAAAAGAGTAGCCGCAGTAATACCACCAAGCCGACCAGTACTTCGAATAACATTGCTAATTTTATTATTGACAGTATTAGAGACATCCTGAACTTGGATATCAGTACTACTGAAACGTAACTCAGAATAGACTTTGAGTGTATCGTCTTGTAATACTATACTCGTACCATTAGTCCGTTTTAGGTACAATTTCCCGTCAATACTGGACCCAGAAATATCAGGATCTGAATCATAAGCCGTAACACTAGAAGTAGATGACACTTTGTTAATCGCTGTTACAATGTCACTAACGGAAACCCCGGTAGTATCTAAGTCCAGAATCTCAACTTTTTGACCATTAACATAAAAAGTATCACCGTTTTGAATAGCGGACAGAAGCGGTGCAGAAAAGCTGACTAGCTTAGCTTGTGTACCCACTATTTCAGAAGTTTGCAACACTTCTGACAGATTAAGAACCTTTAACATATTACTAGTATCAGATCCAGAACCAAGCCTGATTCGAGTCGCAGAGCTACCAGACGTATTTAACACGAAGGTATCCGTTGCCAGATCATATTGAGCATCAAGATTACTGACATCAGATTTGACATCAGCCACAATATCGTTGATAGTTGTACTCAAGTCAATAGTCAATACCGCACCATTTATCGACATAGTCCCCAATGTTGGAGATGTAGTTAATCCAGCGAAGTTCCCCTTGTTAACCGTCACTTGCTTCAAACCAAGCGTCGATAAAACCTTAGTAGTGGTATCAGGATCATCACCCGTGGTGGTAGCAGCATCATTACTAAGAGTTAAGGTATTGTTAGTTGAAGAAATCACCAATTGGCCACTATCGAAAGAGGCCGTGACACGAGAAATCGCGTTAATCTTATCCTTAAGCGACAGCAACTTCATTGATGTTGTTACGGTAATAGTAGTCGAATCAACTTTAAAGGTGCCAGCGACAATACCGCTATTGATCGTGGACAAAGTATCACTTCCTACCCCTAAATCCTTGCGACCGCTCCGAATAGTTGCTGCGGGGTAAAGTACAGTCGTATCGGACCCCGTCATCCCCAACGAGGTTGTGTGGGTTGTCACCGTTAAATCGTCAAGCCCAAGTAAGTTAAAGAAGTTGCTGGTATCTGAGCTTCCGCCCAACGAAACTGCCCCGTGTCTCGACGAGAGAAACTGGAGCGCATCCTTACTTGTACTGGTACTTAACGTTCCCAACTCAGTTATACCGTTATTGGTAACACTAATCTGATCGTTATTTTGACTGGTGAGTTGAAACCGCCCATTTCGGGAGAGAGAAGCGACGACTCTCAAAGTGGAAGACTGACGATTAATAGCATCAATCATCTTGCCAACGGTGCCGTAACTGGACCGCAGGAAAGTGGTACCATTTACCACTAGACTGGTACCACTCAAGGAATCCGACGCCGACAATGTTTTTGTGGCATCAACACCATTATAATGCAAAGCGGCTGACGTTAAATTAGCACCTCTTGTAGCTCCGGTCAGCGTATTATTTGATTTACCAGTATAAGTAATCTGCTCGCCTTCGATTGAGATTGTGCCAGAAGTCGCAATATTTCCTATGGTTGAACTATCCAGCGGAATCGTTGTGGCTGCACTAGTTATATAAGAACCCTTTATGGCAGCGCCATTGTTATGTGAAGCAGCTGTTGTACCATTAACTCCCCTAGTTAACCCCGTTAGAATACTACCACTGATACCCGTATACAGTATCTCTTCATCATCAACCTTGATCACTCCCTGATCAGCAAAATTGGAGACTGACGCTAAGGTTATAGTATTATCATCAGCATCCATGTTATCTGCGTCATTCATCGTAGTCGCAGGCATCGATATCTTCGAAACTGTCCCCTTGATGGTATCTCGAACCATAAACACAGACCCAACTGAAGAAGCTGTGACTTGATTAAGGACATTCTGTAACGTTTCGCTACTACGACCAAAACCAAAGAGGGAAGCCAAATTACCAGTACTATCAGAAATAGCCCAGTTTGGTTCGTCAGTAACAGTAATACCGCTGGAATGAGATGCAGCTATTGTATTATTATACCCCCTAGTCAAACCAGTAAAAGTGGTGCTCGTCTTCCCTGTATAAGCAATATCTTCACTACCAATCCGAATAACTCCGACACTAGGAAACGCGTCCGTTGAAACCACTGTAATAGATGACGCAGAATCTGTAATAGCACTTCCTAAAGAAGTTGTATGCAATTCACTGGCTGAACGCCATGAACTCCCATCGGGACTATAAATCTCCACAAAACCATCTGTAGTTAACCTTGCTTTCAAGTTAACATTACTGTTCTGGTTAATACTATTTACTACCTGATTAACAGTATCTGAGGAAGAGTAAGTAAACGGAATTCCATTTAAACTAAAGGTACCGCTTGTTATCCCCAGTTCTGAAAGTTTGGTGGAAGATACAATTCCCTGCCCAAAATTGAGTTTACTAGCGAAATCACTGGTCCCATTTGCCACCGTTACGATAGTGCCTGCAGAACCAACTAGTTTGATACGACCATCTGGTGACAATGAAGCTGTCACCCCAGCATTCGCCGAATTAATGCTATTTATTACAGTAGCTAAAGTATCGGAAGTCGAACTAATAGTAACAGTTTTTTCCGAAGCCCCTTTTACAGTGAAAGTTCCAGCACTAATGTTCAAAGCTGACATGGTCTGCGCACTATAATCCACAGAACTAATACCAATGTTACCTGCCGACCCATAAGCAGCAGCGGTAGTACTCCTAGCTCCTCGGGTTAAACCAGTAAAAGTGTCTCCCGTTTTACCAGTATATCTAATATACTCATCCGCAATTCGAATGGTACCAGAGGTGGCAAACGATGCAGTAGAACTAACTGTCATCGTTGTAGCAGAATCGGTTAAATCAGAACTTAGAGTTGTTGTGCTGTGAAGATTCGTGCTTGAACTGAACTTGACAGCTAAATTGCTACTTTGAACTTTGGGAACATAAAACGCCACTCCGTTAATGGTAAAAGCACCAGGATTAACAGACTTTACCCGAAAAGGTTGACCACCACCAGTACTATCAGCAGCAATAATTCGGGCTCCTGTCAAATCATAACTCGAAGACGACAAAGTAAAAGTACCTTCGCTGGCACTAGGACTACTACCAATCGTCATCTTAGCGGTAGCGTTACCGATACCGCCTCCAGCAAAAGTTAGAACCTGATTATTTGCAAATCGACCAACGTCATCCGTATTCACAGTTACAGTTCTACTGGAATTGTCATAAGCCAAGACTTCTACTGCACCTAACTCAGACATACGATTGCTGCCAACAATCCCATCTATCTCGCTAAGGCCATGGATCGTCTGTTTGGCAATGGGCAACCCAATCACCGAAGCAAAGTTGGTATCACTTTCCTTAAAACTTAATTGGCTGGCATTAACCTGTTTCGTCGGGTCAGTCAAAACAGTATTTAATTTGGAGATTCGCTTGGTAATCGACAAGCCACTATCATCTGAAGAACCAATGAAACTACTTTCAAAGAGGGTGGTGTAATCCGTGGAAGTTGTCGTGCTGTTAGTAGCAGTAAAGTTGAGTGTAGACACTATGCTATCCAGCGTAGTAACACCTTGATTCAGAGTAACAGTTACATCATTACCACTACTATCCTTAGTCAGGCCATCCACTGTAAACGAGCCTTGATCAGGCACACCATCATTATCAGAATCTTTTGACAGATTAATTTCAACCAGTCTACCCATTTCAATTGGGTTACTAATCGAACTATTACTTGAAACACGCGATGAAGTTGCCAAACTGGAAACATCCAGTTGATAATCTTGACGCGGAGCACCTGAAGTAGCAGTAGCTTCCAGCACTTCCTCATTGGTGGAAGTCACTACTCTCTGGAGCGTAAGCGTACTACTAGCTAGACCTGTCGCCCGACTCTGCAACACCAACAAGTTAGAATTTATATTTCTTAACGTATCTTGTTGAGCATTTAGAATCTTCTCTCGATTTTCAAGCCGTGAACGCGGAGCACTTTCGGCTTTAATCAGGTCTTCAATGATACTATTAACATCAAAACCTGAGACAAGTCCTGTTGCTTGTAAAGACATTTACTGAGTTACTCCCACACAAATAAACAATATTACAGGTAAATCAATTCCAAAAACCCCGGTCAATCTACCAAATTTGTCGACACAAACGGCCCCAACTTAACTCAATTTTAGCCAACTAGCGACGCCCAAACTGATCCCAGACACGCCACCAACTTTCACGACTAAGTACTGTTCCTTGCTCATTGAGTTTCTTTGTCAATTGAATTATAATGGTATCTGAGCGTAACCTCGCTTCTTCTGCTTGTTTCAGCTGCCCGTTAACAATCTGAAGTTGTTCTTGCAACCTATTCACTTCATCCTTGAGTAAACGAACCTGTTCTTGTGGAGAGATAGATGGAGACTCGATATCGGTCTCTTGTGACTCCACTTGATTCGTAAAAACATAGCGCATCAATTCGTTTTCTACATCAGGCGAGATATCAATAAATTGAAAAGCAATGGCATACTTGGTAGATAATTCACCAAGTTCCAACTTGTACTTTCTACTGACTTGTGCGTTGAGAGTTAAAATGATTGGACTGCTGTCAGGTGACAACTCAAAACTGAGACTCACCACCTGTCCACGTTGCAAATCTTCATCTTGACGAAGGCCCAAAATGACTAGCAAACCATACGGACTCAAATTCGTGGCTAATGCTCGCTCTATTTTTTCTTCCGTTGCACCAACAGTCCCTGCTTTAACCTCCGACCTGATAGTAATGGGAAAATTCACATCAATTCTGGTTGACCGTCGCTCTTCAAAATCCTGTGGTCGATTCAATATTAGTAGGGAATCATGCTCCTCTTCCTCAAAAGCCTCATAACTGAGAACTTTTGTTTCGTAAATAGCCACAATACCACCAATCGGTTCTTCTTCAATGGTAATCTCCTGATCTACCCACGCAGAAACGTCTCTAACATCAGGCGCAAGAACAGTAAGATGCTCAGCACCGGATGACTTTATACGACTAGGATATGCTTCCATCTCCCCACTACTGGACGTAATACGGAGGTTAATTTTCCTATTTATTTGCTGTCTTACATTCATCTACTAACAGTCTCCCAAGGTTTTCCAACCAATTATCTATAGCAGAAAGATCCGACGCTTTTTCGACTAAGACCCTTTCTTTAAGTCTCGCATCCTCAATAATAGTTTTATTTGCCCTTTTGTAATATTTGTTGCGTACGATATTTCATCAATTTCATGCCCTGCATCAGCAAGTTCATAGATTTTATTATGCTCCAAACGTTGACTGAGAACCTTAATATCCCCACCTGCTTGCTCTATATCTTTCTCTGGATTCACAACCTCTAACTCTGGACTCACAACCTCTGAGTCAGCCGTAATATCCACAGAAGTAGAAACAGGGTCATCCAAATCCTCCACAATCTCCACTTTCTTAACCAGCTTCGAAGGAATTTCAGGCGAATCCATAATCAAATCGAGATCAGAATGTACTATGCGCTTTATCAAGGAAAGGCTAGAACTCTGTTCCCTACCACCTCTAGTACTATCCTTTCGGTCACGTTGCCCCCCCCCCTCAACTGAGGCCTGAGGTTTTCCTTCCTGACTAACAATCAGCTCAGCCTTTATCTTAGCTTCTTCAACACGTGATCCTTGCAATTCGAGGTGTGCCTCACCAACTCTAGACCGGATCTCCTCCAGCTTTTTGTGCCCATCTTTAAGACGATCCTGAATTTCCTGAGTTTGAAGACGATCTTTTTCAAGAGCAACTCGACTTGATTCAATTTCTGCTTGTATCTGTGCTTCTAACGCCACAGTTGCATATAAAGCCTGCTTGATCTTCTCAAGTTCCGATTTTTCCTTATCCCTCGCATTTTTGGCAGTTTGTAATTGCCGATGAGATTCCTGAAGCCCTTCCTTTGCCCGACCACCTTCCTGTGCAAGTTGTTCAATTTGAGGTCGAATTTGGCGAATAGCACCTTCAACACGAACTTTCTCTCCCCTAGTAACTTCGAGCTCCGCTTTTACCCGAGCTTCCTCCATTTGCAACAAATCAAGTTCAGATTGAGCGACCTCTGTTTCATTTCGTGCGGTTTGAATTTGCTGATTTAACTGATCAATTTTTTGTCTAGTATTTTCAAGATCTTGTTTGATTTCCTCAGCCACATCTAACTCAATCTCCAGTTCCGCAATCGTATGTTGCAAATGATCATCAGCTAAACTAGAAGAAGGTGAGTTTTCATCAATAGAACTGTTGTCTAAGAGATTTTCTGAATTGGAAGACACATCATCTTCTGAAAATGAGCTTGGTTCTTTGAGCATTGATTCGTAAACCGAAATTTTAAAGTGTTACATTAACAATGTGGATTCCTTCAGAATCCACCGTCGTATGAGTTTTGAGGAGTGCTTCCTCCTTACTTGCTGCCTCCTTGATTTCGCGAAATTGGTAATATAGATCATTCTTCCGCTGATTTTCCCGTTCTTGTATCTCGCTATTCTCAGCCCTTGGTACATCTGGAACTTGAGACATTTTATAATCGCTTAATTTCAAGGTTTCATTAGGAAGCGAGCTTTCGGGAGCAACCGTTTCCTGCGCCCGAACATCTTGCATCTGCTGTACTGAAAGAAATTGCAGAGGCACATGTACTGGATCAATCTGAACCGACACAACAAACTCCTGATTAACATCACTCAAATAAGATTACTCTAGAAGCACCCTCAATCGCCCACGTATTCTAAGCATTGCTTTAGCATGTATTTGGGATACGCGTGACTCCGTAACCCGCAACAGAACGCCAATTTCCTTAAGAGTTAAATTCTCTTTATAATAAAGAGCAACAACTTTCTTTTCCTGATCTGGGAGTACATCAATTTCCCCAACAATTAGATGTTCTATCTCGTCCTGCTCAACTGATTCAGTCACTTTGCTATCGGGATCACCCAACAAGTCTATCAGATATACTTCCTCATTTTCACCTTGCCCACCGACAATATCATAAAGTGAAGCTAGAGACGCTCGGCTGTAATCTGAAATTGCCTGTTGCAATTCCTCCAATTCAATCGACATAGCTTCAGCCACTTCTTCTTCTTCTGCTGGACGACCTAGTTGAGCTTGAAGTGAAGCAAAAACTTGTTCTATTTCAATATTCTTCTTATATAACGGCCGAGGCACCCAACCCATGCGCTTAGATTCATCCAAAATCTCCCCACGTATTCGACAAATAGCATAGGTCTGGAATTTGTTGCCAAGATTTGGATCAAACCGATCTACAGCACTCACCAAACCAATAATCCCACAACTACATAAATCGTTATATTCTATAGTAGATGGGGTTTTCATAGACAGACGATCAACCACATACTTCACCAACCCCATATACTTCAGGATAAGATCTTCTCGGGCGGACGCATCGTTTTTATTCCTAAACCGGTCCCATAACTCCTTTTCACTGATGTGTTCAGTCATTACGCCAGAATAAAACTGCACTTCATCAGCACATTAAAGTTTTCAATTGGTATCATACTCTCAGATAGGTTAGTCTGTTTCCTTATCACTGTCACTCCTAATAAACTGGAATAATGCACCCAGCCCCATACCAACAACAAGCGACAATAACAAAGAATAAGTCGCCCACTGAAATGGAACAAGAATATTATGATGAAACTTTCCGAAAAAAATAGCGAGAAACAATACAACGAAGAAAACAGAAACGCTAAGTATAGCGCTCAATTGCTGAGTAAAATCATTCATGCAAATATAATGTGATTACCTCCCCTTACAAAACGGTTTAAACAAACCAAAGCTTCTAAACCCTCTTTGCAGCCTCATTGATAATTTGCAACTTAAGAACATACTTAATAAGGTAGTCTTCAATGTCCTCATCCTCTTCAGAATATTCATATGAAATCCCTATTGCCCACCTCTTCGTGTGTATGGATCGGGACTCGATTTCATGAGCTCTCACCACCCTTGCAGCGAAAGGAGGTAACTCAAGGTGACTATCCCCTTGGTCTAAAATCCCCCTGCCTTCCAAATCCAAGATCGGAGGCATATTTAAACCAAGCGCTATCTCATCATCCACATTTAATGGACAATCTCTTACACCCTCAAGCTCCAAAATTACTTTTAGCCCAGACCCACTGATGTTTTCACAGTTTGTCTCAAAGACTTTCTCATCATCTTCTATCAGCCAAAAACTAACAGGGAAACTTGCTTTTTCTCTAACATACTCCCGCCTTCTGATTAGCCAATCTTCCCAATCAAGCCCATCCTGTTCTGCGATAACATACCAAGCTTCATCCTCCGTATCCTGAAATTGCTCCATAGCAACAAGTTCAATCTCTATGTCTTCTTGCCCAGCATCCGACATTGGAACAACTGCTTGAATAATTGTCCCTGTCTTGACTGGCCGCGGTCGTGGTCCCTTCATTGGGGAGAGAAATTTCACTTCGCCAGTTTCACGATGTATATCAAGAATTTTCGTTTCAATGTCCTCAAATCGAACCCCAACTCTCATGTGAAGGTTGACGGCACGACTTATCGCCTCTTCCTCATATACTTGTTCTTCGTCTTCAAGAAGATCATCTTGATCTTGCATTTAAAATCCTCCAATTCTCCTAGATTTTACTATATCTGCCCCATACAGAGACACCCAGTACACCATGTTTCACATATCAAATTATTCCAGCCAACCAAAATCTTTTGCCAGATTAAGCAAGTTGTCTTACCAATAAAGCACCCAATTCTACTAACGTTGTTTTAGACTCTTCGTGGTTTTCCTGTAGCTTAGTAACAACATGCCTTACAGACACAGCGACATCAGAATCAGGGAATTTCTCCACAAAAGGAGAGGCGTGGCGACCAGCCGTTGATACATCAGCAGACATTGGCACACTACCAAGTAACTCTATATCTTTCTCCAAGAATTGCTTCACGACCTTCTGAATTCCTTCGCCTACTTGGTTACACTCAACTGAGTCACTACCGGTCATGTTCACTAACAATTTTACGTCTATTTTCCCGGTTTCATCAAAAGCATTCTTGATTAACGAATAGCACTTAGTTCTAGCATCTTTCTCTGTCGTTGTAACAGTGATAAACTCATTAGAAAGCTGAGAAAACTTATCTTTATATTCATCAACATGCCCCAACTCCATGACAACCAAGTCATACTCCTTAGCAAACTCCTTAAACTGCACCTCCAATTTGTGAATCTCACCAACATCCTTATTGACTAAAGCCAAATTGTCCAGTACCGAAAAAGTGTCTAAATTATCATACCTAGTTGATCTAATTTTTATAACATCATTGCTCGGAGATTCAAGATCATGTACTTCAGAAGCCCCAATAATCTGATACAGATTCGATATATTATTGAGTTTATAATCTTCACGTGTACTAAAAATCAAAACCTTCCAGTCAGTTTGATTGACTAACTCAACAACAATATTCGCCAGCAGAGTTGTATACCCCATACCAACTCCGCCACTAGCGAACGTAATGACTCGCGTTGGAGAAGCTAACTTACGTAGACTCGCTGCTTGATCGGACTCTCTAGAGGCCATTTCTTATATTTTCTCTGCACTCAAGACCGGAATGCATTCTAACACATTTAGGCAAAAATGACAATTCAGCACAATATATGCCAATATATAATAATCATTTAAACAACGCTACTTTCTTGAAATTCTAAATCGGCTCATTCAACCTCTCAAGAACTTTATCCAAATCTTGCTTCGTGAGCAAAAAGCTGGAAATCCTCTCAATCTCCGCAATCTCCAGATCATCAGGTACAGTTTGACCAACTCCCAAATAACTGATTGGATATTTAGTATAGTAAGCACCATTGACTACCGTATCTAAAGTAACCGTTTCATCTAACTTAGTAAAAATTATTCTGCTCACGTCAAGCGTCCTATATCGATCCACAATTCTCACCAGATCCTCGAATTTCACAGACGCACTAACCGTAAGATGTACCTCTGTCGGTCTAATAACCTGCATATATCCATGCAGTTCAGCCATGTGAACCTGATGGTTTGGACTCCGCCCCACTGAGTCAACAATGATAATGTCCTGATCAGCAAATTTATCTATCGCATCTCGAGCACCTTGGGGACTTAAAGCGAGTTCAACAGGAAGTCCAATAATCTCTGCGTAGGTCTTCAGTTGATCATAAGCCGCTATACGGTACGCATCAATACTAATTAATCCTACCTTCTTATAATTTAAAACTGAAGACACAGCCGCCAGTTTAGCTACAGTTGTTGTCTTTCCGACCCCCGTAGGCCCAACGAGCGAAATAATCTGCTGCTCCTCAACACTAAAATCGACCCCACCGGAAACCTGAATTACTTGCGAAAGCCGATCGTTGAAATCCTGCCGAATTGTCTTAGTCTCAAGTTCACGATTATGAGACACTGAATTAGAAATAATATCATCAAGCAAATACACCAACCTTTGCGAAAGTTCTTTGTTTATACCCCTTTCGATCTGGCGTTGGTATACATCATCAAGCGCACTTCTAATATTCCGTAAGGCAATCGCTTCAACTGTTTTGCCTTCCACAACAGAGTTTTCCGATTGAGTATCAAGCACATCAGGGGAGGGGATTGGAACCAAGGCTGAAGATGAATCCGATTCCGTTTTTTTGGGGGTAGCAATGCCAGCAACAACCTCAATCATATGTTTTTTGGCTAAACCGAACCATTTGACACTCTTGGTAACTTGACGAGTATTGAGAATTAATGCATTAGGCCCTAAATCCTGCTTAATCTGGTCCATCGCATCTTGGATCGTATCGGCCTCATAAGTTTTGATACGCATAAGGTTCCCTACTACCCTCTAAATTGTTCAAATTTCTATGAAAAAGAATCTTAATTACTGTCTGTAGGCGGATTGGCATCGACAATTCCCACCGTTTCCCACGCAACTTTAGGTGCCATTTCTTCATAAGCAAGAACAGGCAGACTTGGTAGAGAAGAAGTAATCATGTTGCGAAGTGCATAACGAATAGCACCAGGACAAACAAGAACGACAGGACGAATGCCACGGTCTGAAGCTTCTTGAATCTGCTGAGATAAATTCTCCAACATCCGTTGGATTACACTTGGGTCAACAGCTTCGTTCGATTGGATAACCTGACTTAGTAACTGCTGCAAGGCGGGAGACAGCATAACTACCGCTAACCCCCCTTCCTCGGTTAGATATTGACTTGTAATTTCACGACGCAAAACCTGGCGCACGCTAGTTGCCAAATCTGCAGCTTCTTTGCTTTCACGACCATAATCAGCTAACGTTTCCAGCACTATTTGTAGATTACGAATCGGAACCTGCTCCTCAAGTAAGAGTTTGAGTACCTTCTGAACATCAACTATAGTTAAAGCACGTTCAGAAACAACAGCCTCAACCGCTGCCGGATTTATTTCACGTTGGGCATCAACTAACTCTTGCGTAATCTGAAGAGAAAGTAAATCAGCAGCATTCCGTTTTATAACGTCTTCCAAGTGAGTAATCAAGACATCATCTGGACTCACAACCGTCGCATAGCCAGCGTCTCTTGCGTCTTGTTGATTAGCTTCAAGAATCCACAGGGCAGGATGACCATAGATAGGTTCAATGGTTTCAATTCCTTCAATCGTTCGGCGCGTCATACCAGAGGGACTCAATGCCATCATGTGCCCAGGAACAAGTTCACCTTCAGCAACCATAACCCCCCATAACTCAATTACATACTTAGTTGCGCCAAGAAGCAAATCATCACGAACGCGAATGAGAGGAACAGGAAAACCAAGGTCGTTGACTAATCGCGTTCTGAGCTTGGGAACACGGTCAAGCAGGTCTCCACCTTGCTCCTCATCAACAAACGGAATCAGACCATAACCAATTTTTACCAACACAGGATCAACTTCAGGCGTTTGCAACATTTCTTGATCCAAGCTTTCCGGCCGTTCTTCTCCCATTTCTTGAACATCTTCAAGACGTTCTTTATTCAACAAATACACAGCCAACACCATTAATGTTATTATTCCTAAAACGAGTGGGACCCTTGGTAATGGTGAGATTACCAACAAGGCAAAGAGTGTAATTGCAGCTACAACAAGCGCCTTGGGTTGCGACAGCAGTTGCCGGGTAACATCTTGCCCCAGATCCTCATCTGACGAGGCCCTAGTAATCACCAAACCTGTAGCAGTTGAAATAACCAAAGCAGGAATCTGCGATACAAGTCCATCTCCAACAGTCAAGATGGTATAAGTCTTCACGGCCTCAGTAAATGGCAATCCTTTTTGCACCACACCAACCACAATTCCACCTAAAATATTAATGATGACGATAATAATAGCCGCAATGGCATCTCCTTTAACAAACTTGCTAGCACCATCCATCGCGCCATAGAAATCTTGTTCAGCTTCAATATCCATCCTTCGCTGTCTTGCTTGTGTTTCATCAATTAAACCCGCATTGAGATCAGCATCAATTGCCATCTGTTTACCAGGCATTGCATCCAAGGTAAACCTAGCACGTACCTCAGCTACACGTTGAGCACCGTTAGTGATAACAATGTATTGAATCGTAACCAAAATAACGAAAATTATAAAACCGACGACAGCATTATCACCACCTACGAGTTCACCAAACACCTTAATAACATCGCCTGCAGCTCGCAAATTGGGTACAGAAAGACCAGTTTTTGGATCGGTATATGAAGCATTAGACAAAATTAACCTAGTTGATGCTAAGTTCAAAGCCAACCGGTATAAGGTTGTAATCAACAACAACGACGGGAAAATATAGAGATCCAGAGGTTTTGACACATAAATGGAAAGGAGTAAAATGACAATAGCAAACGTAATATTGAATGTCAGTAGGAAATCCAGAAACTGTCCCGGCAGAGGAAAGACCATCACTAACAGAATCGATATCACGCTGATAGCGATAAAAACGCTGCCACCATACCCTTTTAGAAGACTTGAAGATCTATCCATAGACTTAATTATTGTTAACTATGCGACTGACAACCCTCTGTATCGGTTCGTAAGTTCGTGAACATAAGCCAGCACTTCTGCTATAGCTTGATAAAATTCCATTGGGACAGCTTCCCCAACCTCAACATTCTTGTATAACGCCTGAGCGAGTGGAGGATTTTCAACAATTGGTACTCCGTGCTCTTCAGCTATTTCACGGATTTGCCTAGCAATTTTCCGTTCACCTTTAGCCACAACATACGGAGACTCCATTACATCATAATCATACTTAATTGCGACTGCCAAATGTACAGGGTTTGTGATCACTGCATCTGCTTCAGGAATGGCTTTCATCATCCGCGCTTGTGACAAGTCACGCTGTACACGGCGAATCCGACGCCGAATCTCTGGATCCCCTTCAGTTCGCTTCATTTCTTCGCGTATTTCCTCACGTGTCATCCGAATATCCTGTTCATGCTGCCATCTCTGGTAAAGCAAATCAAATATCGACAGAAAAAGCAAGGCCAATGCCGCACGCAAAAACACCTGAAACCCAATACGACCAACAGTAGACACAAACAAAGCAGCAATGTTCGATTTATCAGCATCGACAAGTGCATAGACATCCACTAAATTCGACATTATTGTGACATAAACAATATACCCAATTAAAACAATCTTAAAAATCGATTTCACTGCTTCAAATAGCCCCCTCATTGATAAGATGCGCTGGAAACCACTAATCGGATTAATACGGCTTAGCTGTGGCATCAGAGGTTGAGCAGAAAATATAAGTCCGATTTGAAAAATATTCCCAAGAATACCAACTAGAACAGCAACAATCAGAACAGGAGCAATAATCTTGAAAGCAACACCCATCAAACTTAAAAATATGAGAATTGTTTTGCCTGCATTTAACTGTCCACTAATCGCTGAAAATGCCCCATACATAATATTGATCAAATAGTAGTATGTATTATATCCAGCCACGAAAAAAAAGGCCAACACAGCAATAAGCGCCAGTGTTGTAGCAAGTTCATTACTTTTTGCTACTTGGCCCTTCTCTCTCGTTTCATTACGTTTGTGGGGTGTTGCAGGATATATTTTTTCGGGATCGGCCATAATAACCCTTTAGTCAAATAGTATCAGAACTTAGGAAAAATCCTATACGATTAAAAAGATCAACAAACAAATCCTCCACTAACGGCAAGAACCAAGCCATAGACAAATAAACAGTGAAGATGCCAATAGATAAGGTAAGCGGAAAACCGACAATAAATACATTCATCTGTGGTACTGATTTGGCTATAACCCCAACACCAATCATAGTTAACAGCAAAGTGCCTATTGCAGGCGCTCCTACTTTCAAACCTACCAGCCACATATCAGCAGAAAACCGCAACAACCCGGCCCCATAAGTACTTGGTAACTTCAGACTACTCAACGGAAGAACTTCATAACTCCAAAGCAATGATTTGATCATGTAATAAGGCCCTCCAATGGCTAGAAAAATCAGCGTAGCTACTAAGAACCAAATTTGCCCCATAGTTGGAATATTAGTCCTTAAAACAGGATCGATAATATTCGTGATCCCAATTCCCATCTGTGTATCAATTGTCTGTCCTGCAATAAAAAAGCTATTCATTAGCAATGAAACAATAAACCCTAACATCAACCCCACTAACGTTTCTCTAATCGCATACAGAATAAAATGAAGTGTATCCGATCCAACCAATTGAACTGGAATATTAATCAACGGGAAAATGCTCAAACTAAAGAGAACGGTGGTCGCTGCTTTAAGCTGAGCAGGAACATTCGGGCTACCAAAAACGGGAGCGGAAAAGATGACAGCCCCAGTTCTCATCATAACCAGCATAAAGACTGCAACCTGGTCAGGGAAGGCATCATATAATCCCAAATTCTACCCTATCATTTCCGGCAAAGTTTGTATCACACGCGTCGTATAGTTTATCATCACCGCAGCAATAGATTTCCCTGCAAGCAAAACAATAATAACGAGCGCAGCTAGTTTTGGCACGAAAGTGAGCGTCATCTCTTGAATTTGTGTCACGGCTTGAAAAATACTAATTGCCAAACCCAAAACCAAACCAATCAAAAGTATTGGGCCCGCAATTTGTATAGCAACAAACAGTGCTTCTTTACCAACACCAACAATTTGTTCAGGTGTCATTTTTCCAACCTCTTACAACGGCATATTGAAACTTCTGAGAATTGAAGTTACCAAGATATTCCATCCATCAATGGCAACAAAAAGAACTAATTTAAACGGAAGTGAAATGAGAACAGGCGGTAACAAGAGTAATCCCAACGACATCAAGATACTCGCCATAATCAAATCAAGTATTAAAAATGGAATATAAATTAGGAATGCCATTTGAAATGCAGTATTCAGCTCACTGATAACAAACGCGGGAATCAAAGTTAAAGTACTAATATCTGACTTATCATACGCGGGCTGACCACCACTGGCAATAGAATGGAAAAGTTCTAAATCCTTTTTTCGGGTCTGGTTAAACATAAATTCCCGCATCGAATCAACTGCAATTTGGAATGCTTCTTGAATACCCAATTCTTCATCTAAATATGGCCTTAGTGATTCCGTATAGATTTTCGTTCCAATCGGTTGCATTAAAAAAAGCGTCATAAAAAGCGATAAACCAATAATAACTTGAGCAGCTGGAATCTGTTGCAATCCAACTGCCTGGCGGACAAACGAAAGTACAATCACAATCCTAGTGAAAGACGTCATCATTAACACAATAGTTGGAGCCAATGTTAATATAGTGATAAAGAAAAGTATTTCAAGAGTTGTGGCAACTTCACTCGGCTCCTCAATCTCGCTAAGACCAAGTGGAATCCGAGGGATAGTGATGGTTCTATCTTGAGATAAAGCCTCCTGTGCTGTCCCTGAAACCAACAAAACAAACACAATAACAGGGAAAAGTAGATATTTTCCTATACGCATGACAACTAAGCTGGCACGAAGATCAGAATCAATTAGTCTTCCCTACTGTCCGTTTTAAATACTGAATAAAATTTGCTCTTTGAAAATCATGAGCCGAAAATTCCGTCCTCAAGGACTTGACAATTTCTGCGTCTGTGATTTCTGACAACGTGTTGATACTGTTTTCCGTCGCCGAAACGACAAGAACACGATCTGCAACCTCCACTAAATAGAGAACCTGCTTAGGATTGAGATAAAGGTGGCCGAGAACCCGAAAACTTCCTTGCGCACCTAGTACACTTTGAGCACGAAACATATTACGTTTCAATAAAGTCCCCAACAGATAGACAATAACAAGGCTGAATATTAATACAAAGACGACAGCAAACATTCTACCGAGAGTTAAGAACCTGACTGGGGTGTCAGTGCCTGACGGTATTGGTGAGGTTTCAACTTCATCTGAATCTGAGTACCAAGGGAAAGGTTGTCGTTTTTTCGGCGTATCATCTCTTAACTCGTTTTCAGCAGGCAAATTAGCTTGAGAATCTACCACAAAAACAAACAAAATCGGAAGGAAACAAAGCAACGCAACGAGAAAACCTCTCATAAACCCTACAAAATCAAGGATCGGACGACGGCATCTCAAGAAAACAAAGAATTAAGCCTTTCAAGTTCATAAATAAACCTACCAAGTTACTGAAACATTTCGCTTAGACGGTTTAGCTTATCATCCTCTGAAATAATCGACGTAATTCGCAGGCCATAAGTTTCTTCCTCAATAGCAATAACCTCCCCTTTAGCAAAAAAATGGCCATTTACCAACAAATCAACCGGTTCCCCCACAATCGACTCAAGCTCAATCAGGGAACCAGAGCCAAGCTCCAATATTTCTCCAATTGTTCGATCTGACCGGCCCAACTCCACTGTAACTTCAACAGGCACTCGAGTGAGCTGTGCCAAATTCTCATTCAAACCCCGGCTTGCTTTTTCTTCCACCACACCTTCTTCGTTCACTTAATCATACTCCTTTGACCTTTATATTTCCACTATTTCCGCTCAGCCTGCGCTGCAATCTGCTGTTCCTCGTTGAGAATCGAGATAATCCTAACGCCATAAGATTGACCAACACTTGTCGAAACTACCTCACCTTGCGCAAAAACTCGGTCATTTATCAAGATGTCCACTGGCTCACCTATTTGGGTGTCGAGTTTGACCACGTACTGGTTTCTCTCTTCTGTCGACATCTCCGGATCATTGAGATCAACGTCAGCAGCAGGAGACTTCAATTTCAGTAGGTCCTCGAGCACAAATTGAGTTTTACCCAATTCAACAGCGATTTCGACTTTCACACGCTCAAGCTGTGCCATATTATCCGTTTGAGATATAACATGACGATCTGTAAATTGTGGAAACGGGACTCTACTGTACTGAATTGGTTTATGCATATAATCTCTCTCCAAATTGAATTAGAATTATTCCTCTTCCATTGTATTCGACTGTCCAGCTACATCTTGAAAAACATTCTCAGCTACATCCTCCAACGTCGAAGGGGATTGATCATCAGGCGAAATAAAAGATTCAACTCGTACCGCATAGCGACGTCCCAAGGTTCCTGGACGTCCCCAAAAAACGCTTGTCTTCCCGATCACAACCTCAGCTGCTTGCTCTAAGTTTGTTCGAAATGTCAAAACATCACCAATTTCCATTTCCAGAAGATCTTGCAACCTCAACTTATCACGTACAAGATTACAACGAATTGGAGCCTTTACTTTCTCAAGACCATTTCGAATCTCGTCGCTTAAACTGGCACCGGAAGCACTTCCAAATAACTGGCTAGCTTTAAGACTTGATGCAATCGGCTGGAGCAGAATATACGGATAACAAATTGACAAATCACCTTCGAGCAAAACACCAAATTCGTCACTAACTACCACTTTAAAATTAACAGCAATCACAATATCATCAGCCATTTGAGAAAGTTGCAGATAATATGGAATGGACTCAGAAGTTGTAAAAGTCGGTTCAAAATCGACGACTCTAATCCATGCAGCTCGCAAAGCTTGAAGCAAATCCTGCATTACACGTTGGATGACTTTTTCCTCAATCGCAGTCGCAGGCCTCACATCTTCATCATCAACCGGATCTCCTCTACCACCAAGCACCCGTTCAACAATCGCCAATGCAAATTTAAGATCCAAGTGCAAAACAGCCGTCCCTTCCAAAGGAGGCAAAATAAAACGGGTAAGACATGTTGGATTGGGAAGCGTACCGATGTACTCACCGTAGGTTATCTGCTTCGGCTCGTCTTCCATAGTCATCAACACTTCCCTTTTCAACTCAATACCAAGAGCAGGACCATAGGATTTAGCAAACTGATCATGCATGTCATTCAGAGTGCGAATCTGATCATTACTTAACCGACGTTTCTCACCCCAATCATGGGATTTTACTATGAGACCATTAGTGGTAGCAGCACCATCAGCATCGGCAACAGGCGCAACTACTTCCGCTTCCTCAGCAACGTCCCCTTCCTCAGCAGCCTCAGGATTAGCAGCAGCTTCCCCTTCTTCCGGATCATCCCCAAACAACGCGTCTAACTCTTCAGTACTAACTTTTTCTTCCATCCATCACTCCTAAAAAACCTACGATTACTGCATAACGAAGTCACGAAACAAAATTCTGTTAATGCCAAGGTTCTCCTGCTTAGTTTCCTCACCAATAGCATCCTTAATACCTTCTGCTAAAGCTTCTTGATCATTAGCAATATAATTGGTTAACTGAACAGGGTCCATATTCTTGAGGTACAACACAGTTGCATGGCGTATACGCTGTGACATGGTTCCTATTGTGACGAGCCCTGCATCTGGAAGCTCCACAGTTAATTTCAAGCTAACATAGCCTTTATTGCCCTCCCCATCAATATAATTGACAATAACAGCCTCAGAGAAATCATAATAGGCATAAGTCACAGGTTTATCACCTCCACCACAACCCAATAGCAGCAGAGCAGAACCAAACATTAAAAAAGCCAATAATAAAACACCCCTAAATCCAGCATACGACATAATCAAGAATCTCCTTAAAACATGTTGCGATTGAAATGTATAATTGCCTTCCACATAATTTACTTCTGTTTTTCTTGGAGGGCACTGATCGATTCCATCTGCGTTGGATCAAATTTCGGGCGAAATATAATATCCACGCGCCGATAATCAGCCTCGTTCCCAAGCTTTTTTGCTTCTAGCTTATGGCTAGAATAAGCAACTAACGAAAATCGATCCTCGGAAATCTTATGCTCATTAACAAAGTAGTCAATAACTCTGTAGGCTCGATCTGCAGCCAACTGCCAGTTAGAAGTCACCTGAGAGCCGTCAGACCGGGTCACGGGACTCTTAACGGGCCGCGGATCCGCATGTCCCACAACAGACACTTCGTTATTTTTATAACTTTTTATTAAAGGTACCAGTTCATCCAACACTTGTTTAAAATTTGTATTAAGTTCATCCGATCCTTCTTCAAATTTAGCAGCTTGAGGAAGAACAAGTACCTCACCTGCACCCGATTGAAATGACTCTCGAACAGTCTGATCTCCTTCTCCCTTGTTACCTTTCTCTGCTTGACCTGGAGGAGGAGGAATTGGTGACGCGATCTGAGCAGAGGGTGAAGGTTGGCCGGAACTCGGTTCAGGTTTTGGTACATCTCCCGGCATAAACAAACGCTCTCCCGCATTCAACACACCCAAGGTTCCCTTCAGAGAAATCACAAGTTCCCTAAACTTTTGCACATCAATAGTAGCAAAAGCAAACAACAAAACAAAGAAACACAGCAGGAGGGTCACCATATCACCATAGGTAGCCATCCAGCCTTCCACCATAGTGGACTTCTCTAACTCTAAAGCAGCAACTTCATCTTGTAAATCTTCTATTTCGCCCATTGAATCTCCTCAAATTAACTTTGATCTATCCAGCTTCAGCACGGGCTTCGGCATTAACTTCATCATAAATCCCTAGAGGTACACGAGCCATCATCATATCAACAAGGCCATCAGGATCTGGAGCATCGAGCAAGGTAATCATCCCAGAAACAACCATCTCTTTATATGCTACTTCTTCTGTAGTATTAACGGCAATCTTGTTAGCAATTGGAAGACAAATCATATTGGCAACCAGCGTACCATACAAAGTCGTAATTAACGCAACAGCCATCTTGGGACCGATTGATCCGGGATCATCCAATGAACCGAGCATAGCAACCAAGCCAATCAGTGTCCCAGCCATACCATATGCCGGAGCGAAACCACCATATGCCACCCAAACACCCGCATTTGAGCCAGAATCTGCTTTTACTTGAGCTAACCGCGGGTCTAGCTGTTTAGCCAGTTCCCCTGACTCTGCAACTCCTCCAAGTATTAGCTGGGTTCCAAACTCCATCAAGTCATCTTCAATCTCAATCGACTGTAAACCCATTGGCCCTTCGCGCCGAAGCACAGCCGCCATTTCGCGAAACTGCTTGATGGTTTCAGCATAAGGCCAATTAATAGGAGTAAAAATCTTAGGCATCGCAGCCATAGAGTTCATAAATTGTCTAAACGAACCACTGGCAAAAGTCACCCCTAACCCACCAATAATAACAATAAAAGCTGAAGGAGGATCAATAAATTGCCCAATCCCCCCAGACATCAACATCCCAGCAACAATAGCAACAGTGGTAATTAAAAAGCCTATAATCGTATTCGGCATTTTCTAGCGCCCTCTATTCATTAGTTGTAATAGTTTCTTCAAAATTTGATTCTTCTTGATAAATGTTGATTAAACGCTTATAGTCAACAACTTTCCGTACGATCTCTGTCACCGTCTCTTTGACCATCAACTTATTTTCTGTTACCAAAGTAATTGTCGTCGTTCTCGGCAAACCTTCCATCCATTTGATCAACTCGGCATTCAGCAGCAACTTGCTATCATCGACCCGAGTCAACTCTATCATTTCAGGATCTCTCCAAAACACGATGAGCTAATCTGCTGAAGGCATCATCAGAGTTTGAGTCAATTCAGCAGCCATAGCGATATCATCTTTAGCTATAGCTGAAAGAATCCTCATTTTTAAATCCGGGCCTGTTTTCTTTAACAAACTAATCGCATCTGCATGCCCTTCATCCCCTTTTTGCATCATTACCGTAAGGAGACTTGCCACATCCTTTGGTCGCATGCTTGAAAAGCCACGAGCCATTTTTTGATGTTCTCGAGCTTTAGCCTCTGCATCAAAAGACACTTTAGGAGCAGGTACAGGTTTCTTTTCCTCTTGTTCTCTTTCAAAATTGGTAATCCTTTTCTCACGCTCCTCAAGTAGCCTTTGTTTCTCATTCAACGTCCGGTTCCTTTGTTCTAGGGCAATTTGGTTATTTCCCAGTTTCCCCTGCTCTTGCTCGAGATCGGCCCTCTCCCGTTCAAGACCCTTCCGCTTTCCTTCAATCTTCACTTCTTGCTCTTCTAATTTCTGCGAAAGAATATCAAGCGCTTCCTTTTCACGCTTAAGTATTTCACCTAGCGTCTCCAATTGGCTCTGACGTCGCGCAAATTCCGCGGAGGAACTCATGGCACCTCCTAAATCCACGACCTGACCATTCCCTGAACGGTCTTCTTTATTTCCAGCAAAAGGCTTAGGCCATATAAATACCACTACTAATAAAACAACTAAAAGAGCAGCAAACGCTGATCCACCAATTACAAGCACCTTTTTCAACATCCAAACTACTCCAAAAAGTTACAACAGATGAGGTTAACTTCCAGAATTACTTTTAGATCTATAATTATAAGTAATTGTACTCGTATCGTCAATAAACATTTGTTCGGTTTTTGCGAGCTTTTTTTGAAAATCTCGCAAATTTTCTTTCTTTAATTCTTCAACAACGAGCTTATCACGCAACGCTTCTTCTAAACGTTCTCTTTTTTTTCCCGCTTCTTCCCTCAAAAGCTCAATATTTTCATTTTGCCGATCAATACTAACCTCTAATGCATGAAAATATTGATGATAGCGAATACACTCATTTGGCTGAAGCCCAGCACGCTGCTGCACATGGTAACGCTCCAAAAATTGCTGTTGATCCTCTTCAATACGTTCCAGAATATCCGCATTTTCATCAACGACACGCATCGCTTGGATGAACTCACCCTGACGTTGCGTCTCAACATTTTGGCGAATTTCTAGAACCTGCTCAAGAGGAAATTTATATCTCTTCATTTGCTAGATCCGGAAACATTTCATAAAGGTGTGCGAGTAAATCATCATATTCAGCTTTTTCCATCATATCCTGTCGGAGGAAATCTAGGACTTCATTACGGTAATCAATGGCAATATCAATATCAGGATTTGTCCCTTTACGATAAAGCCCAATATTGATCAAAGTCTGATTCTCCCTATATACCGCCAGCAGTTCACGTAATGCATCAGCTACATTCTGATGAGTCTTAGGAACAATATCTACCATCAGCCGACTTATACTTTCCAAAATATCAATCGCTGGATAATGTCCCTGGGAAGCCAATTCCCGTGAGAGGACAATATGGCCATCCAAAATCGCACGAGTTGCATCGGCAATCGGCTCCATCATATCATCGCCCTCCACTAGAACCGTATAGAACCCAGTTATGCTTCCTTGCTGACTTGCTGTTCCAGCTCGCTCCATGAACTTAGGCAACATCGAGAAAACTGATGGGGTATAGCCACGAGTTGTCGGTGGCTCCCCAACGGTCATGCCCACCTCACGTTGAGCCATTGCCATACGCGTAACAGAATCCATCATCAACATAACACTTTTTCCTTGATCTCGGAAATACTCAGCAACTCCCATGGCAATAAACGCACCACGTATACGCATTAGCGCCGGCTGATCGGAAGTAGCTGCAACCACAACAGAACGCTTCAAACCTGCTTCACCAAGAACATTTCTGACAAAATTCCCAACCTCCCTGCCACGCTCACCGATCAAAGCAATGACATTCACATCAGCCTCAGTATTCCTAGAAATCATTCCCATTAGGATACTTTTACCGACTCCCGCTCCTCCATAAATTCCAATTCGCTGACCTTTGCCAATGGTAAGGACACCATCAATAGCGCGAATACCGGTTGACAGGACAGAATCAACTGGCATCCTACTTAAGGCCGGAGGTGGATCTGTATAAATAGGATACTCATTCGACCAATCAAGCTGTCCCTTATCATCCAGTGGTTCCCCCATACTATCAATAACACGGCCTAGTAAACCATCTCCCACACGAACTGTAGGCGACTTACCCGTGGCAATTACGCGATCACCAGGTGAAATTCCCTCCATATTCCCAAGCACCATTAAAAGCGTATGACGATCCTCATTAAACCCAATAACTTCTGCAGGAATATCACCAGTTCGATTTTTAATTAGACAAGTTTCGCCAACAGGTAACGTTACCCCCTGAGCTTTGACCAACAACCCAACAATCTCAACAACACTACCTTCTAATTGAGTAAACCGACGACTGATAAGGTTACCACGGAACCTAGAAAGATCAACTGCCATAACATTCAACTTTGGAGTAGTTCAAACATTTCATGCTAAGTTTAAGGCTTGCTTTGCTTGTGCAAATTGAGTATCAATTTGGGCATCAATTGTTCCAAGATTAGTCTCTAATAAACACCCGCCCTGATCAATGTTAACATCCTCAATGATATCCAACAATTCGACCCCTTTTATTTGACTTAAAAACTCCTCTCGGTGAGGCTCAAGCTTGGCCAGTTCCTCTGGATGAACTCGAATTAACACTTTCTCATGGTCAACAGTATAATCTAACATTGATTTTATAGTATGATAGATTACATCATCATTTGAAATCTGATGATGAACAAGCTTTTCAGCCACGTCAAAAGCTAACGCAACTAGATCTGATTCTGCGCTTTCAATAAAATCATGACGTTGATCAGCCACTTGGGTGATTATCTTTTTCAGCTGTTCTATAACATCCATATACTCCTGATGCCCTTGGGACCAACCTTCTTTGTAACCTTGCTCCCAACCAACTCTTTGACCAGCATCACGACCTTCCTCATAACCGTTTTCCGATCCATCGTCAAAACCACCCTGATACCCAACCTGATAGGCTTCATGCCGGATACCAATAGCATCTTGTTCTGCCTGTTGACGAATTTCATTTCCGATTCTGTCTGCTTCCTGATGAGCTAACCGGATGATTTCCTCTGCTTGTTCCTGTGCATTTTTTTCACTTTGGACAGCATTTTCCTCGGCAGTTGATACGATGTGATTAGCTCTATTTTCAGCATCCATAACAGTCTGATCATAAAGCCCCTGCAAATTCACAGGTGGAGGCAAATTATCAATCGAAGGCTCATGGGAAAGATCAACTAGTTTTGCTAATCGCTCTGTTTGAGACCTCAACACACCTTCAGAATCATGTGAGCCAGCTAGACCAGTCTCTACTATTTCAATTGGGCCAGAAACTTTTTTACCCAACGACTCACTCCTTACCTTGATTTACTCTTGCTAACACCGAAATCCCTAGCAGTGTAAAGACTTATTCAAAAACCTCTTCTTCTTCACGAGATATGGTGATTTTACCACTCTCTTCCAGAGCGCGAACCTCTTCCAAAATCGCTTTCTGTGCCTCATTGACAGCACTAGCCTTCACACTCCCCATGTCAGCGATATTACTTCTTAGCCTAGCTGCTACTTTCTCAGTCATATTTTCGAAAAACATCTCCTGCACATCCTCAGTAGCCCCTTTTAAGGCGAGTGCACCATGCTCAGTTATAGAAGGCAAACGAACAACTTCATTACGAAATTCCATTTTGTCAATCAGGACAATATCATCAAAAGTAAACATACCCTCTCTAATCTTTTGGGCCACTTCAGGGTGTTTCTGCTGCATAGCTTCAATGATTCCATCTGCATCCTCCTTACTACCGAATTTATTGAGCATTTTAGCCAAAATATCAGCACCATCAGAGGTCTTCTGAGCTTGCCCAGATGATCCCTTAAACCGAGACATCAATACACCTTCAACTTCCTGAACGGCCTCAGGGCTCATAGCATCCATAGTCGCAATCTTGCCAGCGATTTGCGAACGCACTCGCGACTGAAACCGCTGAAGTACTTCCCCAGCTTTATCCGGCACGATATTCGATAAAACCAATGCAACTGTCTGTGGACTCTCTGCCACAAGAAACTGATATATTTCAACAGGATCTGCATCATTAAACATACTAAACGGCTTATTTTCAAGCGTTGATTCTAACTTTGCCGTCATCGTCTCTGCTGCACGTTTACTACCAAATGCTGACTGTAATAGATCTTGTGCTTCCTCCATTCCTCCCATTGCGTAAGCTCCCGCTGATTGCAGGTTATGCATAAACTCATCCATTACGTGCGACCTTTCCTCAGGCGAAATAGGATCTGGAGAAGCAATCTCAACTAATACTTTTTCCTGCTCTTTTTCACTGAGCTGCTTAAAGACTTCTCCAGAAATAGGTCCTTTTAAAGTCAACAAAAAGATGCCAATTTTCCTTACTCCAGTCACATTATCCTCCTTAAAACCTATTCATAAACATTTTGCTCAACTCTCTTCATCTGCTGCAGAGTCCTCATCACCAGACGAATCAGTCCCAGAGGTGCTGTCATCACCAGTTGCCAACCAAGTTCTAAGAACATCCGCCGTTGCTCCAGGATCAGCCTCAGCAAATTCTTTGACATGCTCAAAAACGTCTTTTTGGCGCTCGGATTCAGTCTCTTCCCTCAGCACTTCCTCCTCCTGTGCCATTTTTTCGGCTTCAATGGCTTCAACCTGTGCCTGCTCTTCCGCCTCTTGTTGTGCAACATGCTCTTCTTTTTTCTCATTTGCCACACGCTCAATTTGCACTTGCTCTTGCGATTCCTCGTGCTCCTTCTTCATATAAGCGAACTGCTCATTCAGAAGTTGATCAATGTAATCCTTGACAGTAAGCCCCTTCGGCAGATGTTCCTCTCCCAGCTGAACCATCGGCGGCTCATCAAGAGCTTCGTGGGATGACGAAGGACGAGCAAGCCAAGAACGAAGGAAAATCAAAATAGCAATCAAGACAACAGCCAACACTATCATCTGTGCCAACTGCACCCAAACCGGAGGAGGTAATTCCTGAATAGCTTCTTGGATATCTTTAACAACAGGAAACTGCGTAATCTGAATAGATATTGTGTCATTCAGTCCAACCGACGCTGATAATCCTAGTGTGTTAGCAACAGTATTTTTTATAGCTTCAACTTCATCCTGAAGTGAAAAATCAACCACAATTGCAGCTGATTTCACAATCGCAGTTGGGGTTGAGGTTTCTTCTGTTGTTACTTGATCCATTTCATAATTAGTAATCTCTTTACTTTTATCATAAGTGGAAGGTCCCGACCCTGAGCCAGCAGTTTGATATTCAGGTGGAAATAAATTGCTTTCAACTCCCGGCTCGCCTCCAGGTGCGGAGCCCTCTCCTTCAAAAGATTCACGCTCGGTTAACTTGCTTCTAATTACTCCTGTACCAGCATCAGACAACGAAGGTTTAAATTCCGATTTCAGCGTTTTTGTATCCGTCAAGCTAACTTCAACTTCCAATCCGGCAATCCGAACACGATCCTCGTAAATCGCGATCGCTTTACGTGCCTTGTTCAGATAATAACTTTCGTACTTTTCCTTAAGATTAAGAACCTCAGCACTTTTATCAGTTGACGTTTGATTTGTTTTAACCAACTCTTCTGAATCGTAAATTCCATCCTGATCAACCACATGAACATTTGCTGGTTTTAGCCCTGCAACACTATAAGCTACTACCCGTTGCATTGCTTTGATAGAGCTTACAGTTAAACCACCATCATCCATACCAGTTACCATGAGTTCAACCGTAACAGAAGCTGTAGGCGCCTCTTGCTCTCTAACAAAAGGTTGAGATTCTGGTATACTTAATTTTACCGCTACGGCACGTATGCCAGCAAAAGTGCTAAGAGTCCTCTCTAATTCGCCCTCAAGTGCCTGTCTTTTAAATTCACGAAACTCATCTCGCGACATCATCCGCAGAGCACCAGGTGCTAAGATTTCATAGCCGCGATCGCCTTGTCTCTTCAGCGTTCTTTCGCCGAACATTCCAATACCACCACTAAGCTGAGTTGTAGTCGAAATCCTTCTAGCCGCATCAATATCCTTTACTTCAACCTGAATCTCATCAGCAGTTAATTTATAATCAATTCCCTGCTGATCCAATGCATGAGCTAAAACCCCGCGATCCTGATCACTCAATCCACTGTAAAGTGTTACATAATCACCGCTTCGTAACACAAACAACGAAACTATCAATGACAGTATAAGAGCGACAAAAACCCCAACCAAAGCGAGTCGCCAAGGCTGGCTTAACCCATCCCATCGACTACTCGCCTGATTAGTTAAACTCTGAAGAAATTCACGCATTAACTATCTCCCCAACTTTTAAAACGACTTTAATATTTATTAATATGGGATAGCGTTGTGACCCTATGAATGAACACCACGATCAACCACCGATAAAATAACAACTTGAGAGCATTAAGAACCAAACCAAACTTAGATCTGCATACGCAAAATCTCTTGATAAGCATCAAGAATTTTGTTACGAACCTCAACAGCCAATTGCAACGCCAACTTGGCTTCTTCCAACGTAATCATTAACTCATGTAGATTATCAGATTCACCAGTTGCGAATTTGACACTAGCTTGATGTGATAGCAATTGCATCTCATTAACTTTACTCAGATTTTCCTGCAGCATCTTCTTGAAACTAACACCCGCAGACGAAAAATTTGAGTCCGGTGCAACACCAACCGGCTTCACACCAACATTCCCTTCTCCAGGCATCAACAATTGAATTGGATGAACAACCATAACGTCAATCTCTCAATCTATCAAAAAACATCTAAACATTACCTAGTACGAATCACCATACCAAGTTTTTGGTAATAATCAGTAATCATTCTAACTAAAACATTATACTGCATCGTATTCACAGCAAGAGTCCCCATCTCGACATCAATATCCACATTATTCTGATCAATTCGAAGAGATGTATCACCTTGCTGATATGTGCGTGGGACAACACCACCCAGCTTGGGCGGATCGATCGGCATATGACCAAGATGAGTTTTTGGAGCATGAACTGAATTTTCAGAAGACCGACTAATTGCAGCCTTAAGTTGTGATTTAAACTCAACATCAACACGCTTGAATTTAGGCGTATTTACATTGGCGATGTTGTGAGCTATAGCTTTGTGCCTTAATAACGTGCCATTAAGCGATTGCTTTAGAGCAACCGGGACAACTCCTGAAAACAAGTTCAATTTACACCCCCCCTGTGGCCAGATCTAAGGACAAAACCTATCCCTTAGAATCAATATACTTGGAACGTCGTGTTTGATTCAAAACTTTTTGATCTGTATCCCTCGTCTTATTGTACTTATCATGCGCATGCCCTCCAAGCACAGATACAAGTTCTGAGTCAGAATTTACAACACCAATCTTAGAATATATCACCTTCTCGTTTACCTGATCAATTTCAATAATTCTAGACATGCTTTCTTCCAACTCAGCTAGTTTCTCCTCTAACCCCGTAATATCAACATCATCGATGTCGCCATCAATAACAGCATCAAGCCCAAGCCTAGCTGAATTCTGCCTCGCATCCAAATACTGTATCAAATCACCACGCTCTATTCCCAATTCAATAAAGCCATCCACATCGTTATCGTCCAAAGCCTTCTGTTGCTTTAAAGCAACTTCAACAACCTGATTAGCAATCTCAATCTGAGCTTCAGCATCTAACACTAGCTTATCTAAATCCAACAAAACAGAACTAAACTCACTAATTATTCAAATTTTGGATTTGTTCCAGTTTCGATTGGAGGCCCTGAATTTGCGCAACGATATCCTTAACATCCGCGCTATAATCACTCCCACCTTGAACCTGCTCGTAGGCTGAAATTGCTTCCTTGTGGTCTCCAATACTCCAGTAAATTGCACCTAGCAGGCGATAACTCAAATCAAGCTCTGCTCGCCGAACTGACTCTTTTATCATCTGGGAAGATCTAAGACCAGCAATTTGGTCTTTAACCAAATTAATTGCTTCCTCTGGGACATCCAAAGCTATATACATACTTATTAAACGATTACTACGACTTAGACTCAATGGGGGAAATTCATGTTTCACTTGCTCATATGAATTAATAACCTGCTCGGAATTCTCTATACGATTCTCACCGTAGGAAACACTCCCTTTATCTCCAATTCCCTGCCCTTCTATCACTTTAAGGTAGTAACTGTCCCCACGCAGAAGATACGCTTCCCTCAATATCCCTGAGGGTATAACTCCCTCCACCTCTTCACCCAACAACAACTGTCTTAAGGTCGAAATACATGTATCAAATTCTCCAAGTTCGCAGTAACAACGACTCAAATTTAGGAGAGCTTGATAATACCATTCATCTAATGACCGTAAATAGGTAAAACTTTTATTCTGTCCTAAGTCTTGGGAAAAACGGTGATATAAACCAATAGCTTTTTTATAGGCCAAGACAGCTCCTGTTAAATCTCCTGTTCCGCGCAGAATATCAGCTGAAACAACAATGGATTCAAGATTTTGTCGACTTGGGTTTGTGCTTAGCTTATTAAAATCGTTCGAATACTGGCTAGAAGACAAATCATCAACACCAAAATGGCTGACCAACTGTACATCAAGATTGATTTTTGCCTGTTCAGCATCACCCAATGCATCTGATCCTCTAGATTTGGTAACATTATATACATGGTTGGTCGATGAATCTACCAAAATCAAAGTATAACCATTGAGAAAAACTTCAACAGAATCCTTCGAGAGTGGTTCGCCAAACTCACCAAATTTTTCCACCAAAATATCTGCGACACCCTCTTTAGAATCGAAAATACTAGCATCAACATCTGGAATGGAAAACCTAAAAACAGGCAACCCAAGCCTAGAAAGTTGCGTTTGTGCAACCCTCCGAAACAAGCCAGAGCCCAATGTCAATAAATCACTCAATTGATTTCTTGCATCCATAGGATAACCAAGATCTGCATTACAAATACTCTGCATAAAAATTGCGTTTTCGGCCAGTCTCAGAGGCCCAGTATTTTTAGGAAAGCTACTCACAAGCCTCTCATAAGACCGTAGAGCATTAGCAATATGCCCCTTGTCATAATCAAGTTGAGCCAACCAAAACAATATATACTCAGCATGTGGAAATTGGGGATGTAACGATAAAGCGGTGCCACGATACCATTCGATAGCCTCAGCTATCTTTTCAACAGCAGCCTCTTGATCTTCTAAGTCATAAAGCAAAACTTTTGCTTGTTCAAGCAAAATGTCTCCAACTCTATAACGTGCATGGGGCATGTACTCACTATTATTGTTATTGTCAAGAGCCAATAGAAATGAACTACGCGTTAGCTCAAGTGCCGCCAAGTCATTACTCATAACAACACGCTTGAAACCAAATAATTCATCTGGGTCTTCCATAGGACCATATTCAGACACATGAAAATCCTGACGCACCCTACTTAATGCATTCAAATCACCCAAATCACTGACAGAATCTTCAACAGACTGGACAATTGCTAAATAAGCCTTTAAATCACGAATCGATTCAAGGCTCCGAAAGCGATCAACGATTGCACGATAAACCCTTTTCACAGAATTAGGTTTTGGAAGTACACGCACATACTCATGTATATCAGCGACTTCCAGCGGGGTAGCAATATCAGCCAAACGCCTATACTCATTCAGGACAGACCTTGACTCGTCAAAAATCAAGGCTTTTCTGTCAGTATGTTTAGCTGCATAAAAGATATCGAGAAATTGGTTATCTGCCTTCTCAAGCCTATTGGGAAAAAGATTGGCGCGAGCATCAAGGGTATCAAGCCCTTCACCCAAAGAATCCGGATCATAGGAAGCATAAGCAAACGGACTTGCACTTTGCTCACCCATAAGGAAGAGCTGATGATTCACCGCATGCTTTAGCAATCGAATGAATTCCTGATCTGTACGCCTAAATTCAGCTTCGAATTGCCTAATATCGCGGGCGCTATAATCGGCAAAAGCTCGAGAACCAAACAAAAAACAGAGGAATACAGAAAGCAGTGCCTTTAAGAAGGTTTTTTGAAGGCAAGCAAACTGGTTCATCGGACCTCTAGAACTGGATAGGCATTTAGTACAGGCAAAACTGGAAATATAGATTAGCACATCTACGTTTTTTTTGCAAGACAAAAAAAACAAATCATCCCATGGATTCTTCATCGATCAAAATAACAATACCAAAGCATTGAAAATAGCATAAATTCGTTGACACAAATCTACAAAGATAAATATAATTTCAGCAACATTTTCTTCATAAAGCCCCTGCTACACATCGAAACTGCAGGAATATATGGCGAATACTAGCCCTACACAACTTCAAAAAAATTGATACGTAAGAGATAATGACCTGTGCACCAAAATTATAATACAGAAATCCAATCCAAAAAAGCAATTTTAATTGGTATTAAGCTAAGACATGATATTTACTCTGAAGTTGAAGAATCCATCAGAGAGTTGGCGGATTTGGCGACAACATCAGGAATCCAAGTTACCTGTGAACTAATTCAAACTAAAGACGCTCCAAACGCTGCATATTTCATTGGGCAAGGAAAACTTAATGAAATAAAAAGCATTGCAGAGGAGACGAAATCAGAAATTGTGGTTTTCGATGCGGATCTATCGCCAGCTCAAACACGCAATATCGAGAAAGTATTAAACCTGATTGTAATCGATCGAACAGGGCTAATTTTGCAAATCTTTGCTCAACGAGCACAAACAAAAGAAGCTAAACTACAAGTTGAACTCGCACAACTTCAATATGCGCTGCCTCGATTAACAAGAATGTGGACGCATCTTTCCAGACAAGCAACAGCAGGTAGTGGAGCTGCATCCGGAGGAACTGGTCAAGGTGGGGGAGCAGTACGTGGTGCAGGAGAAACTCAACTTCAAATTGACCGGAAGCTAATTAGTCACCAGATATCACATCTAAAAAAAACACTCAGTAATGTCGAAAAACAACGCCGAGTCCAACGACACAATCGGACCAAAACCGTAAACATCTCACTAGTAGGCTATACAAATGCTGGAAAATCAACTTTATTCAATGCTCTTACATTAGCAAACCAACTAGCCGAAAACAAACTGTTTGCTACACTCGACCCGACAACCCGTACAGTTGAATTACCAAAAAACCAGAAGATCTTAGTCACGGATACCGTTGGGTTCATCAAGAAGTTACCTCATCAACTTGTAGCAGCTTTCAAGGCAACCCTAGAAGAAGTCGCCGAATCTAACTTCCTACTCCACGTTGTCGACGCCAGCAACCCACAAATAGACTTACACATCCAAACAGTTAACAACGTTCTCCAAGAAATTGGAGCATCCGACGTCCCAAGCTTGATAGTATTCAACAAAATAGACCAAGTTGAGGAAGAATTTCTTTACACTTTACAAATTAAACATCCAAAAAGCCTAGTAATCTCAGCCCTTACAGGCAATGGCATCCAAGAACTTAAAAATCATATTGCTAATATTATTTCAAAGCACGACATCCGTTTATCGATCTCTCTTTCCTACCAAGACGCAAAAGCCCTAGATTATCTCTACAACCATGGACATGTCGTGAGTACGGATTACAAAATGGAGAACATCCTCATTCAAGCTCAATTGCCTCGGCGTCACTTAAAGCCGCTAGACCAACTCCTAACCAACTCAACTCATACCATCCAATAAACCTTATTTGTGACGGATGGCTTCAATTGGTTTCAACCTAGAAGCACGACTAGCAGGATAGTAACCAAAAAAGACACCAATAGCTGCCCCGGCAGCAACTGAAGTTAAAACTGACCTCATAGTAATGACTGACGGCCATTCAAACCCATCAATATATTTACTCAATGCCCCAGCCGCAACATGTGTCAAACCGAATCCAACTAAGATCCCTATAATACTTCCAATCAAACAAATAAGAACAGACTCAGTCAAAAACTGTATCCGAACATCCCAGTTTTTGGCGCCAACTGCCTTTCGAAGGCCAATCTCCGGCACACGTTCAGTCACAGACACCAACATAATATTCAGGGTACCAATACCACCTACTATTAAAGAAACCGAAGCAATTAGCACAAGAACTAATTCAATAATCAAAATAATTCTGTTAGTGGACTTTAACTCTTCCTTCATAACCCATACTTCGAAAAACTCCTCCCCACCGTTTGCTCGACGCAAAACTTTTTTGACCTGGTTTACCGCTTGGTCAATAACATCATAGTCTTTAGCTCGAATTAAGATATGATCAACATGATCATTTCCTAAAAATTGGGTCTGTGTGGTTGTCACCGGCATAAAAATCTGATTATCCTCACTTCCCATTCCTGGATCAAGCCCTTTTCCACGAGACTCCATAACCCCAATGATGCTGAACCGTTCATTACTTACCTTAATCTCTTTCCCTATCGGATCCAAGCCAGAGAACAGATCCTCAACAAGTTCCTCACCAACAACGCAGACCTTACTCCACAAACTGAGATCCTCATCAGAAATAAAGCGTCCCACACGAGTATGCCACTCACGGATAAGGTGATAATCATAGGATGTTGCCTGCAAGCGAGTTCTCTTTTGCTCACCATCATACGACGCATTCACCGACCTATAAGTCTCCGGAGCGGCCATATCAACGAATGAACACTCACTTTGAATTAATTCTACATCTTCCATCACCAAGAAATGCTTGCTGGGATTTCGAATCCAGCGCCCGCCCTTACGAATCTTTTCGGAACGATACACACCAAAGGTCAGCGGACCACCGACCTTTTCAACTTCATTCATCACTAATTTTTGAGCCCCTGCCCCAAGTGACATCATTACAATCACACCAGCAATTCCAATTGAAATACTTAGAACAATAAGAAATGTGCGCATTCTATTAGCATAAAATGTTGAAAACGCCGATGAAGTATTTTGGAAAATTTTCATTTAGTCAATAGAATCCGAATTTATTGCTGTGGTTTTCTGCCCATGCTAGAATCTAAATCGAATTAAAAAAACAAAGACTTGGAGCATCTATGAGAGCTGTCGTACAACGCGTAAAATCTGCCAGCGTAACAGTCGGTGAAGAACTGATATCAGAAATTGGCCCCGGTCTGCTCGTTTTCCTAGGCATATCCAAAAGTGACCAGCGAGAAGACACTAATTATCTGACACAAAAAGTAGCACACTTAAGAATCTTCCGTGATAAAGAGGGCAAAATGAACAAATCCCTGTTGGATATCGAAGGATCCGCACTTATTGTTTCGCAATTTACCCTTTACGGTGATTGCCGCAAAGGTCGACGACCAAGTTTCATCGAAGCATCTCCACCAGAAAAAGCTAATGAACTATATGAAGAGTTTATCTATATGTTGAACGAACTCGGAGTAAACGGGAAAGGTGGTAAATTCCAAGCAATGATGGATGTACAACTGATCAATGATGGACCAGTAACGATGTTACTCGATAGTAGTAAGCTCTTCTAAAATTGGGAAAGCAAGATTACAATAATATCTAATTCACTAAAACTGTCCAAAATTTCGAAGCAACTGAGTCTAGCATTAACATACGCTCCTAAATTTAGCTTCAATCACTGTAATTTCATTGAGGACATATACCAAGACCTGTATCATGTTGACTTCAACGAATACAATTTAGCCTCTAAACCAGATAGTGTTGAACCCAAAGCTCCTAGAACTAGACAAGAACCTACAGTCAAAGCCCCATTGCACCTATCAACCCAATATCACGTCAGTTTAAAGCTGGTTCGATGAATCGGACACGGAGCAAAGTCTAAAATTGCTCGACGGTGTTGCGGCGTACCATACCCCTTATGCTTCTTAAATCCAAAATCAGGATAGTCCTGATCAAACGCAACCATTATTCGATCACGAGTTACTTTCGCCATCACTGAAGCCGCAGCAATTGACCGAACAAGCGAATCACCTCTGACCACAGCTTGAGCAGGCATCTGAACCAAGGGCAATTGATTCCCATCAACAAGAAGATAATCAGGAGAAGGACTAATACTTTTAACAGCCTTTTGCATGGCGAGCATCGAAGCCTGCAAAATATTAATTTGATCTATAATTTGGTGGTCAACAACACCCAAACCAACACCCACTGCATTTCTTTCAATCTGTAAAAAGAACGTCTCTCGTTGCGCCGACGTCAACTGCTTTGAATCAGTCAAACCATCGAGATGAAATCCACACGGCAAAATAACAGCAGCTGCGACAACTGGCCCAGCTAAGGCACCTCGTCCCGCCTCATCAACACCTGCTATCCTAAGATAACCACATTTGGCTAAAACACTTTCAAGTCGCTGAATATCAAATCCCTCAACAAAATGTTTTTTCACCCTCTATATCAATTTCTCTCAGCAACACGCGCAGCTTTACCCGTTCGATTACGCAAGTAGTAAAGCTTAGCCCGACGAACACCACCGCGCCGGATAACTTGGATACTGTCAATGTTTGGCGAGTGTAGTGGAAAAGTCCGTTCACTGCCAGTACCATAAGCTAAACGCCGAACAGTAAAAGTCGACCTTAATCCTCTATCCCGGGACCGAATAACCACACCTTCATAGGCTTGAATACGCTCTTTTTCACCCTCACGAATTCTATTGTTTACTCGCACGAGATCTCCAACACAAAAATCCGTCTTATCAGTCCTCATATATTCGTTTTCAACAGATTCTAATAGATTCATCTTATATCTTCCTTAGTCTAAAACTTCGTTATTCTTAAACTTGCGTAAGAGGTCGGGACGTTGCTCTGCTGTTTTCTCCATAGACCGATTTCTCCTCCAATCCATAATCTTTTGATGATGCCCACTCAACAAAACATCCGGCACTCTCATACCCTCAAACTCAGCAGGACGCGTATAATGAGGATGATCAAGCAATTCTCGGCTAAAGGAATCATTTTGAGCCGACTCGTAATCACCCAAAGCACTCGGCAACACACGCCCAACAGCATCGATTAAAACAAGTGCTGGAACCTCCCCTCCACTCAAGACATAATCACCAATAGAGACCTCATCAGTAATCAACTTTTCGCGAACTCGCTCATCAACCCCTTTATAACGACCACAAATCAAAATCAAATGCGTCCCCAAGGAAAATCTCTCGGCCATCTTCTGGTTAAAAGGTTTCCCTTGTGGAGTTAAAAAAACAACACGGGTTGTCTCTTTTAGCTCAAGTGATCTAACTGCAGCAAAAATTGGCTCCGGCTTAAGAACCATACCCGATTCTCCACCATAAGGATAATCGTCAATGGTTCGACGATTATCTTCAGCAAAATCGCGCAGATTATGGAGACAAACTTCTAACAATCCCCGATCAATAGCTCGTTTCAAAATCCCAACATGAAGCGCCATTTCAAGGATTTCAGGAAAAATGGCGATAACATCGATTTTCATCTTTAACTTCTATACTACTCGTAAACCAGGATTCTAGTTTCATGCAAAACAGTTTTTTATTTGATCTACGATAAAACACCTAGATGGGAGACTACTCTTCTTCGCTATCTTGCGAATCTGAAGACTCATCTGCGTCAACGGACTCAGACAATTCTCCATTACCATCTGAGCCAGATGGATCTATCACTCCTTCTATAGCAAAATCCCCTGCTAAAACAAAAGGATCATCAATTGACACATACCCACGCTTTTCATCATGAAACCTCTTCCATATACCAACTTTCGACAGTAAATTCCTTGCCGTATCTGTAGGTTGAGCCCCATTACGAAGCCACTTGAGGATTTTATCAGGATGAACAATAATTTCAGCAGGGTCAGTCAAGGGATTATAGTGCCCAAGCCTTTCAATAAAAGCACCATTGCGTGCACTCCGACAGTCTGCAGCAACAATGCGGTAAAACGGACGTTTTTTACGCCCATGTCTTTGCAATCTAATTTTAACAGCCAATAGTCACTCCTATAAAATTCTATTCAATTAATTTGTATTCACAATTTACCTACGGCGCTTTCTCTTTTTTCGCACAGGCCTATTTTTGCTCCCCTTGCCAACACTAAAACCAAATTGAGGACCATGGGCAACTTGCTGGTTAAACATTTGATTCATCATTTTTAGCTGGCTAACCAATTGGTTGACCTGACTAACTTTGGTTCCACTTCCTTTTGCGATTCGCTGTCGACGGGAACGATCTAGAATCGCGTAATTACGACGTTCACCTGGCGTCATAGACTGAATAATTGACTTAGCATATTTTATCTGACTTTCGTCAACTTGAGCTCCCTTCGGCAAAGCCTTTGACATGCCAGGAACCATACCAATCAACTGGTCCAAAGAACCCATTTTCTTTATTTGCTCAAATTGGGTCAACATATCATTAAAGTCTAAGCCACTTTTGCTCACCAGTTTCTCTTCAAGTTCCTTAGCTTGTTCCTCGCTGAAAACCGATTCAGCACGATCCAAAAGCGTTTTAAAATCGCCTTGCCCAAGGATCCGAGACGCCATCCTATCCGGATAGAACTCTTCTAATGTATGGCCATCAATCTTCTCACCAGTACTGACAAATTTAATCGGTGTACCAGCCGCTGCACGTACGGAAAGAGCTGCACCACCTCGGGCATCTCCATCCAGCTTAGTCAAGATAACACCTGTTATGTCAAGATCTTTGCTGAAGTGTTCCGCGACATTAACTGCATCTTGCCCTGTCATGGAATCGACAACTAATAGTGTCTCCGTAGGATTAACACTAGACTGGATATTTTCTAATTCCCCCATCAAATCTTCATCAATATGCAAACGACCTGCGGTATCAAGGATAACAAACGTATTGCCATGACTCAAAGCGTGCTCAACCGCGGCCTGAGCAATCGAAACGGGTGACATCTCTGTTCCCATTGAAAATACAGGTATCCCAATTTGCCCTCCCAATACTTTCAGTTGTTCAATCGCTGCGGGACGGTAGATATCAGCTGCTACCAATAGAGGTTTTCGCCCCTCCGCCTTAAACTTCAATGCCAGCTTGGCTGATGCAGTAGTTTTACCCGAACCTTGAAGGCCGACCATCATCAATACCGTAGTCCCACTTGGTGAAACCTGAATTTTTTCAGATTCCCCTCCCATCAAACCTGTCAGTTCATCACCAATGATTTTCGCAATTTGCAATTCGGGAGTAAGACTACCAAGAACTTCTTGGCCAAGCGACCTAGCTTTAACATCATCCACAAATTGGCGAACAATCTTGTAACTGACATCCGCTTCCAACAAAGCGAAACGAACCTCACGCAGAGCATCAGAAATATTCTTTTCAGTTAATTTGCCCTGACCACTCAGCGTCTTGAATGTGCTTTGTAACTTTTCAGTTAGACTCTCAAACATTAGTCTTAATCAATGATTTCAAACTTCAGAATACTTTTTAAAAAATCCTCGCTTAAGATACACCACCATTGAAATAGTTGTCAATGTAAAAATGCAAATCTTGACATATCTCAACCCAATTGTTAGCATACAAGTTCTTTAAAATCACCCTAGCAAGAATTTCGTATTGCAAAATACGATGGCAACTGACACTATACAATCATTATTAAAAACCTAATGAGCGAATACGTAATTGTCTTTATAACAACTGGAAGTACAGAAGAAGCAAAACAAATAGCTGAAGTACTGATAAATCAGCGACTTGCAGCATGCGTAAACATTGTTCCCGAAATCCTTTCAATTTACCATTGGCAAGGAAAGGTTGAAAACGAGGTTGAAGCAAAAATGATAATCAAAACTAAATCAAGCCTAATAAACCAACTAACCCAAAAGGTTAAAAACATGCACAGCTACGATGTCTGCGAAGTTATTGTTGTACCAATCATCTCCGGAAACTCGGATTATCTTAAGTGGATAGACGAAAGTGTGCAAAACATATAAAGCCTCTAAAATTTGAGAGTTAAGACAAATTTTGGGCAACCCAGGAGAAATAAAAATGGATAACTCGAAAATTCGAATTGCAATGATTGGCGCAGGTGGGATGGCTAACAGCGTTCACTATCCATCACTAGCTTCATTTAACGATGTAAAGATTGTAGCCATTTGCGATCTCAATCAAGAACGACTAAACACAACCGGTAACACATATAACATTGAGAAACGTTACGAAAACTATGTAAAAATGATTGAAGATACTGCACCAGACGGCGTTTATGTCATTGGACAACCACACTATATGTACGACATTTGGACATGGTGTCTTAATCAAGGCCTAAATTTATACACAGAAAAACCAATGGGACTCTCTATTCATCAAGCCAGATCCCTTGCAGAACTAGCAGAGAAGAACAACTGTATCACTCAAGTAAGCTTCCAGCGTCGATCCTGCCCAATGGTAGTAATGCTTCGCGAGAAATGCATTGAACGTGGTCCCATTACACATGCTATCTGCACCTTCTACAAAAAAGATGGCCCAACTTTTGGCATGCGAGACCGAATGATGGACGATGGTGTTCATGCAATTGACACACTCAGATGGATGTGCGGAGGTGAAGTAACAAGAATTGATAGCATTGCCAAATCAGTTCTCTATCATGATATCAATTTGATCTTGGCACTTCTACACTTCGATAATGGAACTGTTGGAATTCTCCAAAATAGCTGGACGAGTGGTCGCCGTGTTTTCAGAGTAGAAATGCACGCTCCTAACATCTGCGCCGAAGCTGAACACGAAGGAAAAGGGTATCTCTACATAGATGGAGATTACAACGGTATTGAGTATGACACACGCGAAGTAGCAGGAAGCGATCAAAACTTTATCTTTGGCGGGTTTCAAGCAAAGAACCGAGACTTTATCGATTGTATAAAATCAGGGAAACAACCAGAATCAAATTTCTCTGACGCCGTCAAGACAATGGAAATCGCAGATAAGATACTGGCCAAGGCACTACTAGAAGAATAAAAAAATTAAAATTTAATCAGCAAACTGCTCATAAAGCTTTTTTTCTTATTTCGGCTGGCAAACACTTGGTACTTATCACCAGTGACATCGAAATACTCTCGCACATAGTTCCTACTACTATAAGCCGGATTATCTTCCGCATACATCACACCAAAATTAATGTTGGTGTTGTTTTTACGCAAAATATCCCAGTTCAACCCGACACCATAAGAATGCTTATTCCCATCATCCGTCTCTTTTTGTTTGTTCAATTCGGGATACGCACCTTCCTTCAACAAATCGGTTGTACCATCCATTCTCACTGCATAAAGGTTAAGTTCCTTGTAACTATAAGGATTAGGATTGGTAACAAGCGTTATGGAAGCGCGTGCGGTACTATCAAATGAAAGCGTACTAAGTTCATGACTATCTTCTTTCTTACTAAGGATGCTGTAACGTTCCTGCATCTTGGAGAAGGCAGAATCCTCAAAGAGAGAAAAATTCAATTTCTCAGAAACATCATAAATCATTCCAAGCGAATTGTTTAAGCGGCTTTGACCAACCTCATTTTGTAACTCGGGGATCTTATCCACATCTTCATAGTCCTCCAACATCTCTTGATTAAACGAACTAAAATTAGTGTTTAAAAAGCCGTTGGCCTGCGAAGCTTTGACAGTGAAACCATTTATCGAATATTGCTCAATAGTGAAGTCACTACCATCACGAAGATAAATGTTGCCAAAAGGATCGAAAGCTAAGAAATCCAAATCTCGATCTTGTTCATTTTGTTTATCAATACTATATAAGAATCGGCCCAAATACTTACCATTGGCAGCAAAATGTTGAATGCGCGAAGTTACTCGGTGCCAATATGTAGATTTAACCGTTTCAGCCTGAAGATCCGCATCAATACCTTTATCAGCATCTTTACCAGCCCCATCGTAATACCCTTCATATCTACGCAGATATTCAAGTTCCTCAAGTAGCTGAACCCGCTGAACGAGCTCAGATTGTGTAGTCGGAAAGCCACTAAATGCGCGGCCAAACGAGGAATCAGGTAACATCTCAGAACCTAGTATCGAGGCATCAGCTAAAGGATCGGCTAATCCAGCAGCCGCAGGGGATGCTGCCAATATATCACCAATCGTAAATTTCTTATTAAATCGCTTGAACTGACTAGCATCCTTAATCAGTATATTCCCATTGTTCAACACTGCTATAGAACTTGGTTTGGTAAATTCGCCATCATCACGCCCGTGTACACCGAAATTAAGAAGAAACTCTCCTTCAGAATTAAACTTAACAATGCGGTGGTTACCAGTATCTGCAACAAAAACGTTACCTTCTGCATCAACATCTATATCCAATGCCCCTTTATCAATTTCACCATTACCTGCCCCATAACTACCAAAAGATATCAGTTTCTTACCGTCAGCAGAAAATTTATGAACCTTTGTTTTTTCTGAATCCAGAATATAAAGTTCACCATCACTATTAACAGCTATCTTGACCTGACGATCATAGCCTGATGCTTGTATGGCAAAAGCGGACTTCCCAGTCTCATCAATGATTAATTTAGCTGGCAGCACTGTCTTGGGACGAACACTAACATTCCCAACAAAATAAGTATGAACATTTGCACCTAGCGCGTCAAACTTATACACACAAGGAGCAAAGATAAAAATCTTCGGATTCTCGGTTTCAGCGATATGATTAGCTGCGGTATCAGCAACATATATATTCCCCGCAGAATCAACAGCAATATCACCCGGTTTCCTGAAAGGAGTAGTACCATCTACCATCAAAATCTTATTCAAAAAATCGCCTGTCGGAGAAATTTTTTGGATAAGGCGATTTTGGCTATCAGAAACATACGTATTCCCTTCAGCATCAAAAGTAACGTTTATATCTTTACCAAAGAAACCACCACTAGACCCTTTTCCACTGAACTCACGCTCAAATTTCAGGAAACCAACACCAAACGCTATTGAACCGATAGAATAAAGCGATATAACAAAAAAAAACGTAATCAACTTCCTCATCCTAGAGATCTCCTAAAACAGCATCCTACATACTTCACAGCCCAAACGATTCTAGCACAGATTTGTAAAGAAAACAAGCTTTAGATGGCTACTCACTTCCACTACTTAAGCAACCATATTAAGAACGTAAAAGAGCATTTGCCCTTCGTACAAGGTCCGGATCTCTTGACAATTTTTTAGTCGCTTCAATAAGACTAACATGATGTGAGACCATCTCCTTTTCGATTCTTTTAAGGCGATCCAGCAGGTACGACTGCTTTTTTTCATGAACCGCCTGCTTAATAACTGAAGTTAGATAGATATAAAGATCATCTGACTCAGTCCCCTCCAATTCAATAGCAATCTCGAACCCATCTTTCAAGCTCAGTTCCTCTACGAAAACCCGCTCCTCATTTTGGGCAAGAATTTCAAAGATTCGATCAATATGAAGATCAGGAAGTGCTTCTACAATTTGATCAAGCCCCATATGCTTTTCACAGATTGACCGACCAAAGTCAATCATAATGTAATGTTGCCATTCCTCAGTACTCATACTTTCCCAAAACAGAGCCACCCGTTCATCCAATTCACCTAATATAAGTGATAAATTCGCATATAATTTTGCGTGTCTCAACTCAATATCTTTACAGATATCAAAAACCTCGCCTAAAATCATTAATTGCCCTCCACTGGGTCTTGACAACTTCCAACTCTCATTCTAAAATGGAATTAAACTAAAGAAACATGTAAGGTTAAAGTCACATGGGGAAAACTGTATGTCTTATTGGTACTTTTGATACCAAAGGGTTAGAATTTCAGTTCTTAAAAAATCAGATTGAATCTGAGGGAATTTCAACACTTACAATCAACGCCGGTATTTTAAGTGCCCCCTTGCTCAAGCCAGATATACCGGCTGAAGACCTCGCTAGAGCATCAGGAACTTCGTTAGACGAGTTGCGCCAAGAGGCTGACCGAGGCAACAGCATAGCAACCATGGCAGAAGGCGCAGCAAAAATTGTCACGCAACTCTGGGATGAGCAGAAAATAAACAGCATAATATCGCTCGGAGGATCAGCGGGAACCACTATTGCGACAACCGCGATGCGCACCTTACCAGTTGGCACACCTAAAGTGATGGTTTCCACGTTGGCTTCTGGAGATACTAGCCCTTACGTCGGAACCAAAGATATTACCATGGTCTACTCCGTTGTTGATATCGCCGGAATCAACAGTATCTCGCGCCAAATCCTGACAAACGCTGCTAACGCCATTGCCGGGATGACCACTAAGGAACAACAATTAACAAATAAAGGTGACAAACCGCTGATTGCAGCAACAATGTTTGGTGTAACCACACCTTGCGTAACCAAAGCACGCGAAACCCTTGAAAAAAATGGCTACGAGGTACTAGTTTTCCATGCAACAGGAACTGGGGGGCGTGCAATGGAAGACTTAATTCGTAGCGGTTTTATTGCTGGAGTCCTTGACGCAACAACGACAGAACTAGCTGACGAACTAGTCGGTGGAATTCTAAGCGCCGGTCCTCACAGACTGGAGGCCGCTGGCGAAGTTGGTATTCCACAAGTTATCGCTCCAGGAGCATTAGATATGGTAAACTTCGCAGGCCAAAACACCATCCCCGAAAAATTCCAAGATCGAACATTCTACCAACACAACCCTACTGTAACATTAATGAGAACAACGGTCGAAGAAAACGCAAAACTTGGTGAAATCATGGCAAAAAAACTTAACCGAGCGAAGTCTCCTACTACAATTTTAATACCAAGTAAGGGAGTCTCGGCAATCGATAAAGACGGCCAACCATTCCATGACCCAGAAGCAATTCAGGCATGGACCAAAAACCTACAGTCCAACCTTGATCAGAAAGTAAATCTTATTGAAACACAAAGCCACATTAACGACGATGAATTCGCGGAGAAACTAGCTCTAACTTTACTTGAAAAACTAAAGCATTAAATTAAAAGCGATATCAACATCGGCCTGTACCAATCTTAAGTCCTTACTGACCAGCGACAGATCCATTCGGATTGTAACATAATATCATCTCTAAAACCAATCTAACTGTTGGCATTGACAGACACTATTCCATCTGTTATGCTCAATTTCCTATCATTATTATTAAGGAGCACTACTATGAAGGGAATCTTCGTCTCCACTTTTTTTTCAGTTCTGCTTATTTTTGGATTAAGTTCATCCATCTCAATAAGTCAACAAACCCCAGCGAAAACTGATTTCTTAGGAGCACCTGGAACTGTTATCTCCAGTACTCCATTCAATCTCAACACTAAGGCAAAACCACTTTCAAATGGGCAGACAACACAAAACAGGGAAAGATATCAATCATCACAAACGAAAAAACTATATCTCGCCACATCCAAAACCAGCCAAACATTTACGTTGAATACTGTTATTTTTAAAAATTCAGGGTTTTCATCATCTCTACCAACGGATTCCAACCCCAACGGCTCAACGGTAACCGAAGTTTTCTCAATCAGCTCCAAAAACCAATGAAATATGCCACAATAGCAAAGCTGAATGATTACATCGATAGGCATACATCCCGTCTTTGCAAATACTTGCAGACTCTTGTCAAAATTCCAACTGTAAACCCACCCGGTACGAACTATGCAGAAATTGTTAATCAGCTCGCAGAGTGGTGTAGAGAACTCGATCTAGAAACAGAAATCCATTACGTTCCAACAGAAGAAGCACAAATATATGTCCCTCATGCAGGCGAATATCCAAGAATGAATCTAATCGCCAAATGGAATATTGGAGCGGAGAAGACAGTACATTTCAATTCCCATTTTGATGTAGTCCCTGCATCCGATAATGGATGGAGCCAAAAACCATTCGACCCACAGATTGATGGTGATTGGCTATATGGTCGAGGATCAGACGACATGAAAGATTCAATCGTAGCAACACTCTTTGCCATCAAAACACTCCGGGAGAGCGGGATTAATCCATCCTATAATATTGAATGTTCATTTACATGTGATGAAGAAATCGGCGGGCAACTTGGTGCTGGCGAAATTGTCAAGAAGAAGTTAGTAAATGCTGATTTCATAGTTAATTGTGAAGGCGGAACGAAGCTGAATATAGGATGCGGTCACAATGGTATTTTATGGGCAGATGTTTCCATTTTCGGGAAGCCTGCACACGGATCTCGCCCACATAAAGGCCTAAATGCATTCGAGAAAATGTCAGAGTTGGTTGTAGCTTTGCAATCACAAAAAAGCAAATTCAATCATCCCGACCTAATATTCAAAACCCCAGCTGGCAAGGAGCTAATGCCAACAATCAACATTGGTGGTGTTTTTGAAGGGACACCAGCAGATAAAATCAACATCGTACCCTCTTTGGCAAAATTTTCGATCGATCGGCGCGTCACACCAAGCGAACTCATCGAAAATATCGAGCCAGAACTACGAACTATCATACAAGAAGCGTGTCAATCCATCCCAAATCTCAAAGCGGAACTAATACCCATTCTTTTAATTGCCCCATGTTTTATTCCTATCGATTATCTTCCAACTCAATCATTTAGAAAAATCGTTAGTCAGCTTCGACAAAAGCCCGCCCAGTTTGACGTAACATCGGGATTTACGGATCTACATTACTTTGCTGAAAACGGAAAGACGCCAGGAATCGGCTACGGACCATGGGGACAGAATGCCCATGGAATTGATGAACGCGTAAGCATTTCCGACTTGGTATTAACAACAAAAATCTACGCACAGTTTATGGCAAATGTACAAATTTAATTTAGTGACCTAAACCATTCCCTGTCAAAACATAAGTACCAATAGTACCATCTGATATAACAAATACTGACGGGAACTTTTCTCGCCAATCTTCATTGGCAACGGGGCAAAACTGACGACCGTTACCTTCGATCGCAGTAATACCTTTCACTCTTGCTGCAATTCCTGCAGAATGCAAAAATGATGCTCCTGGACAGGTTAAATCTTGAACAGCCAGAAACATATCATATTCCTGTGCAGCAGCCCCCATTAACAATGCTTGTGACTGGCCTTTACAAGCCTTCAACGCAACTCCCGAATAACCTTGCTCACGAGCCAGTAAAAATGTCTCAAAATCAGTCAAAGACTCATCAATCACCACCGGCTTAATCTTAGCAGCTTGATGCATTTTGTTCTGCGGATGTGCCTTTAAATCACGATCTGTGGGTTGCTCAATATAAGCCAATCGATCAAAAGCACTACCTGCCCCCTCTTGAATCTTAGCTAAAAATTCCAACAAATACTCAACATCCTGACAGGTTTCATTAAAATCTGCTGAATAGAACCATTGATCTATACCACGATTTTTTTGTGTTTCTGCTGTTACTTTTTCAATAGAAAGGACCCGATCTACATCCCAATCTAAATTTGACCCATTCAATTTTATTTTGAGATGGGTTAATCCATCGGCTACAATCCACTCAGGTAAAGTTTCCGGCAAACCGTCATTAAGACGGTTAGACACATCTGCATCGGTCAAAGGATCGAGAGCTCCAACCAAATGATAGAGCGGAATCCTAGATTGAGGTGTTTCTAATACATATTGATCAAGATACTTTCCGCTGAATCTTTCGTTCAGATAATGGGAAAGATCTAGCTCCATATAATCCACCGATAAACCATGATAACTGTTAATGCCATTCGCCTTACCAAAACCATCATGAATAGCAGCATCAATAGGACTTGTTGTAACCACTGAACAAAGTTTCGGCACAGGAACGCTCAGATTCATTTCTACTGACACTTCTTCAGCAATTTTCAGGAATTCAATCTCCAAAATATGGGATATATCAATAGGATGCCCAACAAAGTCACATTGCCTCGTCGACTTAACAGCTCTCGCCGCAATTTTTTGCATAGCTTGTAGACTTTGATCAAATGGAACATATTTGGGTGGAAACGCCCATACATTACCAAGGGGCATAGAGCCAAGCCCTTCAGCTTCCTTACCGTCACGTGTGCGAACCCGAACTTTCACATTGAAAATCACACAATGATCCGTTGAAACCCCACCAAACTTTAACGGCGTCCGATAGTCATATTTCTCAAAACTATATTCCGCATCAAACACACAAATATCGCTGTTCTTCACTACAATCACTCCTTCTCAAACTGTCATTAAAAAAGCGGCGATAGGACTCGTCGCAAAACACCAATAGCTTATATCAACACTTTCTAAATTAAATATGATCCTTTATGAGGAGAAAAACTAGTCTCACAAGCCCCCATTAACCTTCGTTTGTCACCGATCTCATTAAGGACATAAACACAGAAATTGAAACCCTAAAACTTCATATTCTGATACAACTCTTTTCCAAAATCAAACACTTAATGGTCTGTCTATCTTACCCAGTGAGTTCTTGACATGTCAAGCCGCTTCAAATTCACGTTCTGCTATTCCAACAACAGCAGGAAGTAATCCATAGAGCACCCAGAATGGAATGCCAATAGCATCCCCATTCAACAAATTATTCACAAAAAAGTGAACAAAGAATGACAGTTCAACCGCCATAATACCTAAAACTAAAGAACGAAAAAAAGTCTCCTTGACACGGCGTAGTGCTTGTAAACCAAATCGAAAGAAAATTAGGATTAACCAAAACCAAGCAAAAATACCAAGGCTACCTTGTTCAGCTAGAATCTGCATATATTCGCTATGTGCCCCAAGCTGAAACTGAGCAACATATTCGCCTGTCAAAGATGCATCTTCCTGATAAAGCATGGCAAAAGCGCCATATCCATTACCAATAATCGGGTGTTCCAAAAACATCAAAAACGCTTGCCCCCAGCGGAGAAGCCGCGACCGATTTGAGGCAAATTGAGGATCAAACAAAGTTGAGATTCTTTCTGAAATCAAGTCGGACACACTTGGTAACAACAGCAAAACAAGTAAAAGAACAAAACTACTACTAACAATTAGTATTCTCTTATGCTGTTCAGCATGTGGTAAATTAATCAGCAAAAACCCTACTGAAATAATCAAAGATAACCAAACACCACGTGAGAAGCATAAGAAAATGCCAACAGTAAATATAACTAACATTACTGACCAAAACACTCGGTCATATGGAGAGCGATCAAGCAATAAGCGACTCAAAACAATCAAAAAAAAGACAGCAGTGTAACTACCAAAGACAGAATAATTGGTGAAAGGAGATCCACGATAAGCACTAGTCCATTGCCATAAATCAATGTTGTAAACCAAAACAATGACTGTCCAGACTACTGCTACAATCGCTGTAGGAAAAACGGACCAAAACAACCACTGAAGATTTTGGCGTGACCGAATCAAAAAGAATGTTAGGAAACTTGACATAACATAGACATTTGCCCGAATCGCCCCCTTGATTGACCCTGACATGTCAGGCGAATTTATCGCGGACAGAATAGTAATTATGATAAATAACGTTAGGGCAGAAGCAAACGGGAATTTTCTATCTTCACTGACAGCAGTTTTGAAAACAACACGATCAAAAATCTGCTGAATCAAAAACACTGCCACAAGCATCCCCAAAAGAGGTTCAGATGGAGTCTGAACCTCAAAACCTCTACCAGGAATAATATATCGGAAGGAAAATGGAAGGAACAACAAAATCGAATAGAAGGCAAGATCCATACCCAGAAAAACAAAAACTCCAATTACCACCAAGACAACCAAGATCATCAAAGGAGATTCAGAAGTAACCCCAAGCAGAAATCCAACAGTAAGACAGCCCAAAATAATCAGCAACCAGCGGACAACATCTGAGGCGAATCGCGGCGTATGAACTAAACTTTCATCAGTCTCGTTTGTAACGTTCAAGCTCATCTTCAACTTGCTGGTAATTAAATTTGGATGATAGATCCACTTCAGTCGAAGGTGCCTTGGCAGGCCCCTTAACTCTTCGCTTTAAACGGGCAATTACCACAGAAACAATTCCAAGCCCTGCAATCAAAATAAAGAATGGGATAATATAAGCGACTACATTAAATCCCTGTGCCAGCATAACAGCGTTGAACTGTGTTCCATATTTCTCCAAGTACTCTTCTCGAATCCCTGCAATAGTCTCTCCATTTTGCAATCGCGTTTGGAACTCTAACGTGATACCCTGCGCAGTTCCACACACACATGCCCGAATTGTCTCGCGCACACAACCACAAGGACAGTAAACACTTTCCGACAATTCAATCACTGGGTCTTCAATGATCTGATCAGCAGCATAAATTGGACACACAGCTAAACCACATAATAACCAGAAACTGAGAGGATGTTTGAATCTATGCATCTGTCAATTTAACGTTGTATTTATAGTGTTTTTCAAACATAGCTACCCCTCCCCCAACAAACATTATAGTGACACCAACCCACACTAGACTGATCAACGGATTATGATATACTTGAACCGAAACCGGTTCCCCTCGAGATACATAGTCACTAGCATTCTGCGGCAACGGCCCTAAAGCAACGTAGAGATCATTTAGGCCAAAATGGGTAATAGCCGACTCAATTGTATCTTGCTCTCCTTGTCCAGCTTGGGAATAAAAACCGCGAGCAGGATGCATTGTTTTAACGTACTTTCCGTTTCTCTTTACATCAAACTCCGCACCAGATAATTCAAAGTTGGGATGACTCTCTTCAAATCCCTTTTTAAGAGTTAATTGATATTTTCCGATCTCGATTGATTGTCCATTGGTTACACTTTTCGATTCAAGCAAAAAATAACCCTTTGACCCCATAATACCAATGTAAACAATAACAATACCAATATGAACAATATAACCTCCATAACGTCTTTTATTTCGTCCAATCAACTTGAAGAAACCGCCCAAGAAACTAATTTCATGGCGCTTTGATCTCAGCTTACCACCTCGATAGAATTCATCAGCAATGGCCACCAAGACAAAAACAGAAAAAAACACACATAGCACAGTATAAACAGATCGTGAACCCACAACAATGTTACCACTCAAAAACAAATAAATGATTGTAGGTATTAACAAAACCAAGGCGAATATAATTGGCTTGGAGAAGACGCGCTTAAGATTACTTACGGTTAACTTCCTCCAGGAAATGATAGGCCCAACGCCTGTTAAGAATAAAAGCATTAAGCCAGGAATGACAACTGTTTTGTTAAAAAACTCCTCTGGTACTGCAATCTTCTGACCTGTTACTGCCTCAGAAATTATTGGCCAAAGCGTTCCCCACAAAACTATCAACGTTAGAGCAATCAATAACCAATTATTCAAAACAAAAACGCTTTCCTTAGATAAAAAAGACTCAAGCCAATTCAGACTTCTCAACTTCTTCCAACGGGAAAAAATCAAACCAGTAATAATAAATAAGGACAACAAGATAAAACTCAAAAAATATACTCCGATGTCTCCTTCAGCAAAAGCATGGACTGAAGTAATCACACCACTACGCGTAATAAATGTACCAAGAATTGTAAATTCAAAGGCAAGAACCATAAGAATTATATTCCAAACTTTAAGCATGTTCCGCTTTTCTTGGATCATAACTGAATGTAAATAAGCAGTACACAGAAGCCAAGGCATCAGCGATGCATTCTCCACTGGATCCCACGCCCAATAACCTCCCCAACCAAGCTCACGGTATGCCCAATTCCCACCGAGTGTAATCCCAACTGTTAATGCTAACCAAGAAAAAAGTGTCCACCTCCTAGACCTAACAATCCAATCATTATCTATTCGGCCGCACATCAACGCTCCAACTGCAAACGCAAAAGGTATCGTTAAGCTAACAAAACCAACGTACAGTATCGGTGGATGAAAAGCCATACTTGGCGTCTGGAGGAGAGGATTCATTCCCGCACCATCTGGCATAGCCGCCCCATTTGGAAACCGAGACAAAGGGTTATAAACGCCACTAATTAAACCAGAAACAAGAATAGTAAAGAAAAGCATAACTACAGAAACAGGAATTAAAGCATAATCCGCAAGGGAGTCCTTCGCGTGACGATTCTGCCAAACAAAGATTGTCCCGAAAAGTGCTATCAACCACAACCAAAACAGTAATGATCCCGACATTTTCCCCCATAAGGCAGCAATTTTGTACAATACCGGCTGATAATAACTTGAGCCTTCTGCAACATATCGCATAGAAAAATCATCTGTGAGAAAACCATAAATCAATCCAGAGACAGCTATACTGATTAGACCAAAAGTTGCGACAACACCATTTCTTCCACTGATAATCGCATTAATATTCCTATTTCGTAATCCAATGGCAAGCATACTAATCGCCCATAACAATGAAAAAGCGGAGAGCCAAATTGAAGCCTGACCAATTTCTGATGCCATAATTCTCTTTATTCCTAAGTAAATTTAGTTCTGCCGTGTTATTACTTCCGATTCTATCTGGTACTCTTCCTGAGTTGCCAATGCACTCCCTGCCTGCTGATACTTCGAAGCACATTTTGTCTGAATCTTCGAAGCAGTAATCAGATTTTCATGCGCATTATATCGCCCTTCAACAAAAACATTTCCACCATCCTTAAAATTATCAGGCTTGAGTTGACCAACAGAAACCACATTAACATGTGCAGTATCTGCTTCATCACGGACAACAAAAGTCAATTGGAAACTACCGGGATCCCAACTCGTTGATTTTTCAGCAATAAAACCATCTATTTGAATTCCTTTTTGGTGCACTTCCTGAGCTTTGGCCATTAATTGTTCAGGTCTAAAATGTCGTAGACTAGTATTTTTCACACCGACGAATACCAACAATATCAATGAAGAAACAAGGATACTACTGGCAACAAAAATTTTAATTTTACGACGATTCATTCCAAGTCTCCCCATTTGTTAATCATCAAAGCAATAAAATTCAACAATACTATCGGTCAGATTCTCAATAAGGGGCTGATCTGCAACAATGTCACATTTCAAACCATACATCATAACAGTCCTAGCTGTTGATTGACCGATAACTGCAATCCGAACATTCGCCATTGCTGAACGTGGATCATTCAAAATGGCGAAAAAATTCTCAGCGGTAGACGAACTGGTGAAAGTTACCATGTCAATATCACCATCTTCCAGCTTTTTCAATATTTCGTTTTGCTCTTCACATACCACTTTAATGGTATCATAAACTGGTATATCATCCACTATGGCCTGTCGCTCACGCAAGCTATCTAATAACTCCGGACGACCGATTCGTGAACGAGGCATCAAAATTCTTTGGTGAACAACGTCTCCAATTTCTTTTGCAATTACAGCCCCCAATGATTCGGAAGGAACAAAGTCCGGAAAGATACCAACCTGATGCAGTACCTCTGTCGTTTTCTTCCCAACAGCACAAACCTTCACTGGGCCAAATGAACGCGAATCCTTGCCTTTCTCACGCAACCTTTGATAAAAAATGTTGACTGAATTCGTGCTAGTAAAAACAATCCAGTCATAATCAGAAAGGCTATCTATCGACCGATCAAGTGCCAAATTCTGATCAATCGGAACTATCTCTATCATTGGGCATGTTAACACCGTCGCCCCTTGGGAGACAAGTTTGTCGACAAAGTTCACAGATTGTGAACGAGCCCGTGTCACAAGAATCTTCCGACCAAATAGAGGCTTTTGCTCGAACCATTGCAGATGTGTTCGTAAATTGTTAACTTCCCCGACAATAATTACAGCTGGAGATCGAAAATTAGCCTCTTTAGCTTTTTGCACGATGTCAGCTAACGTCCCTTCAATCGCTTCTTGTTCCGGGGTCGTTCCACATCTTACCAAGGTTGTTGGGGTCTGCGGAGATCTACCATTTTCAATTAGCCTCTGGGTAACACCATCTAAGTGTCCAATTCCCATCAGAATAACAATTGTATCAATTCCAATCGCAATTTTCTCCCAGCCAATTGGTGAAATGGAATCCAATGCTGAGGAATGTCCCGTTACCACAGCAAATGATGAAGCATAATTTCGCATTGTCACCGGAATACCCGCATAAGCAGGCACAGCAATAGCCGAAGTAATACCAGGAACAATTTCAAAATCAATCCCTGCTTCAGCTAATACCAACGCTTCATCACCACCACGACCAAAGACAAAAGGATCCCCACCTTTAAGCCGAACAACAACCTGGCCTGATCTAGCAAAACGAAGCATTTCCTGATTAATCTCAGCTTGGCGCTCCTCTTGCTCCCCTTTCATTTTACCACCATAAACCCTTTCAGCCAATGGTGAATGCAAATCTAGTAAAATTTGGTTAGCAAGAAAATCATAAATGACAACATCTGCCATTTGGAGGCACTCAATTCCCCGCAACGTAATAAGCTTTGGGTCACCCGGTCCAGCACCAACGAGATACACCTTGCCTAAATTCATGTGATTTTCAGAAACTTTCGTAACAAACGAATTCTGAAGGATCCAAACGGACAGATTTTTGAACAACCTGCTTAGCATACCCAATTCTAAGGAGAGATATCACTTCACAAGACGATGGCATATTAACAACTTTGCCGAGCGACTTGCGATCCTCAGCACGCTCAATCGGAGCACTAACGAACTGAACTCCAATTTCCAACATCGCCGCGGTAAGCAGAAGATTCTGGATCATAGCTCCCATTCCAAGCCACATCCAACGCTGCCCGCCACCACCCGGAGGTCGACGTTGATGATCCATGACAATCAAAATTAGCACCGGCGAATTCCTAACCTGAGCTGAAATTTCCTTTGCAGGTATTTTACCAGCTTTCAGATGACCCAAAAAACTAAGGAAACCCGCATTTTTCAGTATCGGCTTCACCTTAGTTGGATCACGATCAAAAGGCGGAGGCAACTTCAGGTGATCGGAGAGTAAAATACCGTCTCTCTCGCCCATCCATTCCTCTTCAGAAAACCTAATCCAACGACTATTGTCATCAAGGAAACGTGCATCTTTAAACTGTTCGATTATTGCTAATTCAGTTAAATCCGAAATGGCATTTTTGCTTTCCGAATCAGATATAATTAACAATTTCCAAGGTTGGACATTAAAAGGCGAAGGTGCCCATCTTGCAGCTTCTATCAACTGGTCAAGATGCTCTTGACAAATTGGCTTACTCTCAAAGTCACCACGATGACTTCGCCGCTGATGAATTGCAGTTAAAAGATCCACTTCTATAAAGACAAGAATCTATCAATGACCTCGTCAACCGAAGCCGTACCAGTTTTACCAATCTTAGTGACAGTGACTGAAGCCACAAGATTTCCAATAAATGCAGCTTCAATGCAACTTCCACCGCAACAGAGTGATGATACTAATCCAGCTGAAACGCTGTCCCCAGCACCAACAGGATCAACCTGACCTTCAATAAAAATTCCCGGTATATGGCTGATTTTTTCACTATCAAATACCAAAATGCCATCAGGCCCAATAGTGACGAAAAGTGGCTGTCCAGTGCGTGAAAGCAAAGTATTGCCGATTTCTTTAACTTCATCAATACTTACATCTTCGCCAATCCACTCCGGTTCAACGGCCCGTTTCGCCTCAAAACGATTTGGCTTAATAATCAAGTTTCTATATTGACCAATCCGCGTCCGTGAATCAGCATAAAAGACTTTTTCAGGAAATTCAGTAGCGAGACGACAGATCTCCTCGCGAACACGATCAGTGATCACCCCCAAATTGTCATGAGGCATTTGATCTCCAATAATAACACCATCAACCAAAGGGATACATACATTTAAATTCTCAATTACTTGTTCTTCCAAATGAAATGATGAAGACACCAGATTCTCAATGTCAAAACGAGAAGACTCAACCGCTACATCTTCATAGCCACGATGGATCGGTTTCAAATAAGTCGGGGTAACCCGGTCAGCAGAATTAATCATGAAATCAGTTGTACAACCATTTTCATTGAGATGGTTAACTAGTGTTTTACCAAAACCATCTTCACCGATCACGCCAACCACATAAACCGTATCAACCCCCAAAGCATTCAAGTTGTTGGTAACCGTCCCTGCCGCACCAGGACTATAGCGTTGGTCCACAACAGGAGAAGTATGCCAAGGCGTTTCAAGAGAAAGTGTCGAACGTGTTTTATCGATCATCCAATACGCATCTAAATAAAAGTCACCAACAACTAAAATCTTGATATCACTGAATCTGCTAAGTATCTCTTGTAAACGTGGTTCCGTTACCATTCTGCTAAACTTCTCCAGCAATAATCCGATCCATATCTTGGCTAATTTTATGCGTACCTCCAATGGGATCGTTTTGATCCACACCCAATTCAGCGGTAATGTACCCATCATAATCAATATCAGAAAGTGCGGCCATAACTGAATTCCAATCAATTGAACAATCTTCGATTAATCCTGTCCAACGAAACCCATTGGTATTGAACCCCTTAATATGAACCTTGTCCATTCGACTGCCAATTGAACGTATCCAATGCTGAGGGTAACCATACAGTAAAATATTACCAACGTCGAAATAGGCACCGATACAATCACTTTCAAATTCATCAATATAATTGACAAATTCAATAGGACTCAGCAAAAACTTATTCCACACATTCTCAATTGAGATTTTCACATTTTTCTCTTTAGAAAGAGGTATTAAACTTCTAATTTCTGCCTGAGATCTGCTATACGCATCCTCATATGATATTTCAGGATTCACAACAGCAGGAACCAGTAAAACTGTACTTGCCCCAACTGCAGTTGCTGTTTCAATAGAATCAATTACTCCTTGAACCGAATCAGCGCGCACGTCCTGATCAGGATGGGAAAGTGGAGAACTCCAATGCCTAGCATTCATAACACTAAATAAGTCTATGCCAACCCGATCAGCAACCATCTTATAATGACTTCGATCAACACCATTCTCAAGGGTACCAATTTCAATTCCATCAAACCCAACATCCTTTCCTAACTTAAACCGATCTTCAACTGAATCACCCGGTAAAGTTCCTAAACAAATTCCTTTTTTCATAGTTTAATCATCTCCCATAATTTTTCTAACCCTTGACTGAGATCATCTGAAACGTGGATTCTAGCAACACACTGACCTTTACGACATAAAGCTCGTAAATCCCCAAAAGCCTGCGCCATTTTCAGTTCACCGAAGCTATAGGAAGCAGATGGAATCTCTAAATCCTCCAAATCATCAACTGTAATCATCAAAAAGACACCATTGTCAAGCCCACCTTTATGGAGTTGACCAGTCGAGTGAAGATAACGAGGTCCATGACCAACAGTTGTTGCAATTCTGAAACGATCACGAATGGCCATTTGGATAGACCGAAGAATCTCTTTACCTTCTAAAACATACACAAGCAAGCCAACGTAACCAATTCCAAGCCTTGCCTGACCTAGAAACTCCACAACCGACTCACCAATCGAATTTCCTCTTATTCCTGTCCAAGAAGGATTAATATACATTTTAATCTGTTCTACTTCAAATGCAAGTGTTTCTTCAGGCAATTTTCCATCTTTAGGAAAGCTAGCAAGTAACTCTCCTGTCAGACGTTTGCTCTCAGTCACATTTGGTTCATCAAACGGATTGAGCCGCATCACAGCTCCAGAAGCCGCTGTTGCGATCTCCCAACGCAAGAATTCACGACCCAGATAATAGATGTCACTAAATTGAATTTGTAGAATCGGGAAACCAGCTGTTTCAAGATTTCTAACTTGATCATCTAAATCATCATCGAAATAGATATGAACAAAAACCCTATCTTGCTCATAGTACGAAGACTCGGCAATTCTCTCCCCCTCAATGGGCACGATCCCCTTGCCTTGCTTACCAAGACTCTCAGCAACCAACTGTTCAATCCAGTAACCTAATGTAGATACCCCTGATGACACAAGAAGAGTCAGTTTATTATGACCAACAAGAGCATACTGTGCCAACTGTACGCCAAATGCTACAGCCTCATTGACATCCACCTGCTTTGCATAAGAACACAGTTGATGCAAGTCAACACCAATTAACCCTGCAGGTACAAGTCCAAAATAAGACAGGGCAGAATAACGCCCCCCAATATCAGCCGAATTTAGAAATATCTTACGGAAACAACACTCATTTGCAATTTCTTCCAGATTTGAAGCAGGATCGGTAATTGCGACAAAATTATCGCCGTTCCCATCCAATCGGTGATAGAAATATTGGAAAAGACTCAGAGTTTCAATTGTAGTACCGGACTTGGTCGAAACAATAAAGAGTGTTTTGGCTAAATCAAATTCTCGGTCAATCTTCAAAATTGCGACAGGATCTGTAGTATCAACTACAGTTAAGTCTGGATAACCCGGCACTACACCAAAGATAGTTGCAAAAACCTCAGGAGCGAGACTACTACCACCCATTCCCAACAAAATAACGCGATCAAAATCTGACTTAATAGACGCAACAAACTCTTCAATTTCATGGAGAGAGGCCTGCATATGCTCGACACAATCCAGCCAACCAAGGCGATTGTGGATCTTTGCCTGCACACTTGGATCCTCAGACCACAGTGCCGCATCTTTGGCCTGAAGTTGGAGGGCTATTTTTTTGAGATCCAATCTGAATACCCTGACATTGCAAAGGGGGAACCGAAAGAATCCTCTCAGTTCCCCCCCTATAAATAAAATTAATATTAGCGTGAAGACTTTGAAACTTTTACACGAGCAGCGGCACGAGCTAAAGCTAGCTCTGCAAGAACATAGTCCATATCAGGAAGTTGAGACCTTAATTGCTCTTTCGCACGCTGTAAGGCTTCCTCGGCCCGCTGAGCATCGATTTCATCAGACCATTCAGCTGATTCGACCAGCACAGTAACTCCATCTCGTAAGACCTCGAAAACGCCATTACTAGTCGCCATGGACCGAATACCATGATGATCATCTACAATCAACACCCCTGACTCAATCGTTGTCAAAAAAGGAATATGACCAGGAAGAACCTGAAAATCCCCATTTGTACCCGAAGCACGGATACTTTTAACTTCTCCTTGATAAACCAATCTTTCGGGAGTTCTTATTTCAACACTAAATCGTCGCTCTAACATAATACACTAAGCTGCTTCTTGCTCCGATCCTTCATCTTTTTCAAAGGCTTCTTCTATTGGGCCAATCATATATAAAGATTGCTCAGACAAATCATCACATTCTCCATCAAGAATCATTCGACAGCCTTTAACTGTATCTTCAATTTTTACATACTTACCAGGGGTATTGGTAAATCGTTCAGCGACAAACATCGGCTGCGACAAAAACATTTCGAGTTTTCTCGCACGCGAAACAACAATCTTCTGTTCATCCGTCAATTCATCGACACCAAGAATAGCAATAATATCCTTGAGATCCTCATATTCCTGAAGTGCAACCTGAACAGCGCGAGCAGTTTGGTAATGTTCTTCACCAATCACCGCAGGATCAAGAATTCTCGAAGTGGATGTAAGAGGATCAACCGCAGGGTAACGCCCTTTTTCAACGATAGATCGCTCCAATCGGGTAGCAGCATCCAAATGGCCAAAAACAGTAATCACCGCTGGATCCGTATAATCATCAGCTGGCACGTAAACAGCTTGAAAGGAAGTAATAGAACCATTCTCAGTTGAGGTAATACGCTCTTGCATCTCCCCCATCTCAGTCGCAAGCGTCGGCTGGTAACCAACAGCCGAAGGCATCCGACCCAACAGAGCAGATACTTCCGCTCCTGCTAACGTAAAACGAAAAACATTATCAATAAATATCAACACATCTTGATTTTGTTCATCACGAAAATACTCTGCAATAGCCAAACCGGCCAATCCAACTCTCAAACGCGCTCCAGGAGGTTCATTCATTTGCCCAAAAACGAGTGCTGTCTTATCAAGAACACCATACTCATCTAACTCAATCCAAAACGTGTTTCCCTCACGGGTTCTTTCTCCTACACCACAGAAAACAGAATAACCGCCATGCTGTGTTGCAATGTTATTGATTAACTCAGCAATTAGAACCGTCTTCCCAACTCCCGCTCCACCGAATAAACCAACTTTCCCACCTCTAGCCACCGGTTGAATCAGATCAATAACCTTGATCCCTGTCTCTAACATGTCCGCTACAGTACTGAGTTTCGTGTGTTCTGGTGGGTGCTGATGAATAGGATAGCGCTTTTCAGTCTCAATTGGTCCTGCCTCATCGATGGGATCACCTGTCACATTAATAACGCGTCCCAGAGCCCCTTCCCCAACAGGAACTGTAATGGGTTGCCCCATGTCGGTAGCTAACGCACCACGAACAAGACCATCTGTGGTATCCATCGAAATACAACGCAGACGATTTTCTCCTAAATGCTGTTGTATTTCGAGAATAAGTTTTGAGCCATCCGCACGTTCAACCTCAACGGCATTTAAGATATCTGGCAATTCACCACCTGAAAAATCCAAATCTACTCGTGCACCAACAACTTCTAAAACTTTTCCCTGATTCATAATCTATCCTTTCGAATTAGCCTAGCGCTTCGGCACCACCCACAATCTCTGAAATCTCTTTTGTAATTATGGCCTGACGTGCGCGGTTACGTTGAAGTACCAGTTCGTCAATAATTTCTTTGGCATTACTAGTAGCATTTTCCATTGCAGTCATCCGCGCTGCGTGCTCCGCTGCATGAGAATCCAGTAAAACCTTCCAAGTTTGAATGTTTAGATGTTTCGACAAAACCCGTTCAAAAATCTCGGACTGGTTAGGCTCATAAAGATAATCCAAAAAAAGTTCATCTCCAACAGGAGGATTAGGAGTGAGCGGCAACAGTTGTTCAACTAACACATTTTGTGTAATGGCAGACTTGAAATTGTTATAAATAACTTCAACTCTATCAATTTGTTTATCAAGATAGAGATCATCAAACTGGCTAACAATATCCAGAGCAGTTTCAAAACGCAAATTCTGAAATGCATTCAAATACTCAGCAATTACCTTATGCTGGCGTTTTCTAAAAGAATCAGCTACTCGTCGACCAACACAGATTAGGCTGACATCAAAGCCTTGATTTTTGTAGAAACTAATTCGTTCATTCGAAACCCGGAAAATATTGGAGTTAAACCCACCACAAAGCCCGCGGTCACTAGAAACAACAACCAAACAAACACCATTCATTTCATGTGGCACAAGAAACGGATGAGGAACTTCATCTATATCTATCTGGGCAAGTAAATGACCAAGCAATAGATCAAACTTCTCAGCATATGGCCTATTTGACTCAATAGCTTCCTGGGCACGCCGGAGTTTGGCAGTAGCAACCATCCGCATCGCATCGGTTACCTGTGAAATCTTGGTAACACTAGCAAGCCGACGTCTAATTTCTCGAAGTGTAGCCATTAATTTCCAATTTACGTGTTAGACTCAGTTGGCTCAAAAATGTCTTTGAAACTTTTTGTAGCCGTGTGTAACCGTTCAACAAGCTCATCACTTAAATCACCTGTCGCCAAAATCTCTTCCAATATATCATTATGGCTTTGATCCATGTAAACCAAGAATTCTGATTCGAATCGCGCCAGATCATGCGGATCCAGATCATCTAGATACCCATTAGAACCACAGAAGATCGACGCAACCTGTCTCTCAACTGACATTGGTTCGTATTGTGGTTGCTTCAAAAGCTCAACCAAGCGATCGCCACGACGAAGTTGTTGTTGCGTTGAGGCATCAAGATCGGAACCAAATTGAGCAAAAGCAGCTACCTCTCGATAACGTGCTAAATCCAACCGCATAGTTTTCGCGACTTCATCAGCCTTCATTGCTTTTATCTGCGCATCTCCCCCCACACGTGAGACAGAAACACCTGCATTAATTGCAGGACGGATACCTGCATTAAACAAATCTGAGGTTAGATATATTTGACCATCAGTAATTGAAATAACATTCGTCGGTATGTAGGTTGTCAAATCACCTTCATGAATTTCGATAATCGGAAGCGCTGTCAGCGATCCTGCTCCTAACTCATCACTCAATTTCGCTGCTCTCTCAAGTAAACGGGAATGCAGATAAAAAACATCACCTGGATAAGCCTCACGCCCTGGCGGCCGACGTAATAACAAAGACATTTGCCGGTAAGCCCAAGCATGCTTCGTCAGATCATCATAGATCATCAATGCATGACCACCTTGGTCACGAAAATACTCTCCCATCGACGTTCCGGTATAAGGTGCAAGATATTGAAGCGGCGAAGGATCACTGGCTGTTGCAGAAACAACAATCGTATATTCTAAAGCACCCTGATCTTCGAGAGTATTAACGATCTGAGCAACCGTTGACCCTTTCTGCCCCACAGCAACATAAATACACTTTACCCCAGAATCTTTCTGATTAATGATAGCGTCAATAGCAATGGCAGTTTTGCCTGTCTGCCGGTCACCAATAATTAGCTCCCGTTGTCCCCGTCCTACTGGTATCATACTATCGATTGCTTTTATACCAGTAAACAAGGGCTCAGACACAGGTTGCCGCTGAACAATCCCCAAACCTTTTCGTTCAACAGGAAGTGTTTGGGAAGTCTCAATCGGACCTTTCCCATCAAGAGGTTCACCAAGTGCATTAACAACTCGGCCAAGCAACTCCTCTCCGACAGGAACTTCTAAGAGCGAATTGGTTCGTTTAACAGTATCTCCCTCATGGATCAGCTTGTCTTCTCCAAAAAGGACACAGCCAACGTTATCCTCTTCCAGATTGAAAACCATACCAAAAACATCATTCGGGAACTCTATACGCTCACCTGCCATAGCATTTGCTAATCCATGTACCCTTGCAATCCCATCACCAACTTGCAATACCGTCCCCATATCATAAACATCTACATCACGACTGTATTGTAGAAGTTGCTGTTTCAGGATACTTGAAATCTCATCAGGTCTAACATCTTTTGCCATAAAGTTTCCTACCCTCTCGCTAGCTGTCTCTTCAACCGCTGCAATTGCGTTGCTACGCTTCCATCAAAAACGGTGTCTCCCAACTTAGCGATAAATCCTCCCTTGATTGATGAATCAACTTGCATATTTAATCTAACCTGTTTCCCCGAATAACCATTAAGCTTCTCAACCAATGCATCCTGCTGCTCACTCGTTAATTCAATTGCAGAAGTAACATCTGCAACCAATTTCCCAGCTTGTTCATCCACAAGTTGTATGAACGCTAACAAAATATCTTCTGTCGACCGTTCACGTTGCTTCATAACCAAAAGAAATAAAAAGTTTAGTACAAGCGGATCAAGTTGATTACCAAATAATTCTTGCAGAATCGACTGTTTGCTCTCAGGTACAATCAATAAATCATGTAAAAAAGCACTAAATTCATCAGAGTCTCTAATGAGACTTAGCAAGCTGATAACATCTTCGACTACGTTATCTAAGCCCCCTGCTTCAACTGCAGCACCATAGATAGCATCGGCATAACGTTTGGCTACCCGAACATCCCGCATCTAGTTTCCCTAATGACTATGTAATTTACTTGCTCTGACTAATCTGCACTATCCAGCGAAAGCTGACCAATATACGCATCAACAATATGCCGATGCGATTCAACATCCAGTTGCTGGTCAATAATCTTGCTGGCAGCATCAATCGCAATTTCGGACACAATACCACGAAGCTCCAAAATCGCCTCCTCTTTTTCACGCTGAATTTCAGCACGAGCTTGTTCAACCTGATTCGTCGCATCTTGGCGAGCAACTTCTAGTATCTGCTGACGCTCTTCATTGCCCTGATCTATAGCAGTTCGAATTCTCTGTTGTGCCTCGGCTTCTATCTGGTTAAGTCTCTGTGTTGTTTCTGCTGTTAAGCGATCAAGCTCAGCTTGATCCGTCTCAAGCTTGTTCATCCGTGAAACAATTTCATTTTGCCGGTCGGCAAGTATCCCACCAACTTTTCCGAAAACAAATTTGTTAAGAACAAACAAAACGATTAGAAACCCCGCCGCCTGAGTAATAATCAGCTTTGGATTCACTCCCATGGCTTCCAAAAGGCCACCATCAGCATGATCTGAACTGCCATGATCAGTATCATCTGCGGAAAACACTATAACCGGGGCAAGCACCAAAATTGCTACACATAAAACAGATGTTAAACTCAAAGATATCTTCATATGTAATAGTAAACGTACATTATACGCCTCTTAATTTCCTAGATTCTAGTTTTGCCACCTGATGCCTAGTCCTAATTTTCGGTATCATGCGTTTGCACTGAGGCTTCAGCTTTAACCAGTTCTACCACTTCACTAACAGTAGTAGGAAGCTTACCCATCAACAAAAAGAACATCAGCAGCGAGTAAATGACTAACGATTCTATTAGTGCCAAACCAATAATCATAGCTGTTTGAATTTGACTGGTTGCTTCTGGCTGCCGAGCGATCCCTTCAAGGGCAGTGCTCGTCGCCTTCCCTTGTGCAGTCGAAGCAAAAATCACCGCAATCGGCAAACCAAGCGTAACACCAAAAGCCAACACCGCAAGATAAATCATAAATATTTCCTCCTAGTAAATTGTATTTTAAACAGTAAAATTGACACGCCCACAGCTTAGTGGTGTGCTTCAGCATGGTGATCATCACCATGCTCCAAAAACGTAACAATATAAATTGTTGTCAAAAGAGAAAAAACGAAGGCTTGCAGAAAGCCACCAAACAATCCAAAGAACAGCATTGGAATTTGAAATGGAAACCCAATTCCGAGAATTGTTAGCCCCAACACTGAAGCTAAAACAGTTAATTGAAAAATAACTGTTTCCTCACCAAAGATATTACCAAAGAGTCGGATTGCAAGCGACCCAGCACGCGCCAATTCCCCCACAATGTGTAAAGGGAACATCAACGGCCCCAACCACCAAGGATCCCCTATAAAATGTTTCAAGTAACCTCCAACCCCATTCTCCTTAATTGCAATAATATGAACACCAATCAGAGATGTTACACCCAAAGCAAGGGTCGTATTCAAATCAGCCGTTGGAGCTTGCAACCCGGGAATCAGTCCTAGATAATTCAAAGACAAAATAAAAATAAAAAACGAACCAGGAAACCAGACATATTTTTTGCCATGATCGCCCAGAATATCCCCGAAGAAATTAATTATGCCAGAGATGAAGAGCTCAAGGAGTGTTTGCCTTTTACTATCGGGTAAACGTTTCAGATTTCGTGTCACCAAACTAAAGAATACAATAAGAATCAGAACAACGAAATAGGTATTGGAAACCAAATCTGGTTGGTGCCACACATCAGATTGAAGACCTTTGAGGAAAGGAAGTTCTGAAATGGGCTTTAACCAAGTACGATGCGAATCTCCCGCAGCAGACAAAGGCCGGACAACAACTACAAAGAAGAAAGAAACAACTAGTAGCAACGATATATAAGAATTCTTTTTAATTTTCATAAGCTATTTTATGTTTGTACTATTACGCAGTAAAACCAACACCATTAACTTAATCGCTTCGAGAATAACAGCCAATTGAACCAGCGCAACACCTACAGCCAAAGAATAAACATTAAGCCACTCAACCTTCACCAAAGCATAGAAGCCAACGGAAATAAGCGCATATTTCCCCAAGGCAATTAAGCCCAACCACCTTTTGGTCTTGGTAGAACTTCCAGGCTTCACCATACGGCGAACAAAAAAACCTAATGTNAAGACCGACCCAAAACTAAAAAAGCTNCCAACCACAAAACTAATTGTAGTAGGAAACCCATAAACTATTCCAAATACGANGGAAAGCCCTATCATCAAAAACANAGATNAATAGTATATCTGCCGGAGAAACNCANCGTCAACCCCAAATAAGGAACCTTTGGACATATAGAGGANTTTTTTCTAATCTGAACCGATTCTATCTTTTTGGCCAAACTCTTTTTGCTGNTCAATACTTCGATTCCACCGGGAAATGGACTTGTACATCTGAATAAATCCCGCTCCCGTCCCAAACAAAAAACCAATTATTAATCCAAGCTGCTGATTGCCGAACTGACTACCAAGCCATTTCCCCGAAAACGTCCCTATCACGATTGCTAAGACAAGCGTCAACCCAATTGCACTCAGATCTCCAACACTAACCAGCGCAGATTGACGCGCAATAATTGAATAAGGATGCTTCTCTTTGACCTCCGATTCTTGAGAACTGTCTGGTATGCTCGCGTCATCCATATGTTACTTTATCACTGAAACCATCACACTATTCTTAATCGCTTCTTGTACCGGGTTCAAAATCTGCGAAGGTAATATCCCGAGAAGCAAAACACCTGCAGTCGCAAGTATCAAAGCAACAACCAGATAACCAGAATACGGAAGAACTTTCAATTCAACTCTTCGTTCCTTCATATACAGAGTTACCACAACTCGCAAATAGTAATACGCTGATATAGCAGTATTAATAGCAGCGATAACCACCAGCCAAATTCTACCTGACTCAACAGCTGAACGAAAAACATAAAACTTACTTATAAAACCCGCAGTTGGTGGGAAGCCAGCCAGTGAAAACATCATCACTGACAAAAATATCGCCAGAACCGGCTTTTGGAAACCGAGCCCAGCATAATCAGCAATCTCAAACGTATCCCCATCATCGGTTTTGGTTAGAATAATGGCCCCGAAAGCTCCTACGTTCATAATACAATAAACCAAGAGATAAAACGTCGCACTGGACACCCCATTTTGACTACCCGCAGCCAAAGCCACGAGAACATAACCAGCATGAGCAATACTGGAATAGGCAAGCATACGCTTAATATTACGCTGTGCTACAGCAGCTAAATTCCCAACCGTCATCGTTAAAGCAGCCAATATAGTAATTGCAAGAATCCAATCATTTTCCAAACTACCGAACGACTCAATAAAAACTCGAAAGAAAGCAGAGAAACCAGCGGCTTTAGGACCTGCGGCAATAAATGCAGTCACTGAAGTTGGTGACCCATCATAAACATCCGGCGCCCATTGATGAAACGGAACCAGACCAACCTTGAAACCGAAACCCACAATAAGCAAAAACATACCAACAATAACCAACATGTTGTTGGAGAACTGACCGGAGGCAATTTTTGCAAGATCAGTAGTCCCAGTCCCTCCATAAATCAAGGCAATTCCATAGAGAAAAAAGCAACTGGAGAAAGCTCCCAGAAGCAAATACTTCATCCCAGCTTCGCTTGAATAAGAATTAGTTCGAAAATAACCTGCTAATACGTAAAGGGGTAATGACATCAGCTCCAAACCCAAGAAAACCATGACAAGATCATTAGCTCCTGCCATCAACATCATGCCAAAAGTTGAGAGAAGCATCAACAAATAGTATTGTCCCTGGCGCAAATCTTGTCTACCAAGGTAACTGAGAGAAATAAGCGATACCAAAATCAACGAAACAAAAAAGATCAGGTTAAAAAACAAAGAATACTGATCAATCCTTAACATACCAGAAAACTCAGTGGTCGAAACCAAACCAGCAGTAAGCATGTTAACCGACACAATACTGGCAACTAACGAACCAAGGATTGTCAACCAAGCCAGTCCCCGTTTCGATAAGCTGTCGATCATATCATATATCAACACAAGGATAAAGGTTACGATAATAACCAGATATGGCATTAACAGTTGCCAATTTATTTCCATCTATAAACTCCGTTGTATCTCACTCTTTTACAATCTCAGACTAGAGAAAAAATACAAATGTAACAATCACAAAAATTGGAAGCAAAATCAAACCGGACCATAGCATGTAACCAAAGAAACTCGGCATACGAATATCCTGACTCTCAGCAATAGCCTTAACCATAAAATTGGGTGCGTTACCGATATAGGTATTTGCTCCCATAAATACAGCACCACACGATATCGCCGTAAGGTAATTAACAAAAGTCTGATACCTAGGATCTTTGGATAAATCAAAACCTGAAGCGAGAATTTCAGGCAAAATCTCTTCACTCATATGAAGTTTTCCAAGCCCAGTATTAAAAAATGTGAGATAGGTAGGGGCGTTATCAAGAAAGCTTGAAAGACCACCTGTAATCCAAAAATAGTGTATAGGTTGCTCAACCACAGATACTAGACTGCTTAAAGCACCATCAGTACCCGCTTGTAAAATCTTCAGGGCAGGAATGATTGTTATAAAAATACCAGCAAAAAGCTTACCAACCTCTTCAATAGGAAACCATGTAAAGCCATTTGCTTGACGCAACTCATCAGAAACCGGGGTAAACCTCAACGACAGTAAACCACAGAAAATAATTATCACTTCACGAGCTAGATTCTGTAATGGGAGATGGACACCAAAAACATTGAAATCCTTGCCGGGTTTCCACGTACCACTCATCAAAACTGCACCCATTACCCCAAGGAGAAAAACCGAGTTGAAGACTCCATCTACACGTAAAGGCTCACTTGTCCCATCATCAGGGACTTGACCTCCCTCTCGTTTAAACATTATGGAATCAAAAACGAAGAATATAACCAGTACAAACACACTGACAAACACCATATGCGGCAGAAGAGTCATTGTCCAGAAGAAAGGAACCCCATGCAAGAAACCAAGGAATAATGGAGGATCACCAAGTGGCGTCAACGAGCCGCCAATATTACTCACTAAGAAAATAAAGAAGACAATCAGGTGGACTTTGCTCTGCCGATACGCATTAGCACGAATCATCGGACGGATCAGCAACATCGACGCCCCAGTCGTACCAACCCAAGAAGCAATTGCAGTTCCAATCAGCAAAATTAAAGTATTAACGGTTGGTGTTCCACGTAACGTACCACGAACAAGAATCCCGCCAGCAACAGTGTAAAGCCCCCACAAAAGAACAATAAACGGAATGTAGTCTAGCAAATAAATATGTAAAATATCATATACGCCTTTATCCCTAAAAACAATCAGATAAGGAATACAAAAAATCAATGCCCAAGCTAGCGAGACTTTACCATAATGATGATGCCAGAAGTGCTCTGCCACTAGTGGAGCAATCGCAATCGAAAGAAGAATACCAACAAAAGGTATAACCGACCATAAAGGCAACGAACCACCATCAACACCGTGATGTCCACCGTGACCTTGATCATGGTGCTCATCATTCGACGCGTGATGTTCAGTTTCATGCCCACCTTGAAGAGCCTGCCCCTCACTCCCCTCTTCAGCTGAATAAACAAATGGAGCAAAAATCAACGAAATAGCAACAACAAAAACAGTAACTCCGTGTCTAATCGAAAACAATTTCATATACAATTCTCTTATTCGTGTGAATTCAAATCCATCGTCTTTAAGTCAGCAGAGGTTCCAACCAGACCCAAGACACTTTTAGATGAATCTTTCGTATTCAAAATAACAATGTTATTAACCGATTTCTCTATTTTGCTTAAGAACGGTTTAGGGTATACACCAATCCAAATGATAAACACAATTATAGGAACCAGCACAGCTATTTCCCGTATACTCAAATCTTTCAATTCCTGATTCTTTGGATTATCAAGTTTGCCAAACATCACTCGCTGAAACATCCACAGCATATATACTGCTGCGAAGACAACACCCGAAGTTGCAATCACCACATAAATTCTTGAGAATTTGCCCGAAACGAAACTTCCAAGAAGAATCATGAACTCACCTACAAAACCATTCAACCCTGGTAATCCGATGGAGGAAAGAGTAGCAATCATGAAAAAAACAGCAAAAACTGGCATCGACTTGGATAGACCGCCAAAATCCGCAATCATCCGTGTATGACGCCGCTCGTAAATCATACCAACAATCAAGAACAACGCCCCAGTACTCAGGCCATGGTTTACCATCTGTAAGATTGCTCCCTGCAAACCTTGATGGTTAAGCGCAAAAAGCCCCAATATGACAAACCCCAAATGGCTAACACTAGAATAAGCAACCAGCTTTTTTAGATCCGGCTGAACCATCGCCACCAAAGCACCATACACAATGCCAATTACCGATAGCGTTACAACTAAAGGCGTATAAGCAACTACACCTGCCGGAAATAATGGCAAACAAAAACGAACAATACCATAGGTCCCCATTTTCAGCAAAACGCCAGCAAGAATCACGCTACCCGCAGTTGGCGCTTCAACGTGTGCATCAGGCAACCAAGTATGGAAAGGAAACAACGGCACCTTAATAGCAAAAGCGATGAAAAACGCCAGAAACAGTAATTTTTGCCTTTCCGGAGCAATAGAACCAGCCAAACCATAAAGTTGCAATAAATCAAAACTATTATTATTCTGAAAATAAAGGTACATAATCCCAACAAGCATCAACGCACTACCCACCATCGTATAAAGCACAAACTTAATCGTGGCATAAATACGTCTTCTTCCTCCCCAAATACCAATTAGGAAGTACATTGGTATCAGGATAGACTCCCAAAACACGAAAAATAGGAACATATCCAGTGCACAAAACACACCAATCATAGCAGTTTCAAGTGCCAAAAGCGCGATCATAAATCCAGATATACTTTTTTCCACAGAATTCCACGATGCCAAAATACAAATCGGCATTAGAAAAGTCGTCAGTAAGACTATCCAAAGTGAGATACCATCAATCCCAATTTGGTACTTGATTCCCAACCCTTCAATCCACTGAATATCGGTATAATACTTCATTCCTGCATTCTCAGGAACCAAATCAAAGTTCAAATAAAGCGAAACCGAAATAACAAAAGTGAGGAGCGAAACCAGAAAAGCAATCCCTTTCAGAGCAGAATCTCCCAAGTTAATACACTTGGCAGCCGCAACTAGAAATGCTCCTAATAATGGAAGGAAAATAATAATTGTAAGCAACAAAAACTACCTCACGAATAAATGAATAAATAATATCCTAAAAACAACACAATACCAATAACCATTGACAATATATAGGATTGCACAACCCCGGTTTGAATATACCTTAGTAAACCACCGACGCCACGTGTAAAAAGTGCAACCCCACCCACACACAGGAAGTCAATAACAACCACATCTACGATCCTCCATAACCCATATTGCGATAGACCTTTTATGGGTTTAACAAAGACAGTATCATATATTTCGTCGATATAATATTTGTTAGTTAACAACTCCATTGGAAAATTCTCAGGCTCATCTTTTGGAGAACTTTTGCTGTAAAGAATATAAGCTGATATAATCCCAAAGGTAGCAACAATTGTTGAAACCAACATAAATGGGAAGGAGGAACTAGCCTGTTCTTGATGTTTAGTAACATGAAACACATCACCTAAAAAATGATGGAATGCACTATCATGCCCGCCCCACCCTAAAATTAAACCAATAAACAAAGACGGAACGGCCAACACTACTAAGGGTACCCACATAACAGGTGGAGATTCATGCAGATGGGCTTCGACATGCGGCTCCACCCGAGACTGCCCATGAAAAGTAACGAAGATTAACCGAAACATGTAAAAGGCTGTCAATGCTGCGGTCACCAAACCGAGGAAGAAAACTGCGTGATATCCGCCATCCCAGGCCGAATGTAAAATTTCATCTTTGCTCCAAAAGCCACTTAATCCTGGGAAACCAGCAATCGCTAATGCTCCAGCCAAAAATGTCCAATAAGTAACAGGTAACTTCGACTTCAAGCCACCCATTTTCCGCATATCCAATTCATTGGACATTGCATGCATGACACTTCCTGCAGCTAAAAACATTAACCCTTTAAAAAAGGCATGAGTCACTAAATGAAAAACACCCGAAACATAAGCACCAACACCTACTCCAACCATCATATAACCCAATTGACTTACAGTGGAATAGGCCAGCACCCGTTTGATATCATTTGCTGTTATTGCCATCGTAGCTGCCAATAATGCAGTTAAAACACCAATCCAAGCGACGTAAACCCCCGTTTCAGCAAGAGCAAACAAAACTGAAGATCTAGCAATCATATAAACTCCAGCAGTGACCATCGTAGCGGCATGAATCAATGCACTAACAGGCGTTGGTCCTTCCATTGCATCAGGCAACCAAACATAGAGAGGGATTTGCGCCGATTTCCCGATGGCACCAACAAACAAAAGCAGTGTTGCAATTTTCAGCGTATTCTCCCCAAAAACCTTTACGTAATGTCCCGTCTCTGCATCGTGAAAGATTTTCTCAAATCCAAAGGAACCGAAGGCAGCAAACAACGTAAATATCCCAAGCAAAAAACCAAAATCACCAATTCGATTAACAATAAAAGCTTTCTTACCAGCATCAGATGCGGACTTCTTTTCATACCAAAAACCAATCAGTAAATAGGAACAGAGGCCTACACCTTCCCAACCAATAAACATCATGACATAGTTATTGGCTAAAACAAGGATAAGCATTGAAAACACAAACAAATTAAGATATGAAAAATAGCGTGCATACCCGTGGTCGTCGTGCATATAACCAATCGAATACACATGGATTAAAAATCCAACCCCAGTAATTACCAACAACATAACCAAGGTTAAAGAGTCAACACGAATACCAATCTCGACCGAAAGATCACCAGCAGAAATCCATTCATACAAAGAGCTGTCAAAATAAGAAACATCACCATGTTCTGCCTTATTGTTAACTTCAGAAAACAATAATACAGAACAAACTAAGGATATTAGGATAGCCACACAAGCAATCACACTACTTACTTTCCCTATCAACTTACCAAAAACCCCATTGATGAGAAAGCCAACTAGCGGTGAAATCAGAAGCAAAATTATCGTTGACGACATAAAATCCCCTTCAACTCAACTACCCCTTCATCGACTTAATTTCATCCACATTGACAGTATCATGGTTTTTAAACACGCTAACGATGATTGCTAATCCAATCGCGACTTCAGCCGCAGCAACCGTCATAACGAAAAAAACGATTACTTGTCCAGAAGAATCCCCTAATTCCCGAGAGAAAGCAACAAACAACAAATTAGCCGCATTCAACATTATCTCAATACACATAAAAATAATAATCGCGTTCCTGCGAACCAATACACCTATAACTCCAATAGTGAAAAGGAGCACACTTAAAACCATGTAGTACGGTAGTAACATATTCTATTTAAATAACCTAAAACAACCTAACTAATTTCGTCCTTTTAACTGACCACAACCCTATGCAGTTTCTTGTGGATCTCTATTAACAATAGTAATAACACCAATAAGAGCCGCAATAAGTATAAATGAGGTCACTTCAAAAGGAAGAACAAACTTACTGAACAACAAAGTCCCTATTCGTTCAGTTTTTCCCATTTCACTATGAACTAATCCAATTACTTGAACACTGGTCAAATTTGAGATTGAGGTACCTTCGCCATACAATTTCTCAACTGAACTTTTAATATCTTCATCGCTCATTTTGAAATCGTCCTTCAACCTTTGAATAACAACATCAAGACTTTGATCCTTTATGACACCTCCATTTTGGTCAACATACCGAGCAACCGTAATTCCTTCAATAACCAGTAAAGCAGCTAACAAAAACACGAAGATCTTGATCGCACCAACATTCTGACGTACTGTATCCTGAAGACTCCCCAAATTCAAAAGCATAATCACAAACAAAAAAAGCACCATAATGGCACCTGCATAGACAATTATCTGAACAGCTGCAACAAAATGGGCACCAAGTGCGATAAACAAACCCGCTTGCGAAAAGAAGGTCAAAATCAAAGCTAGCGCACTGTGAATTGGATTTTTAAAAGCTATAACGCATATTGCGGAGCAAATCGCTACTAAGCCAAAAATTACCAATAACACCATAACAAGGACTTTTCCTGAATTTATCGGGTCATAAAACTTGGAGATTCACCACTCAAAATGTCTAAATCGTCTTCTATAACAACCTTAGTTTTTTTTCTCATTGACACCAGAGTCGTAACAACCGAAGCAACAACTACAGCAGAAATAAAATTTAAGATACCAACCCATAACCTAGATTCACTAACTAACCACACAACAGCTGTTACCACAATCGACGTCAATGCAATCGGCAACAACACCTTCCAACCAAGGTTCATCAATTGATCATAGCGAAAACGAGGTAGTGACCAACGAACCCAAATAAAGAAGAAAAGGAAAAATGCTGTTTTAACAAATACGATGATAAACGAAAGCACCCCACCAATCAACGTTCCCGAATCAACTAGTTTTTCTAACCCTGGGAAATACCATCCACCCAAGAAAAGGACAACCACTACCACTGAGCCAACTATCATGTGCATATATTCCGCCATAAAATACATGGCAAACTTCATACTACTATATTCTGTATGATAGCCACCAACAAGCTCTTGCTCTGCTTCAGCGAGATCAAAAGGTAAACGGTTAGTTTCTGCAAAAACAGAAATGGTAAAAACCAAAAAAGCAGGAAAATGCGTCAGAAAATTCCAGTGTAGAAAACCAGATTGTGCCAAGACAATCTCTCTTAGTCTCAGCGACTCACTCAACATCAACACACCAACAATTGAAAGCCCAAGTGACAATTCGTAGCTAACCATCTGGGCTGACGCCCGTAGTCCACCAAGAAACGAATATTTATTATTAGAAGCCCATGCACCAAGTACCACTCCATAAACCCCAAGCGATGTAATGGCTAAAATATAAAGGATCCCAATATCAATGTCAGCAATCTGCAGGGGAATTTTGTATTCTTGACCACCCCATGACACTGGAATTTCATTCCCAAAAGGAACAACTGCACAGGTAATTAAAGCTGGAATCAAAATAATGGCCGGCGCGATGATATAAACAATTTTGTCAACGTGCTCCGGTATAAGATCCTCTTTGAGTAAAAATTTTATTCCATCAGCAATTGGTTGCAGTAGTCCCTGCGGTCCCACACGATTCGGCCCATAACGATCTTGAATCCAGGCGCTAACTCTACGCTCTGCCCAGATCATTCCCATCACCCCAATAAGTAGCATATGCACAATTACCAGAATCTTGATGATAGAGCTAATAAGAAGTAAGTTTAAAGGCAAATTTTCCATATTTTTCTAATGCTATCCCACTCAATCTTCACAAACAAAAAGCGAGCAAAGTGCCAGATTGTCTTCGCTCGCACTCAAACTATTAACCATCATACTCAGGTACTAATCAAAATACCTTGGTCACCAATTTGCTGATGATTCGCATCCTTATAACCAGCAACTTTTTCAGCTATTTCCAGCGCGATTTCGCCAACGAAATTATAATCGATATCACCACCAAGTTTCTTAACAAGCTGCTGAATGATCTCCCAGTCAGGCTGTGCTTGCCCTGGGGCACTAATAGATTTCCGGATGCGCTGTACCCACCCTTGCGAGTTAGTAAAACAACCATCCTTCTCAGCAAAAGTTGCTCCCGGCAATACAATATCAGCCAATTCAGACACTTCAGACAACAAAACATCCTGAACCACCAAAAAACCAATTTTTTCTAAAACATCACATTCAGTTTCATCAATAGGCCTCTCAGGAGTTCCATTTACCAGATAAACAAACTCCTTGCCCGACAAACCAGTCCAGAGCGGCTCACCTTCCAACACCTCGTTTTCTCCCTGACACAGCATGTCCTTGGCACCACGGGTATTTGGATTCTTATCAGCTTCAATGGTGAACTTTGGATACACATATTCATCACCCAAATTCCTGCCAAATATTCCAACGGTGCCAACATCAAGCTGATCTGCAAGTTTTCGGAGAAGATAATTCTCTTCGTTGGTAATTTGGGAGGACCCAACAATAGCCATCGACTCAGAATCAACTGCGGATAATTTCTCTAAAATCATGCCGAACGCATCAGCCCAGGACGTTGGCACCAAACTGCCATCAACACGCTTCATAGGTGTTTGAAGACGATCTTCACTATTCACATAATGATAACCCAAACGCCCATCATCACACATCCAATGCTGATTAATATGTTCATGATAACGTGGTTTTAGACGATATACACCATCATCCTTGAAATCCAAGGTAATATTACAACCAACACTACACCCAGCACAAACAGTATTCACAGTCTTCATGAACCAAGGACGTGATTTAAACAAAAAATCCTTACTCTTCAAAGCCCCCACAGGACATATATCAACAACATTTCCAGATAATTTATTATCCAGTAGTTGGGTTGGTGTCCCATCGTGCTTTCTAGGAATATCAATTTCGTTCTTCGATCCACGGTGGACGATACCTAACTCGCCAGTACCTGTCACTTCATCGCAAAACCGAATACAGCGGGTACACACAATACAACGAGTCGAATAGAGAAGAACCTCTGGCCCAAGATCCTTCTTGGGTGGAATATTCTTCACCTCAATATATCGACTTGTCCCACGACCATGGTTAAAACTAAAATCTTGCAATTTACATTCACCTGCTTGGTCACAAACAGGACAATCAAGCGGGTGGTGAATCAGTAAAAACTCCAAGATATTCTCACGAGCCTGCTTGACACGCGGGGAATCTGTGCGAACGATAAAGTCATACTTACCGTCCAGCTTTCTGTCTTCTGGCGCTGTCCTCACCGTTGTGGTACATCCCGTAGCAAGCTGCCGAGCAGGAACAATCTTACCAGCTGGAGGGAAAAACTCATGAGGTTCAACTAAACACATCCGGCAATTAGCCGGTCGAGATAGGCCCGAATGAAAACAGTAATGAGGAACTTCAATACCAACCTGTTGAGCAACCTGAATGATATTCATCCCATCTTCCACTTCAAGCTCAAGGTCATTTAACTTGATAAATGCCATTACAGTACCTTTCTCATATCAACTATTATTTAGCCTTCGCGATGAGGCCGAACAACTGTCTCGCCATCATCCTCAATTAAAGGTCGATTATAAATGTAGGGAGGTTCCAAAACAGACCGCTGGGCTTCAGTAAGTTCATCCACCCATTCAGGGAACTCAGTATCATAATACCCACCAGCAAAGTGCAAGTACTTCGGTGAATACCTAATGAGTAAAGATCTTCGCTCCCGAACCTTAGACGACCAAGGGATAGTACCATGGAGTGTGGATTCACTAAAGATAACCAGATCACCCGCTTTGCAGGGAATATTGTAGACAACGTTTTTATCAATCTCCCATTCCCTCACTTTTTGCGGACAAGAAAAATTAGCTTTGTGGCTACCAGGAATTACACAAAGCCCTCCATCACCTTCAAAAACATCTGCTAACTGGTATTGCAAAACAACCATCCCACAACGCATCTGACCATTTCTATAAGTATAATATTGGGCACCATCAAAGCGACGATCTGTAGATCCATGAATTACCAATCCTTCAGTCCCATAATCAGAGGTCAAAATAAACGGCGAATGGTCAAGTCGCCAACCACGACCATGAAATGTATTTAGGTAAGGAATTGCCTTAGTATGAACAATGAGATCACGAAACGGTTGGCAATGCGGTTTTGGCCAACTCAGCATACCAGAATACATTCCGCGCTTGTGTGTTCCCCCTAGTGTTTTGGATCCCGCGATGTTGGAATTACCATCCGCTCCACGACGATCAACGCTAGCATCAACAGCCGTATTCAAGCAATCAAGCTCATCCTGGCTGAGAAACCCTGGAACAACAAGAAACCCCTGAAGATCAAAGAGAAACTTCTCTCGATCAGTCATTTCAGCCAAAGCCATAAATTCAATTATCCCTGCATGATCTGTGGTATGATCCGCTGTTGATAAGCGTAATTCTCTTCTGGTTTAACAGTAGCTTCATCAACTGACAACACCGTGCATTTGCCATCTCGAATACAGGCTTCAAACTCCGGGCGAAATTTCCGAAGATAACTAACAGCAGGCCACGAAACCGCTATTCCAAACACACAAATTGTGTCCCAAGTCATAGTATCAACATTAGCAATATTGTTGGCAACGTTTTCAAGCAATTCAAGGTCTTCATAGACCTCTTCTATTTCCCCCGTATCTCCCCACCGACCACTTTCAGTGATACCAAACCTAGGCCGTTCAATTTTCGTCTGTCTACCACCACCAGTTGCAATTCTCTTAACAATATCTCTTACCCATGGAGTTCCATTCCGACAAGGCGTACACTGACCACAGGATTCATGAGCATAAAATTCCATAATATTTAACAACGAATCCACAATCGAACGAGTCTCATTCAATACAATAATTCCACCAGAACCAAGCATTGTCTTTGCCAAAGTCAGCGAGGTGAAATCCATCCGAGTGTCAAGCTCATAATCAGTTAAAATTGGTGCAGAGCTACCACCTGGAATCACAGCTTTTATCCTCTCACCTTTAACACCACCAGCAACCTCAATTAGCTCACTACAAGTCAAGCCGAGTTCAAGTTCATAAACCCCTGGGTCCTTCACGTCCCCACTAACACAGTAAAGCTTGGTACCAGTATTAGGATCAGGCTTAGGTGGATCAAACCGCGCATCACCATAAGTCACTCCCATATTGGTGTACCATTCAATTCCTTGATCAACAATAAAGGGAATATTACATAAAGTTTCGACATTATTGACTACAGTCGGTTTAGAAAAAACTCCAGAGACTGCAGGGAATGGAGGTTTAACTCGAGGCTGGCCTCGTTTGCCTTCGAGTGACTCGATCAATCCAGTTTCCTCCCCACATATATAGGCACCAGCACCAGGATGGGTATATATCTCGAGGCCAAAACCTGACCCCAAAATATCTTCACCTAGATAGCCATGGCTGCGTGCTTCTTCGATTGCTTGATCAAGCATTTTCTTTCCTAGCGTAAACTCGCCCCGAACGTAAACATAGCACGAATGAATTCCCAAAGCGTAACAGGAAATTAATATTCCCTCAACCAGTAGGTGTGGTATCCTCTCCAATATGTAGCGGTTGCTAAAAGTTCCCGGCTCACTCTCATCAGCATTACAACATAAATAACGAGGCTCTATATCTCTAGGTACAAAACTCCACTTTAGGCCCGTAGAGAAACCAGCACCACCACGGCCTTTTAACCCTGACTGTAAAACCATGTCGGAAATTTCCTCAGGCGGGAGTTCTTTCAGCGCCTTCTCAAAACGTTGATAACCACCATATTGACGAAAGACATCAAACATGCAAATATCAGGCACATCCAAATGCTCGTATATAATCCTTTTTTCCTGTATCATGTTTTCCTACATCTCTTCTAAACTATTCAGAATTTCATCAACCTTTTCCGGTGTAAGATTTTTGTAAAGATCATCATTAACCATAACGACGGGAGCCACATCACAAGAAGCAAGACATTCCGACTTCATCAGCGTAAACCTTCCATCAGTTGTCGTTCCTTTTGAAAGATCTTTCTCGGCAGCCACATCTACACCAAGTTTCTCTTTTAAATACTCAAGGACTTTTTTACAATCCCTCAATGCACACGGCAATGTGTGACAAACGCGAATGACATACTTGCCTACCGGTTCCTCAAAAAACATCGGGTAAAAAGTTACCACGTCTTTGACCTTCATTACTGAAACCTCCAACACCTCAGCAACGCAATCCATAACCTCCTCTGTAATATACCCATTCTGCTGTTGTGCTAAGTGCAAAGTCGGAAGCATAGCAGCCTCTTTGACCGGATAACACTTTATGAGATTTTCCAGTTTCGGTCTGTTTTCCTCAGAAAACTCAAATGCCATTTACTTACCTCAAAATATCAAATATTGTGAAATCTTGTAAGACTAACGGTCCAGTTCACCCGCGATAATGTTTAAGCTACCAAGAACAGCAACTACATCAGACACCATTCCCCCACGAATTAAGTGGTCAAAAGCTTGAAAATGGAAAAAGCTTGGAGGACGCACCCTCACGCGATAAGCCGTCCCACTACCATCACTGACAATATAAAATCCAAGCTCGCCATTTGGAGATTCAGTTGCACAATAAATTTCACCGACAGGCGGCTGAATACCGTGACCATCCATGATAATTTTGAAATGGTGAATTAACCCTTCGATATGGCCATAGGTCTCCTGCTTCGACGGCAAGCTGATTTTGTGGCTCTCTACGTTAATTGGACCATCCGGTAAATTGTCCAGTGCTTGGGTTACAATTCGACAGCTTTGAATCATTTCCTCCATACGAACAAGATAACGATCGTAAGCATCCCCATTAGATCCAACGGGTACATCAAAATCAAATTCATCGTAAGACGAATACGGTTCAATTTTGCGTAAATCTCGATCAACACCAGTTGCTCGGAGGCATGGCCCCGTGTAACCGTAGTTGATCGCATACTCCGAGCTAATTTGACCAACATCTTTAGTCCGATCCATCCAAATTCGGTTCTTGGTCAACAAAGTATGAATCTCTTTCAGTTTTTTAGGAAAATCTCTGATGAACGATCGAACATCGTTTTCAAAACCAGGATATAGATCTCGAAGTAATCCACCTACACGTGTATAACTAGTCGTTAAGCGCGCACCCGTTGTGTCTTCAAAAATTTTGTAGAGCTTTTCACGCTGCTGGAAACCATAAAGAAACACTGAGAATGCCCCCAAATCCAAGGCTGATGTTCCCAACCAAATCAAATGATCGGCAATACGAGACAATTCGGCCATAATGACGCGAACATATTGACCACGTTTCGGCAATTCCATACCAAACAATTTCTCAACAGCCAAGGCATATCCAAAATTATTCGATAAGGGTGACAAATAATTCATTCGATCAGTCACAACAATGTACTGATTGTAATCAAGATGCTCACCAAGCTTTTCGAATCCGGTGTGAAGATACCCAAGATGCGGAGTCGCTTTCAGGACAGTTTCACCATCCAACTCCAAAACAATTCGGAGCGTCCCATGTGTCGCAGGGTGTTGAGGCCCAAAACTTAACGTCATAGGCTCGCCAGTAGTTGAACGATCAACAGGCTTTGACATAAGTTCCTCTCCTTAGCTTGGTCTTAGACATTTTCACGTCCAAAATTAAATTTTTCGCGTTCTCCACGACCGCGGAGCGGATAGTCTTTGCGAAGCGGGAAACCTTCAAAATCATCCGGCATTAAAATCCGACGCAAATCGGGATGTCCATCGAAATTTATGCCAAACATATCATAGATCTCACGTTCCAACCAATTGGCACTATTCCAGAGGGCAACCACAGACTTTATAGTGAAGTCTTTCTCACTAACCGGTACTTTGACACGTAAACGCTCGTTTGTCAAAAAGGCATTAAGATGATAAACAACCATGTATCTCGCATAACCATACTCTATTAACACATCTTCCATCTGGGAGTAGTCAATTGCAGTTACATCAACGAGAAAATCATAAGACAGGTTGAAATCTACCTTCAAAAACTCAAGGACCTGAAACGAAGCATCTTTATCAACAACCACACTTAGCTCACCCCGTTGATCAATAACAGTAAGAATATGATCCGAGAATCTTTCCCTTAACTGCTGAATGACTATTGGTTCCGGAGGTTCGACAACTTCAGCATCAGTTTGCTCTTCACTCATAAACCCAACTATCCCATTTAACCTAATGTTGCCTGTGAAATTTCTTCTCTCTTAGCCATTCGAGCCACAGAAACTGTTTCGTCACCAATCAACTTCTGAATCTGCATAACAGCATCGATTAGATCTTCAGGTCGAGGTGGACAACCCGGAACATAAACGTCAACCGGAATAAACTGATCTACACCTTGGACAAGCGTATAGGTATCAAATACACCACCACAGGAAGCACATGCTCCCATAGATATCACCCATTTTGGTTCAGGCATCTGGTCGTAAATTTTCCGCAGAACTGGCATCATCTTAATCGATATGCGTCCTGATACAATCATAAGATCAGACTGACGAGGTGAAAAGCGAATAGCTTCCGCACCAAATCGTGAAAGATCGAACTTCGTGGCCAAAGTAGCCATCATTTCAATAGCACAGCAAGCTGTACCAAAGGGCATCGGCCAAAGCGAGTTTTTACGCCCCCAATTCACAACTTTATCAATAGTCGTTGTGATAAAACTGTCTCCAAGCTTACTTTCTAATCCCATGATAATCCGCCTTTCTTCCAAGCATAAATATACCCTATGAGTAAAATGCCGATAAATACCAACATCTCTATTAGAATAAAACTGCCCATCCCATCCTTGATAAACTTCTTAAATACCAACGCCCAAGGATACAAAAAAATCGCCTCTATATCAAAAATGATGAACAACATTGCGATAAGATCGAAACGAATCGAAAATCTTTGCCGAGTATTACCAACCGGTTGCACACCAGATTCATAAACAGATAGCTTCGATTTATTCGGTTCTCGGGGACCCAACAGGTGAGTAGCAGACAAGTTAATAGCCGCAAAAATAACAGAAAAAACGATCAAAAGCAAAACAGGCAGGTAATCAATAAGCATTATCGCTTGCAATTTGGGAATTTAATTACAAACCTAGCTAGAGCCACCCTAGCTAAGAGCAAAAAAACCCTAATTTCCTAAATCTTCCTTGAGAGTGAAAACGGACCCAATTGTCTCACATGCAAATGCATTGTGTCAAGTCTTTTTTCCATGTTTCACATTAAAATGAAAACTGATGATATACTTTAAAGATAGTAACATGAAAACTAACATGTTAAGAAAATAAACGATTAAAGCTCAGGGGCACCATATATAGATGGATAAATTGATTATCCAAGGCGGACGGAGACTTAGCGGTACAGTATCAGTTAGTGGTTCCAAGAACGCAGCGTTGCCAATCATAGTAGCAGCAACAATATTAACCGAACAACCAAGTACCCTTCGGAACGTTCCAGACCTAATGGATCTGGAAACTTTATGCCACGTTTTGGAAGGATTAGGAGCACGACTACAATTTGAAAAGGGAACGCTATCAATTGAGCCCATTGACCAAAAAACTTACCAAACTCCCTATGATCTTGTCAGGAAAATGCGTGCCTCCATATATGTTCTAGGCCCTTTAGTTACTAAACTAGGACAAGCAAAGGTTTCATTTCCTGGCGGATGCGCGATTGGCCCACGACCAGTAGACCTACACCTCAAAGGCCTTGAAGCACTAGGTACAACCATTGAGATCGAAGGCGGGTATATCCTAGCTAAAGCTAACCAGCTTATTGGTACAGAAATCGGGCTTAAAGGAACCAACGGATCAAGTGTTGGAGCAACAGCAAACATTATGATGGCCGCTGTCCTAGCAAAAGGCACAACCACCATTCGAGATGCGGCTTGCGAACCAGAGATTGAGGACCTAGCCAATTTTCTAAATGAAATGGGAGCACAAGTGTCTGGTGCAGGAACTGCTACCATTACGATTCATGGAACCAAAGAATTAAACGGTGTAGACTATACTATTATTCCCGACCGGATAGAAGCAGGAACTTTTATGGTTGCAGGTGCAATCACCAAGGGAAATATTTTTATCAGCAATGCCATTCCAAAACACATGGAAGCGTTAACAGAAACTCTCTGTCAAATTGGGGTACAGCTGGATTGGCAGGATAAAGGCGTCCATATTACAACACCTAACCTACTTGCCCCAGTTAACGTTAGCACCGGTGTTTACCCCAAATTCCCAACCGATATGCAAGCCCAAATCATGGGACTAATGGCCTTGACGCCAGGAAAGAGTATAATTACCGAATCTATATTTCCTGACCGATTCATGCATGTCAGCGAACTCAACCGTATGGGAGCGAAAATCTCCGTTGAGGGGAACAATGCACTTATCTATGGAGTAAACAGCCTCAGTGGAGCCCCAGTCATGGCATCAGACTTACGCGCAGGTGCGGTACTAATACTAGCTGGTATGGCCGCCATAGGCGAAACAGTTATCTCACGCATCTATCACATTGACCGAGGCTACGAAAAAATTGAGGACAAATTGACTAATATCGGAGCAGATATTGTAAGACAAAAATGAAAGTTGGAAGTCACTTATGATAAAAATTGTTGAACACAATTCAGAATCATCAAAGAAATTAATAAGAAAATTAGAACTCCGAAGTCAGTTTGAAAACGAACCTATTCTGATAACAGTTCGAGAAATTCTCGCAGACGTTCGCAAAACTGGTGACAACGCCGTAATTAAATACACACGCAAATTTGATGCGCCAGATATGCCTCTTCAACACCTTCAGGTCAGCGACCAAGAAATCGACCTCGCTTACTCAAAAGTTGAAGACAACTTTTTAGACGCAATCAGACTAGCTAAATCAAATATTGAGAAGTTTCACCGAAAACAACTGCGTAACTCTTGGATAACTACAGAAACGAATGGCACTATTTTAGGCCACCTGATTCGGCCACTTCACCGAGTTGGTGTATGTGTACCCTCAGTGAGCCAGCTACTTGTTTCATCATTGATCATGAATGTTGTACCTGCAAAGGTAGCAGGAGTAGAAGAAATTGCGGTATTCATGGGCCCAAAAGCAGACGGAACTATTGATCGACACATGCTGACTACAGCAGCAGAGTGCGGCACACGTGAAATCTACAAATGCGGTGGAGCACAAGCCATCGCAGCTATGGCTTACGGCACAAATACCATTGCAAAAGTAGATAAAGCCGTAGGGCCAGGAAACCTGTACGTCCAAATCGCTAAGAAAGAAGTACATGGTTTAATAGACATTGATAAAATCGCTGGTCCAAGCGAAGTTTTAGTCATTGCAGATGAACATGCTAATCCATCACACATCGCTGCTGACCTTATATCTCAAGCCGAACACGGTGAGGATTCTTCTGCAATTTTAGTAACGACCTCAAAGGAAATCGCCCAGAAAGTTGAGTCACAGATTACCTCTCAAATAGCCAATCTCCCTCGTCAAAAAGAAATAACCGGTGCTTTTGAAAACCATGGTGTGGCCTTTGTCGTTGAAAATCTTGACCAAGCGATAAGCTTAGCAAACCATATCGCACCTGAACACCTTGAGCTAGATGTTGCCGAACCATGGCAATGGCTCGGCAAAATCCGAAATGCTGGGGCTATCATGATCGGAAAGTTCACACCAGAGTCAGTTGGCGATTACATTGCCGGACCAAATCATATTTTACCAACAGGTGGAACAGCAAAATATGCATCACCGCTAAGTGTAGATGACTTTATCAAAAAAACTAGCTTGATCCATTACACCAAAACAGCTCTAAAAGAAGTCACACCTGCTGTTACCAAACTAGCCGATGTCGAAGGACTCAAAGGGCACGCAGCAGCAATGGAAGTGCGATTCGACACAGATTAGCCTCCTAACATAAACCAACATGTAATTTATTTTAGCTCTGAGAAAATAACTAACTTATAGGATCAAGATCTCTTTAACATTTGCTATTTCAAAATAACCATTTTCTTCATGGCATCGTAATCTGAAGTCGTCAACCGATAAAAGTACACACCGCTTGATACTGATTCACCCAATTGATTTTTGCCATCCCAGTAAATTGCCTGGCTAGTAGCAGTGTAAAAACCTATCTTTTTGTGCCCAAGATTAATGGTGCGGATAATCTTCCCTTCGAAGTCGTAAAGCCTCAACGTCACCGAAGTTGGTTGCGCCAGCTGAAACGGGATCCAAGTCTCCGGGTTAAAAGGATTCGGATAATTCGAAAGCAATTGCGTTTGGCGTGGTTGTCCACCAAATTCACCCGTTTTGACTTTAGCATGAGACGATATCTTCAAACCTGAATCGGGTTGAACAGAAAAAGGTTCTGGTTCGACTTCTAAACCAAAATCGACATAATCAAAAATGAACACAGCTCCTGCATCATTTCCCGCATCATCATCCCCATGAATTCCAATGATAATCTTCTCTCCACTGATCCCTAACGTACTGCCAAAACGATCGTACGGCATCGACCCTTCTGAAATTGTGGCTAGAATGGCAGGAGACCAAAACTCTCCCACTCGAGCGAAGGAATAAACTGAACCAGTACTCGGGATGGGAGGCTCATCCTTATCCTCTATCAGACTATGGTCAGGCGCACCAACGACAACTGCCAAATCATTCAAGGCAACAGAAAGGCCAAAATGGGCTTCCACGCCGGGTTCATCAGCAATAAATTTGGTTTGTTGTGACCAATTCCCTTTCTGGCGAACAAAAGCATAGGCCGAACCGGCGTCGAGTGCCGCTCCTATTTCAGGTTCAGCAATATCATCTAACCAAGCACCAATAATAGCAGTATCTTTTTCAGTAGCAACAGCAATACCAAATTGATCTCCTATGGCCGCATCAGCTGCTATTAATTTGGCCTGTTGAACCCATTGGTCTCCTTGCTTAACAAAAACATAAGCGGCTCCAGCATTAGTACCAACAATGTCATTCTTCGGTGCTCCAACAATAACAGTCTGCTGGTGTATAGCAACTGAATAACCAAAAGCATCTCCTGGTGTCGAATCATTCGCTTCCAACTTAGCCTGCTGACGCCAAGTTGCGTTGTCACGAACAAAAACAAACGCTGCACCAGTTTCCTGGTTAGTCCCATGCGCACCCACAACCACCATATCTCCATCAATAGCTAAAGAATAACCAAACAAATCTCCTGTACCTTGTCCAATGATCTTAGCTTGCTGGCTCCAAACATCCGAGGTCTTAGCAAAAAGGTATGCTGCCCCGGAATCAATCCCAGCATCATCCATACCATGGGCACCAACAAGAATGGTGTTTTTATCAACTGCAACAGCATGTCCAAACTGTGCACCAATAGCAGCATCATCAGCCGTCAAAACCGATTGCTTATCCCACCGAGTCTCACCCTTATCATCAGTTAAACTGGTATATACATAAACTGATCCGGTGTTGATCCCACGCCTATCATCCTGCCTAGAGCCCACAACTGCCATTTTGTCAGCGATTGCCACTGAATAACCAAATTGGTCTTCTGATGAACTGACTGTATCTATCAATTTAACTTGTTTGACCCACTTTTCGCCTTGTTTGGTGTAAATATAAGCAGCTCCCGATTCCGGCCCACCAGCACTATTATCAGGAGACCCAACGACTGCAGTATCACCATCTAGGGCCACCGCATAACCAAGATCATCTCCCTCTATTGCATCATGAGGTAAAAGTTTCTGAATCAGTCCCCATCGATCTCCACGTTTCCGATAAATATAGGCAGCTCCCGTGGACCCACGCTCATCGTCCTCATCAATTACGCTATTATCATCCCCAGGGGAACCAACGATAATTGTTCGATTTTGCAAAGCAATAGATTCACCAAAATTGTTGCCAGATCGAGTCGTTAGTGCAGCCCCAGTCTGACGCCAAATATTATCTTGATAATGGAAAAAATATACCGCTCCATTTCCCGCTGCTCCACCCTTTGGAACTCCTACGGCGAATATCTCTCCATTAGTCTTCACTGTGTGACCAAAATTGTGCTTCTCACGTGTACTCAGTCCAATAACTTTGGCTTCCTGCTTCCAAGAGCCACCACTTCTTCGAAACACATACACGGCACCAGAATCACTATTAACCCCTTTGCCATCTTCTCTGATAGCACCAACAACAGCCAAATTGCCACTAATTGCAACTGAAGACCCAAACCAATCGAACGAGTCTCCGTCATCTGCAACCAATTTGGCTTGTTGTGTCCAGCCATTTCTCTGGCGGGCAAAGACATAGGCTGCACCTGAGTCCCCTTTCGGTGCATTAGCAGAATAGGCTCCAACAATTAGGCTCTTTCCATCAAAATCCACCGCATTACCAAAACGATCATTTTCCTCTGTATCATTTGCATTCACATTCGGCTGACGAATCCATTCATCACCGCTACGAGTATAAACAAACACAGTACCATGATCATTAGAAATTTTACTGTACCTTGGCATTCCAACAACTAACGTGTCCCCGCTAAGTGCAATTGCCTTTCCGAATTCGTCGTCCGGATTGAGATCTTCCGGAATAATCTTGGCCTTCTCTACCCAACCTACCTCTTCACGAGAGAAAACAAAAATCGCTCCAGCGTCTTTACCTGCCGCGCTGTCATCATCCGGCACTCCCACCATAACGATTTGACCACTTGTTACCACACTCTTGCCCATATGATCATCAAGCACCGATTCAACCAGAATTTTAGTATCTTCCGCCTTTACCCAACCAACAACACCAACAAAAATAGAGACAAGGAATATCCCAAGCGGAAATTTTCTTTTCGTTAACACCTACTCCACCTCACAAATCTTTCATAAATTCAATTTTTTAATACGAGACTCAAAAACACGAAACTCAAAAACATCTCCATGAAAACCCTACTGATAGGCAATATAAACATCACTAAATGACCAAAACATTTGCAAAAAAAAAACAAATGGTACAAAATCAAAAACAACTAGAAGCTAGTAATAAGGAACGAATTCTACCAAACAAAAGGAACGAATTCTACCATAAATAACTTTTATAAGTAAATACTTAATTAAGACAGCTAAAATACAAATCACGAACAACCACATCAAACGCTCAAATTTCATTGTGTTCCCAAACGATTACTCAACTTAACCTAAACTAGCCAATTAACGAGAGATCTTTACTATTTCTTAGATTACCTCAATTGACCACCTTTATTGTTTCTGTTACAATCAAATTTGGATGTCATTCTACAAGCAAAAACAAACTAAGGAAATCTAAATGGATAAGGTAAGAATAGGGTTAGTTGGGTGTGGAGGAATGGGGACACGTCATCTCTATGGCTTGAAGGAGCTAGCCCATACCCCTTTCAATAATGTTGAGCTATGTGCTGTCTGCGATATTCGTCGGGAAAATGCCGAGTTGGCGGCAAAAGAAGCTGAACGGCTGTTAGGAACCCGCCCACAGATTTTCACTGATCTAGAGGAAATGGTTCAAACAGTTCCAGATTTAACGGCTGTAGACGTGGTAACCGACCCTTCAGTACATCATCAAGTAGTATGCCAAGCGCTAGATTTAGGAATGCATGTCATGGTAGAAAAACCGATGGCTATTACTGTCCGAGCCTGCCATAAAATGATCGAAGCAGCTAAACGGAATAATCGCAAGTTGTCAGTAGCGGAAAACTATCGAAGAGATGCTTCTGCCCGCTTAGTTAATCACCTCTTGAAGACTGGGTCCATTGGTATCCCCTACATGGCATTTTTCCATTCGCTCAGTGGAAACAATACCATTTTTATCACCCCCTGGAGGCATCTAAAGGATAAAGGAGGGCCTATCATCGACATGGGGGTTCATTTCACCGACTTAATTCGTTATCAACTAGGTAATATTGAAGAGGTCTACGGTGACGTTCGATTAATTGAACCTGTAAGAAAAAAACAAGAAAGCATTGGTGATAACTACGCCTTCTATCAGGAAAGGTTCAAGGCAATGGAATCGGAAGTGCCAGCTACTGCTGAAGATAATTCAATCGCTATATTCAAGATGGAGAATGGCACAACTGTCAGCTGGATTGTTGGCCTAGGTGGACATGGCAATTACGGAGGCCAGATGATTCTGGGAACTAAAGGTGTGTTGAAAAGTTTCGGCACTCGTGGAGGCCAAGCCACTATGCAGTTAGCAGAACAAGCCGAGATGGGACACCAAGAGATTTTAACAGTCATAGACGACTTCCACCTGGAGCCACTTGCAGAATACTTCTTTCCTAATCGAATTGCAACAGATAACGTCGATTGGAAAATCATAGCACTTGAATATTACGAATTGGCTGAGGCTATACTGAATGATCGCCAAATTGAAGTTGATGGTGTTGAAGGAATGAAAGATGTAGCAGCTGTCTACGCAATTTTTGAGTCAGCTAATGCAGGACGAACAGTTAAAATGCAAGAAGTGGAAAATTGCCAAGTATACGATTATCAAAAGGAAATCGATGAAATATTAGAAATCAACTAAGATGATTTTTGAAAGTCATATACCTTAAATCTGTCAAGGAGGACTGAATGGAATACCAAAATCTCGGTAGAACCGGCATCAAAGTGTCTAGAATTTGCCTAGGCACAGCCTTTCGCGGCCAACAAGAAGAAAAAACTTGCATAGATGTCATCAATCAAGCCATAGACCTAGGATGCAATTTCATCGACACTGCCCTCTATGGTGAAGGAAGATCAGAGACCTTTGTAGGCAAAGCTTTAAAAGGAAAACGGGATGACATTGTAATATGCACCAAAGTCATTGGTTCTATTGGCAAAAGCCCTAACCACACAGGACTTTCCCGATTGAATCTTACACGCGCAGTTGAAGACAGTTTAAGACGACTTCAAACCGATCACATCGATCTCTACCTACTACATGCATTTGACGCCCAAACTCCCTTGGAAGAAACTCTCAGTACTCTGAATGATATGGTACGACAAGGAAAGGTTCGCTACATCGGCTGCAGTAATTTCCGAGCTTGGAAAATAATGGAGGCCCTTTGGATCTCTGATGTTCGAAACCTAGAGGCATTTATCTGTATCCAAAACCAGTATAATCTGATCAACCGACACGAATTAGAACCCGACTTGATGCCTCTGTGCAAGGAACTTGGCTTAGGTATTATGACTTATAGCCCGCTGGCAATCGGTTTGTTGAGTGGACGTTTTCGTCGTGGACAGAAGCCACCAGCAAATACACCTTGGAGTAAGGACAAACTCCAAGGTCTAAGCCCAGGAAAATACAATTTTGAAGAAGCTATGACCGAACAAGTAGATAAAATCGTACAAACACTAATTAGCATTGGCGAAAGACGCAATAAAACTCCTGCTCAGGTCGCCATAGCGTGGCTACTTGATCATAAAAACGTCACTCCAATCTTGGGAGCAGATCTTCCCGATCATGTGGATGAGATTTTCGGCGCTCTAGACTATAAACTAGACTCAGACGAACGTGCTATCCTAGACGAGGTATCGCATCCAAAAGTAACAAGAAAATATGCTTAAAAATCATGATGTCATACAGTATCTGATAAAGCATGCTAAAATGCGATTGATCAATTCCTCAAACAACAGCGGAAGGGTAAGTACTTGGCAACAAATTCTTCTCCTAAAGTTCTGCTAGTCTGCAATCAGGGAATTTATGATGCCTATGTCGACCCTAAGGAAGTACATAGGCTCAAAAAATTCGCTACCTGGGACTGGCTCTCTTACGAGGGACACAACCCAGACAAAGAATCTCAAGTTGCAAAATTCCTAGCTGCCATTCATAGCATGGACGGCCTCATCATCAGCCATGGTTCTCCCATAATAAACGCCCAAATAATGGACGCGGCTCCAAACTTAAAAATTATTGGAGAATTAGAGGATGATCGTTTTGCCAATCGTATTGACTTAAAAGAAGCTTGGAAACGAAACATCTGCACAGTAGACACAACTAATGGATCATCTTATCCTGTATCCGAATGGGCTTTGGCGTTAATTCTGATTTCACTGCGTAACGCCGGATTCCAATTCCGTCGTATCATCGCTGGTCATACCAACATGGATCCAGACACATTCAAATACGCAGGTGGTTTGCTAGCAAAAAAACGAGTCGGCCTAATTGGCTGTGGACATATGGGCCGACATTTAGTGAAACACCTACAACCATTCGAAACAGAAATCTGGGTGTATGATCCATATCTACCAAGCGAGATGGCCGAATCTCTGGGATTTCTACTGACTTCGCTAGAAAATATCTTGTCAAAATGCCAAGTGATTGTCTGCTTGGCACCTTTAACACCAAAGACTCGCGGAATGATCGGGGAGAATGAACTCAATCTTATACCGTCAGGCACAGTATTGGTGAATGTCTCACGGGGAGCTATCATTAACTCCCAAGCACTAATTAAAAGACTAAAGCGCGGCGACATCATAGCAGGTTTAGATGTTTTCGATCCAGAACCCATTCCACCTGACAGTGAAATAATACATCTCCCTAACGTTTTTATAACACCGCATTCCGCTTATTTTACGGGCAACCAATATCGGGAGTCGTTTGGACTGATGGTAGATGAACTAGACCGTTTCTTTCACGGCCATGAAACTTACTTCAATCTAACACCCCGTTCGCTGGCTAACCGACGCGGAATTGATTCAGATTAAAAAGTCTTCACAGCAACTAAACAACTGAAAAACCTAGTCTAGATAATAGCTACCTATGCCTACAATCTGAGCAAACACATTACACTAATGTTCATGTACAACCAGTACAGTAGAATCACCTGACACCAGTGAAGAGGAAACAACTACATTAGTATACATGTATGCGGAGGTTGCCCGATTGACAGAAATTACTCGCACTGATATAATCCTTAAATATATACGAAACATACAGAATAATTGGAAAGTAGAATGGGAGAGAAGAAAACGAAGATTGTGGTTGTCGGAAGTTTCATGATGGACTTAGTGATCAAAGCCGAAAGACGACCAAGAACAGGAGAAACCCTAATCGGCGAAAGTTTTGGCATGTTTGTCGGTGGCAAAGGATGTAATCAAGCTATCATCGCATCCCGTCTTGGTGCAGATGTCACAATGGTTGGACGCCTAGGTGAAGATCTTTTTGGCGATAGTTTTATGAAAACGCTAAAAGAAGAAAAAATTGAGAGTCGTTTCGTGGTGAGGGATGCGGAAATTGGCACCGGAGTAGGGTCTCCGGTAATTGACGCCCAAGGCGATAACAGCATTATCGCAATCCCACTTGCGAACATGCGCTTAAGTACTGAGGACATAGATCACGCTGAGTCTGCGCTTACCGAAGCGGACATCCTACTTTTACAACTCGAAGTTCCAATTGAAGCCTCACTTCAAGCAGCGAAAATCGTCAAATCACACGGAGGCAGAGTGATCTTAAATCCCGCTCCAGCCCTTGAAATCCCTGATAACTTTCTTGACTACGTCGATCTACTGACACCAAATGAAACTGAAACTGAGTTTTTTACCGGTATCAAAGTAGTAAATCAAAATACAGCCGTGCAAGCTGCCAAAATCCTGATCGGCAAAGGGGTAAAAGCTGTAATACTTACACTCGGAGATCAAGGGGCATTACTTTTAACAAATGAAATTACGAAAGCCATTCCAGCCTATGAAGTAGATGTGGTCGACACAACCGCTGCGGGTGACGCATTTTCTGGAGCCTTGGCTGTCGCTTTAGCACGCGGAGACTCAATTGAATCTGCGATTGTTTTTGCTAACGCAGCAGGTGCTTTGGCAACCACAACATTAGGAGCAGCCCCCTCTATGGCCACAGACGAACAAATTAGTCGATTCCTAGCGGAACGAAAGAGTTAAATGGTTTATATAAAAAAATTAAGGTTTCTTTACCAACTACTTTAATGTATACTTCAAGCTTAATATATACCCTATCAATTTAAACAAGATTTTGCACACTTCAACAAATAAAATTCCAAATACAATAAATAGAATGGATATCAGGTCAATTTCTGCTCATTGTTTCCTGTGGGTTACGATTCTATTTTTGACGATTTCAATCAGCAACCCCACTTGGCCGAATTCACCAGTCAGTTATTATCAGGACATCCAACCAATTTTACAACGCAGTTGCCAAGGGTGCCACCAACCTAGTCAGGCTCGAGGAGACTTGGTTCTGACTTCCTATACAGATTTTCAACGAGGAGGATCCGAGGGAAAAGCTTTTATAGCAGGAGAACCAAATCAAAGCTTAGTTCTTGACTTGATTTCCGGAGACCCACCTTCTATGCCAATGGACAGTGACCCACTGACGCAAGCCGAAATCGAGCTTTTTCGTCGTTGGATTATTGAGGGAGCAGTCAACGACACACCAAAAGTGGATTCTGATCCAACCATGAAACCACCTCAATACACAATTCCACCGCTGATTTCTTCCTTAGCTTACTCTCCCAATGGCGGCATTCTAGCAGTTTCCGGCTACCGTGAGGTACTCTTACACAAAGCAGATGGTTCCAAACTGTTAACTAGATTACTGGGAAAATCTGATAGAATCGAATCCATCGTTTATGGAACTAACAATAATATGCTGGTCGCTGTAGGAGGAACACCCGCCAGATTCGGTGAAGTGCAAATCTGGGATACTAATGCAAATAAGCTGATTCATTCATTACAATCAACATTTGACACAATCTATGGGGCATCACTATCGCCTGACAATAGCCTTCTCGCCTTTGGCTGCACTGACGAAACAGCACGTATAATTTCAATCGAAGATCAAAAAGAACTGGTACGTTTTGATAACCATAGTGACTGGGTTTTGGGTACGGTGTTTACCACTGATGGGAGTCATTTTGTTACCGGAGCCCGGGACACAGCGTTAAAACTGACTGAGGTTAAGAGCGGATCTTTCGTTGACGATATTAACGCTAGTAATAAAGGATCAGGACCAATCCACAAAATCGCACGCCACCCAAAGTTGGACCAAGTTTTATCTGGAGGTGAAGACAGGATTCCTCGACTCTACAGGATTTTCCGCCAAAAGCGACGTGATGTTGGTAATACCGACTTCAACTTGATCCGTGCCTTCGAGCGTCAATCAGATGTAATAAATGCGATTGCCTTCAATACCGACGGATCACAAATCGCTGTAGGCGCTGTGGGTGGCGAAGTTCGGATATACAAAGTAGCAGATGGCAACCGTATTGCCACCCTTAATGCTGACTCAACCGCCGTGTTCGCTATAGCCTTTCATCCAGAAAAAGACCAAGTTGCAACCGGCGGATTTGACGGTCAAATCCGAATATTCAATCCGAACACCGGGAACCTGATCAAAGAATTTATACCAGTTCCCCTTGATTCTGTGCTAACAGGTGCAAAGAAAACGGGAAAAAAAGTAGAAATTGCTAGAGAAAAAGATAATGGCGTTGAAGCCACAACAGAAATAAAATTAGCCGTTAGCGGTATGACCTGAGGTGCTTGTGTTGCTAAAGTGCAGGATGCACTTGCTAAGGTATCTGGAGTAATTGATGTGAATGTTTCATTGCCCAACAATGCCATTTTACAATTACAAGAAACGCAGGTTACAATTGACGAATTACTTGCCGTCGTCAAGGCAACTGGTTTCAGTGCAGAAATTCAGAATTGATTTTTTTACTATCAATACATAATTGCATGTTTTTGTACGTGAGGTGAATCCGTGAAAGTACCAATGTCCCTGTTGGGGATCTTATTAATCTTAACCCTCAACACATATTCCAATGTTAACGCTAATTCCGCACACCCAGAAGCTAATATCAGGATTCCTAAAATTACCCAGTTAAAATCTATACCTGAAGCACTAGTTCTTGATGGGAAAAATGATGTTCGAAGTATAACAGTTTCCGGATTGACATCAGATGGGCATTGGATTGATCTATCGAAGGAAGCAAGTTTTACAACCAACGATAACAAAGTTAAGATTGATAATAACGGTCATGTTCATCCTGTTGAAGCTGGTTGGACGAGCATCAAAATTGTGTTTCGCCACCATTCCATTGACTTATCGGTAAACGTAGAGAATATTGATACACAACCCATCAGTTTCGTCCGTGACGTAATGCCCGCCATCAGTAAAGTTGGCTGTAACGCTGGTACCTGTCACGGCGCAGCTGATGGCAAAAATGGATTTAAACTTTCCTTGCGCGGGTACGATCTCGATCTCGATTACCAAACACTAATCACAGATTTATCAGGCCGCCGTCTTAATCGAGCCAGACCATCACAGAGCCTCATGCTACTTAAACCCACACAGGGAGTTCCACACGGAGGAGGTCAAGTCTTAGAAGCCAATTCACGTCATTACAAGACTTTCCATCAATGGATTGTTGAAGGAGTAAAATCCGACGTGAATACAACTAAGCGAGTTTCTCGTCTTGAGGTTATCCCAAATACGACAGAAATTCATTTACCTGGTATGACACAACAATTAATCGTCATTGCCCACTATCCTGATGGCACATCTCGAGAAGTAACAAGTAATGCAATATATACTAGTACACTCTCAGATGTAGCGACAGTATCAGATTCGGGATTTGTCACTGCTGTGCGACGTGGGGAAGCAGTCATACTAGTTCGATACGAAAGCCTATACAGCACCAGCGAAATACTTGTCATTGGAGACAGATCCGGATTTAAGTGGGAAGAAACAACTCAATATAATTACATTGATGAATTAGTTCATGACAAACTAAAGCGTGTCCGTATCTTACCATCAGCTCTTTGCACTGATGCTGAATTTATTCGGCGTGTATATCTTGACTTAACCGGTATGCCACCAACACCAAGTCAAATTCAAATATTTTTGGAAGATCAAACAGATTCAAAACAGAAACGCGACGGATTAATCGATCATCTAATAGGTCAACCCGAATACATTGAGCACTGGACGCATAAATGGGCTGACTTACTGCAATGTAATCGCAAGTTTCTCGGGGAAAAGGGCGTTTGGCTTTTCCGAAAATGGATTCATGATTCTGTAGCTAAAAACAAACCTTATGATAAATTCGTTCGTGACCTGCTACTATCCTCTGGTAGTACCTACCAGAATCCAGCGGCAAACTACCATCTGGTGACAACCGACAAAACTACCTATCAACCGGATGTAGCAATTGAAAATGCAACGCAGCTTTTCTTAGGTATTAGATTTGCCTGTGCGAAATGTCACGATCATCCTTTTGAAAAATGGACACAAAACCAATACTATGAACTCGGATCCTACTTTAGTGAAGTTAGTGTTAAAAGAGGCCAACTTCCTGGAGAGCAGATCGTTTATAACAACTATAATGTTAACGGTGGTGTAAAACACCCAAAAACTGGGGGAATTGTACCAGCTAATGTGCCATTTGGCTCAGCGGAAAAAATCGGAGTTGATCCGCGCGAATCCGTTACCAACTGGTTAGTTTCAAAAGACAATCCCTGGTTCGCAAAATCCCTAGTTAATCGCGTCTGGAGTTACTTCTTAGGGCGAGGTATTGTTGAGCCAGTTGACGACATAAGATCAAGCAATCCACCCAGCAATGCAAAATTACTTGAAGCCCTAACTAAAGATTTTATAGAAAGTGGTTTTGACCTAAGACATTTAATGCATACAATCACCAAATCTCGAACATACCAGCAAAGTATCAAAACAAATCGTTGGAACCAAGAAGACGAGATCAATTTTTCGCACGCAATTCCTAGAAGATTAACCGCAGAACAAATGCTAGATGCAGTTTCTATAGCAACAGGAAGCCAACCAAATTTTTCAGGTGTTCCCGAAGGATTTCGTGCGGTTCAGTTGCCTGATAGTAGCCTCGATGATGGAGGGTTCCTGAAACTTTTCGGTCGCCCCGAACGCGAATCAGCCTGCGAATGTGCAAGAACAACACAGGTCAGTTTATCACATGCTCTCAACCTAATTAATGGACCAACTATCGCAAGTGCTATTAATGATCCAAAAGGTCGTATCGCCCAACTAACAGAGCAACAAATTGACAATCGAATTTTAGTTAAAAAAATCTACCTAGCTTCACTTTGCCGCACGCCAAGTGAAGCTGAATTAATCAACGCAGTTGAACACATTTCGAAAGCAGAGTCCCAAGTCGGAGGTGCTCAGGATCTTCTATGGGCATTGATCAACAGTCCCTCATTTCTATTCAACCGATAAAAGGAATTCACTCAAACACTCTAGCAATATATTAAGGAATAAGGAGCCAAAAGGAGAACAACAAATGTTATCTATTCCCGGAAAAAAAGCACAATTATGTGATGGGGTTTCTAGGCGAGAGTTTCTTAGGGTTGGAGGTGCCGCAATGCTTGGCATGAGCCTACCGCAAATTTTAGCACTCCAAGCCAGAGCAAATACAATTGTTACACCTTCTCAAACGCTTAACGGTTTTGGCAAAGCAAAGTCAGTAATCTTGATGTTTTTACAGGGTGGCCCCAGTCACATAGATATCTGGGATCCTAAACCGGATGCCCCCTCAAATGTACGTGGTGAGTTCAAACCAATTAAGACAAACGTTCCCGGTATCTGGTTATCTGAAACTATGCCGCGTTTGGCAAAACAAATGGATAAAGCAACATTAATTCGTTCTGTCAGTTATACACCTGTGGGTCTTTTTAATCATACTGCTGCAATGTACCAAATGGTGACAGGATCTACACCAGATAAGGTTTCTCCTTCTGGACAATTAGATCCACCTTCACCTAAAGATCACCCCAATGTTGCTTCTCATGTGGCCAAATTTCTCCCACCCGAAGTCCCAATGCTAGCTGGAGTTCAATTGCCACGTCCACTACAGGAAAGTAACATTATTGGAAAAGGCGGTACAGGTGGATTTCTGGGGCGAGCTTACGATCCATACTTTTTCTTTCAGGACCCAAATGAGGAAGTGAAGCTAGACGAATTCAGTCTTAGGGAAGAAATTCCTGCTGCGCGCCTGAAACGCCGGGCGAACCTCCTTGAAACGATCAACGCTTCAATGCCGGAACTTGAAAAAGTGGCTGATTCTTATGCTCTAAACGAATATTATGAAAAAGCCTATGATCTAATACTTTCCGAACGTGCCAGAAACGCGTTCGATCTAACACAAGAAACAGATGCGATGCGTGACCGTTATGGTCGCCACACCTTTGGTCAAAGTGTATTGCTAGCACGCCGACTGATTGAAGCAGGCACCCGTTTTGTCCAAGTGAATTGGCCATCAGTAGCAAACGGAGATCCCAACACAACAGCGTGGGACACTCATGCAGCCAATTTTGGTCCACTAAGAAATTTACACTGTCCAAAACTAGATAGTGCAGTCTCCTCATTATTGGACGATCTAGACCAACGCGGGTTATTAGAGGAAACGCTTGTTCTTGCTATCGGTGAATTCGGCAGGTCCCCCCGGCTAGGTGTAAGTACTTCAGGTAACAGTAATTCCCCTGATGGGCGGGATCATTGGCCATATTGTTATACTGGACTAATTGCTGGTGCAGGTATCCAAGGAGGACAAGTCTATGGAAAATCAGACGCAACTGGTTCGACACCGTTGGAAGACCCTGTACACCCAAGAGATATTCTTGCCACGGTTTACCATACTTTGGGAATTAATCCCAAAACAGAGGTCTTTAACCATCTTGATCAACCAAGAGAGTTGGTTAGCGGTGAACCAGTCCTAGGGCTTTTTTAGCCATACACCATAGAATGAAAAATTCCATAAGAAAAATCCCGCTCTTGTACTATGCCTTACTGTGCTTGGTAAATCCAATTCATTTAATCCAAGCACAGGCAATTCCTCAACTCACCTCCATTGCACCAATTTCCGGCCAACGAGGCACAACAGTCGAAGTAATCTTGCAAGGCCAAAACTTAGATCAGGTAACGGAATTTCTGTTTAGTGGTTCAGGAATTTCTGCCGAAATTAAAAATGCTGACTCCCAACCACTTGTTCAATTCAATGGACAGGGAATATCAGGAAAGATACCAACAGACGCTCGCCTCACCATCCAGCTTACAATAGCCCCATCTACCCCAGTCGGCTCCCAAAACCTTCGTCTTGCGGCAAAAAATGGCGTATCCAACCCAAAGCGTTTCATTGTCAGCGACCTACCAGAGATTACCGAAACTGAACCTAACTCAACAATTGCTCAAGCTAATATCCTAATACTACCCACCGTCGTTAATGGTACCATCACAAGCTCGGACGATCTTGATTTGTTCCAGTTTCCAGCGAAAAAAAATCAGCGAATAATATGCGATGTGCACGCATCCAGAATTGGATCTCCACTAGATTCCTTACTCACCCTCTTCGATCCTGCAGGTAAGGAAATTACCAGTGAAGATATCAGCAACGGCTTGGATTCTTTAATCGATTATACTATCCCAGTCTCAGGTAACTATGTATTACAAATCCGCGATTTACGTTATAAAAGTGGCAACAATTTCTTTTACCGCATCAGGATTGGAGAGCTACCTTATCTAGACACTATCTTTCCACTTGGAGGTAGGCGTGATACAGAGAGCACCGTTTCTATCACCGGTCGGAACCTTGGGTCGATTAAATCGATTCAAATGTCAATTTCACCGGATACACCAGTTGGAAATCAGAAATTACGCGTCGTCAACGCGAGCGGAATCTCAACAAACCCTCATGATTTCGTCGCTGGAGACCTTAAAGAGACACTTGAAAAAGAACCAAATAACGGAGCGGAACAAGCAAATAACGTTGAAATACCTGCTGTTATTAATGGACAGATTAACCTCGAAAACGATATTGATTGTTTCACCTTCCAAGCAACTTCAACAACACGACTTATTTTCGAAGTTAACGCACAAAGACTGGGTTCGCAACTAGACGCCTTCCTATCCCTGTTTGATTCCACAGGAAAACAACTAACTGTGAGCGACGATGTTATCGGAGCAGAAGCCCGAATCGATTTCAGTTTTCCAAAAGAAGACAAATACACAATTTCAATTCGGGACCTCAACAATCAGAGTGGAACGAACTTCCCTTATCGGCTCAGTATTGCATCGTTACGACCAGACTTTGGATTGACTATCACACCTGAAAATCCCCGTGTTCCTCGAGGAGGAACAACAAACTTAACAGTTTCTGTTAACCGAATTGACGAGTTCCGTGAAGCTATCAGCTTATATTTCTCCGGATTTCCGCAAGATTTTGATATAAGTCAGGTTCTCATTAGCCCAGATCAAATACAAACCCAAGTAACCATTACCGCACCGAAATCAGCAAATTTGGGTTTGATTGAAGCTATGGCTTGGGGACGCGGATCAATTCACCACAACCTAGTTGAACGGAAGTCTAACCCAATATACTTGACTGTGATAGATAATCCAAAATATATTTTAAAAACAGCAGACCTTAGTGTACACGTAGTACAAGGTAAATCAGTGGAACTCCACGTTTTGGCAATTCGAGAGGAGAAATTTAATAAACTGATTAACCTCTCTGTAGTTGGTCTGCCAGCAAATATGAGCGCCTCAAAAACCTCAATTAAAAAAGGAGAAAACCATACGGTTCTCACACTAGCTGCAGCTAATTTTGGCCAAGGGCGCATCGGACTCGATCTGGTAACACGGTTACCCTCAGCAGGAACCCACCAAATTGTGGTGGCGGGGACAGCTCTAGTCAATAACGAAACTCATGCTCAATCAGCCATTGCAATTCCGCTCATAATAGCGGAAGCCCCTTTTGTGCTGAACGTTGCTCCTGTGAGGCAAAGTTTTCTATTCCCAAAATCGACAGACACTAATACCCCCATAGAAATCAACGCTGAAATCATTATCGATGTCGTTCGTCAGGGAGGATTCACTGATAAAATAGACCTATTCCCTATTGGGTTCCCCGAAGGCCTGACAGGACACCTGCCAAGTATCCCCTCTCAAGAAACGAGATCTAAGATTACATTAACTGCAACTGAGAAGATAAAACTGGGTTCTTATGATATCAAATTTTCAGGTAGAGCAACTGTCAATAATCAACTCTTCGAACAGGAAACGCCAAGAATCACCATAAAAATTATTGATTAACAACTTACACAAGAACGTCCCTATCTAGTAGATCTACGATCGATTTCAGATTGTACTAATCGCATTAAGTAAAGTTTCACCGATATCTGCAGGACTTTCAGCGACAGCAATGTTGGCAGATTCCAAAGCTTTAATCTTCTCAGCAGCTGTCCCCTTCCCACCAGATATGATTGCTCCTGCGTGTCCCATCCGTTTCCCTTTAGGTGCTGTTTGACCAGCAATAAAGCCAGCCACTGGCTTACTCATATGCTCTTTAATATATGTAGCCGCAGCCTCCTCAGCCGTTCCGCCAATTTCGCCTATCATGATTACAGCTTCAGTCTGATCGTCTGCTTCGAAAAGCTCCAAGACATCGACAAAACTCGTGCCATTTACAGGGTCACCTCCAATGCCAACACACGTCGACTGACCAAGCCCCAACTGTGTAACTTGATGAACGGCTTCGTAAGTTAATGTCCCACTCCTAGAAACAATACCAACATGGCCAGAATTATGAATGTAACCAGGCATAATGCCAATTTTGCATTTTCCAGGGGTTATAACTCCCGGACAATTAGGACCAATTAAGCGCGACTGCTTGCCTTCCATGTAGCGTTTCACGTTCACCATATCCAACACAGGAATTCCTTCAGTAATACAAACGATCAATTCTACTTCCGAGTCAACGGCCTCCATAATTGCATCAGCGGCAAACGTTGCGGGTACATATATCATCGTTGCATTCGCACCGGTCTCAGACATAGCTTGATGAACAGTATCAAAAACAGGAATCCCTTCGAAGTTTTCTTTCCCTTTTCCCGGCGTTACACCACCAACAATGTTAGTTCCATACTCCAAACATTTCAAAGTATGAAAACTCCCAGCACGACCTGTAATTCCCTGTACGATCAACTTAGTATTATTATCAACCAGAATACTCATTTATATCCTCTTTCCACTATTACTTGTCTGTAAGTGAAGCAATACCTGGCAAGATCCTACCCTCAATCAACTCAAGTGATGCTCCTCCGCCAGTTGAAATATGGGTAATTTGGCTCGAAACACTTGCTTTATGAACTGCAGCGACACAATCACCACCACCTATAATACTCGTAGCATTTGACGCAGCTATCCGTTTAGCAAGCTCCATAGTCCCTGTAGCAAACTGATCGAATTCGTATACACCAACAGGGCCATTCCAAAACACCGTTTGGGCGGAATTGATGATCTGTCCAAAGTACTCTACTGTCTCCGAACCTATATCAAAACCTTCCCAATCTTCAGGGATTTGACTGCTTTTAACAGTTTGTGATTCCGTCTCAGGCGAAAATTCTCTGCCTACAACGTTATCAATTGGCAAATGAATCGTAACCCCTTGCCTCTGGGCCTTATCAAGCAAATCCTGAGCAAAGTCAAGCATCTCTGGTTCAACAATCGATTTCCCAATTTCCATACCTTTTGACTTAAAGAAAGTGTAAGCCATACCACCACCAATAATCAACTCATCAACTTGGTTAATCAGATTTTCAATAACGGTGATCTTATCAGACACTTTTGCACCACCAATGATCGCAATAAAAGGTCTATCTGGATCATTTACGATTTTAGTAAGGTAACGAATCTCCTGTTCCATGAGAAATCCAGCTACATTCTGATCAAAATAATGTGTCACTCCTTCTGTCGATGCATGTGCGCGATGAGCAGTCCCAAATGCATCATTGACATAAATATCTGCTAGAGAGGCTAGTTCTTGGGCAAAAATAGGGTCATTTTCGGTTTCTTCCTCATAGAAACGTATATTTTCTAGTAACAAAACATCGCCAGCAGAAAGCTCTGACAAAACCGCTTGAACTTCGACCCCAATGCAATCAACAGTATGCTTAACTCTCTGCCCAAGAAGCTGGCTCAATCGCTCCGCTAACGGGAAGGTTGACAATTTGGCATCAAACCCCTTCGGTCGACCCAGATGAGTGACTAAAACAACTTTTGCCCCACTCCCCATCAGTTGGAGAATAGTCGGCAACGCAGCTTGAATCCGAGTGTCATCAATGATCCGAGTTCCATCCATCGGCACATTGAAGTCAACGCGAGCAAGTACAAACTTTCCGCTTACATCAACATCGGATAACCCAATTTTCTCACCCATTTGAGGAACTCCTTCATCTATTTTCAGCAGCCAAAACGACTTTTCTAGCAGCCTCAGCGAGTCCATTAGCTGAGATCAAATCCAGACCAGAATCAGCCAGAAGTTTCCGACCAAGTTCAGCATTTGTACCTTCAAGCCTAATAACTAATGGAACCTGCAGATCAACTTGGTTAACCGCCTCTATGATACCGTTTGCAATTACATCACATTGCACAATACCTCCGAAGATGTTAACAAGTACTGCTTCAACTTTCTTATCACTCAAAATTAAACGAAAGGCATTAGACACAGCTTCCGTTGTAACAGAACCCCCAACATCGAGGAAATTTGCAGGTTCAGCTCCATACAATTTAATCACGTCCATAGTCGACATAGCCAAACCAGCACCATTAACCATACAGCCGATAGTTCCATCCAAACTGATATAATTCAACCCATACTGCTTTGCTTCAAGTTCCCTTGAGTCTTCTTCATACTGATCACGCATAGCTTCGATATCTGCATGCCGATGCAACGCATTATCATCAAAATTCATTTTAGCATCAAGAGCCACAATATCATGCTGATCTCCATTCTTCACAATTGCTAGCGGATTAATCTCAGCCAGAGAGCAGTCAGACTTAACAAAAGCATCATACAATCTCATGATTAGTCGTGTCGCAGCACCCACAAGATCTACGGGCACGCTCAGTCCAAATATGATTTTACGTGCTTGGAATGCCTGTAACCCAACAGCAGGATCAACTGACTCTCTTATAATCTTCTCTGGTGTTTCCGATGCAACTGTTTCAATGTCAACACCGCCTTCTTGGCTGGCCATAATTGTGATACGAGACGATTCACGATCAACAACCATACCCAGATAGAGCTCATTTTCAATCTCACTCGCTTCGGCCACGAGAACCTTTCGCACGAACTTACCTTCAGCACCCGTTTGCGGCGTGACGAGTTGCATTCCAAGGATCGATTCTGCCTGAATCCTAACTTCTTTTGGATTTTCTGCCAACTTAACTCCGCCACCCTTACCACGCCCACCAGCGTGGATCTGTGCCTTGATGACGAACAAATCTGACCCAAGCTCTTTAGCGATCAATTCAGCTTCTTCAGGAGTTTCAGCCATACCTCCCCGAGGCACGTTAACACCATGCGATTCCAAGATCTCTTTTGCCTGAAATTCATGTACGTTCATTATAATATCCTTGCGAGTTTTTAAGGGGCTAACATGACCAACTGAATCTTCCAACATAACAGCTGGCATTTATACAAGCTTATGGTTGCTTGATTTGGCTCCATCGAGTGGCCAATTTCATTGATAGATCTACAGCAGTAGTTGGCCCATTGGCATCGTAAACCACCAAATCACCAAAAGCCGCTGACGTACCAAACAAAGAGAGACCTATCCGCCCATTTGTCGGCCCCTCTTTGACTTCAAATCCTTTCTTGCCATCAAAGTAACCTACAGTCTTTTCAGGACTAACCTCAATCTTTATTTGGTACCATTTATTGTTTTCAACTGTCTTTCCTGCCGTCGCGTCAATTATATTTGAATTTTTCCCTTTGACTCTTTTTCGTAACACAGATCTGGTATTACCCCAACCAGCAATATTCCAATCATAAAAAGTCATACTGTTACGGTCACCTTTGACTGCAGGAACTTTGTTATCTGCACCAATGCCAAAAACAATATCCCATCCCTCCTTACCACCTAATTTCATCGCTTTCAGTTCCAAAGTGTATTGCGACCACTCTGGATCCCAGTGTATGGCTTTGACAAAACTGGACAAAAAGGCATCGGTAGTACTCTGGACATACTGCCCATTTTTAACTCCCCATTTGCCAGCGCCTACTTCCCAACGATTGGCCCCCTTCGAAAAATCGTCTGAAAAGAGTGTCTTGGCAAAGCTCAATGTTCCACTACAAACCACAAATATCAATAATAAGGTAAGTGTAACCAACTTATGTTGCACGGATGTCGTCCTTTCCGATAAACTAAATTAACTCAACCCCAATCAATATTGAACTTAAGCCGATATAACCACTTGACAATTTCCTGCCGCCTACCGAGGATTTTTCTAAACAGCATTTAAAAACTGATCTAATGATTCATTAGGGTACCAATCAAATCTCCATATTTGGCGATAAGCCCAGCAAATACAACTGATACCATAGACATCAATTTAATCAAAATATTAAGTGATGGCCCAGATGTATCCTTGAAGGGATCACCAACCGTATCCCCAACAACAGTAGCTTTATGTGCTTCAGATCCCTTACCACCAAATTCACCTGTTTCAACCAGTTTTTTCGCATTGTCCCATGCTCCACCAGCATTTGCCATCATAATTGCCAATACAAACCCAGACGCTAAACCTCCAGCTAACAAACCAAGCACACCTGCAACACCAAAGAGGAGTCCAGTAATTACCGGAACAACAATAGCGATGATTGAAGGCAAAATCATTTCTCGTTGAGCATCACGTGTTGAAATGGCAACACACCGGGCATAATCTGGTTTTTCTTCATACTTCATAATACCGGGTCGTTCTTTAAATTGTCGACGAACCTCTGCTACCATAGACCCCGCAGCGCGACCAACCGCCTTCATCGTCAGTGCACAGAAATAGAAAGCCATTACTGCACCGAGGAACAATCCAATTAAAACTTTTGGGTTCATCAATGTTGCATCATAGTAGGACATAAACTGAGGAATGGTGACTTTCGCAGTTTCAACCGGTTCAACAACACCCGGGATCTTTAAAGTAGTCTTGCCAACTAAGTGAATTAAACTATATCTAATTTCTTCGAGGTAAGCAGCAAGAAGGGCCAATGCTGTCAATGCAGCTGAACCGATGGCAAATCCTTTACCTGTAGCAGCTGTCGTATTACCCAGTGAATCAAGCTGATCCGTACGGTTGCGAACTTCGGAATCCAGCTTCGCCATCTCAGCATTACCACCAGCATTATCAGCTATTGGACCATAAGCGTCAGTGGCAAGTGTTATACCCAGTGTCGCCAACATCCCAACAGCAGCGATCCCAACGCCATAAAGTCCCATCAATGTACTGCCATCTGGCCCACTAGCGGGAAGATAGAAACTCACGCCAACCGCGATGATGATAGTGATTACCGGAATAGCGGTTGATTCCATTCCTACACCAATTCCTTCAATAATCACGGTTGCCGGACCTGTTCCTGCTTGTTTGGCAATCCCTCTTGTTGGTTCATAATCGTGAGAAGTATAATATTCTGTAGCTTTCCCAATAATCAACCCAGCAGCTAAGCCGGCAATAATCGCTCCCCAAATATGCCAAGCATTTGGCAAATCAAGATAGCTGAGAGCAAAAAACGATAACACTGCTATTCCCAATGAACTAATGTTAATACCAAAGTTTAGAGAACTCATTAATTGCTTCATGGAAGCACCTTCTTTGGTACGAACAAGGTAAATTCCAAGGATAGACAAGAACACACCAATACCAGCAATAATCATAGGGGCTGAAAGATATTTAAGTTGAAGCGCAAGGTTATCTGGATCCACCGCTGACACCGTTGCTACACCAAGGGCTGCGGTAGCTAGAATTGATCCTGCATAGGATTCATAAAGATCCGCTCCCATTCCAGCAACATCACCAACGTTGTCACCTACATTATCAGCAATAGTTGCCGGGTTTCTAGGATCATCCTCTGGAATTCCAGCTTCAACTTTTCCGACCAAGTCAGCACCAACATCAGCCGCTTTAGTGTAGATGCCACCTCCAACACGAGCAAATAACGCTTGAGTTGATGCCCCCATACCAAAGCTCAACATGATAACAGTAATCTGCGGTAGTGGATTTGATCCCCCCCAAAAGGTGCTGGGGAAGTAATAGTATAAAGCTAAAAACCAAACTGTGATATCTAACAGGGCAAACCCTACAACAACCAGTCCCATCACAGCTCCTGCACGAAATGAAATCCGTAACCCTTGATTAAGACTACTTTGGGCAGCACACGCAGTTCGTGCTGAAGCATTAGTAGCGGTTTTCATCCCTAAAAACCCACATAAACCAGAAAAGAAACCACCCGTCAAGAAAGCAAACGGTACGATCTCATTTTGAGCATGTAGTACAAAAGCCATAAACAAAAAGATGACACACAATATAACGAAAACAATCCCAACAACCTTGTATTGCTGCTTGAGATAAGCCATAGCACCATCCCGAACTGCTTGTGCAATCTCAACCATGGTTGGTGTGCCTTCACTTTGCCCAACAACTTCACGGTAAAAGATAAAAGCAAAAATTAGAGAAATGACTGATCCAATTGGTGCTATCCACCACGCTAGTGGTAAAGCAGGTAAATCCATTCTGTAGTTCTCCTTAAATGTTCTATTTTTAAAAACTATTCGATTTTTGCAACAGTTTCAATGCTTCACCAGCAAGATAAATCGACCCTGCAACACAAACAAGATCTGACTTATATGCAGTCGCTTGGGCGACCTGAATTGCTTGACAAACGGAAGAAATAGCACGCATTGGCTTGGGTGAGAGATTCGACCACGTGCCGACAATTTCGTCTGCTCGACACACACGCGGATTATCAAATACTTGTGTTGCGATAATTTCATCAGCAACTGAAACCACAATTTTACCAATCGCCTGCAAATCTTTATCCTTCATCAGGCCAATGACTACAATCAACCTATCATAACAAAACAATTCTTGAATTGTTTTCCAAAGTGCTTCAAATGAAGCAGGTGAATGTGCACTATCAATGAGAATCCTTGCTCGGCTTTCAATCAACTGCAACCGTCCAATCAAACTAACTTTTCTCACTCCTTCAAAAACCAAAGCCCGTTCGAAATCCGACGCCATTGTTTCCTTAATAATCTTTTCAGCACAACAGATCGCCAGTGCAACGTTAATCAACTGATGCGCACCGATCAATGGAACAAAAAGATTTGTATATAGCTGATCCTTTGATTGAAAATCAAAAAACTGTCCATTTAGACTCTGGCTATTCTGTTGAATATGTTCTGTACTCACCCAATACACTGAAGACGCTCGATCAACCGCAGTTTTCTCAAATACAGATTGAACCTGAATCGGCTGTGGGGCAATTATTACAGGACGATTCGCCTTGATAATCTCTGCTTTTTCTTCAGCAATTTCTTTTAATGTTTCCCCTAATATCTTAGTGTGCTCAAGACTAATCTGCGTTATAACACTAATAACAGGATCAACAATATTGGTCGCATCAAGCCGGCCACCAAGCCCAACTTCAACAACAGCAAAATCAACCTTTTGGTCAGCAAAATAAAAGAACGCAAGTGCTGTATAAATCTCGAAAAACGAAATTTTACCAAACGGGCCTGCTGAAACTGATTCAATCGCTGGCTTGATTAGAGTCAAACAACGCACGAAATCTACTTCTGAAATCATTTCAGCATCAATTTGACATCGCTCGCGGGGAGTAACAAAGTGAGGCGACGTAAACAGCCCTGTCTGGTAACCAACCTGTGTAAGAATTGAAGCGATTATTGTCGCGGTGGTACCTTTTCCTTTGCTACCAGCAACATGGATAATCTTGAATTGCAGATGGGGATTCTCAAGTTTCTCAAGTAACTGTGCGATTCGATCAAGATTATAAAGACGAGCATCTCTTGAAAAATTCGGGCTTTTTTCAGTATTTAGGAACGTTTGAATATAATCTGTCGCAGCGTCGTAACTCAACATCAAAAAATTATAACCTACAGATTAATTATCCTCATAAACAGGAAATGCCCGACAAAGCTCTTGGACCTTTTCGCGAACGCGTTTCCTTGAACCAACTCTCTGACGTTGCTTAATAGTTTCGCTTATAAAATCAGCAATCATAACCATCTCAGGTTCCTTCATCCCCCGTGAAGTAATCATCGGTGTTCCTAATCGAATACCACTCGTACTGTTAGCAGATCTCTTATCAAATGGAATTGTATTCTTGTTAACAATAATACCAGCTTCCTCAAGATAATTCGCGGCCTGTCGTCCACTCAACTTATCAGAAATCGAAGTTAAATCAATAAGCATCAAATGGTTGTCAGTTCCGCCACTCACTAGACGGAAACCATTCCCCATTAATTGATCTGCTAGTGTTTTTGCATTTCTTACAACCTGTGATTGATATTCTCTAAATTCGGATTGGAGGGCCTCTTTAAAAGCAACAGCTCTTGCCGCAATAGCATGCATGAATGGCCCACCTTGAAGGCCAGGAAAAATAGCGCGATCTATATCTTTAGCATATTCACTTTTGCACATAATGATTGCACCACGTGGGCCACGTAGCGTCTTATGAGTTGTGGTGGAAACCACATGACTATAAGGTATTGGATCAGGATGAACTTTCCCTGCTATTAACCCTGAAATATGAGCAATATCAGCAAGAAGATACGCATCAACCGAATCTGATATCTTTCGCCACTCCGAGAAATCTAGTACTCTTGGATAAGCACTAGCACCAACAATAATCATCTTAGGCCGATGTTCCTTGGCTAACTCAGCAACATAATCCAAATCTACAAGTTCAGTATCTGGACTAACACCGTAATGGACAATATTGTAATAGGAACCAGAGAAATTTTGTGGGAGCCCATGGGACAGATGGCCACCGTGATCAAGCTTCATACTCAGAATCGTATCTCCAGGTTTTAGTAAAGCCTGATAAATAGCCATATTCGCTTGCGTGCCGGCGTGTGGTTGAACATTAACATGCTCAGCACCGAAAAGGTCTTTAGCCCGTTCAATAGCCAAAGTCTCAATCTTATCGCAAGGCAAGCAACCATTATAATAACGCTGATAAGGGTAACCTTCAGCGTATTTATTAGCTAAAACTGTGGCTTGCGCCTGCATAACCGCCTTACTAGCATAGTTCTCAGATGGAATAAGCGTTAAGGAACTCTGCTGCCGAGCCAAATCCTCATTCGCAATTTCAAAAACCTGAGGATCAAATTCTGGAAGGGAACTATTCATTACAATTTCATTAGTAACAATTTAAATTTATTTAAAGCAAGCGTATTATATAAACCCAATCTGCCTTTACAGAAGAACTGATTGTAGCATAGCCTTTTGGTACGTTGCAAGCCAAATTCCTCATGAATATCTCTATCATATAATGGGCGAATAAAAAACATCACAAACTAAAGAACGAAATGATGAGAATTATCCAAATTTTATTCGGGTGCCAAAAATCAATAGAGCGATTGTCGCTTACACTACACATCACGTTCTATACGGCTGAAACCCTCTATCCTACAGCGACTGTTCGAGATCATTCTCCACTAGATCAACCCAGCCCACTTAATGGGATCCAACATAATCAAAGAAATTTAGGATTTAAACAACTCGAAATCAGGCGAGTAAGGTCACCGAAATCGGTCTAGATAGCATTCACAAATGCACATGAAGATTAACCGTGTACAATGATAGCAAATCAGTAATTGACGACACAGGTCTTTTCACTTACTATGGAATAACTTTCTCACAAAAGTCATGAGACACTAAGAATAAATCAAATCAGTCTAGCTTGATTTCCCACTAAATACTCCTCGTAAATGCTCAACTTTACACAAGCATCATTTAATCAGAAAGTCTCAATTTTCTCCCACGCGAATATCAAATCAAATCAGTGTGTTATGAATATTGAAAGTAGATGTGACGTAACGAGAAAACATTATGTTGAATCCAAACAGTGAAAATCAACCAGTCCAACTACCTATTACCCACACTTTAGAAACCTTAGGTTGGCAACATCGTAATTGCTTCGATGAGTTTGAAAGCAACCAAAGTCACTTGGGCAGAGAAAACAAATCGGAAGTGGTCTTGAAAAACAGGTTGCGCTCAGCCATGGAGAAGTTGAACCCTCAGACTCCAACTTTAGCTATCAATACAGCTATTGAAAAATTAATACAGAACCATGCATCCCAAAACATAATGGAAGTCAACCATCAAATCCATCAAATGCTGAAAGACGGAATTAAGGTTAACCTACAAGACCCAGAAACCAATACAGAAACTACGCAAATCGTCCATATCGTAAACTGGCCCCAACCTGAACAGAACGACCTGTTTCTTGCATCACAGTTTTGGGTATCTGGAGATCTATACAGCCGTTGCCTTAACGGAGTCGGATTTGTTAATGGCTTACCATTATTTTTGTTTGAGTTCAAGAACCTCACTCAAAATCTGCGAACCAATTACAACGAAAGTATAACCGACTACAAAGACAGCATCCCTCAACTGTTTTGGTATAATACCCTAATTTTCTTCTCCAACGGTGAAAACAGTTGTATAGGCAATCTTACTACTCATAAGAGACATCTCATTGAATGGAAACATAATACCAACACCAAAGATGAAACAGAAGAAGTTTCCCTGCACACTCTTCTGGAAAAAGTCTGTGCGCCTGAACGTCTACTAGACATTATCGAGAATCTCAACCTACACAATGCCTTGATAGGCAATAACACTCGTCGCATCCAAATTCTAGAAGACATGGCACAAACCATCTATCAGGAATGGTTCATTCATCTTCGCTTTCCCAATCACGAGAATGTCAAAATGGTGGACTCAGAATTGGGGAAGATTCCCGAGAACTGGGAGATAAAAAAATTAGGAGAGGTCTCGATAAATCACAATCACAAAAGAAAACCGCTATCTAAAACACAAAGAACGCAAATAGAAGGCTCTTATCCTTACTATGGCTCAGATAACATATTAGATTATGTAAACGTCTACCAGTTTGATGGTAATTATCTACTACTTGGAGCAAATGGCACTGTGGAGACAACAGAAGGCCACCCTATTTTACAGCGTCCATGTGGTAGGTTTTGGGCCAGCGACCATGCACACGTTCTAACAGGACAAGGTACCATCTCAACGAACCTTTTGTACATGTATCTTTCTAATATTCAAATTGCACCTTATATCACAGACTCAGCAAGATCCACAATAACCCAAGCCAATCTTAACCAAATTTTAATAATTGTTCCATCTAAGAACGTTTTGGATTGTTTCAACCCTATCATCGATGACATTTTTCGACTGGCTCAGAATCTTACCGAAAGAAACAAGAAACTGGTAGAAACCCGCGACATGTTCATCCCTAAGCTAATATCAGAGAAAATCAATTAGAGTAATCTGAACATCAAAGTTGAAAAAAGCTTAGTTTAGATAATCTTAATTTAAAATCCAATCTAGATAGAAAACAACTAAATATTTTCAACTACCAGTCATCAGAAACACTACCTGAAACAAAATTAAAGATAAAATGGCTCTAAAAAAAGGAAACATATTGCTATCTCCAACCACCTATCATATCTCGTTCCAAGTCAGAACCGACGCGTTGGATTAACCCATCCCAATCTCCAAGCTTTTCCTGTCTAAACAATCTCACCGTCTGATACCATGGCGTGCTTTCTTTCTCCAACATCCACCGCCAATCCGGACGAGACGATAACAAAACCCAAACCTTTTTGCCTAATCCTCCTGACATATGTACGGTTGTATTCGAAGTAGATACAATCAAATCTAGTGACGATACTTGGGCCGCAAAACCATCTAAATCACTCAATGGATCTATCTGTTCATCTATATACATAGAGTAACCAGTCATAGCCGCATATGCCTCAATTTCTTCTCTGATATCTCCATATTGTAAATTAACAAAATAACAATCCTCTTGAGATAGGATAGGCGACCAGTGTGTCAAAGGAGCATTCTTTGTTTGAGCTCTTCTTTTATCGATACCTGTACTTTTCCAAGAAATGCCAACTAGCAGTTTATTACCTGCTAAATCCCGATATTTTTCCTGTAAACACCTAACCTGATTCGGACAAGCTTGTAAATACGATCCCTGCGCCAAAAGAAAAGCATCCTCATCTACTCTCAGCCATTGCCCTAAACTCCCCATTGGAATCTGGTAATCAATAGCAAGATCTAGTAATTTGGGATTAGCCGGATCTTCCCGTGGAACAAACTGAATAGACGGAAAAGACCGATGCAATAGAGGAACTAGCCGTTTATCACATTCAACAATAATGCTTGAATTCATTTTCAAGAGGGTCGGAAGCATACTTGCCAACATAATTTCGTCACCAATCCCTTGTTCAGCCCAAACAAGAATAGTTTTTCCATTCAGATCCGAACCATTCCAGAACTCCTGAGGAAAATCTCGCTTATTGAGAAAAAAACCGAGACCTTTACATTTCAACCGCCATTCATATTCCCTCCAGCCACTACTGAAGTCACCCTGCAACAATAAAACCAACCCTAAATTATTGTGAGCTTCACTGTAATCTGGATTAATCCTTAAAGCACTCTGATATGCCAGAACAGCATCCTCTAACTTTCCTTGCTCCTTTAGAGTATTACCAAGATTATTGTATGCTTCACTGTAATCAGGGTTGATTTCCAACGCACGTGAGTACGATTGGATCGCTTGATCTAATTCCCCCTGCTCTTTTAATGAAATACCAAGATTATTGTATGCTTCACTGTAATCAGGGTTGATTTCCAACGCACGTGAGTACGATTGGATCGCTTGATCTAATTCCCCCTGCTCTTGTAACGCAAGACCAAGATTATAAAACGCCTCACCATAATTAGAATTAATTTCTAACGCGCGATGATATACTTTGATTGCTTGATCTAATTTTTTCTGCTTCTGTAGGATGGTACCAAGGCTATTATATATTTCGGCATCCTCTGAATTAATTTCGATCGCTCGCTGATAGGTCTGAATAGCATTATCAAACTCACCCTGCTTCTTTTGCGCAGCACCTAAATTGTAGTATATTCTGGCATCCTTTGAATTAATCTCGATCGCTTTATGATAGGCTTCAATAGATTTATCCAATTCTCCTCGCGTCTGTAATGCATTACCCAAATTATTATAAACGTCTGAATCATTGGGATTGATTTCGATCGCTCTATGGTAAGCCTCAATAGATTTATCCAATTCTCCCTGATCTTGCCACACGAGACCCAAGTTAATATAAAATATATGCTGATGTGAGTCGACTTCTATAGCCTTGGTAATTAAAGTAACGGCAACTTCATACCTTCCAACTTGATAAGCAAGAAAACCCAGCAAATTTAATGCATCCGCATTTCTGGGCGAGATTTTCAGCACCTGTTGGTATATTTGCTCAGCTCTTTGCAATTGGCCTGATTGATGGAAGACAATTGCTTCTTGTAATTTTCGATCGACATCCATTCAAGTTTTTTCACTATGGCAAACTAATCCTGTTGCATCCATTGAAAATTGAGCAATTCAATAGTCAAACCTAGCAAGTTATCGTTTAATACAGAGAATAAACCATAATTTGGCTAATTTAAGGCGATTGTGCTAGTAGGGCTAAACTGACCGCAACACTGCCACACTGCATTAAGTTGGCCCATTGAACTATTGAGGATTTGCTTTTTGCTCCAAGCAATTTGAGCGAATTTAACTAAGTGTATAAAATAATTTCCAATTACCGAAATCCATCAGCCCTAAAGCAAAAGCGAGTAGATACATTGCGATCTATTTAAATTGATTACTAATCGGCTATTTGAGGACGAGTTAAGATGATTTACTTCCCAATCTGAGTAATCCCCTCACCTTCCTTAATTACAATCCGCTGATTAACTTCAATATCAGTGAATCGTTCGATCTCCCCAGTCAACCACTCGACTTCAAGCCAATCAACTAACAAGTGACTTCCTAACCCAAATTCCGCTATTAAGCTATTAAACGACATGTAGCTTGACCCAGCCATGATCTCACGCAGTTGATTCATGTTTCCTGACTGAAGCCGTATTTTCGAGCCTATCCCATCTCGATTACCAGACGTGCCAATCAACCTGACATGGAGCCAATTATATGACCGTGCTTCGTTTCGCAGTAAAACGGCTTGTTCATGATTGTTAACAACAAAGATATCAACATCTCCATCATTATCATAATCTCCAAAGGCTGCCCCGCGCCCAACGTACAATGGCATCGAAGCAAGTCCTGAGACTTCGCTCACATCAGCAAAAACTCCTTCTCCTTCATTACGAAAAAGTTGATCTTGCTGCGCAATTAGGTACTGCGGTTGGTCGAGTTTCTGGAACGAGCTACCGTTTGCAATAAAAATATCTAAGTCACCATCATTATCATAATCAAAAAAATCCGTTCCCCAACCAATATACTCTAGACTTTCCTCACCCAACGCAGCCCCATATGATTCATCAACAAGGCGAATAAACGTTTCTTCACTTTGGTTACCCATAGTTGGAAAAATAAGGTCGTTTTCTTCCACCCAAAGATTTCTATATAACGCGTTTTCTTCATCAATCCAGTGACTCATAAAAAGATCTAAATCCTGATCACCATCATAATCGCCGCTCGTTAGTCCCATCGACCCGCGAAAATCGGCAGCCCAAGATGCTTCACTGATATCTTCAAATGTACCATCCCCATTGTTTCGATAAACAAAATTGGGAGATGTGTCATTAGCTACATACAGATCAAGATCACCATCTAAATCGAGATCAGAGAAGATTACCTGCAAACTTCTACCACCATGGGCTTCAACACCAAGTTCAGCGGTTACATCAGCAAATGTACCATCCCCATTGTTCCGATATAAGACATTATCCTGTGGAGCAAAGATGTGTGGATTTAGCGCACTCGGAACTGGTTTACCTGCCTGCATCGATTCCTCCTGCATAGCCCCTAACTCGCTCAAATCATATTCAACATAATTGCACACATATAAGTCCAAATTCCCATCATTATCATAATCACCAAAAGCAGCCCCAGTACTCCAAAGCAAATCACCAACACCTGCATCCAAGGTAACGTTTGTAAAACTGCCATTTCCAGTGTTTCTATAAAGCACATTTTGGCCATAATTGGTGACATAAAGATCAAGATCACCATCATTATCGTAATCACCGAAAATACAACCCATTCCGTACCCTTGATCACCTACGTTTGTTTCAACCGTAACATCAGTAAAAGTACCATTCCCATTGTTTCGGTAAAGCACATTTCTTGCTGACATATCGGTAAGTTTCTGGGCAAGAGGCCCTGGATTATTAACAATATAAAGGTCCAGGTCTCCATCACCATCGTAGTCGGCAAAACCAGCCCCAGACCCCATATCCTCCGGTAGTAACGAAGTACGAGGACCTCGAGAATGTGTAAAGTTGATTCCCGTTGAGGTAACACGTTTGAAAGCAACCTCATCTGAACCCACCTCCTGAAGATCAATTTGTCCAGATACAACCACCTGATGGGCGAAAAAAATGAAAAGGATTGCTTGACATAGATAAAAAGGATTGCCGGTAATCCTAGAATTTGATTTTTGTAACAAAAACTGCCCATCCCCTTTTTGGAGCATGATTCGAATAGTCATGTCCAATCTACTAATTGCAACAACCCTTGGCCAAACAACAAATTAAATCGGCTTTATGATCATCTTTATTTTTGTTCCCTTAGGTGGAACGACATCGCTATTAACCCGAAAAGTCCGATCATCGGTACCATCAACAAATGGATGATTAAAGATCGAATCCGGATCACGATAAAGTGCAATTACATTGTGAAAAAGCTGTGCAGTAAATTGATTGTTCACAATTCGAGCGCCAGTCATAATCCAATCCGTAAGCTGCATAGGCTCATCGGTAATTGAATTCCAAACCAATTCCTCAGCATGACGACGAACCGTTTGACCTTGAAGTTGCCATTCAACCGATATCTTAGCTAAATCACCTTCGGGAGAGTGAGGATCTCCCTGTACTGTTAAATTCATACCAGGCTTCATACCCAAACGCAACAGAGCAACCTGAATATGAATTGGCTCAGCTTCCAGCACAATCAAACTTTCATGTGTCTTACCCAATTTCCCACTCGCAAAGAACTCAAGAATCGTATTGTTATTAACAATATTGATTGTACCGTTGATGATTACTTCCCGCTCACTTGTTTCGACCAACACATTACCAACCTGATAAAGGCTATCACTCAACCTTTGGACCTGAGCAGTTGGATCAATTGCCTCCGCTGATTTAGGGCGAATCTTTATACTTTGCGAAATGCTGTTATTGCTACGATCAATATCTTCAATCTGTTGTTGAGGATCAATAATAACGTATATCTGATGATTACCCATTTTCTTAGCTATCCAATCAACCGACACCGTTGTTTCACCAAGATTTGGCGTAAAAATGACATGCTGGCTCGCAATCGGATCCCCCTTGCGAGCCAGATCTCCATCAAAGAAATCGATTTCTCCAATGACATCAAGAGGTAAACCCGTATTTGTAACAGTTACACTCAGTCGCATCGGTTCTCCAACACGAGGAGAAGGAGGAGAAACACGCAAACTCCGGTTAACAAGACCTAGATTAGGCTTACTAGATTTAGGTATTGACCGTGTAAGAAACATCAAAGCGAAACAGGTAGTTGGAAAGTAAGCATAGGAATCAACCCACTGACCATTCGCTTGCTGTTCGACTACTAGCATATCCGCAATTTCCTGATACCAATCATGACCAAGCAATTGATCCAATCTCGGTGGAATATCAGCAAAACGTTGTAACGAAAGCAAATAATAATAATGCCAAGAAAGAGCACCTGGATTACGAGTGAGTGTCCAATATTTTTTTATCCATGCCAGCCCTTTTTGAATCTGCGGATCTTCTGTTGAAACACCACATGCACGTAGAGCCCACAACCCTGTTGCCGTCATACTACCATAAACACCATCTGCCCACGGAGACCCATTGTCAACCAAATTGTAAAGCCAACCACCGGTTTGGGTCTGATTGCGCCGTATCCATTTTTCCGCACGGATCCACGTCTCCTGAGGTATTTCCAATCCCCATTGCTTTGCCGCATAGAGCGAGTAAATGACCATATTCATATGTGCACCATCGGCCGTGGCACCATATCCCCAACCACCATCATCACGAGAGTCGGAAAACTCGTTGTTCTCTCCCAATAGCTGTTTTGCAACAATCTGATCTACTGCAAATTGGGCGCGCTGTCGGTACTTCTGATCATCAGTCGCCACTAGAACAGGTAATATAATAGCGAATTGATATACAGCGAAATTATTCCAATCCTGAGTTATCAGGAAATCCAAACCCTCTTGAACAACAACATCCTCAACTGTAACCCCCGCAGACAAGAGTGCAAGTAATCCAATCGCCGTTTCTTGACGACTATCTTCGCCAAAATCCCATGCAGAACCAGGGATTAAATCCTCTGGTAACCCCTTTAGAGTCGAACCACAAATGACACAACCCATGACTATTTGATTCTCTACACCACACTGCAGACACAGTCGACTGTGCCTACCACGCTGGGATTTAATCCACTCTACGCCACGATCAATTGCATGTTGAATTTGTTCAGGTGTAGCATGCGGAAACTGACGAGGTGATGCGACCAACGAAGCAAAAATAACGTTATCAGTCAAATCTGATTCACGAATATACTTCTCGCTGTTCTCAGGGTTAATTACTGCATAAATATCAGTGGAACCCGCAGGAGGTCTCCATCGAGCTTTAATCGTCTTTATTTGATTAACATCTAGCCCAATGAGAACTTGTCGACACATAATTCGCAGAGGACTTTCTTTTGGATTTCCTTCAAATAAAGTTACTACAAGATCTTCATTAAGAGTAGGAGAAGCTTTCCCTATATTCTGCACGTTGATCGAAATAGTGATTTCCTCTCCTTCAACAGGGTAAGGATTGGAAAAATTGATACCGTTTGGAATCCCTCTAAAATTTGGCAACAAAACACTATCAGTTTGAGAATAAACACCAACAGCAAAGAAAAACAATACCCAGAAAATACTATATTTACCCATTAACCATTCACCAGCTTAAATTCGCAGACATTTTTGTAATGTAAGTCTGCAATCTTGCCATAGGGTCTATTGAATTGGCCAATGATCAACAGAAACATAGGAAGGCTGGAATATAGGATTACCAATCATCTTCTGCCCTTGGGAGGAAAACTTGATAACTTCTCCGGTGAATGATTGCCCCAGTTGATCTGCAGCCCACACAGTACCATCCTTTGGGTTCACACTTATAAACATAACTACTACTCCCGCAGGTTCCTCTACCAACTTAGAACCATCGGATGAAAGTTTCACCAAAGTATTATTGCTAGAAACTAGCCAAACGCTATCATCAGCATTAACACAGGGAGAAATCGGCATATCAATATCTGTAATACGCAACAATTCTTGACCATCTGAGTTAAGTTTTACAATAACGTTGCCTCGTGGATCAGCAGCCCAAGCATTGCCTGTTTTTGAATTTACAGAAACATATTTAGGTTCTTTCAATGTAGTATAAGGCACTGTAAGTAACGTTCCTTCTGCACTATAACGCGAGACCTTCTGCCCTCTAGAATCTGTTACCCAACAACTCCCATCAGCAGTATTGACAGAAACATCTGGTTCATAGACACCTTTAATGGTAGCTAGAATTGTATTCCCATCAGCTGACACTTTATTGATCACATCTATTCCCCCTCCCCAAACAGTGCCATCAACCGGGTTAATCGATAATTTCTGAGGGCGCCACCCTTTTACCGTAACAGGTTTAAAATCTCCTGTTTCAGTATCATATCTATAAACGGTGTTCGCTGCCTTAACTGCTATCCAGACGACACCGGTTTTTGGATCAACTTCTACCGCCTCGACTTGGCTCACATCAGGAATGGTAATTGTATTTGGAAATGCCTTTCCATCATTTGAATCGACTTTCCAAATCGTGTCACCTCCAGAAACGACCCAACACTCATTGTTATATGCAGCTTGCAATTCGCTATTTACAATAAAAATTAACATTCCACTTAAAGCTACTAACATTAGAACGAACAGATTCTTCAACATAACTATATTCCCCCCCAATTTTGTTCCTTGATTGAAATCACATACCTGTATGCTATTCTTAAGTGACAATGACTTGTCTAGTCAATTCAAATCGCTTATAATACCGTTCCCATGCTTGCTATTATCATAAAAGACCTGCACTTGTATACTTCTAACCGGTCAAAGTATAGACTGATCCAATTTTCAATTGTTTTACTAACTTCAGCTATATTTTTTATTGCAACCATCGAATACTTTTCCACCACCCGAACAAACCCACAAATAGACGCAGGACACAATATTTTTACGATTCTTGTGTCTACACTATTTATAACTATTACTGGAGTTATTACACCAATCTTTGCGATTGAATCTATCCAAGATGAACGACACAACACGAACTTCGACTTACTTCATCTCTCGAGATTGTCGACAGTCCAAATACTACTTGGCAAACTAACCGCCATATTATTAGCATCGTTTACCCTAACACTTATGACTGCTCCAATCTTCATACTATCAACCTATATGAATGAATTTAAGCTAAGAGATTTGTTAACCTGTAGCATGGTATTTCTGTCGGCAAACATACTCTTTATACTAATTAGTTTTGGTCTTGCACTTAGACTTAATGAAAATATTTTGTCATGTAGCTATGGAACAATTCTCGCTATTATATTACTGCCACTAGCTACTCCCAAACCTATTTGGTGGATTAGTCCGTTGGCTATTCTAATAGAGGTAGTAAAACTAGAAAACAACCCCAAGGTATGGTTGAATATCGGTGGGCATTTTGTGGTTGCGTTACTGCTCTTTATTCTAATAAAACAACGATTAGCTTCTAAAGCGTAGGAATCAGTTTGGGGTTATATAGCACGTCCCCCAGTGCAATCCGAAGGAACATTCGACTAACGCCCAAAATGAAAACAGTTCTTAATAACGTCCAACCATCTTTGGGAATGTACTTCTAAACCAAGTTGACCAAAATGCACGCCGTCATAACGGTATTTCACACCAACTAAATCATCGGTAGTTGGCCCTTCAAACGCTACCCCCCGCTCAACCAACTCCTTTTGGCCTGCTAGAATTTCCGCTTGTTTGTCCACATGATCCTCTCCATGAAAAGAAACCTGCGCCACGATCCAAGGCAAATTCAAATTGGCATCCTTATGTGATTGATTAATTATTTTTTTCATACCTCTCGTATAAGAATCTGCAGATGTGCCAGCAATAGTATCAGATTCACCTTGGTGCCATAACACAGCACGTGCACCAGTTGGAGACAAGGAAGAAATAGCCCACCGAATACGGGAATAAAGCGAACCTTCAATATCTGGATCCCACTGGCCAACCGCAGTTCCTCCCACCCCAACAGAGACAAAACCAATCGGCAAGTCAATTTCCCTGACCATTAGATCTCCTAGTAGAGGCCATGGTGTTCCACCCTCAGCAGTCGCTATAGGCTGTGGATCATCTGCAGTTTGCCAGCCATTTTCTCCGAGGGCAACGATTCTATCATCTTCCACGTTCTGCCGAGGATATCCATGGTTAGCAGAATTCGACTGTCCTGCGGTAATCCAGACTTCACCAACTCCAACCCTATTAACATCAGTTTTCGCTAAGATTTCCCCATTGGAAACAGCATGAAACTGCAAATGATACCATCCTCCTGCAGCAAGCTCTATGATAGTTAAAAAAGATTGATCCTCACCCACATCAATCGTAAACGACCTCTGTAACTTACCCTCTATTGACGCAAAAACCTCAATGTGAGTAGCTTCGCCTTTACAGGAACCAGAAACCTTGATATTAGCTTTCTGCTTGACATTTTGCTGAAAAACAGCACGCTCTACCGGTGTATCAACTACAATAAAATTACCCATTAAGGCCTCAAACTATTGTTAAAAACTTGCCCACCTTTATTTTATAATAGAAAATTTGGTGACCCAAGGATGCTAATTTATTGTAATGGACATTGCACAACGAAAACCAATACTAAACTGTGATTCGGTTGGTATCAATTGACTCCGAGCAGAACATTTCAATTCATTTTGATGGCTGTACCACGAACCTCCACGAACAACTCGTTTCAGGGGAAATTCGGACTCAGACTCAACATTTACCGGATTTTTTTCCGCTGCTGAACTGTAAAAATTGGCACTATATATATCCGCAACCCATTCGGCCACGTTTCCAGCCATATTGTAAATATGATAAGGGCTTTGACCTGATGGATACTCACTTATTGGTTCAGCCTCACCACGATGTTTATTATAATTCGCTCTTAACCAGTCAATGTCCTCACCCCAAGGATAGGTCCGACCGTCATACCCTCGGGCGGCTTTCTCCCATTCTGCTTCCGTTGGCAACCGTTTCCCAGCCCATTCAGCATAGGCATTCGCACCAAACCAAGACACCTCAACTACCGGGTGATTCAGGTAACCATCAGCCACCCGATACATTCCACCAAACCATACAATCTGAACATCCTTATCCTCAAGATCAATAAGCAAATTGCCATTCTGATCCATAACACGACCAACATCATTTAGAAATCTGGCAAACTCAAGATTTGTCACTTCATATTTATCAATAAAAAAGGGATCCAATTCAATATCCCGCTCGGGTTGCTGATCAAGAGCTCCATCAACATCTCCCATTATAAAACGACGAGCTGGAATGAGCACCATACCTTCTGGAAGTTCAGCAACAGTTATCCTTACGCGGTAACTTGCGCTATTGACGTTTGGCTGATCTTTGATTGCGTCCCAGACAATCTGTTTGGATTTCCCACCTTCAATACCGTTGCCTACATCACCCATCAAACTATTTAACCCTATCGGGACATCGTAAGTTCGGCCGTTATTATCCGAGATTTCGACGGCAACTGATAATAAATCGTCCTGTTTGTCTTCAATATCGAAGTTGATTTCCAACTTACCATCTTCACGTTGCAAAACATCTAGATTTGTAACTACAGGATTAGTATTAGCAAAAACACAACAGGCTAACGAACCAAGTACCAACACAATCATAACCTTGGCCTTCAAATACTCCATGCACAAGAGCCTCCATAAAATTCTCAACATGTTTATTTTATCACAGGTCATTTTGATTTGACACCATTTTATACTTAATGCACACCTTGGTGCAACCGTTCACATTAGCAATGAGATATGTTATAATATGGCTTGAATTATGGAATTCAAGCCCTCCAACATTCATCTAAAAAGTGTTTAATTATGAGGCAAACTGTCGCCATCATTTTTTTCCTCTCCGGTGCGAGTGGTTTAATATACCAGATAATCTGGACACGACAACTTACTCTCCTATTCGGCAGCACCGTTCTGGCTATAAGCACCGTTTTAACTGCATTCATGGCAGGACTTGCGCTTGGTAGTGTATACTTTGGGAAATTAGCCGACCGTCATAGCTCTCCGATACGATTGTACGCAATTTTAGAGATATTAATTGGTGTCTACGCCCTAATATTCCCGCTACTTCTCCTTATATTAAAGGCATCCTATATTCTGATTTACCGATCATTCAATGCTGAATTTTACTCACTTACACTGGTTCGGTTTGCTATATCTTTCCTGATAGTTTTAATCCCAACAACTCTTATGGGTGGAACATTACCAACCATAAGTAAATTTGTAGTTAAAGAAATAGGGAACAGAGGCCGTCGTATTGGTTTTTTTTATGCAGTCAATACATTTGGCGCTGCGATAGGAACAATCGCGACAGGGTTCATTTGCATTCAATATCTTGGCATCCAAAACACAATTTTTCTAGCCGTAGCCATAAATTTTTTCGTCGCACTCGTGGCATTTCTGATTGACCGGCATCCAAAGAGAAGCCAAGCAAATGTAAATTTCAACCCAACTCCAGAAACGAAGGACTTAGGACGAGATCCCATTTGGAAATTTGTGTTGCTGGCCTTTGGTGTCTCGGGATTTTGCTCTTTAGCATATGAAGTCCTATGGACACGCATCCTTGTATTCTTCCTAGGGAGCACAACTTACGCGTTCTCAACGATCTTAGCTGCTTTTCTGCTTGGTATTGCACTTGGTAGTTATATTTTTGCAAAAATTGTAGATCGGTCCAAATCACTCGTCAGTTTGTTAGGCTTGGTTCAAATTAGCATTGGGTTATCCTCCATATTGCTGATGCCTATATTCAACAAATTACTTGACGTCATACTTATATTCCAAGGCTTGCCAGGTGGACGATTTTGGACTTTCCTTGTATGCTTGCTTATGATGGGTGTTCCAGCAACACTTATGGGAGCATGTTTTCCTATAGTCACAAGAATCTATGTAGACAATAAGAATCGAATCGGACAAAATATTGGTGAAGCTTATTCTACTAACACAATAGGATCAATCTTAGGATCATTCTCCGCAGGGTTCGTTCTCATACCACTGATTGGAATTCGACCATCAATTGCCCTAGTAGTTACTCTTAACGTGCTTGTTGGCTGTACACTCGTTTTCCTTAGTAAATTAAGATCTCAGGTTTTTGAGGGTATAGCAATCGGCGGTTCAATCGTTACGATGGCAGCTGTCATTATGACACTAGCCTGGTCAAACACTCCACTTTTTCTTAACAGCGCAATTTTCCAAGTACAACGTCCGGGAGATAAACTAGTCGATTATACCGAAGGCATCGACGCCTCAATCACCACACTCAAGGATGATGCTGGTGTATACCGACTCTACGTTGATACAAACCAAGCTGCTGACGCCTCACGTTGGGATTCACCCTCACATCGTGTAATTGCGCACCTTCCGCTTCTGTTGCATTCGGCCCCAAGAAGCGCATTGGTAGTTGGATTCGGAATGGGCTTAACGTCACATTCCATCACTCAACATGGAGTCAAAATTGATGCCATCGAAATTTCAGAAGGCGTAATCAAAGCCGCCAAAAATCATTTTACACCTATCAACAATAATGTATTTGAAAACCCATTATTCAATTACCAAATTAATGATGGCCGAAACTATATTTTAATGACCGAAAAAAGATACGACATGATTTCAACAGGAATTATCCATCCGCTTGTCAGCGCCGGCAGCTCAAATATCTACACAGCAGATTTTTATCAACTGTGCAAACGAATCCTAAATGATGATGGAATCATGTGTCAATGGGTCCCCTTACATAGAATGCCCGAAGATCATCTAAAGATGGTTGTGAGAACATTTATTCAAGTATTTCCACACACGACCCTTTGGTATAAATTTACGCCAGATTTCATTATTCTCATTGGAACAAATCAAAAGCTGAAAATTAATTATAAAGATTTTATGGCCCGGTCAAATATCCCCAGCATTCGACAGGGATTAGAATTCGACAACCTTGATGGTATGTCGCTACTGGACGCCTTCATGATGGGTGAAGACGCGGTACGTAACTATGCTGCAAAAGGAAAAATACACACAGACAACCGGCCATATCTTGAGTTTTTCAATGCCAAAAGTTTGGATCGAACCACACAGAGAAACGTTGAAGGACTATCAAAACACCGACAACGAGTTACACCATGGTTAGCTAACTACGGCCAAACATTTGATGAAAAAAAACAGATCCGATCCCAAATTAACCGCTACTTTTCAGCCACGCAAAAATTGATCACAGGTCAGATCGCCTATGCTGGAAGGAATTACACGAAAGCAGGTCAAGTACTTGGAGAAGCATTCTCCTCAAACAAAGATGATATGACCATTCGATACAATCTACAGGTAGTCCTTGGCCTAACAGAAGAAAATCAACAGGAAGAAATAACGCAACTTGAAAAACAACTTAAACAGAAACTAAGGCAAAATCCAAAAGACCCAAAAGCGCACTTCCAACTAGCGATTATCTATGAAATGCAAGGTCAGCTAGACAAATCGTCGGACGCAGCAGAAGAATCCCTCAAATACAACCCAAACCAATTGGAACTTTATCTCTTTCTTGGACCACTATATGAACGGCAAGAAAAGATCGATCGGGCACTAGAAGTTTACGAAAGGCTTGAAAAAATAGCCGATGAATTACCACCAGAGATATTGGGTGTTATGGCTTCTATTTACCACATGGAAGGTCTTGCCGATAAAGCAATCAAATACGCTGAAAAAGCATTCGCGTCTTCACCTGATTCTTGGAAGGTAAATCATCTACTGGGTAATATTCATCTTGATCGGAAACACGAGAAAAAAGCAATTCAGTTTTATCTCAAAGCCATCGAATTAGCGCCTAATGTTGTACCACCTCTGATAAGTTTAGCCCAATTGCATTTCTCACAACAACAATATGATCAAGCTTTGCAATCTATAAACCAAGCTATAAAATTAATACCAGAAGACCAGAGTTTAAAAGAACTACGTCAACAAATATGGGACGCTATGTAAAAGCGAATTTTTCTATGTTTCAAATTTAGAGGAAGGAAAAAATGCAAGAAATGAAACGATCACATTATTGTGGCGAGTTGCGACTCGCCAACGCTGGGCAAACAGCGAAATTAACCGGTTGGGTTATGCGACGCCGTGACCATGGAGGAGTAATTTTCGTTGATCTCCGGGATAAATCGGGAATCACACAGGTTGTATTTGATCCAATGATTGATCAAATAGCTCATGAATTGGCTAACCAAATCCGGAATGAATTTGTATTATACGTTAGCGGAGAAATCCGCAACCGAGGTGAAGGAGCAACAAACCCAAATTTACCAACCGGTGAAATTGAAATTGCTGTAGATCAACTTGAAATACTGAACACGGCACACACACCCCCCTTCCTTGTTGAAGACGATATAAACGTTGCAGAAGAGGTCAGGCTTAAACATAGATATCTTGATTTACGACGACCTAAAATGCAGAGAGCACTGCTGACAAGACATAAAGCGATGTTGGCATGCAGAAACTATATGAACGAACAAGGTTTTATAGAAGTTGAAACACCAATTCTAATGAACAGCACACCAGAAGGAGCCCGTGACGTGCTTGTACCAAGTCGTTTGAATCATGGTCAATTTTACGCTCTACCACAATCACCACAACAATTCAAACAAATTTTAATGATGAGCGGAGTCGACAGATATTTTCAAATTCCCAAGTGTTTTCGAGACGAGGATACCCGTGCTGATCGTCAGCTAGAATTCACACAAATTGATTACGAAATGTCGTTTGCTACACAGGATGATGTTATTGAAGTCACTGAAGGATTAATGAAACGGATTTTTGAAGAAGCTGGTGACATCCCTGTTACTGTTCCATTCAATCGAATGTCATACGCAGAAGCAATTTCCAGATTCGGATCAGACAAACCCGATACACGTTTCGACATGGAGCTTTGTGACCTCTCCGACTTGGTAGCTAATTGTGATTTTAAAGTTTTCTCGAACGTCGTAAGTAACGATGGACAAGTGAAAGGGATTGCAGTTCCTGATGGAGCCAACAAATTCTCACGTCGAGATATTGATGCACTAACCGATCTAGTAGCTGTTTACCAAGCCAAAGGATTAGCCTGGATTAAGGTTACAGAAGAAGGCTTTGATTCTGGAATTGTTAAGTTTTTTACTGAGGAAACTCTCAATGCTATTGCAGAACGAATGAAAGCCACACCAGGGGATTTAATGTTATTTGTTGCTGACACCCCCAAAATCGTCGCTGATTCACTTTCCAACTTACGCTTGCACCTTGGTCGAAATCTAGATCTGATTGATCAGAATCGATATGACTTTCTGTGGGTTGTTGATTTCCCATTATTTGAGTGGAATGCAGAAGAGAATCGTTATGAACCAGCTCACCACCTTTTTACAGCACCTACCGATGACAGTATTCCACTACTCGACACTGACCCCAGTAAAGCCCAATCACAACACTACGATTTGGTCATCAATGGAAATGAAGTCGCAAGCGGAAGTGTTAGAATCCATCAGTGGGAGATTCAGCAAAAGATTTTAGAAAACCTGAAAATTTCACCTGAAGAAGTAAAATCAAGATTCGGATACTTTATTGAAGCATTGCAATACGGCACCCCTCCACACGCCGGTATTGCCCCAGGGCTAGACCGCCTGGTAATGTTAATGCTAGGGGAAGAAAACATCCGTGAAGTTATCGCTTTTCCAAAAACACAACGGGGTGCTTGCCTGATGACCGGGGCACCTTCCGATGTTACTGATTTCCAATTGGCAGAGTTATCAATCAAAATTGACACATAAACATATTATTCAACACAAAATAAAGGAGAAAAGCAATGAGTGACATTAGATACGATATTTTGGCAAATGACCTAGAAAAACAAGGGCTAAATGTAGACGAGATTAGAAATAACCTAAAAAAGCAACACATTGAAACACCTTCATGGGGGTATGGAAATTCTGGAACACGTTTCGGCGTTTTCCATCAAGAAGGTGCTGCCCGGAACGCAGCGGAACGACTCGAAGATGCAGCAACTGTACATAAATACACGGGGGTATCCCCCACAGTTGCTCTCCATATTCCATGGGATCAAACAGACAATTGGGATGGCCTCCAACAGTATGCGGCCGAACTTGGCATTGGTATTGGTGCCATTAACCCAAATGTTTTTCAAGACCAAATTTACAAGTTGGGCAGTGTTTGCAATCCTGATTCATCAATTCGTCGAACAGCTATTGACCATATGCTTGAATGTGTCGACATAATGAATATAACGGGCTCAAAAGACTTAAGTTTATGGTTCGCTGATGGCACCAACTTCCCTGGACAAGGCGATTTCAGGCAAAGAAAACATTGGATGGAAGAAGCATTAAAAGAAATTTGCGACGCACTAAACGATAACCAACGAATGCTAATCGAATATAAATTCTTTGAACCTGGATTCTACCATACAGACTTGACTGATTGGGGGACGGCCTACGTAATGGCCAAAAAATTAGGTAGTAAAGCGCAGGTGCTTATTGATCTAGGACACCATCCTCTTGGCATCAACATCGAATTTATTGTTGCTTATTTAATTGATGAGAATAAGCTTGGTGGGTTCCATTTCAACTGCAAGAAATTTGCCGATGACGACCTGACCGTGGGTTCCATAAATCCGCAGGAACTTTTTCTGATCTATAACGAACTTGTGGCAGCCGAACTAGATCCAGAAGTAGAAACTGATATCGCTTATATGATCGATCAAAGCCACAACCTTAAACCAAAGGTCGAAGCCAGCATCCAATCAGTTTGCAATCTCCAAACAGCCTATGCTAAAGCTTTAATTGTTGATCGCGAATCACTAGCTGAGGCACAGGCAGCAGGTGAAATCATTGATGCCGAGCAGATTCTACAACGTGCGGCAGAAACTGATGTGCGCCCTTTATTAGAACAGGTTCGATTAGAAATGAACCTAGATCCCAACCCTTTAACTGCCTATCGTAAAAGCGGATACTTTGAGAAAATCAGCAAAGCTCGAGTCGGTGGCGAAAGTCAAGGATGGGCTTAAACAACTATGAAAAACATGTCCTTTGATCGCTTGGTGGATGTTGTTGCTACATTACGTAGCGACAACGGATGCCCTTGGGATCTCGCCCAAACTCATGAATCACTGAAGACGGATTTAATTGAGGAAGCATACGAGCTCATTGAAGCGATTGATACCAAAGTTCCGAAGAAAATCTGTGATGAGCTTGGAGATTTGTTGATGCAGGTTATGTTACATTCGCAAATCGCTACAGATCGGAACGAATTTAGTGTTGACGATGTCATTGAAAACTTAACGGATAAACTGATCCGGAGGCATCCACATGTTTTCGGGTCAGTTGTTGCTAACGATGAAAACGAGGTACTAAAGAATTGGGAGGAGATTAAACGTAACGAAGATGGAAACAGAGATAGAAAATCGTCATTAGATGGGATCCCACATTCGTTGCCAAGCCTACAAAGAGCAGAGAAAATCCAAAAAAAAGCTTCAAGAGTGGGTTTTGATTGGAACCAAACAGAGGATGTCTTACCCAAACTTCAAGAAGAAATTGCTGAAATTGAGGAAGCATTACGAAAAAAAGACATCACCGAAATAGAAATGGAAATTGGTGATTTACTCTTTTCTGTTGTAAATTTATGCCGCTTCTTAAATGTGCAACCCGAGGAAGCATTACGAAAGTCTACGAGAAAATTCGTAGATCGGTTCCAAAGAGTAGAGGCCACACTTGAAAGGAACGATAAAACATTCGGAGACTACGATCTTTCCAAACTCGATCAAATTTGGGAACAAGTTAAACTACAGGAAAAAACCTAACTTCTCCGATGCCAAAAGGCAGAAATTATGGCAGTAATCGGAATTACTAAAACCAATCCAAGTGTCCCGGCAAGGAGCCTAAGGATCTCTGCAGATGTAATTCCAATGCTGAGCAACTCCACTACTGGCGAAGCAAACAGGCTATTTCTTAAATCGGGCGCTATTATTGCCATTAAAAGCAGTATGCGTACGCCAATATATGCAAACAATAGCGTGTTAACCATAGTACCTAAAATATCTGTTCCAACATTCATCCCAGAAGAAATCAATTGCCACGTTGGCATCTTTGGGTTTGCCCGGCGAACTTCCTCCATTGATGACGAGACTTCAATAGCTCCATCAACAGCAACACCCAATAAACCAATTAACATTCCAGCTAACAACAATTGACGAAAATCAAAGGGAATCCCAACCGCTTCGACGATATCAGCAGATATGGCATTTTCCATACCCGAAAAGTGCAAATAATGCTGCGAAATTACTATAATCAAGCCTGCAATTGTTACTCCACACATTGTACTCACAACAGCTGACAATGTTTTGCGACTAGGACCAATAACAAAAACCAACGAGCAAAAGGCAATCATACCACTGCTTAAAACCACAACCAAAACAGGTGGTTTACCACCTGCAATCAGCGGTAACATAAAAAAGTAAATAATCAATCCCGAAGCAACCATTGCAATAACTGTCCGGACGCCCTCATTTCGCCCAACTAAGATGATAACAACCAACATTACACCGAACATCCAAATAAGAAATTGGTCTCTTCCATACTCTTGTACTAAGTTAACTAAACCTATTTGATCAGGAGATCCTCCAACGCGGCAAAGGACAATATCTCCTGGTTCTGCAGGAATCGTCAGTAGCGGCATCTTTTTCTGAATCACATTCCGCAATATCACGCTTTGCCCCTTATAAATTCCCGCTAGTAATTCGATCTCCAGAATATCATGTACAGTTGACTCAGTTTCGGCATTACGTTCAAGTCGACGGATAATTTTCCCTTTCGCATACTCAGAAACTGAAACCAAATTACCATTACCGTCCTCCTTTCGCACAACGGTGGCTGCCGAGTGCTTAACATAGTTCTGTAACCCTAAAGTAATACAAATAACAACTACTAAGCCAATTGGCACCAAATATTGAGATTGTTTCTCCTTTTCTTGGCGATGTACCGTTTCTAATTCTTCAGTGGAAGGGAGATCTTGAGCTATACAGTCAGGATTAACTGTTGCATATTTGGTCAATATTCCAGCTACAACTGACGTGATAGGAACAGTCATAACCAAACCAATTGTTCCAATAATGGCTTGCAGAATTGCAGCAGCAGTTGCTTCATCATTGACAATACGAAGAAAAGGATAAGACACACCAATTTCTGGAAAATCTATACGAGGTAGCAACATGGTGATAATCTCAGCACCAAGATAGGCAAAGATCAGGGTGTCTGCCATAGTACCCATCACATCCCTACCAACGTTAAAGCCAATGCGAATCGCTTGTCGCACGCTAACGTTGGGATTCACATCTTTGACTTCATGCACAGAAGAAGATATTGACATCCCAACATCCATCATGGCCCCAACTGATCCTAAGATCATTCCTGCCGACAACAAATCAGTGAAGTTCCACGAATATGCCCCAGGCGTTCGCCAGAGTGCAATACCTAGCTCAAGAAACCCAAATTCCTCAGCTAGTCCAGTGAGAGACATTGCCCTCTGTCCAACCACTGAAAGGACAGCAACCACTATCAAACCTCCAAGTGTACCAATCACACCTGAAATTACCTTCCGGCTAAAACCAACAATAACAATAAAAGTTAACAAAGTTAAAAGTGCTGAAATCAATAAAGACACAAAAATCGGGTTATAACCTTTGACTAAGAGTGGTATCAAGAGATAGAAAACGATTAGACCAGACAATAACATAGTTGCAATCGCACGGATTCCCTTGGCTCCTCCAACTAGGATCATCAATACAGCCAAAAGCCCTGTCAAGTACAACAAATAAGGCGTTCGGAAATATTCCAACATCCGGACAGTATCAATCGTTTTTTGATCAGATCGTCGAAGGGGAATCTCAAGGAAGAGCCGATCGCCGATATACAGTTTCCGATCGCTATAATCACGGCCGATCCAAACGTTATCAATTTCCACTATTTGACCACGGAATCGGCCAGACAGAATTTGAAAGGTCACAATCTGATCAACTGATTCGTTGGTGTCAATTTTTTTTACTTTCCCAATACAAACAATTGTTTCAAGAGCACCATGATAAACAGTCTGGGAAAACCGAAGGAGGGTAACATGTAGGAAAAAAGCTATCGCCAGAACTAACACACAGCCGAAAAGCTTAAGGCGCCATTCAGTCATTAACTAACTCTCACATACAATTCAGATGTTTCTGGATGTTTTTAGCAACCTGGAGGTTGATTGTTTCCACAGCAAGAAGTTTTTCTATGGTCGCATTACGAATTTCATCAATTGATCTGAAATGCCGTAGCAAAACTTTTTTTCGCTTCTTTCCAACGAGCGGAATATCGTCCAAGACAGAATGTGTCAAATTTTTCACACGCAGTTTCCTATGATAATGAAGCGCAAAACGATGTGCTTCATTACGTATACGCTGGATAAGATGGAGAGCAGAGTCTTCTCGGGAAATAATAATTGGGTCTTTCTGTTGAGGCAGGTAAATACGTTCAAATCGTTTGGCTAATCCAATGATAGGAACATGTGCTAACTCGAGCTGTTTTAGTGCTTGATAAGCAGAATTCAGTTGTCCTTTTCCTCCATCAATTAGAATCAAATCCGGAGAACGGGTCTCTACAATTGATTGCCGAAACCTTCGAGTGATGACTTCTTGCATCGAGGCATAATCATTTTGACCATCAACCCCCCGAATCTTGAAATGGCGATACTCTGATTTTTCAGGCTCACCATTTTCCATTACAACCATTGAAGCAACAGTAAAACGGTCACCAAGATTAGAAATATCAAACCCTTCAATACGCTGGGGCAATCGCGGCAAACCAAGCAATTTTTGGAGACTGAGCAAAACTGAATCCTCCTCATCAGCAACAGTACAGTTGTAATCTCTCTGTTCAAGGATCAAACGCGCATTTTTGGTTGCCATTTCAACGAGTTGATTTTTTCGACCACGCTGCGGAATATGGATAGAGATCCGACTACCACGCTTTTCAGACAACCAATTTTCGATTGTATTTGGCATCTCAATAGTATCCGGCAGGATAATAGTTTGGGGTATAAAAGAGGTGTTTTCGTAATATTGCTGAATAAATGCTGTTAATGCCTCGATTTTGAAGCCTGATTCAACATTGGTCAAAAAATAATGTTCTCGATCGAGCAATTTCCCGTCACGAACCATCATCACTTGGACACATGCTTCGCTATCACGATAAGCAATACCAATTACATCTTCATCTACATCCAGCGGTGTATCAATATTCTGTTTAGCTACTGCATCTTCAACCATACTAATCTGGTCACGGTATTTAGCAGCCAATTCAAAATGGAGTTTTTCTGCAGCTAACTCCATTTTGGCACGAATATCAGAGACAACCTGGTTAATATCACCACTTAAAAATCGAACCACATGCTTCACGATGGCCTCGTAAGACACAGGATCAACGTAATCTGCACACGGTGCATCACAACACTTAATATGATAATCAAGACACGGCCGATGCTTGTTTCCTTCTTCATTAAGCTGAAGTTCACATGTACGAATGGGAAAAATTCTTGTTAATAGCTTAATTGTTTGACGCATGACACGCGGCTTTATGTATGGGCCAAAATATTTTGCGTTATCCTTTTCAATTTTTCGCACAATTTGCAACGAAGGAAACGGCTCACCAACAGTAACTTTAATATAAGGATAATGGCCACTGTCTTTCAGCTTAATATTGTAACGTGGCAGATGTTTCTTGATCAAATTGTTCTCAAGAACGAGTGCTTCAACAACGTTCGAAGTCACAATATACTCTACATCTTCAATGTGCCGCAACATCAACCCAGTTTTACCATGAGGCTTAGCTGACGGTCGAAAGTAAGACTGAACACGATGACGAATCGACTTTGCCTTTCCAACATATAGGATCTTACCCGACCGGCTTTTCATCATATAAATACCGGGCTCCGTTGGAAATTTTTTCAGATTATCTCTAATCTTCTGGAGTGACATCTATAATATAAATTAGCTTGCGCCCGATAATTTCTCAAGCGCCAGCATCAAGGCGTGTGTACCAAGACGGCCGTGACCTTGTGCTTGAGTCGCCAGATAAAGTTGATGAACAAGCGAAAGTCCAGGAAGGCTAATACCCATACGTTTGGCTTCATCTAATGCAATCCCCATATCCTTGATAAAATGTTCAACAAAAAAACCAGGATCAAAGTTACGTTTCAAAACACGTGGAGCTAGATTATCTAGTGACCAACAACCAGCCGCGCCCTTACTAATTGTCGATAACATAATTTCAAGGTCAAGTCCTGCTTTCGCACCGTAGAGTAACGCTTCACAAACACCTATCATAGTACCAGAAATGGTAATTTGATTACACATTTTCGTATGCTGACCAGACCCTGCTACCCCCTGATAGACAATATTTTGGCCCATAGCTTCAAAGAGAGGATGAATAGCGTCAACAGTTTCTTGGTCCCCCCCAATCATAATCGCCAAACGCGCCTCACGAGCCCCAACATCCCCCCCAGAGACAGGCGCGTCAATTGATGACACATCTTGAGCCTGAGCTACTTGATGGATCTCGATCGCCAGTGAGGGTTCAGTTGTCGTCATGTCAACGACAATACTTCCCGATTTTGCCGTCGTTAAAATCCCACTTTCGCCTAAATATACTTGGCGCACATCTTCTGGGAAGCCAACAATGGTGAAGACAATATCTGAGTTTGCTGCAACTTCTGCTGGAGAATTAGCCCAAGTTGCACCAAGTTCCAGTAGAGGATCAGCCTTGGATTTGGTGCGTGTAAATACCGTTGCATTATAACCAAGATCCATCACATGTTGACACATCCAACGCCCCATAACACCTGTACCAACCCAACCGATTTTTATCTGTGAGGGGCTAACTTCTTTAATCATAAATTTTCTCCTACACTTTATAAATTTTGTTAATTATTCTGAAAATTGTATCCAAAAGCTTCGACAAGCTCTACAGCTTTACCCAGACCATCTTCAGTCTCGATCTTATTCCCAAGTTTTTTAGCTCTAGTTGACATTGATTCGGAATTAATAACTTGCAAAATTCGACCAGCCAAACTCTTAGCAGTCATCTGTTTTCGAGGGAGAATTTTAGGAGCAACGCCAAGTTTTCGGAGTCTACTCCCCCAATATGGTTGATCAGCCAAATGAGGTATCACAATAGATGGCACACCGGCAAGACACGCCGCGTGGGTAGTACCAGCACCACCATGGTGAATTACACATCTACCCTGTCGAAACAAAAAATCGTGTGGTACATGACCAACAGAAAGAATGTTACTATCCGACCTGTTTGATTCAACACCCAACTCCCCCCAACCTGCTTGGATTATTGCCCTTTGACCAGTTATCTGAATAGCCTCAACGATAGTTCGGGTCGTCTCCTCCCCCCTAGTTCCCCCCATAGAACCAAAGGAAACAATAACTGGTTTAGGTTCCTGATCTAAAAACCTGCACAAATCTATGGGAACTTCGTAATCTGGTTCTTCAAAAAACCAAGCTCCAGTAAATTTATGATAAGACGGCAAATCCGGCGGAGGTCTTGTAATAGAAGGAGATGACGCAACTAAGTTCAGTTGGGATGAATACATACCTTTAATTCCAATCAAACTCCTAGGATCCCCACCAACCGAATCAAAAAAAGCATTAAACAAAGGATCCGCTTGATAATACATCATCAATTCAACTATCTTCCACATCAAGTAATTACCACACCTCCCCAAATTCGGCGCTGGTGAGGGAGCAGTGTAAACAGACTTGATGAATCCAGGGCAGTAGCTGACTGTCATCCAAGGCAAATTCCTTCTGATTGCTGCTTCCTGTCCCGGCATGTCAGCCGAGTGGCAGACTACTATATCGCAATCTGTCATAGCATCAAGACAATCATTATACCATTGTTCCGCTTGATTGAGAATCCCTTCTTTTGCAATCACCAAAGCAGATTTGAGAGGGTTCCGGATATTGATAATCCCATCCATGATTCGATCAAATCGGCCTTTCTCAAAAGGAACACCTACCGGACAAAATCCAACTCCAATTTGCTGAAACTGTTGGCCGTAAACGCTTGAAGCACAAACTTGAACTTGATGACCAGCAATTTTCAACTCTCGGGCCAAAGCAAAAAAAGGCCGCACATCACCAGTAGTTCCCCAAGTTGTCAACATAATTTTCATTGGATTCACTTGACCAAAAAATCTCCCTATCTTAAACAATGACAAACTACTTCTTTAGAAATGTGGAACCAAGTAGATTCTCCCCAGCCAAGTGTTCACACCAACGTTTTCTTGAGTAAAACACACTATTATAAATATTCATGAAGGTACTGTGTGGAAAGTGTGGATTCCCTGTTTGTAGAGAAGCGATGAATGTTGGAGTACACATGCTAAATTCAAGCCCAAGAAGCGTTGTATCAAAAGTGAGATAACGACAACAAGTAGGCCTAAGCATGACATCAATTACCAAGGAAGCAATTGGTTTGATAATAAGCTTAATAAATAGCTCGCTAAAAAGAAGGTACATCTGATAAAAGTTTTTACCACGCTTAGAATCGATTTTAGCTACATGCCCACCCAAAAAACCATAAATCAATAAAAGAAAATCTCCATAAGATTCTTATCAAGAATTAACTCGAAAACAACCTATCCACGGATTTTTACCCGTTGAATCGTGGCCTCGGGCATTTCGGATTTTAGCTCTTCCTGCTTCAGTTATGCAGAATTTAACTTTAATCCGGTTCTTATCTTTGAGCATCTGTACTTACATCAAGAGAAGAAACATACAATTTATTTATATTACGATACAATAGTTAACCCCAAAGAGAAAACCTTTTTGCAAATCCAGTTATGACTCTGATACAATTGGTGGTCATCTAAAACGTATTTAAGCTTAATCCTAAGTTCCTAGAATATGCACAAGGCTATATTTTTTTTTGTTTTTCTAAGCTTCCTTTTCAGTTGCGCAACAGACCGTGATTTTGATTCCGAGCTGTCTTCGAAAAACCAAGATGACGGCTGGGCTAAATACAATCAAAACAACTTTTCTCAAGCCCTCTTGGCATTTGAACGAGCAATCAGCTTCGAACCGAACCTATCTGATGCACATAATGGTTTGGGATGGACACACCTCAGTATATCTCAAATCCCCAGTAGTAATCCACAGATAATTGCCAAAGCACAAAGATCCTTTCAAGATGCAATTCTCGCCGACCCCCAAAATTCGGACGCTTGGATAGGATTAGCTAATGTTCTTTTTCTCCGACGCGAGAAGCCTGACGACTTTGAAACAGCAATTCGAGCTATCGAAAATGCATTAGCTGCTGACCAGAACTATTTTTTTCGGCATAATTATGATTCGATTGATGATATTTATATTCTAAAGGCACTCTGCTACTATCACCTTGGCAAAACAACACAGGCGGCTTCTACTATTCAAACTGCTCTGAAATTAGATCCCACCAACCAATCGATAAACCATCTAAAAAAGTTGTTAGAATTTTGAGTAAGTAAAAGTGGCACAAAATAAATTCAGACTAATAAAAGAAGATGAAGAAACTTGTGCCCGTTTGGGCCAGTTACGCACAGCCCACGGTGTTGTCAACACCCCGATATTTATGCCCGTTGGAACTCGTGCTACAGTAAAAACCTGTTCACCAAGGACTCTAATCGAAATGGGAACCGAAATCATACTCGGTAATACCTACCATCTTTACCTTCGACCAGGACATCAAATTATTCAACGAGCGGGTGGATTACATAAATTTATGGGATGGAAAAAACCAATCTTAACCGATAGCGGTGGCTTCCAAGTTTTCAGTCTAGGAGAACGCCGAAAAATCACTGAAAAGGGAGTTGAGTTTCAATCTGGAATTGATGGTTCAAAACACATGATTAGCCCGGAACGCGCCATTGAAATTCAGAATGCTCTCGGCGCTGACGTAATCATGACTTTTGACGAATGTCCTGCGCACACAACCGATAGAGAATACATTGAAAAATCAATGCATATGACACTTCGTTGGGCTAAACGCTGTAAAGAAACACACAAAAATGCCAATCAGTTGCTATTCGGCATCATTCAAGGAGGTTTTTTCCACGATCTACGACGAGAAAGCGCCGAGAAAACTGTTGAAATGGGATTTCCTGGATATGCTATTGGAGGTTTGAGTGTCGGAGAAGAAAAGGAATTGATGTATCAGACAGTTGCTTATACTGCGCCATTGCTTCCAAAAGAGAAACCCAGATACCTAATGGGGGTTGGTACCCCACAGGATCTAGTCTACAGTGTTAGTTGTGGTATCGATATGTTTGATTGTGTTATGCCAACACGAAACGCGCGCAACGGCTCGCTTTTTACTAGCACTGGCACGGTTAAAATCCGTAACGCAAAATATAGATCTGATTTTACACCGCTTGACCCCAACTGTAATTGCTATACATGCCAAAACTTCACTAGCGCCTACTTACGTCATCTTGATAGCGAAAACGAGATGCTAGGGCACCACCTTAAAACAGTCCACAATCTACATTTCTACATAAGCTTAATGCGGGGCATCCGCCAATCAATCAAAATCGGCACCTTTTCAAAACTGAAGAATGACATTCCGATGCTCTTTCAAACCGGCCAAAATCGAAGTGTAGCAGATTCTGCCTAGCATGATATTTTTGTCAATCCAAAGAAATCATGACACGCTCGCTTCCATCAAACAAAACCAATAATTATCTTAATAGAATCAATCAGAGGTTACTTATGGAGAAACTTGAGTCTCTCAATGCAATTGTTATCCAGCAAAAGAAAGAATGGGGAGAAATCATTACCAACTTCGAAACCAAAAATCGATATGCAGTTTTTAGTTCAAATGGGGAGGAACTATTCTTAGCCGCTGAAGAGGGTGGATCTTTTCTTTTGAGGTGGTTTTTGAAAGCACTGAGACCCTTTAAAATTCGTATCTTAGATACACAAGGCAAAATTATTCTTTCATTACACCGCCCATTCCGATTTTATTTTCATATTGTTGAAATCTTTGATAATCAGGGAAAATTGGTCGGAACAATTAAAAGGCAATTTTCAATTTTACGTCGAATATATTCTGTAAATGCTCCATCAGAACAAGAAATATATCAGCTTTTCGGCCCTCTACTCCACCCATGGACTTTCAATATCTACCAAGATGATAAAGAAGTTGGAAACATCACAAAAAAATGGAGTGGGCTTTTAAAAGAAACCTTTACTGATTCCGATAACTTTGGTATCACATTCCCATCAGATGCAGATACTAACCAAAAAAGTATACTTCTAGGTGCAGTATTCCTAATTGATTTTGTCTATTTTGAAAATAATTAATCCTCCTAATTCAGAATTTTGATAGAATCAATCAGGTCTCTTCCATGTTTTCGAACACTAACCTTGTCATCAACTTGAAGAATATCGCCGTTTTTCCCAATCAAAATTGTTATACGCTTGCAATTGCCTTTCGGTTTTGATATTGCATGGTAAAGCAAACTGATATTACGACCAGTATCAACCAACAAAGGGAATCCAAGACTATATTTATCAACAAATTTCTTATGTGATTCTTGGTTTTGTACACTAATACCATAAACAGCAGTTTCAAGAACTTTGAAATCGTTCAACTCATCCCGGAGTGAACAGACCTCCATCGTTCAGCCAGGTGTCATATCCATTGGGTAAAATGCAAGGACTATGTTCTTCTTACCTTTGAGGTTACTAATTTGGTGCGCTTTACCATCCTGATCATATGCGATAAAATCTGGTGCTGGTTGTCCGGGTTTTATCTGGAATTCCGCTGTATCCTTAATCATCTGCACCAAATCGGAACCATGGTTTTGTACATCAACTTCTTTGTCAATAGCACGAATATAACCGGCACGATCAATTATAAACGTAACACGGTTGGATCGAGACTCGTCTCGTGATCCACTATACTGTTGACTAACAATATAATCTGTATCAGCTAAAAGTATGAATCCAAATTCTTCAGCTTGGCTAAATTGTTTATGTGATTCTTGGTCATCAGTGCTGATACCATAAACAACTGTTTCGGTAGCCTCAATTTCACTTAGCTCGTCACGGAGCGATCGTAATTCCGCAGTTCAGCCACCAGTAAAATCTTTAGGATAAAAAGCCAAAACGACGTTTTTCTTACCAAGATGCCGAGATAGCTCATACTTTCGACCATCATTACCCATCAAAGCAAAATTGGGAGCAACCATACCAACTTTTAAATTTTCCATGACATCTTCCTCAGTTCTAATATCTAACACAACTATTACAAAAGCCAAAAACATACTCGCTAAAATTTTTGGTATCATGTCTATAACCTCCATTGGTAAATGGTACAAGATTTCATCATATGAAGCAAACTTATCCTAAAAGTCAAAAACAGAATAGATTACATACATCTATTCCACTTGCACTTCTACTACTCATCGCATGCCAACTTGGCCATTCACAACAGAACTTCAATTTCCAAAATTTCACACGGGCCAGGAACAATATAAGTAGCAACAATATCCACCTAATTGCTGAAGACCAATTGGGACAGATCTGGACAATCACAGATCATGGGCTGAATTTCTTTAATGGATTTTGGTCAGAAATTCCTATTTCGGATACAGCAACTTGCCTCACCTTTGCGAATGAAAACGAGATTTGGATTGGAACAGATAATGGCATCCATCGAGGTCTTCTAGACTTAAACCGGATCAATTGGCTTGATCACTATACAACTGAAGAAGGGTTATTAACTAACAAAATTCTTACCATGATTCAGCGAAAAAATGGCGAGATATTGGCAGGAACACTACTCGGCATCAACCAATTCGATGGAAAATCATGGCAAATAGCCTTAAACATAGAAACACATATCATTTATGAAGACAGGAACTCCGAGCTCTGGTTTGTGCATAATACAACCCCAAATTTCTTAAGCCATTTCGATGGAACGAATCTTTTCACATTTGGTCCAAACGATGGGATACCTAATAGTGACATCCGAACCATTGGGCAGGATAATAACGGCAACATCTGGATTGGAACAAACAAAGGGATTGCAATTTATGATGGCCTGAATTGGCAAATTGTTACCACTGCTGATGGCATCATCAGCAACAATATTCAGATAATAACAACTGACAGACAAGGCAGTATATGGATAGGTACAAATGCAGGCATTAGTTTTCAGAACCCCATAGGCTGGATTAACCTAACAAAAGCAAATGGTTTAGCAAGTAACCACATCAGCTCGCTTCTATCCTCCACGAACGGCGGAATTTGGATTGGAACTAGCGACAATGGACTGAGTTTTTCAGATCGTTCGTGGCAACCAATCCCAACTAATGGAAAAAACAACCAAGTCAATACGATGTTCTCTGACCAGAACAACACAATTTGGATTGGCACACAAAATGGAATTTTCCGCACAAACGGGAGTGATGTTATACGAGAGAAAAGGGAATTTGGAGCAATTCGTAAAATCATTCAGGACACCAATGAAAATTTGTGGTTGGCAACCAGCTTAGGTCTCGAAAAATTTAATGGTTTCTCATGGGAAAAATTCTATTTTAATAATGGTACAAACGAAGTTCAATCGATCTGTGTCGATAGATCGGACCACCTATGGATTAGTACCGGAATTCTACTATTTAATGACCCTATTGGTTTCTTGCCTGACTTAGTCAGATACGACGGTAAAACTTTTCATCAGATGTCCAACATTGCAACAAAAATTAACCGTACAATCACACAACTATTCGCTGATCCATCCGGTTGGATCTACTTGGCAACGGCCGGTAACGAAGTAATGGCTAGTTCCCTCTGGATCTATGATCAGAACACTGGAACATTAGAGGAAATATCTGGAATACAAATGGGACGAATTTCAACGATAGTTAGCACAGAAAGAGATATCTGGGTTGGTTCGGACAACGGAATTCATATTTTTGGATCAAGACAAAAAAAAACAAAACTTCGGCTCACTACAGCTGAAGGCTTAATTGACAATCATGTACAGACATTATACGTTGATAGTAAAAACCGGGTCTGGGTTGGCACAAATGATGGCGTAAGTATCTTTCAAAATGAACAAATTTTTCGCACGCTGACAGCAAGTGACGGACTCAATAGCAATAACATCTCCGCTATCATTGAATCAACGGACGGAAGTTTTTGGTTCGGCAGTTTTGATGACGGAACTTTAAGCCGGTTTATACAGGAGAATATACCACCAACTACACGTATCATTAGCGGCCCAATGAACGGAGAAACTGTTGGTGAAACAAGTGTAAACTTTAGGTTTGAAGGTGGCGATGCCAGCAGCTCAAACTTTCGCTACCAATTTCGGATTAACAACGGTAGCTTTAAGCTAACAGACAACAACGGCTTTGATAATCGAGCTTTTTTAGCGGGTCTCGAGGACGGACCACACCAGTTTTTGGTCCAAGCCATAGATCAAGAAGGGAACATTGATCAGATTGGCGCTAAATCCAATTTTGTGGTTGATTCATCAATCCCCATCTCACAAATATCACAACCTAACAAAAATCAGGTTATTAACGGTATTTTCGATATCGAAGGAACCTCAAACGACCCAACAGATTTTTCCCATTATGAAATCCATATTTATGACACTGATATTGTTTTTAGCAAAAAAAACAGTGTTGAAAACAGTCTACTATACAGGTGGAATACTTTCACTGTCAATGACGGTCAATATCAAATACAACTCATTTCATTCGATCAAATAAACGGTTCTTACGACCGCCAACATAAAAGTGAAGTAACCTTAGCTATCGAAGTTGACAATACTGAGCCTGAAGTGAGAATAATCCGACCACGGCAAGGTGCCATCATATCTGGTAACACAGAAGTTGAAGTATCAGCATATGATAAACACCTAACACATTACACATTGGAATACAGTCCTATCGGAAACAAATGGCAAAAAATTGGCGAGTTTCCAATTGACAGCTCGCCAGCCGTTTCTAAGCGTTTGAGCTGGAATACCTCACAGATCGACGGCTATTCTTCTTTACGTGCTAAAGCTACAGACCAAGCTGGAAATATAGGAATATCACAAACAGTCTCAATTAGACTGAAAAATGATTCCGCACTACCAATAGCACAACTGCGCAAGATAAATCGACCTGTTAGTGGCGAAGTTGCAATCTATGGCACAGCGAAAATGCGTCCAAACAAGAAAACGGGGCTGAAAGACACTTTGGTTGAATTTCGCCCTACGACAGGGGACACAAATTGGCAAGTGATTTACCAATCTCAACTCCAATTCGACGATGAGCAGATTTTCCGCTGGAACACCTCTGAAATCCCCGATGGGAAGTACCTTCTACGGTTGATCGCAATGGATTATAATGAATACGAATCTAAAAACGAAATCGAAATCTCATTGGATAATATTTCACCAACAGTCATCATCGATTCACCCAAAACAGGTGATGTTTTACGAACTGATGTCATCCCAATCATTGGCACAATGAACGACCTAAATTTCGACATCTATATCCTAGAATACCTTGCTCCCAACGGTGCATGGGCTGAGATCTCCAAATCAGTCGAATCACTTGTATCCAGTAAATTAGGGAACTGGAATGCTACTCAGCTTATAGCTGGCAGATACCAAATACGCGCAACTGCTTTTGACCAAGCAGGGAATTTCACTCAGACAACACCGCCAATTGAAATTGTTCTCGACGATACAAGAGCCACTGCGACATTGACTAAGCCAGAGCCTAATACATATATTAACCATTCGGTACAAATTTACGGCATTGCCACAGATGAGAACTTCGATCGCTACACCCTTGACTTTCGCACTATGAGTTCGAAAAACCAGTGGCACCTAATCGATACTCAACGAGATGAGCTAAAAGGAGAAGGACTTCTTTCCAACTGGAGATTATCCTCGTTGAATGACGGAGCGTACGAAATCCAGCTTACGGTATTTGACAAATCTGGCCAATTTTCTAAAGATCAGGTAAATGTCATTGTTGATGACACCACGCCAAAAGGAAGAATCACCTCTCCAGTCTCCGGACAACAAGTTCCACCAAATATTAGTATTATCGGATCTGCATACGACCTCAATTTCAAGAGATACATCATTGAGTATGGAGCAGGTAAAGCCCCAATTCTGTGGCGATCAATTTCGAAGATAGGATTTCTCGAAGCCGTTTTAGAAGGTCCCTTAGCAGAATGGAATTCCTCAAACTTAATTGGAGAATATACACTTCGCTTAACCGTCGAAGATCAAGTGGGTTTAACCAGCAGTCACCAAATACACGTGTTCTTCAAAGACTATGTCGACAATCAGCGTATTGAGCGTGTTGAAAGCCTAGATGGTCAAGCTAGTCTCGTTCTCCCAACAAATTGCTTAACTGAACAAACTATTATTACTATCAACCCAAAAACTCATGGTTATGAATTTGCTCCTCGAGATCTAAAACTCAATCCAAGGAAACCAGCAACAATTGAATTTATGAACCATCGATTTATGAACCATCGTAAGAGCAATAAAATTGGTATCTTTAGGTGGGAGAATCATCATGATAGGTCACTTCCAGGTTCTTGGAAATTAATCGGTGGAACACCAAATTACCATAAGCAAACGATATCAACAACTATCACAAAACTTGGTCAGTATGCAGTCTTAGACCTAGAAAATCCCATCGAAGAACACATTGATGGCGCAATAACTAGGCTAAACTCACAACCACGGCTATTTTCACCGAACCACGGTGAAGAAACAGCGATCTCTTTCCATTTGAACAAGCCTGGTAACGTAAAAATTAAGATTTACAATATTGCAGGCCGTTTGCGACGTAGCTTTGAAGGGAAAAACCTCATTAGTGGAAATCATGTTTTTTGGTGGGATGGGCGAGACAATCAAAACGACCTTGTAGTAAGCAATATATATATAATAGCAGTTGAAACTGAAAATACAATCAAAACGAAAACTGTTGTCGTTAAGAACAATTAATGTTCTTTTATCCAACAAACTGAAAAAACTAGGCTATAGTAGGCTCACTTCACGTCATCCTGTGAACCATCCAGTTGAAGACAAAATACTATGAAGAAACATAACCACTTGAACATACAAATCAAAGACTTAGCTGATTACCTATAGACATTTCCTAATTGAACTTAGGTTACAATAGAACATACAATACATCACAAATATAACAATCACTATGAGCCAAAAATAGAACACATGGAAAAACAAATCAAATCTGCAATTTTACTGGTGCATTGCGCTGACAGAAAGGGACTAATCGCATCGGTAACTGAATTTATTTACAGAAGCAATGGCAATATAATTCGCCTTGACCAACACGTCGATTCCAAAAAGCACATTTTTTTCATGCGAGCCGAGTGGGACTTAAACAATACTAGCGTTCCTGCAGAAGAACTTGGAGTACATTTTCAAACCGAAATTGCAGAGAAATTTGGAATGCAATGGAAACTGTACTTTTCGGATGAGTCCCCCCGTATCGCCGTTTTTGTATCAAAACTATCACACTGTCTGTATGATATTCTATCCCGATACCAAGCTAGAGAATGGAACGTTGAAATACCCCTAATTATTAGCAATCATCCTAATCTAGAACCAGTCGCAAAGGGATTCGGCATTGATTACTATATCTTTCCTATCACAAAAACTAACAAACGTTCTCAGGAACAGAAACAATTAGCACTTTTGAAAGAATATAATATCGAATCCATTGTCCTAGCCCGCTATATGCAAATAATGACTAACAAGTTTGTTGAAAATTATCCTAATCAAATCATCAATATTCACCACTCTTTTCTTCCTGCCTTTCCTGGAGCTCAACCATATCATTCAGCTCACGAACGTGGAGTCAAAATCATTGGTGCCACCAGTCATTATGTGACTTCTGAGCTAGACGCAGGACCAATCATTGAACAAGATATTGTCAATATTAGTCATAAAGATACAGTAATGGATCTAATCAGGAAGGGACGAGACTTAGAGAAGGTTGTTCTGGCACGAGCGATATGGTTCCACCTCAAGCGAAAAGTTCTAGTTCACGACAATCGCACAATAGTTTTTGAATAAAACCCAGCTTGAAGTTTGGCAACTATGTATCTTCACAAACTTAACTGATTGAGTCGGACCAGAAAAACTATGAATGAAGTTAATTAAATCCACATTTTTTCACTTTAGGTCTCAAACCCCCGGACAAAACGGCAATAACCTCTTGCATAATGGGAAATGCTTCTTGGTCTTCTGGTTGGAGATCTGCTAACTGAGTATCACCAACAAACCGAAAAACATCGGCTGCGCCATCTAGGATCTTCGGAGTAAGCCCAAGCTCAGCGAAAGTTGCCGCTATTTCTTCCATCTCTCCAACCCAACGTCTGGACTTTGACGGCAAGCTAGGTATGCTATTCTCCATCCGCTCGTATAAGCTGGCTTGGCTTAACTGCAACTCACTTGCTAGAGACTCCGACACCCCTAAGAGTTTCGATGCAGTCAACAACTCAATACAAAGCGCTGACAGCCCCTTCGTCAAAGCAGCATAACACATTTTAATCGCTGAAGCCTTACCAACCTTGTCGCCTAATGGGCGGATATCCAGCCCAAACTGGTTAAGCTGGCTAAATAACCCCAAACTTGGACCAGAAACATAGAAACGCGTTACCCCTTCAGATCTAGGTGGTGGACCAATAATAGAAACATCCAGATAATTTGCTCCTACCTTCGCAACAGTCTCTGATATCCTACAGGTCGTTTGGGGGGATATAGCATTACAATCAGCATATAACACTTTCGCTTGTGTCTCGATTATGGTTTCCGACACCATTTCTGCGACCTTTTCTGCTCGTGATGGAACTAAGATGGACAAAACAATATCGGCTTCACTAACCAAAGCTTGCAAGGTCGAAACGTCCAATATTCCAGCACTCTCAGCCAATAATCGTGTGCGTTGACTTCTCTCTGTTAAGCAAGTAATTACACGCAACCCGTGTTCGACCAAGACACGTCCAACTGTGTGCCCCATATCCCCTGGGCTTAGAATTGCAACAGTTTCCAATGACATAATCTGTAACTTATAAGTAACCCTAACTTTTTAAAACAATACAAATAAGGATGCTTTTAATGAAGACCATAAGCTAAGCTGAAACCATCAACTAAGAATGAGATTGAAACCAAATGAGAATTCGTAATGACAAGCTCAATAACATACTAACTATCAAACAATGCACACACTTGCAGGCAGGTAACGCTGTCTCGAACCTTTAAGAAGTTGATGGGCTCGAAAAGCAATCTCGAGTATCGTTCGTTGCACTACCACATCCTGTCTTGACAACAATACATAGGTAATTCTTTGGCCTAATTGGTTGGAACAACATCACCTAAGCAGAAAAGATAGCGGTCTGATGATCCTATATACAAATTCCCATTTGCCACGGCTGGAGATGAATAGATTTTAATTTCACCCGCCACATCATCGGTATTGTACCACCAGTTCATATCACCTGTTTCTGATTCAAGACAATAAATCACACCATTCGTTCCACCGAAATAGACCGAATCCCTTGTAACTGCCGGGGATGAAACGATGGGCGTATCGACAGAAGTCTTCCAAAAAATGTCACCGGTCTCAGCCTCAAGAGCATAAACATATCCATCCCGGCATCCAAAATAGACGTAATTCTCCATAAACGAGATCGCCGTTAAAACAGCATCTTCCGTTTGAAATGACCAGACCTCTTCTCCCGTTTTGAGATTGAGTGCAACTACTCCTCCGGCAGGCACTTGGTGACTTTCAACAAAGTTACCTTTGCCCAAACCAAAATAGATTAACTCTTCACTAACCGTTGGGCTTCCCCAAACTGGAAAATCAACAGATTTGACCCATATATTAGAACCACTCTCAGCAGACACAGCATAAATCTCTGGTTGTCCATAGCCACTACCAAAGTATAAATTCCCATCCACTACAATTGGTGAAATATCAACATGCAAATCAGGATAATGCCATATTTCTTTTCCTTCTAGTGCATCAAGACAGTAAACACCATCACTTCCAGCCCCGAAATATACACGGCCCTGATTGATACACGGACTAGACTCAACATGACTTGTCGTTTGGAAAGCCCAAATTTCCCGCCCTGTATCCGCATCAAAACAACGCAGACAGGAATCTACATCGTAGTGTAATCCCTCTCCAATGTAGACCCGACCACCCACAACTGCTGGCGACGAGAAGACCTGCTGTTGTGATGGTGATTTCCAAATCACAGCACCTGTTCTCACATCAAGACAATAAATCAACCCATCTGTGCGAAAGAGCGAACCGCGACCCGCCCCAATATACAAACGGTCACCAACAATAGCTGGTGAGGACGAAAAATCCATCGCTTTCGCTCCTTGATCTTTAAACGCCCACAATAAATTTGCATCATCTGGGCCCAGATGATTTTTCTGGTGTCCTTGGCGGTGGGAGCCCCCACGGAAAGTTACCCATGATTGGTTAGTACTAGAAGATGGAAAATTTTCCGATACACGTGTTGTTATATCAGCATGTGGCAACCTCATCTGATATAAAAAGAACCCGCTACTGACCATCACACTTAAAAGAATAATTGCCGTGATGATTTTATGGTGCCAAGCAATAGCAAACAATGTGCGGTAGGTTCCGGTTTTGAAAATTGCCAAAAGTCCTATACCAACAACAGCAAGAATCTGAGGTAACACACTAACCAGTGCGGCTAAAGGACCAACCAACGCAGGAATAACTGCCTGTGCAGGCACAGTCACGCTGACAAGTATCATAGTAAGCACCAGAAATATCAACACCTTTCTCATCAAGGTTTTCCCTCAAGCTTATTCTGAAAGCCAGTTAGCAGCAAAATATATAAGATTCTCAATCATCAAGCGATTGACAAATACATTGGCAGTCGTTTCATTTTGAAAACCAGTTAATAGATACATTCCACGCCCATATTTGAGCATAGCCACAGCAACATTTTTCCCTGAATTTGTCGTTGCCAAGATGACATATTTACTACTCCAGTCCGACCAGGTATCGTCCAGAAACACCTCGCCCGATCTTATCTCATGAGGAATATCAAACAGAGACCCTGCATGTTCGGTCATTTCGAAGTCCGTTCGTCCCATACTTTCAATTCCTTTTATTGGCTCAGATATCCAACCAATTTCACATGGACGACCATCATCACTATCTTGACTGGATACTATTGCAACTCCACCACTTTTGACAAAGGCTTTAATCTTTTTTTCTTGTTTGGTGGTTAAAAAGTACTTATCGTTACTAATTACTCCTTGGCCAAGCCACAAGATGTCTGCTTTTTCAATACCAGGGAGGTCGCGATTTGCTGTTTTTTGGTAAACGATTTTGTGATTGGCAACTTGATCAAACTCAGTCAAGGCTGTAAATTCGACATCATAATGAGTTCCATTGAGGACCATAACACGTACAGCTCCTTTTGGAGCATCCGCTAGATTATAAGATTGAGATTCTTTTTTCTCTTTTGGTTTGATTTTCCCCGCAAAAACTTGGCGCAAATGATTTTGGAAATCAACTGTTGATCCCTTGTAAGTACGATGCATGTAAATTTCAATATGCGTAAAATTCCACCAAGTCTTATCTCTCTCAGATCGTTTGGGGGCAAAGACCTGAAACCAAATACCACCAATATGCCCTACACTGGTAATGCGGCCACCTTCGTCTTTATAAAAAATGATAACTGGCTCTCCAACTTTAAACTTTCGAATAAGTTGTTGAGGGAAATTCCCTTGCCCAACACCAATGTTAATTTTAATCTGACTAAACTCGGTTTTTCCCTTTAAATTATCCTCAGGCTTTACCTTTGCTGTCATCCGCTTTGGGTCAACTTCAGTAACTGTGCCAAAAAGGACATTAGAACATTCGCTCAGCACCTCCTGAAGTGAATATTCTTTCTCAATAAAAGCATCAACATCATAATGCGAGGAGTGAACAATAAGAACAAAAAATAAGATTGAAAAACTAAACGGAGATCTACCTATCATTCTTTACAGTTCCCTTAAGATAAGCTGCAGATTAAGACTTCCTTTACCGGGTTCCGCTATTGTGAATCAGGGAAATTGTATACGCAAAAGCCACGGAATTAAGGGTCATTTTCTATCTACAAAAAGTCAATTAATTTCCCAAAAGAATAGAACTGGGTAAACCAGAGCCAAATTGCGCAAGACAAAAATCCGCGATGCAATATACGGACCGGTTTACACTTCTTCCTCGATAAAGATTGGTTGAGTCCAAGCCACACTCCCCCCTGCCCCATAGCATTCCGCACGGATATAGCTCAAACTAAGTGCTTGGTTCAAGTCTTCTGGCAAAGAATAACTAGCCTCAGCTCCATCAACAATTAACTGAATCACCCCTAATTTACTAACGAAACAGACTCTCTGGGCATCTTTAGTCTTCACATGAACCGTAGTTCCATTAATCCCTATAGAACTGATAGTAACACCAGTGGAAGCGTAAAAACTGCCGTTACGCAACCCTACATCAATTTGATCAACCGTACAATCTTCAGCCTGTACAACATTCCATGCAATTCCAACATCTCCAGGCTGATGGGAGTCATCATTGCCATATCCCCAAAGCCGATGACCACCAGACAATAAACGGTCCCATCGGTCCGAGGCAAGTGCAGTTCCTTGCAATCGTTGGATAACACCATTATAAATTTCGATACCATGATATCCATCTAATGATTCCATTAAGACATGTGGAAAATGGTTGTATTGTGCGCCCCAATTAGGATGATTTAAAATGCAGATTGATTGATCGGCGATGATCTCTCGCACCACAACTTGCCGATCAGGATTAGGAGCAACACGATTATTCGCATTAACCTGTTGAATATGTGGACCATTTGCTGTCACCTCTACTGCAGGGATGAGCAACATGGAAGTATTCCGCTGATATCGACTCGGATCTACCAAAATATCGTGATCGGAAATACAGAGAAAATCATAGCCTCGAGATTCGTAATCGGCAATAACTGTCTCTGGAGGGCATGAGCCATCACTCTCTGTAGTGTGGGTGTGCAAATTTCCACGGAACCAGCTTTCAATGTTAGAATAGCTACTTTTTAGCTTAATTGACATTTAATTCAACCTTATACAATAATCTGGATACAACACACCAGCCTAATAGACTGTTACATTTTAAAGAATAACTGACCTACAATATTAATTGATCGAAGCGTAGTATTCAGCAACCACCTGCCAAGCCTTCTCGCCCATAAATCCATCTGGAGGTGTTTCTCCATTTCGCGCATATTCGCGCATTTGTGAACCAGAAATCATTAGAAAATCATCGGCCCGACTAGGATCAAAGAAACCCATCGTGCCAGACACCTTATCATAAGCAGCAAATTTGAACTCGATGATTTCTAGTTTTTCCAGACCTATAGCCATCTGCAGGACTTTCATACCGTGGAAAGGATCGTAAATGGGTTGCCCCGTCTCGGGATGCGCTATCCCTGCAGGGTCACGCCCAACGATATAGTGACTCGCACCTGCATTGATTCGGGCTTTGGCATGCCATTGAACTTCTGTCGGACCTCCGTAAAGCATAGGACTGGGAAAAATAGAAATAACTGTTGAGATAGGATCTAGCACCCCATCTTCAAGTACTGCATCATGTTGACGCATCCTGACATCCAGAGGTACATCATCATCTTTCGTCCATCCTCCAAGCGGATGAAGTAAAAGCACAGGATTTTTGTATCCTTGCGCTTTCAGTTGTTCTTTCGTCTCATTCATTAACAAGGCATGGCCATTATGAACTGGATTTCGGAGTTGAAAAGCGTACACTGCATCTGCACCACGTTTCTCGAATTCCATACGTAACTGAGCAGGAGAAAGACGGTAGTGATCAAGCTCATCATCATAAACGATCGGGCTAAGAACTTCGAGATCACCACCAACTAGCTGTGCGCCCATTTTCATAATTCGTTCGACTGTCGGATGGCCCGTGTGTGTACACCCAACAGTACGGGCAGCATATTCTTCTTTCGGGTTAGCATAAAACTCCGGATCTCGTAAAATTGCCACAGACTCACCATTTGATTTTGACAAGGTAATTGCGTCGGCGTTTTGTAAGCGGCTATAATCCTGATCTGAGATATCAAGTGTAATCGGAACGGATTGATTGACAAATGCCCCATTCGGTTGCCGTATGGCATTAAAATGAATTGTTTGTAAAAACTGATCCTCGCGCATAAATCCAGTAATAGGACTTGCCCAACCTTCGCTTAATATATGAATCCATTGCAAATGATATTCGTTAATGATCAGTTTCGGCAATAATTCAGCTTCCGATTTACTTGCTGATCTTTGATTTTCCGGAACGAGGAGATTAACTAACTCCCCACCATCAGGTTCAATTAAAGGCATTAAATTTCCTTCGAGCGTCTTGTTTTTATACGATTATGATAACCAGCGTTTATGTTTTTGTCAATATCAGGAGACAAGAAACAATAACGAAAAAGTCCATCAAGAGAAGCGTTAGCTACCGTTAATGAACCGGCGTATATTAGCATCAACAGTTTGTACACAAGTCTATCAGCTGATCTATATTGCCTATGCATTCCCAGACATTAGTATTGTCCACTACACGGATACATCCTTCTACATCATCCTGCAAACCTTGCACTACCGGAGTCAGCTTATCCAGTTCTGCCAAAGCCTGCTTTATATCCATTCGATCACCACCGGCTTCCTTTGGAAATAAGACTCCTCTGAGTAAACGGAAATACACTACTGCGGCTACGATGATATCCACAGCTAACAAATCCACCTCTCGCTTGCTACAAGTCAAACCTCTAGTCTTCAGGTAAACACGACACAAAGTCCGACGATTGAATCCATTCTCCCAAGAATTATACAATAGATCCTGTCGGACCTGACTAACGCAAGAATGCTCAAAGTCAACTGCCAACAACACATCAGCTGGGGTTAACAAAGTGTTGCCTTTATGCAAATCCCCATGTGTACTCACCACCTCCCCTCCACTCTCAGACAATGGCGTGGGTAAAGCGGCACTCAGTTGCTGCATTTCCTGCGCTGTATACCTCTCCAAGTTGCCTTCATGGTAGGCGACACAAGACCAAATTAGTGACCCAACTGGAACATCTTGCAAACAAGGATACTTCTGACACATCTCTTCTTGCCAAGAATCAAACCAGTTGATAGGGACTGTGTGCAACCGTGCTGCGAGTTCCCCAATCCGTCTCATCCAAGTTTCGGAGCTAAATTCCGGCTTTTGGCCAACGAACGGCTCAATAACCCAGTTATCTGCCGACGCGATTATGGCAGGGGCTCCACCTACCTTAGAAAAAACATTTGATGCTGCCACCATGCGTCGATTCCTAAGAGGATTATCTACATACCGTTTCAGTACTACTTTGGCAGGGGTGACCTCTGCATTTGGCAATTCAATAGTGTAAATGATCTCCGTCAACGGAGATCCTCCTCCTTTAAGCTCATTAACCTTGAAAGAGGCAGGATCCAACTTAGCAGGCCAATTAGCATACTTGATCACAAAAGCTGAAATCTCAGTTAATCTGGCTTTTCTAATAGCCGCAGGTTCCCAACCCCAAACTAAGTCCGGAGCATGCATGGACGACAAGGTACCATCATCATTAAGTAAAAACTGCTGGATCTCCTTGCCTTGCCCTTCCTCAAGAAGACCATAGAACAATACTTTACTACCTTCCCTCAACCGGCCACGATCAACCATCAAGCACTGTGGAGCATCAACAGCTATCTGCTTAGGCCTTTCCGCCCAATGGACTATACCATCCTTCGTCATGTAGACTCGAACTGCCTTTTTCGCTTCTCCCAATACAATATGGTTCACGGGCCTTCCTTTATGCTCTCCTTGATCCACATCGTACCTTCGTTCCAATACAATCCCCTTACCTCTAGGTGAATTTACCACTAAAGGCACTGGATCCTGCTGACTACCAAATTGGCTGTCTTTGGAATTCAACTTAGCCTGCAGCAAATCTGGAAAGGTCAGAATACAAGAGGGATCAACCGAACCTTTCTGGACCAAGAAAGCTCTCTCCCCCTGGCCAAAATTGGCAACTGGTTTCTGGGTAGTATCTATACGTTGCCCAGTCTTTGTCTTTGTATCTCGGTTACTCATCTATCATCTCTATACGGAACTAAATTGTGTCCGGGAATGATTTCAGTAAACCACTTGGATCAGATAAAAACATCAGTAAACAACATAGATTCAGTTTCATGAATGCTTCAGCCAATGGTGTGAACTTGGACACTGAGAACAACACTGTTGATACCACTCACACGGTCATTTAAACCCTGAATCATACTATCAACGAATCAAATCTAGAGCACTACTACACTGGTACGGCACGGAACAAATTGGAATATCCCACTTCTAATGAGCGAATCAACAAGATCGGTGGCTTGCCCCTAGTCAACTCCAGTCCTTTCTCCATGCCTTGTAGTACCAACATCGCTCAGCAGGGTCGAAGAACAAAGCAGTCAAAGTAAGTCCCATTGCCGAGATGAAAAACAGAATAGCACTGGGAGTCCGTCCTGTCCAATCCATCCAGGGTAAAGGGAAACCAAAGAAAGCGAAGTTTAGTCCAAAGTAAATCCACGTGCAAAATATGAGTGCACTTCGGATGAAAGCAGGATGCTCCCTGTTTGGTTCCGCTTTGAGTGCGAAACCAACCGCGAGGGTAGTGGCAAACAGCATTGGCAAGATAAAATAAGCTAGCCAACCTACACTCAAGTCGATTGGATTTCCCACCGAATAAACCAACATACGCAATGTTTTTCCAGCAATAGGGAGTAGCGTAATTGGCAACAGTTGCAGGTATGACCACCAACGGCCCTGCACACAAGCTACTAACGGGATAAGCCCCATCATTAAACCAAGGTCATAGATGCCATCAATCCAAGAGAATTTGCTAAAGTCCACCAACACCAACAGGGATAGATGAAGACTCAGCAACCCACCTATCAACCAACTGGGTAGGGGACTGGAAACTGGCTGAGACGAAACGTCAATTTGGTGCCGATTCAGCCACAGTCCAAGGCCAAGAAAAGCCCCCATCACCGTACCAAAGGTAGTCTCCATGATGTTCCACCAGTTAAAATATCGAGTAAACGACCCGACGAAGCTCTCGCTAAAGAAATCGGGATTCCAAGCATTAGTGGCCTGTAATGCTTGACCGAGAGGAAAACCCAATGCCCCGCCGAGTATCCCCCAAAACGCCAAGTTTCTGGCAAGAGAATCTTTTTTTACTAATGCGGCGTATAAAACGCCCATAATCAACGCACACCATAGGCCTCCCCATATTTCGGGCCGGTGCTTCAGCTCAACCCCCGGCTCCCAAAACCAGTGATCAGAAAAATATAGCAGTGGAAGGCGTTTGTTTCCCGGATCATGCGGTGAGTTAAATAGCCACCACCCTACAACAAGGGCAGTCAGCATTCCAATGACTAACAGGAACATCTCAAAATGACGATAACGTTTGCCACCTAAGCCTAAACCAAGGAAAAACCCAGAGAAGCCAATCCAAACACCGCCCTTGATAGCCAAACCAAGCATTCCCCAACGAAGAGAAGCCCAGTTACCCACCAACGACGCATCATGGGTCAAGCCAACTGTCTGGCCGTAGGTCATCGACCCCCCAAAGCCCATTGCGATCGTTCCCAATGCGGCGGCTCGAATCACATGAATAGAGGTATTACCAGGGCAAAATAGAAACACCAGATTCAAGCTCACCAACACACCCGCGATCATGGCACCAGTCTCGTGGCCGTATTGACCGCGAATACCCCATCCCATACCACCAGCCATAGCAGTCGTAAGCATCACCAGCCAAAGTGGTGGTTTAAAATGTAATGTTTGGTCAACCATATGTAATTTGTAAATTGTCCTGTAAAGGACGCTTAGGCAAGTTGCACCTTGATATCCATGCCATACTTCAGTTCAAATAACCTCATTTCGGTATTGAATCTCAATGCACAATCAAAGCAAGATATCCCTCATTGAGTCGATTAAACCACCGGGAGGAACAAATGGAAGCTCAACAGGTACGTACGTTAGAGCACTTTGGTATATCCCCATCAGCAGATTAAATTCTGCCAGTGATTGGGAGAGATGAGTTGGATGCACATTCTGATCATCATCAAGCCAATCAAAAACAGCATCAGTAAGCCCAGCTTGACCTAAAATATCTTGTTCTCCGTAACTATGAGTTCCACTTTCATAACCATTTTCTGGTGTGCTCCGTTCCCAACCATCCATGTTCCAATGAATAAATCCACAAGTACCAAAAACAGCAATCCGTTTATGTAAATGTGCCGCGGAGTTCTCACTGATAGATGGCGCACCCTCAGTTCCGAAAGTAACAAGACTACGTACTCCATTAGCATAATTTATTGATGCGGTTGCGTGACCTGGAGACGGTTGGAGAGAATCCAGAGGGCTTCCATCCGCGACCTGCCCAAAAACTTTGACAGGTCGAGAATTGTCGATATAGGAAGAAACAAGCTGAAGGACGTGTGGGCCCTGATCTATTGGCGTAGAACGTGCACTAGCATCAATAAATTTTATCTCACCTATTCTTCCTGCGGCTATATCACGTTTGAGTTCCAAATTTCGCGGGTGGAAGTTGAGTTGCGTATTAACACAGAATTTAGTCTTGGTATTCTCACATAACTCCGCTAACTGTTTCCAATCTTCCGCAGCTACTGCAACTGGTTTCTCGACAATAGCCGCAGGCACTGCATGATCCGATGCAATTTTCATAAGCGAATGACGAATCAACTGACCAGTTCCACGCAACGTGGGCGCAGTAACAATATGTAATAAATCAGGATTTTCTCGCTCCAGCATCTGATGAAGATCTGTATAGCGTTCCGAGATGCCAAAATCGTCCCCAAAGGTATTAAGAAGTTCTTCATTCATATCGCATATGGCGACAATTTTCCCACCCTTCACATGTTGATATGCCTGGGCATGTCCACGTGCTCGCCCACCACAACCTAAAAACGCAGATTTATACATGGCAGTATCTCCCTCCCTAAAAAGCTCTATATACTTATATCTTTACCTTCAATAATTCAAGTTGTTTGTCAACTTGAATTCCCAATTGGAAGCAACACATACAACTCTGACACAGTCAAAAACGTTTGAACAGGGCCTTAATTCCTCATTATAACAGGGTTAACATAACCAGTAAACATTTTAAAGCCCTAGGAAACTCAGAAATATTTTCATTCATTTTGATTTGCATAATAGTACGTTTAACCTGGCATCTTTTTTAGCTCATAGCCTCCCCTAACGCATCAATCAAATCAACAACATACACACACGCCATTGACAAAATAATTGCGTTTATTTACAGAAAAAGCAACCCTGCTCCAACAAAACGAGGAAAAGTCGATATACTATTTCCTCGTCGATACACAGTAAGACAACAGCCGTTTTTCAAGGTTCCAACAGTAATCATATATACGGAACTATATCGGGATCATAGTTGTCTACGGTTGATCACTTAAGAACTTATCACCAATATTCCCTTGATTCAGCGTTCTTTCTGAGGGAAAAGCGACAAAGCGAAGCTAATTGACTGGACAAAGAAATATTTAAGTCCACATAAAAAAGCAAACAGTTGAAGAAGCAAGCAAAATGGGAAAAGGACACTAGGACAACCATGAATGGCATTGAAAAGCACCTGCATAGTTGTAATTTCCATCTCGGTTACAAAAAACCAAGTGATGGACATCATTATACAGACATTTAGATCCACTGATTTAATAGCTCAAGCTTCCCATCAGCTTGCTACCAAGTTTCATCTCCGGAAAAACGTCGACAGCAAAAACATGAAGAATGCGTTCGCTTCCTCGAATACTCTCGGGCTAATGATACATACTGAGGAGAAACACACAAAAGGAAGTCCTAAAATAGAAGATACCGAACTAAACAGCGAAAAGAACTACTATGCAATCAAGAAAGGCTAAAAACAGTCTGATCACACCGAAAACTTTAATTTTCTAATACAGCTCTAACACACGGGATCATACGGATGGTAAACTAGTCCAAATAAGATTTGGCATTCTGCCTAATTACAATTCAGAGAATCAAACCAAATCTAACCTCTCGATTACCCAATTATGACTAATTTCCTTAGAGTGTTTTTTGGTCCTTAGCTTAGGCGAATCTCTATGGACTAACCAAAATGACACTGAAACGATCGATGACCTTTTGTGTAAGCATTCTACTATATATAAGCAATCTTGCCCATGCTAAAGACTTCAGAATCGAAATGGGAGATGCTCAAGTTGTCCAAGCTAAAGGGGCAGGAGTGCCTGTGCACCCATGGTTTCCAGATGGTCATATTACCATTCTGAAAAGTGGAGAGACTTTACAAATGTACTGGGCAGGATCATCGAGCTATAGGACTATTGGTAAATCCTTAGAATCAATGCAATTGGATCCTAAAAAACCAGTATTGTCTAAAGGAAATCAGATGTCCTTTGATAACGGAGGTACATGGTTGATGTCCGTTCATCGTTCTACAGCACACAACCTACTTGGATTCTATCATGCGGAAGATCACAAATGGGGCAAAAACCAAAATCCTAATAAAGTGGCGTGGAAATCCATAGCAATATGCGAGTCCAAAAATGATGGAAAATCGTGGACTAAAGGAGGTCAAATCATAACATCTCCAAAGAAAAAGCCATCCACACCAGTGTGGGGAGGAAGCGGAGATTTCTGTGTAGTATATGACAATTTGAACTCTCGATGGGTTTGTTATTACCAAGAACATTTTCTTTACATGGCAATCTCCAATGACCTCAAAGCCTCTCCCGGAAGTTGGTTCAAATACCATCAGGAGGAGTTCTCCGAGCCCGGATTGGGAGGCAAAGAAAATCCCATTGAGAATCTAAAAAGTCATCCAGGTGGAAACCCATCTGTTCATTTTAATACGTATCTAAAAAGATGGCTAATGGTATGGCACACGTGGCAGGGTAATATTGTTTATTCTTCGAGTCAAAATATGACAGAGTGGACTTCTCCAAAACTTCTTATCTCTAACGGAACGGTAAATGAGAAGGCATGGTATGCAACCATTATTGGAATTACTGACGCAGTTGTAGGCCAATATGCGTGGCTTTACTATGCCTATTGGCCAGATAAAAATAACTGGAAAAGGCAATTTATGAAACGTGCCATTCGATTCATTAGGATAGAATAAAATCGTGAAACCATATAAAACGAATTAGTTCTTGTCAGATATTGGAATTGAGTGGCAATAAAGATTCAGGTAGGATAAATTGAGTGATACCAATTCTTTAGACAAAGGTCTTTATAAATCAACATACTAAAGTCAATCACAGAAGATCCTAAAAAATGTAAACTCATTGGGACTGTTGGTGTCGCAAATCCAATGTAAGCAACATTGGAATAGATGTTTTTCATTATTGAAGGAACCAGAATATACTAACCTATATCATCTGAAACTAAAGAACATTTTTCACTAAAATGAAGCGTGTAACTCTCCCTTTTTCCTAATTCTGAGATGCTAGTACAATACAGCATTGGCGCGAAATCTGCTTGACTGTGTTTCTTCTAAAATAGTATAATTTTCTAACATAACGTTGCGTGAATTCAACATGTCTTCTTAGCGTGAATTCAACATGTCTTCTTAATATAAACATTCGTCTTACTATAAAACATTGAAACAGGAGAGTTACATTGAGGATTAGAATTACGTCCACGATATGCCCAGTCATTTTTTTGCTTTTTAGCTCTATAAACATTATTTACGCACAAGAAGACTGGAGTCTCATCCGAGGATCGAAATGGCAATCTAATTTGAACGATGTCTTCTTTGTTGATAATTCACATGGATGGATTGTTGGCTCAAACTCGACAATCCTACATACAAGCAATGGGGGAAAAGATTGGATTGATCAACCCAATCAACCATTGCCTTTTAAAGTCGAGTTGCACAAAGTCCGTTTTATTTCGCCTAAGCTTGGTTGGGTTGTTGGTGGGAACGGTACTATCTTGAAAACTACTGATGGCGGATCTACCTGGCAAAAATTAACAACGGGAACTTTCACCGTTTTACAAGCTGTATCATTCATTGATGAAAAACATGGTTGGTTAACAGGTGAAGGGGGACTGATCATGGTAACGGAAAATGGTGGACGCAGCTGGAAGAAACAAAGCAATCAGGATACCACGAATAATTCTTTATTGAGCGTGCATTTTGCCAACCAGAAAGAAGGCTGGGCTGTAGGCAAAGCTGGTACTGTCATTCACTCAACGGATGGCGGTTCAACATGGATAGACCAAAAAGGGAAAACGGCTTCAAGTCTATCGTCGCTCTGTATGTTGACAAATAATGTTGGTTGGGCTTCGGGTGGTAATGGTGCCTTGATTCATACTGTAGATGGAGGAAAAAATTGGGAAGACAGGACGGAAGACAGCAGTGTACCACACTCAAACGGAATGCCCGAACCCATCTGGGGCATCCACTTTGCAAACGAAGATATTGGTCTTGCCGCAGCTGAATTTGGCGTGATATTACGCACGGTTGATGCAGGCGCAACATGGACGGCGTTAAACCCACGCCCAGCCCCAAACAAACTGAACGCAGTATATATGGTTTCGGAACAAGAAGCATGGATCGTCGGAGATTATAGCACCATTCTTCACAGTTCCAATGGTGGTGAATCTTGGGACGTTATCTCTAGCAATGCCGACTTGAAAAAGATCACTTTCGTTGATGCCAAGAAAGCATGGGCAGTTGGACTCTCAGGAACTATTTTGAACACAGACGATGGCGGTAAAACTTGGTCTGAACAAAACAGTGGAAACGTGTTTGAGTTGTTTGGTATTGGTTTCGTTTCACCAAATCAGGGATACGTTGTCGGTAGCAATGCCACATTGATCGAAACATCTAACGGTGGTAACAACTGGGAGATGGTCAACGACCCGAGCGATGAAGGACATGGAACAGCTAAACGAATTGTATTTGACGATCCCATGACAAGCTGGAAAAGCGCACTTGGTTTTTACAATCTTCATTTTCCAACTTCAACTCATGGCTGGGGAGTTGGGGAAATGGGCAAAATTGCTCACACTAACGATGGGGGTAAGAACTGGTTCGGGCAGTCAACTAATAACCCACAAATCGATTTCAGTAATTTGTTTGGTGTGTACTTCGTAGATGCGAACACTGGTTGGACTGTAGGTGCAGGTGGATCAATCGCCAAAACAACCGATGGCGGTAAAACTTGGCAAGCACAATACGGTTGTTCTGAAGAGTTGAGATCCGTTTTCGCGCTTAGTGCTGATATTGCTTGGATTGTTGGTAGCCAAGGCGCCATTTATGCAACTAAGGATGGTAGTTCTTGGACCAGACAAATTGCTCCGACTGATGAAAATCTACATGGAGTCACTTTCGCTGATGCCAAAACAGGTTGGGTTATCGGTAGTAATGGCGTAATACTGCAAACGACAGATGGAGGTACCACTTGGCTCATGCAAAAAAGCCCAACCACAAACAGCTTATCCGATATCGCTCAGGCTGAAGATGGCACAGTTTGGGCAATCGGCGAGTGGGGAACAATTATTGCAACGCAATAAATCTGAATCTCGCACCTACTGAAAAACAGGTTGGGAGTAAGTATTCGGTTTTCGGCTTCTTTGTTGTTTTTCAACTTAAAAGTTATTTCTTGATACTTATTCCCTTTTGCATTTTAGGGTGATTTAAATTGTTTTCTCTTAATCCTTGGTTGGTTTTACTTTTCTTCGCATTGCTATGTCCTCCAATTGGATTCGCACAACAAGATGTTAAAACTATTTTTACTCTTACAGAGAGTATCCAGTTAGCAGAGAAAAATAACCTGCAAATCCGATCTGTCAAAGAAAAACTGAAGCATAGCAAAAAAGAACAACGGATTGCAAAACCTTTTGCCATGCCATCCGTCAGCTTTACGGGAAACTATACATACTTCGGTGAATTAGCTAAAAATGTGCTTCCTCCCTTTGTACCCGGAGCTGATCCCGTTGAAATAACCTTTGGAGCACATCACAATCTCCAAGCGGGCCTAGCTTTTAAGCAACCGCTATTTGCCTCAGGTCGTTATTTGTATACCTACCAAAGTGCAAAATTGAATGTTCAAGCTGCTGAAGAAGAGCTTAAAATAAAGCAAAAACAGCTAAGCTTTGACGTAGCTCAGGCTTTCTATGGTTTGCTAGCTACTATGGAGTTCGTTAAAGTATCACAAAGTACGGTTGATTTAGCAAAACAACAACTTAGCATCTCACAGAAGCTATTCGATTCAGGAGCATCAACCAATTTTGATGTGCTTCGTGCCAAGGTTCAACTCGCAAATGCTGAGTCGGAACTTATCCGCGCCAAAAATGCAATCCTTATTGCTAAAGATGCATTTAAAAACTTACTGAATATAAACCAACAGGATAAAGTTGGGATTCGAGGAAATTTTAATTTACCAAAAGTTCAATTAGATCTTCATCAATTAGTACAAGTAGCAACTGAGAACCGGCCAGAACTGAATCAACTCAGTTACCTAGAACAAATAAAGAAAAAAGAAGTTGCAATGGTAAAAGCAAATGCTCGACCAAGTCTCTCACTCATTTCCAACTATCAACTTGATGAGAACGAGAAACTGTCCAAAATGAATCGAATATGGAACATTGGTCTTTCGCTAAATTACCCTATATTTGATGGACTCGTAACCAAAGCTAAAATACAACGAACTGAGTTAAATATAGAGCAATTAGCATTACAAAAAGAACAAACGGAAGACCTCGTTAAGTTCGAAGTGCGTTCCGCCTATTTAAAATTAATGGAAGCTCAAACTCTGATTGAGGTACAAAAGGAAACCATAGAGCAAGCAAAAGAAGGGGTCCGCTTAGCAAACTTGCAATACGAAAATGGGCTGATTACCAGTGTTCAGTTAACAGACGCTCAACTGGCATTAACACAAGCAAAAGTTAGCCGCCTTTTATCACTTCGCGATTATGCTGTCGGCCACGCAAACCTCCAAAAAGCTATCGGAGTTCCAATCAAAAAAGATAAGAGCTAACTTACTGGTATCATTCCGGATTTTGATGATTGCTAAAGGTTAAAATAATTAATTTTGGGTATTCAAATATAATGTTGCGAATAAATTCTATCCTCTGTTTCATAACATTTTTCATTTGGCTGAGTATTGGATGTCAAAAGCCTAATGGTCTCACATCAGAGAACCAGGCTGAATCGGAAAAGATCAAACCGGTCGAAGTCACAAGGGTAGAAAAAGGTAACATCCAATCGGATCTTGAGTTGTCTGGATCAATCACAGCCAATTCGCGAGTGGTTGTCATGTCCCAGATGATGGGTAAAATTATTGAAATACGTGTCAATGAAGGTCAAACCGTTGCTAAAGGGGATATAATTGCGGTTATTGAAAGTGACGAATTGGAGTTGCGTCTGCGTCAAACACAAGCTGCATATCATGCTGCTGAAATAAAATATACCCAAGCACAAAAACTGGCAAAAATACGCATTTCAGCACAGGTTGCACAAGCCCGAGCACAATTATCTGCAGCCGAAACCAAGCTTCAGCAGGTTTTAGATCTGTCTCAAAAACAAACACTATCAAAAATCGAACAAGCCGAAGCAGGTTTAGCTTCTATACAAGCAAATTTTGAAAAAATCCGGGGAGGCACACGAGAAGAGGATAAAAAACAAGCTCAAGCTCTTGTTGATCGAGCAAAAGCTAACCTAACCAACATTACAAGCAACTATAACCGTATGAAACCTCTGTTCGATGATGGTGCTATAAGTGCTCAATCTTTCGATAGTATAAAAGCACAACTTAACATATCTAAGGCGCAATACAGCTCAGCAATTGAACAAAAAAAACTTATGGAAAGAGGACCTCAAGAGGAAGACATCCGTGCCCTTGGAGCACAAGTTAAACAAGCCGAAGCGGCAGTCAAACTCGCACGGTTATCTGACGAGACAAAAACATGGGAAAAAGACATCTCTCTGATGCAATCGCAGGTTGAAACAGCACGCGCGAATTTGCAGTCAGTTGAAGCCCTAGAAGATGCTAAAAGTTGGGAAGCTGAAATCGCCTCGGCTGAGACATTGGTAATTCAAACACGGGCTTCCGTCGACCTCGCTAAGAAAATGCTCTCATACGCAAAAATTGCTGCCCCCATTGGAGGTATTATCTCAAAACGCAACCTTGATGCAGGCAACATAATCGCACCTGCAGTACCTATCTGCGAAATTGTAGATATGCGCTCAGTTAAAGCCGTAGTATACGTTATTGAATCAGACTTGCCTAAAGTTGAAATTGGGCGCGAAGTCAGTATTCATGTGGACAGTTGGAACGACCCATTTTCTGGCAGGGTAGCTGAAGTAAGTCCAGTATTAGACATCTCAAGTAGATCCGCAAAAGTGGAAATAGCCGTCAAAAATCCTGATCTACGCCTCAAGCCTGGAATGTTTTCAAAAATAACGATACCAATGCAAATTCGTAAAGAGGTCATTATATTATCCAAATCTGCCATTGTTAGAAATATTGCGTCGGGAGAGAATTCAGTATTTATAATTGATTCCGGCATCAGCAGAAAAAGACGGATAGAATTGGGATTAACTAAAGGAAATATTGCTGAAATCCGAAAAGGTCTCTCAATTGGAGAACAAATTGCAATCGCAGGGCAGCATTCGCTAAAAGATGGTGACAAGGTTAGAATTGTGAATCGCTAATTATATTGGTGACATATATGAAGCAGAGAAATCAGAATCATCAAACAGCCGTTACTTGGCGTTCAATCCTGATCGGGCTTCTGCTAATACCGCCGAACGTTTTTTGGGTGATTGAGGTCGAATGTGTTTGGCACTCTGGTCACCCCACAACCATCTCTCTGTTTTGGAATGTTGTTCTCAATCTATTTGGTTTAATACTGATTAATCTCCTGCTGAAAAGATTTGCACCCAGAGCTGCATTGACACAAGCTGAGATGATTACCATCTATGCCATGCTCTCAATTGCATCCGGGCTTGCGGGCCATGATACACTTGCTCTTACCATTCCAGCTATCCCCCATGCCTTTTGGTTCGCTACACCTGAAAATGATTGGGCGTCTCTTTTCCACTCCCATATACCAAGACATCTTGTTGTAACTGATAGAGAGATTATTCGTGGATTTTACGAGGGGGATACTAATTTTTACACCTCTAAAATTTTGAATGCATGGATTGGTCCCACACTTTGGTGGACTGGATTTATTCTTGCTTTGGGTGTGGTGATGATCTGCATGAACGTGATTGTCCGTAAACAATGGACAGAGCACGAAAAGCTAGCGTATCCGATTATCCAGTTACCATTGGCCATTACAGATCGGGGAGGAGCTTCCGGTTTCTTTCAAAATCGTGTATTATGGTATGGTTTTATCATTGCTGCTGTCTTGGACATTTGGCATGGCCTAGCACATTTTTATCCATTTCTGCCAGATTTTAGTGTTCGTCACGACGCACGAAACTGGGGAAGATTCTTCACGGAAAAACCTTGGAATGCGGTTGGAGGTATTACAGTTCCACTTTATCCTTTTGTAATTGGGCTAGGATTTCTGCTCCCACTTGATCTATCATTTTCAATCTGGTTCTTTTACATCGTTGAAAAGTTACAGAGGGTTTTTGCCAGCGCGGTCAGTATGCCATCCCCATATCCATATTTTGATGAACAATCTATTGGGGCGTGGATGGCTATATTCATCGCAACACTAGCCATAACACGCAGACATCTAATCAATGTCATAAAAATTGTTTTGGGAAGAACAAGTAGCATCGACGACTCCACTGAACCGATTCGCTATCGAACGGCCATTCTCCTAATTTTCTTGGCAAGTGCAGGTATCATTTGGTTCTGCTTGAAAGCAGGAATGACATTACTGATTATTCTTCCTTACTTTGCTTTCTTTTTTGCACTGTCTTTGGCTATCACGAGAGTTCGTGCGGAAATCGGCCCTCCTGCTCACGAAATGGCTGGTTGGGTAAATGGACAAAGGTTCCTTATAAATCTGCTGGGCACACGTGTAGTTGGACCAAAGAACTTAACTGTTTTTACGCTCTTTTGGTTTTTTAGTGGTCGTGGTTATCGAGAACATATAATGCCACATCAACTAGAATCGTTTAAAATGGCAGAACGAACAAAAATGAATACCAAACGTCTGGTCACAGCAATGATTATAGCTGTAATTTTTGGTTCAATTGCTTCCTTTTGGGCTACAGTAAGTGAACTGTATCGTTTGGGTGGTGCCGTCACTGGAGCAGGTGGAGGAATTGGCCCATCTATTGGACATGTGACTTATATATTTCAATGGCTTGATACCACTTTAACTTATCCTAAAGATACGGATATTCCTGCCATTGGATTCATGGCAGGTAGCATGGCCTTTACTTTTGGCCTAATGCTGATGCGAATGTGGTTTCTCTGGTGGCCCCTTCATCCTGCTGGATACGCTATTTCTATGACAGGTGGCGTTGGCTACTTCTGGACATGCTTAGTAGTAAGCTCTATCGCTAAATGGATTGTCTTAAGGTTTGGTGGTGTCGCCCTGTATCGCAAAGCGGTTTTGTTTTTCTTTGGAGTTCTTCTAGGTGAATATTGCGTAGGTGCATTCTGGAGTGTACTGAGCGTTATTATTCAACAACCGATTTATGATTTTGCCCCTGGTTAAATTATTCGGAATTTATGTAATTCTTATACAGAATAAGGCTTTACAAATGAATTCAAATTTATTTTTTTTAAATTGCAAATCGGCTAGCAGGTTTGCTGGTTTTATGCTCATTTTTGTTTTGCTACCAGTTTACCTTACAATAGCAGAGGAAGGTAGCCACCCAGCCGAATTTCTGAGCCTAGGTGTTGGAGCACGCGCTTTAGGAATGGGAGGAATGTTTGTGTCCATTGCCAACGATGCCACAGCAGCATATTGGAATCCCGCAGGGTTAACCGAAGCAGGAAATCATGCATTTTCCACAATGTATTCTGACAGTTTTAGATCCAGCCAAGGTGGATTCTTAAACAAAGGACTAGTGCAATATAGCTTTATTAATTATGTCCTACAAATCGAGGATATCGGGAGCGTAGGTGTAAGTTGGATTCGTCTGGGAGTCGATGAAATCCCCAGAACGACCTTTATCGATGTCAATGGCGATGGTGAACTTGGATCTTTCCAAGATAAGAATGCAAATGGAGAGAAAGATCCAGGAGAGTTCTACATTGATCGCCCAACGGTTGCCGAATATTTCAATAATGCCGACAACGCAATCCTATTTTCATATGCAAAAATAATAAACGCTAATCTATCTGTTGGTGGTAATCTCAAAATTTTACGACAGACCATCTTCCAAAACTCTGGCAATGGTTTCGGAACTGACCTTGGGATGATTTTTCAACCGATTAACAATTTACGACTCGGTCTCATGATCCAAGACGCCACTGGCACACAAATCGCTTGGGATACGGGAAGCAACCCAACTTTCACACGTAAAACTCGACTGCGAATCGGTGGCTCATACGGATTCAGCATAAGCAAGATTGGACACCTAACATGCGGTATAGATGCAGAATCTAGGCAGGCAGATCTAAAATCCGACCAAAGCAACGACATACTAGTCTACTATGGCTCTGAATTGTGGTTGTTTAAATTGGTCGCGCTCCGTATCGGTGGTCGAGGAGGCAAAATCTCTTCGGGGGCTGGGTTCCGACTTAAGTTTCAAGAAGCACAAGTTTTTGCTGACTACGCATTTAAATCTCATGACCTTGGCAGTTCACAAAGAATATCTGTATCAGGAAGCTTTTAACGAGGAAAAACTTGTCGGAACAAGCACTGATTATACCAATTGCAGGAACAGAAGAATCGTGGTTGGAACTTTATTGGGACATGGAACACCATATCGCTGAATTTCGATTACATATAATGGAAGAAGAAACCCCCATTCAATTATGGGAAATGTCCGTCCCTATCCCGAAATCCGACACAGCGATAGATCTGCTGAAACCTCTTGAAAATTTGGGCGATCTATGTTACTCACTTTACAAAACCACTCCAGAAACAATGGAGGTTCTTCCAGACCTTGCACATGTACTCTTAGACTTCCGCCGCTTTATGCAAAATCTTCAAAACTGAAAAAACGAAGGAGTAAACCTATGCCACCAATTCCGAAAATGTTCCACAATCCAAAATGTTCCAAGAGTCGGGCAACACTCCAACTCTTAAAGGAAAGAAAACAAGAAATCAAAATAATCGAGTACTTGCAGGAACCACCCACCGCTGAAGAGCTTGATCGTATTCTTCGCCAACTCGATAAGAAACCAATCGAGATAATTCGTGTAAAAGAAGATCGTTTCAGTGAACTCGGACTTTCTATTAATGATAACCGATCAAGAGAAGAATGGATCCAAATCATGATTGAGAACCCAACACTAATTGAACGCCCAATAGTTGTTAACAACGACAAGGCCATTCTCGGTAGACCACCTGAAAATGTCATTGAAATATTATAATCAAAATAATTTATCACGAAACTATGAAAGGTAATGAAATCGCTTGCTAATTCGTTCACTAATCGGTGTAGCAATTTTGAATTTTATTCTTCCGCCAACTCCCCCGGATGAATTAGCCGATCTTGACTTTATCCTAAGGTCTAACCCAATTACAATTCCCATGAAGCAATCAAACAGAATTTCCAATTCCCGAGAAACATCTGAATTCAAGTTGATCTCAACCAAATTGATCAGAATCTACCAGAAGTTTATCTCGTCACAAGATAGCGAAGTATGTAACTTCACCCCTAGTTGTTCTCAATTTGGAATGTCCGCAATCCAGAATTTTGGTGTTTTACAGGGGGTCTTGCTAATTACCGACCGGCTTTGTCGATGTAATGGGGCAGCTAAATTCCATTATCCAATAGATCTCCAAACGGGACTATCTTTCGATCCAATTGATCATTATTCGCACCAATCATTGAGATGATGATTTGTTTTGTCATGCTTTTTTTGATACTTACCCTAGGGGTAAATGCTAACCCTATTGACTACAACCATCCTCAAAACATACGAAAGTTTGCCGATCACCTTTATGATCAAGGCGATTATCTATCAGCTATCGGGGAATATCAACGTTATCTATTTTCTAGTCCCAAAGATAAAAATCAGATCTTGTATCGAATTGGACTAAGTTACCGTGCAACGGGACAAATTAGTAAGGCAATAGATACTTTCAATTGGATCCTAAAAAAACAACCCAGTAGTCAGCTAGCCAAGACCATTTACTATCAAATCGCACATTCTCATTTTTTAGCTAATGAGTACGAGAAAGCAATTGATTTTCTTGGACAAACTACCGATCCACTAGCTCGTCAATTAACTGGCATTAATCTTTTGATGCTCAAGCGTTGGAACTCAGCACTAGAATTATTCAATCAACTTGATCTTGAAAATCTCCCAACTGATATACGAAAAAGTAATGCTAACTACCAAGAACTGGCGGTTAGAGGAAAGCACCTGCCACGAAAAAGTCCAATACTTGCTGGTTGCCTTTCTACAGTTATTCCAGGAACAGGCAAGATTTACAATGAGCGTCTTGCCGATGCAGTTAACGCAATGATTACCATTGGACTCAGCAGTTGGCTAGCTTACGATGGATTTAAGAAAAACGGACCGAACTCGGTTAAAGGTTGGACATTCGGCGTTGTTGCCTGTTCCTTTTACTTGGGTAACATCTATGGGGCCGTGATCGCTTCACAAACACATAATCAACAAATAGAATCGAAATTCTTAGAACAATTAAGGTGGGATATTGGACAATGATACTTTCTCTCTTGTCCGTATTAGTTTGCACAGATCCTGCAGTTGATCTTGGCGACTCCTTTTCTAATTTAGGAAATTACAATCAAGCCATTACCGAATACAAACGATTCCTTTTTTTTAATCCAGAGGGATCTAAATCAGCTGAGATTCACTATAAGATAGGATTAGCATATAAATCAGATCACCTATGGGATCAAGCAATTCAATCAATGAACTCTGCGTTGAAACGTACCAAAGACTTGGAATCTAAATCTAAGATCCAAATTGACTTAGCTATCACTTACCTTGCCAGCAATCAACCCAATTTGGCTTTACTCAAATTAATGAGTGTATTATCTCAACCAACATCGAGTCAGTTACACAAGCGTGCCTCGTTTCTTAAAGGACTCACTGAAATTTATCTGTTTAACTGGAAGGCAGCACGTTCAACTTTCAAAACATACTTCGAAAACGAATCAAGATTCCATCAAATTGATACAATAATAAATCAAGCAATTAAAAGTCCTAGAAAGTCAGGCTCTGTTGCCACAATTTTGTCGACGATTCTACCTGGTTCAGGTCAAATTTATGCTAACAATTGGGTAGATGGATTCAACGCACTTGTACTCAACGGCTTGTTTGGTTACACTTCGTTTTCAGCAGCTAAATCCGGCAATTATCGTGATTCCTCATTCTTGACACTATTTTTATGGATGCGTTATTATTTGGGGAACCGAAACAATGCAAAGCAAACTGCTTATCAAGTCAACAGAAAACAAGATTTGGCCTTTGCAAAATTGGTTGTAGAGGAATTACAAGCGATATGGCAAGAAAAATAAAAATTGGACTCGTCGGAGTGGGTATGTTTGGTGGCGATGTACACTTACGTACCTACGCTGACTTACAGAGAAGCGGGATCGCACCATGGCTTGGTCGCATAGGATATGATGACTTTGCCTCCGAATTCGCTGATGTGACTTTTGAGCTCGTTGGTACGGGTACTCGCACAAAGGTGTCAGGAGAACGTGCGAAAGTCACATACGGTGACCTAACCGGTGTACCAATCAAGACCTTCCATGGTGAAACTCCATGGGTACATATGATCGAACAGTTCCCAGACCTTGATATCCTAGCAGTTGCAACACCTGATCATCTTCATACTGCTCCAATTCTCCATGGACTTCAAAAGGATATACATGTGGTGGCGGAGAAACCAATGACACTAAGCACCGCAGAAGCAGACAAAATTATCAAACTCGCACAAGAAAAAAATTTACTGGTCGGTCTAGACATGCATAAAAGATACGATCCAGACCACCTCAAAATATTCCATGAACTGGTAGATCAAATGGGAAAACCTATCTATGGGCGGGCAGTTTTGGAAGAGCCGCTTGAGGTTTCCACAAACACATTCAAGTGGGTAGAAGAAAGTGACCCTTTTAGCTATGTAGGAGTTCACTGGACGGATCTTTTTGTCGGTTACCTCAACATCAAACCAGTTTCAATTTTTGCTGTCGGGCAAAAGATGAAATTAAGTCAGGAATATGGAATTAACGCCTACGACGCTACACAGGTAAGCGTTGTATTTGATAACGGTATGCATGTTCATTTTGCCAATAATTGGATTACCCCGAACGACTTCGAAGGTCCCGTTAATCAAGAAAGTGAAATTTTAATGACGAGAGGAAAAATAGAATCAGATTCCCAATATCGTGGGTTACGCTACACGATCGAAGGTGGTGGATCCCATACGTCAAATACGCATTTCACACGTGATGTGTTTCGTCACGATGGATCAAAAGCTTACGTCGGTTATGGCAAAGATAGCCTAATTGCCTGTATCCTCGGCGTTTTGCGGATTAAATTCAATAACCATTCGCTGATAGACATCGACCGTACATACCCGACAGCTGAGGAGGGCCGAATTTCAGTTGCCATCATTGAGACGGCTAGAATTGTGATGGATCTTAATTTCGGTTATCTGCAGAAAAATATGGGGACGCCCGTAACAGCTAAGTTTGGAAACGATGGCATCATAATTCTTGATCCATACACAGGAAATCGGCACATTTACGACAAATTGCTATAGGAGGAAGGTCTGGATTAAATGGCAAGTACACCAATTTATATTGAAAATGATAGCAGATCCAATGAAATTCGTAAGCAAACAATCGACCTTATCCCAAAAAGCCACAAGACATACACACCAACTCAACTGGTAGTTAATCGAGCTGAGGGTGCTCGGCTCTGGAATCCTGAAGGTCGAGAGTTTATCGATTTTTCATCGGGAGTATTAGTAGCCAATTTGGGACATAATCACCCTTACTTTGAAGAACGGTACGCTAGTTACATCAGTAACTTACCAAGAAATGCTTATAATATGCTGACCGAGATTGAGGTAACTGCAGCTAGACGTCTAATCAAAAACCTAAACCACAAAAAAATGGAAAAGGTATTATGGTCAACTTGCGGTTCTGCGGGTATTATCAAGGCGATCTGGTCGGCGCTGCAATACCATCCAGATCGCCATATTATCCTATCAACAAAATATGGGTTTCATGGCAAAAAAGGGCTAGCGGGGGACATCACTGGAGAAAAAAGCAAAAATCCAAACGTTCGCTGGATTGATTTCATCATGTTTACTGACCAAAGGGATGTTCCCGCTCAGCCTTCTGACCAGGATCATTGGATTGGCCAGCAACTAGATGCACTTAAACAAGAATATCCAAATCAGATTTCAATGCTAGTAACAGAACCCTACCTTGGTGCAAAAGGTTCTTTTCACCCACCCTCATGGTACCTCCGCCAATTAAACGACTGGTGTGACGAAAACAACATAGTTTTTATTTTAGATGAAGTCCAATCCTGTCATGGCCGAACTGGTGAAATGTATGCATTCAAGAAGCATGGGCTGGATCCCGATCTAGTTGTACTGGGAAAGGGTATTGGAAATGGTGAACCGATTTCTGCCGTTACGGGACGAGCTGATATATTAGACCTTATGGACTATGGTGAAGCATCTGACACATTTAGTGGAAATCCACGTGGCTGTGCAGCGGTTGTTGCAACCTTGGACACTTTCGAAAAATTCCCTATTGTCGAAAACTGTTATAAAATGAGTGGAATTGTCGCTAATCAACTTTATAAACTTATCGAAGAATTCGAATTTTTAGGCCACGCTAGAGGCGAGGGCCTAGTTTGGGGATTAGAAATAAACGCATACGCAGGAAGATCAGCAGATGAAATGGCAAATGAATCAGTTTTACAAGCCTACCACCATGGTATTCATTTAATTGGTCCGCTTGCAGGAAATGTGTTGCGTATCTCTCCTCCGCTCATTATTTCCCATACAGAAGTCATCGAAGGTTTTAACCGATTATACAAAGCATTCGATGCCATAAGCAATATGACAAGATAATGGGAATCCAGACGATGGATCTAGAATTTATTACCTGTCCAGTATGTGCTGTTCAGGGCACAAGCCCATTACTTAACAAAGACGGATTTTCGATTGTTACTTGCAATCATTGCAATCTAAAATACGTCAACCCACGCCTAAAAGCTAGCAACTTGGAAGAAAACTACATTGATGGTTATTACCCAGTGGCAAAACGCAATCATATCCAACATAATGACATGGAATGGCTACAGATGGAAGAACGGTTGGGCGAGATCCAAAGGAAATTCCCACATCAGGGCCGTATTCTAGACCTAGGATGCGGAATGGGAACTTTCTTATACCTAGCAAGAAAAAAAGGATGGGAGACCTTCGGTGTAGATTTGTCTCAAGATGGAGTAGGTTTTGCCCGTGAAAATTATAATCTGGATATCTTTTGCGGTAGCGTTTTTGAAATTGGTTTTCCCAGTCATCACTTCGATGTTATTACACTATACCATGTGCTGGAACACATTCCAGAACCAAATTTGCTACTCGCAGAACTACGACGCATATTAAAACCAAAAAGAGGATGCCTTGTTGTTGAAGTACCAAATGGCGAAAGCATACAAATCCGTATTCAAGGTAAGAATTGGCCGTATGTACATCCCGCAGACCATCTCTACTATTTTTCGGTATCAACACTAACCAAGTTGCTTAAAAAACATGGATTTAACCGGGTTGAAGCAGGAAAGCCCAAACGAGTTGGGAGAAGAAATGGGGTAATCAATCAACTGAAGTTTGCTACTCAATATAGCGTTTCATCAGTGTTAGTTAAATATAATCTAGCAACAATAATTCGTTGCTATGCTACTTCCAATCAATAGACATCAAAAGTTTCAATGACTTCGTTTGATAATAAACGGGTGGCTATAGTCTTTACTTGAGCGTGGTTAACATCGCCTTTAACCCAGTATTTTCTCCCTGTTTGCACTGATTTAACTCCTAAAATCCCAAGATCTGAAATCCCTTTCTCCACACTTTGTCCGACAGCATCAGTTACACCCAATTTAAACTGGACTTCAATTGCCAAATCGCTCTGTGGGACATTCGGTTTAACAGTCACCACCACATTCTCATTGCATTCAAAATCCTGAGTGATTGGATCTGCAAGTAATTTAGAAGCAACCTGATAGACGATATCCGAATCAATGTCACCTTCAAGGTAGTAGATCTGTGCCGTACGGACTTCATCGACATTGGGAATTCCAAGATCCATGATATCTTGTCGCAATATTCTTCCAATATTATCGTCTATATTCGGTTTATAAGTGACTTCGATTTTCCAACCCATTGATCCTTACTGACCTCACTTTTTCAGTCTAGCCAAAATAGCGAACCATTCGTTACTCTGACGGGTTTTTAAACATTCGAAATTATTCTTAATCAATTCGGTTTTCACTTTATATACTTCGTTTTCCATTATACCCGACAGGATAAGATGCCCACCTGATTTCAGATATTTAGGCACTTGTGGTATCATAGGTAATATAACCTTGGTCAAAATGTTAGCTACAATCAGATGGAATTTTTGATTTAACTCAGTAACCCGATCCATCTGCTTGACATCAACCACACCTTCAACAGAATTATGTCCAAAGTTTTCTCCGGCGATTTCCACAGCTTTTTTATCCACATCAACCGCACAGATCTTTTTGGCTCCAAGTTTGGCTGCAACGATGGCCAAAATTCCAGATCCTGTTCCAATATCAGCTATAATTTCTCCTCCCTTGATGACTTCTTCCAGTAACAAAATTGACAGCTGTGTTGTCGGATGATGACCTGTTCCAAAAGCCATTCCTGGATTAAGACGAATCAGAACGTCACTTTCAGAAGGTTCAACGCGATGCCATGTCGGAGCAATAATTATCCGCTTACCTATTTTTAGCGGAGGAAAAGCTGACCGCCAATTCTCAGACCAATTGGCGGTTGGTACAGATTTCAAGTGCACTTCTGTGTTTTCAGCGGAGAGACCAAAACTCGGCAATTTTTTTATGAAGTTGCGCAGGTTGATAACGCGGGTTCCAACTAAATCACTAACAGGAAAGTACGCAATAAGGATTGTTTGATCGCTTTTTTCGGGATCGGTCTTGATTTCAACACCATTAGCTTTCTGATCGAAAAGGTAATTTTCTATTGCCGCAGATGCTTCCTCAGACGTTTCGACTGTGATTTGAGCCCACTTCATCATTGAACTTCAGTTGCTAACATCACGATAATATAGATAGACAAATTATGAAAATGTGCGAAACTAAGGTTATCATCTATTTCCATCTGCGTTACGAAAGAATCTTTCCCCAATTCTACGTAGAATATTGCTGTTATCAGATTCGATTTGTTCTCCACGCATGTCGGCAAAGGTTTCCAATAACTCTTTTTCCTGAGCAGTTAGACTTTTCGGTGTTTGGATCTCTATAATCACGATCAAATCGCCAGAAGCACGGCTATTATAATATGGAATACCTTTACCACCAATTCTCAGACGATCACCAAATTGAGTACCAGGAGGTATCTGCAATTCTTCAGTATCTTTGATAGTCGGCACATCGACTTCCACACCAAGCGCAGCTTGTGTAAATGTAATACAAACCGCAGTAATAAGATCATTACCTTGTCTAATGAATTGTTCACTCGATCTGACGTGAATCACAACAATGAGATCTCCAGGAGGACCTCCATTTACGCCAGATTCCCCTTCACCACGAACCTTTAACTGGTTCCCAGTATCAACACCCTTTGGTACAGAGACACGCAGATTCCGCGTCTTCTGTGTCATACCTTCGCCACCACAAACTTTACAACTGTTAAGAATAACACGTCCTTGTCCGCCACACCTAGCACAAGTTCGAGTCACACTGAAAAAGCCGCTTTGCATACTAACTTTTCCACGCCCAGTACACTCGGGACAAACTTGAGGTTGCGTTCCTGGCTCCGCCCCACTACCATTACAGGTTTCACAAGCTTCAAGACGAGGAATATTTATCTCAGTAGACTTACCTTCGACAACATCTTCAAGATCAATTTCAAGATCATATTGTAGATTACGCCCACGTTTTGGTCCCGTTTGACCATGACGTGAATCAGAAAAGCCAAACAAATCACCAAAATCACCAAAGATATTGTTGACAATATCTTCGAACCCCCCGAAATTTTGAGCGCTAACATCCATACCTTCTAAACCAGCATGACCGAATTGATCATATCTCTGCCGCTTCTCAGGCGTACTTAAAACTTCATAAGCTTCAGTAGCTTCCTTGAACTTGCCTTCGGCTGCCGAGTCATCAGGATTTTTGTCAGGATGATACTTAATGGCAAGTTTTCGGTAGGCTTTTTTGACTTGATCCAAATCTGCAGACTGACTTACACCCAAGATTTCATAATAATCGCGTTTCTCTGCCATATAAAACCCCTCGTTCTGCTAACCTCAATCAAAAGTGGTATTTTCACTTCTTCTGGCTATAACGTTGGTTGAAACGTTCAACACGCCCTGCTGTATCTATGATTTTTGATTGCTGACCAGTATAGTAAGGGTGACAATTTGAGCAGATCTCCACACTCATTTGCGGATTACTCGACATAGTTTTAAAAATCGTTCCGCAGATACACCGTATTTCGGCTTCTACAAGTTCAGGGTGAATATTGGGCTTCATAATTCAATATTTCTCCAGCATTCTTTTGGTATTATATAAGGATCAAACAGACATATTAGCGCCATCGATGTGCTGAGTTCTTACTTCCCGAATCTGATTTAGTTGGATTAGATGTCATCATTTCAAGCAAGTCTTCATTCGTAGGGTTTTTCTCTAGTTGTTCAGAAAGAAGTTCCATTGATTCTGCAACTCCCATCTGGCTCAAGAATTTGCGTAACACCCACACTTTTCTCAAAACATCAGGTTTCATTAGTGATTCTTCACGTCTTGTTTTGGACAGAGATATATTAATTGTTGGAAATATACTCCGGTCCAACAACGATCTCTCAAGATGGACTTCCATGTTACCAGTACCTTTGAACTCCTCAAAAATTGCATCATCCGCCCGGCTTTCAGTATCAATCAGCGCAGTAGCAATGATTGTTAGGCTACCACCTTCTTCGATTTTTCGGGCGGAACCAAAGAATTTACGAGGCTTAACAAAAGCTAACGAATCTAAACCACCAGTCAACGTCTTTCCACTGGTTGGGACAACCAAGTTACATGCTCTTGCAAAACGAGTCATGCTATCCAAAAGAATCACAACATCTTTACCATACTCAACCCAGCGTTTAGCTTTTTCGATTACCATATCGACAACTGCAACATGACGTTCTGGGTGCTCATCAAACGTGGAACTGACAACTTCACCTTTAACAACCCGACTCACGTCAGTCACCTCTTCAGGACGTTCATCTATCAATAAAACCATCAACAATACTTCTGGATGATTAGAAGCAAGACCTTGGGCAATATTTTTTAGCAGAGTAGTTTTTCCACTGTATGGAGGAGCAACAATTGTTCCTCGCTGGCCTTTGCCAATTGGGCACATAAGGTCAACAATACGCGTTGCGAACTCCTTCGGGTCATGCTCAAGTCTAAGTTGTTCATGGGGATAAATTGGTGTTAAGTTATCAAACAAAATTCTATCTTTTGAATTTTGAGGTGGTTCCCCATTTATCTTCTCAACTTTTAACAAAGCATAATAGTGCTCTTCTTTATCTCCGGTTTTCTTCGGCGGCCGAATTTGCCCTTCAACCATATGACCTGTCCGAAGATCGAATTTTCGAACCTGTGAATGAGATACATAGATATCATCGTTACTTTGCAAATAATTATACCTATGCGACCTCAAAAAACCATACCCTTCAGGTAAAACCTCAAGAACGCCACCGCCAAACATCGGGCCATCGTTTCGGTTAGCTTTAGCATCAACAATCAATGAAATTAGATCTTGCTTTCGCAAACCACTATATCCACCTAGCCCAAAATTTTTAGCCATCTTGCCCAATTCTGCAATTGTCATATCTTGTAAAGCGACAATGTTAAGGTTCTTCATATTCTTTGTCTCCCCCTAAAATTCGGGCTACACAGGTTTCGTTAACAAGTTATTTTCCAACCCAAGTCCTAGATTATTGAATTCCTTCGAAGCTAACCGTAGAATTTCTGGTTGTTGAAGTTGCGAGATCCGGAATAAAGAAAGGTTTTTCTTAAAACACAACTCTTTGCTTTTCAATTACGTCACAAAATTATTAAGCAGCCTCGAATTCGCACACTAAAATAATATAAATCATACACCTTCCAAGGCATTCAAAAAGGATTCTACAAAGGAAAGTCTCGAATTAAATAGAACGGACATTGAGAAGAGCCTCAGACCCGAAAATGATCTAGGAATGAAGCATTACTTGAACTTCTAAAAATATTTGGCAGGGTAATCTCCAGAAAACCACGTGGATTATACACTAAAGACACTACAGGCGTCAAGTGATTATCATTTTTTTTCAAAAACACTCAGATTTTCCAATAAAACCGACAACTACATCATCTTAACCTTACCCCATCAAATTGACAAAAACCAAGATGGGAAGAGAATAAGAAACAGCTAAATTGGATCAGATTTTCCCCATAGCTGCTAAAATCCGATCAGGAGACATAGGTAGCTCTTTCATTCGAATACCAATAGCACCATAGATTGCATTAGCAATTGCAGCAGCAGGTGGGACGATAGGGACTTCTCCAACACCTCTAACCCCATACGGATGACCTGGATTTGGCACTTCAACAATGACAGCTTCGATCATTGGCACATCATAGCTAGTAGGCATCCGATAATCAAGGAAACTCGAATTTGTCATTCGCCCCTCATCATTATAAACATACTCTTCATTCAAAGCCCAACCTATACCTTGAACAGCACCACCATGCATCTGCCCTTCAACATAGCTCGGATGAATTGCTTTACCTACATCTTGTACAGCAGTATAACGTAGAATCGAAACCTTTCCAGTCTCTGGATCTACCTCAACATCAACAATATGAGTGGCAAAAGCACCACCAATTCCCTTGGGATCAACTGCACCACGCCCAACAATTGGCGTACCTTCGTCACTGATTATACTTGCCAAATCCTTAAAGAAAACATCGTGCACTTTTCCGTTTTTGCTTCTAAAAGTACCATCATCAAAAGTAACTTCATTTTCATCAACTTCCCACAAATCTGCCGCAAAGGTTTTCATTTGCCTAACAACGTCGTTGGCCGCCTCGATAGCAGCATAACCAGTAGCAAACGTGGTCCGGCTACCGCCAGTCACACCTGTATACCCAACAGAGTCGGTATCGACTACATAGGGATTGATATCTTCTGCGGATATACCCAAAACCTCTGCTGCTTGCATAGCGATTGACGTTCTTGTTCCACCAATGTCCGTCGAACCTTCGATCAAGTTAACAGTACCATCTGAGTTAACGTTTAAAGAAACACTTGATTTCAGACCAATATTAAACCAAAACCCAGAAGCAACACCTCGACCACGGTATTTCCCGTCAAGTGGTGTGTTGTAGTGTTCATGAGCTTTTGCCGCTTCAACGGTCTCAATATTACCAATTCTGGGAAAGATTGGTCCATCAACACGCCGAGTTCCTTCTTTCGCGCCATTCTTAATTCGAAACTCCAGTGGATCCATCCCCAGTTTTTCGCACAATTCGTCGACTACGGTTTCTGCCATAGCGGCGTTAGTAGCACCTGGAGCTCTGTAAGGCGCCGTTTTTGGTATATTGAGAACAACATCGTAACCATCAACGAGGAAATTGTCGATACTGTACGGAGAGAAAATACACTGCGCGCCACAATCAACAAGTGCTCCTGGGTAAGCTCCTGCCTCATAGACCAATTCCGCTTTGGCAGCAGTGATTTGACCATCCTTTTTGACTCCCATTTTAACAGTAATATATGATCCAGCTGTTGGCCCCGTACTTTCGAACACATCAGCCCTATCCATCAACATCTTAACAGGGCATGAAGTTTTCATCGATAGGAGTGCCGCCACCGGCTCCAAGTAAACAGGAATCTTGCCACCAAACCCACCACCAATCTCCATAGGTACGACTTTAATATCCGAAACCGGCATCTGTAAAATCTTTTCTAATTGCTCGCGAACTTCAAATGCACCTTGTGTACTACACCAAATCGTTAAGTGACCGTCCGACCTGTAGAGTGCTGTCGCATTATGCGGTTCAATGTACCCTTGATGGACGGTTGCCGTCTTGAACTCCTTTTCAACAACTTCATCAGCTTCAGCAAATCCTTTTTCAATGTCCCCTTGTTGAAACTGGAGATGCTTAGCAAGATTACTGGCTTCTGAAGAAGTTTTGCCGAGCGAAGTTGTTTTAAGATTCTCATGCAATAAAGGAGCATCTTTAGCCATTGCCTCGCGCACATCCATCACCGGCGGCAAAATCTCGTAGTCTATTTCAATTAGACCTGCTGCCTCTTCGGCGATATGCGGGCTGGTCGCGGCAACAGCAGCAACAGCATGACCTTTATAAAGAACCTTATTACTAGCCAAAATATTGTCTTGGAGGAATTTAATATCCGTCGCACCACCTTCCCCAAGCACAACCACTCCCCCACCTGTCTCTGGCATGTCAGTTGCAGTGACGGTCGCTTTAACACCCGCATATGCTTCTGCTTTGCTAGTATCAATAGACCTAATACGCGCATGCGCATGCGGACTTCTTAATACCTTACCATGTAATAAGCCCACCATCGTAAAGTCAGCACCATACAAAGCACGACCAGTCACTTTATCAACACCATCATGACGAATGGGACGAGTCCCGATCACTTTGTATTCTTTGTCATTGGACATTATGAATCCTCCTCCATAAAACTCGAGTTGAAGTATGGTTTTGATAGCTTACGTTCTTTAACCTCATTATTCTACAAAAATATTTATTCTTTTTCAACAACATTCCGAACTTAACCTACTTATTTGAATAATTTACGTCTAAGCTAAAGTATGTAGAAAAAAGCTCTATTACTGATGCTCAGAATCTATTTTTCCACTAGGTCTGTTGCTGTCATCCTCAACCCTGATAACATCATCAACTTCGGGAGTAGAAACTTCAAGCAACTCCAAATCTGTTTTGGCTAAAATCCTATGCTGAGTTTCCGGATATATGGTAAAATAATCCCCTTCAGCCACGTCACACCACTCATCATCGATCAGGATCTTAGCTTCACCTTTCTTGACAAAAAGTGTTTCAACCTTGCGTTGGTGGTATTGCAGACTTGTCCTGTGCCCAGAATCTATGTTAATTATTTTGTAGCAATAGTGGTTATTGAGCTCTAACCATTCTTCCGACCCCCAAGGTTTTTTGATGCTTTTCGGTGAACTGCCAGAGGCACCAAATTTCATATTTCTAACTCCATTACAAACTCTGTTTTTATAAATTATATTATAGATTAATTATATAGATGAGTTGAATTAAATTCCATCAGGCTTAAGATCCAACCTGTTCCTTAAATTCCTTGGCGCTTTCAACTTCGATACAGCACTGGGTTCATTTCACTATCGGCTAAGTCTCCCTCTTTCCTACCACCAAGAAAATTCTGAGCATCATGGAAACGACTCCGATTAGATAGTTCACCAACCCTAGTCCCATCAGGATAATAGGTAACAATCATAGCCTCACGCATGGTATTCGTTTGATTAGCAGTAGCACCATGCATAGTCCATCCATTGTGAAACGTAGCATCTCCTGCACGCATGGACGCTTGCCAACAAGAATACCGCTTCTCATCAATAAACCGTTGAAAAAACTCTTGCGATGAATCCGAAATAGCGTACTGTCCCATAAAACCGTCGACATGCGATCCTGTGGCAAATTGAATTGGCCCCATTTCAATTGGAGTATCTACCAAAGGCATCCACATTCCCATAGCACTATCTGTTGCTAGTGGCCAATAGTATTGATCTTGATGCCAAGCGGTTATCCCTCCATTGGGTTCTTTAAATAGAGCCTGTTCATGGTAAATTCGAACGGCATCAACTCCCATTAGGTCAGCTGCGATTTTAGCGAAACGTTTGGCCAAAACAAATTGTGACACTCCCTGACTATGATAACGTAGATTCAGTGTCTGTAAGAAAGCCCGATTAGAAACATCCACCGCATCTCTTTCAGGAAACCGAGAGTAAGCTGTCTCGGTAATCGCATGACGATATACATTTACCTCCTTCGTTGTACATACAGAAGGTAAATGTATGTGGCCATCTCGATGATACTCTTCAATTTGTGATTTTGTTAACGGATACTCAGAGGATAAATCTGTCAAAACACACACCCTACAGATACCAATCAATTACGAATATCATCCTGAACTTCATTGAACTTCTCTCTCGATAATTTCAATCAATATTGGGAAAAGATTGAACACACTAGGTACGAATCTGAAAAAGAACCCACTCATCTCTTAAAATTCAAGACTCGGAGCACAACCTACGTTAGCATGGCAGAAATGTGAAATCAACAACATTCTAATTTTTCTCTCTTTACTTCCACAATGGACATCCCATTGAAGACGCTTTTTATACTAAATGTACTATTTCATCTAAACCCAGCTAAACACAAAAGCACCAAGCCCATAAAACAGACAACAATTCTCTAATAACTCTTTCACTTTTATTCTTAACTTGGGAAAAATACCCTGTAACCAATTAATTTCAAGGACAACAGAACAGTCTTCTTATCCCTAAGCACTGCTAATTACAATTTCCCCTTGCAATCAAACTTAATCAAACAAAACACGACGATCCAAGATATTGTGGACAATCACCAAACATTCCACATACATTGCGATTAAACTATAAAACATTGCCTCATTGATTGGGTTGAACTCACAATCCACTTTAATAAACACCAGAACTTCTAAGTTCAGTGTTATTGATCTATTAGGTGCTTTTTGCTAGGATATGATTCTAGACTTAATGTATACCAAACTAATGGAGGCCACTCACATGGCAATGACTGAAGAAGAACGATTTAGATTCGACCTAGCAGGTTTCCTTGTTCGCCCAGCGATTCTCAGCAAAACTGAAGTAGAGGAAATCTTTGATCAGATTGACCGTATCAAACACAAACCTAAATCTCTGCTTCCCGAACACCAAGATGTACCAGGAGGCCCCTCTAGTGTTCTTATTGACCATCCTCAAGTAACTGATGTACTTCATGAAATTATTGGTCCTGATATTCGGCTCGAAAATTGCAGCAGCATTTGGAGAAAAAAGGGCGAAGCCCACGGTGGTCTTCACGGTGGTGGTCCGAGTCAGGGTGACCCTATCTTCGGCTACCGGGTTCACAACGGGCGTATCCATGCTGGTATGGTACGCGTTATTTTTGAACTGACTGACATCGCTTTCGAAGACCAAAGTACCCACTTTATAATTGGTAGCCATAAAGCCAACTACAACATGCACCCGGACCACACATCACTGAAAAAAGGCGGGCGAAGCCAATTCTTAACCAGCTACGAATGTCCCGCAGGCAGTGCAATCTTCTTCACTGAGAACATCTGCCATGCTGGGCCAGAATGGAGAAAGGACACTCCACGTGTTGCCATATTACATGCCTATTCTCATCTAGCAACCCATTGGCACAGACTTAAAATCCCGCCAGCAGTACTCGCAGGACTACCTCGAGAAAAGCAAGCCTATTTCCGAACACCTTGGATTGCCGATTTCCGTACCAGCCCAGCAACCCATAATACAGTTGAAAGATTTATAAACAACAATGAGGAAACAATCGATACTAACACTCAACCATAAACAAACCGAGGCGGCCTTACAATAGAGTTAGAGTTGGCTACCTCGATTAAATATCAGCTTTTCCTCATTGGAATCTGAGACAGAAAAAAGATATCCTCCAACAGTGAATTCAGTTAACTGCTTTAGATCCGTGATTTGATTTTTAATTATATAGCGAGTCATCAACCCTCTGGCTCTCTTGGAATGGAGGCCAATTACTTTATATTCACCATTTTTATATTCTTTAAAAACAGGTGTAATAACCCGTCCTTGAAACTTGTCAAAGTTTATTGATTTAGAATATTCATTAGAAGCGAGATTCACCAATACCCTTTCTTGAAGTGTCCCAACAACTTCGTTTAATTTTTCAACAATTATATCTCCCCAAAACTGATATAGATTTTTCCCTTCTGGGTTATTTAATTTAGTTCCCATCTCCAGCCGATATGGCTTCATCAGATCAAGAGGTCTCAATACCCCATATAAACCTGATAGAATTCGCAATTTGGATTGGGCAAGGTCAAAATCAAAGTCATGAAAAGTCTCTACATCTAAGCCTGAGTAAACATCCCCTTTAAAGGCTAAAATAGCTTGCTTTGCATTTGCTGGAGTAAATTTGGAATCCCATTCTGCAAAGCGCTTAACATTGAGATTTGCTATTTTTTCACTAACCTTCATCAAATCCGCAATACGTGTCGAATCCAATTTACGACACTGTTCAACCAATTGACACGAATATGTCAAAAGTTCCGGGATACTATAGTTTTTCACAATTGCCGGTGTTTCGAAATCCAAAGTTTTTGATGGTGAGATGACAACTAACATAGTCTTTCTTAATTTCTCCTGAGAAAGTTTTATGTATATTATCTATAGTCTATTCTCTTTAACTAGAATAAACAAGCCATTGGATCGATTTTTAAGAAGGTAAATTTTCTTTCGGACGAATGTATCTTGCAACCTCTTTTCATGATTCGGTACAATGATGAAGTATTTGGAAGGATAATTAATTGATACTAGTTACCAAGTTCTTCCTAGCAAATTTGGGTTAATAGCGAAAATATCTTGATTTTTTATTGGAAAGAGGTTTTTGGAAATATCAGATGCAGAACAAATTGAAAATTGTACTCGTAGGATGTGGAGGAATGAGTGGAGCTTGGCTCAACGTTGCCACCCAGATGGATCAGGTTGAATTAGTCGGCCTAGTGGATATTAGGGAAGAAGTAGCTAACAAAAGAGCTAAAGAATATAGCTTATCAGAAGTAATTATCGGTACCGATCTAAAAAGCGTTCTGCACCGAACCAAGCCCGATGTTGTCTTTGATTGTACTGTGCCTGAATCACACACACATATAACGACAACGGCACTTAGAAACGGTTGCCATGTTCTTGGAGAAAAACCAATGGCAGATAGCATGAAGAACGCTGAAGTATCGATAAAAGCAGCCACAGAAACAGGTAAACTTTATGCTGTAATTCAGAATCGCAGATACAATCCACAGATCCGAAGGCTAAAGAATTTTTTGGAATCGGGAGCTATCGGCAATATAACAACAGTTAACTGCGACTTTTATATTGGGGCCCATTTCGGAGGATTCAGAGATCATATGGAACACGTATTGCTAGTGGATATGGCAATTCATACTCTAGACGCCGCGCGATTCATTTCCGGATCCGATCCAGTATCTGTCTACTGTAAAGAATGGAACCCAAAAGGCTCATGGTACGACCATGATGCTTCTGCTATTGCAGTATATGAAATGACTAATGATATTGTTTATACCTACAGAGGAAGTTGGTGTTCAGAAGGATTACACACAAGTTGGGAAAGCGATTGGAGGATTATTGGCACCAAGGGATCCGTTAAGTGGGACGGTGGAGATGATATGACAGCTGATATTGTAACCGAAGTTGGTGGTTTCCACTCAAAGTGTGAAAATGTCGAACTCCCACCATTTGACGGAAAAGGCCGTGTTGGGGGACACCAAGGACTGATTCACGAATTTATCGAATGTGTCCAAACTGGTGGCACACCCGAAACAATTTATACGGACAATATTAAGAGTCTAGCGATGGTATTCGGCGCCATTGAGAGTTCCAAATCGGGACAATGCCTAAAAATCGAATGTTAATTTATTTATAAATTAGAACAACATTTCATTAAGTAAATAATAAAACGAGGTCTAAAATTACAGATATTCAATTCACTTGGAGGATCAATTAGTGACTTCAGAAGAAATTCTCGGAAAAATACATACCGCTATCAATGTAATTATAAAGGCTGGAACACCCTACAAGGGATTGTTTCCGTCAATCCTAGCCCCTCAAAACGGTGAGATGTTATTAACTAAACCAACCAAAATTCCAGGGCAACGAAATGGTGATCGAGCTCATTTGGGAAGCAACCTGATTCATGATGAACCTTTATTGCAAACGATGTACGCTTTAGGGAAACCACAGTATGCTGAAGCTGCTGATAGATACCTATGCCATTTTTCCTTAAATTGCACAGACACCTTAACGGGTCTTTTCCCTTGGGGAGAGCATTCATTTTGGCATGTTCTGGAGGAACGAGTTGGTTGCTCGCGAAATTCCCAAGATGGTAATGCAATCCATGATCATCTTCGCCAAGTGCCGTTTTGGCTATGGGAAAAACTGAATAGCTTTAATCCTGATTGCATCCAAAATTTCGCTGATGGACTTGATTACCATTGGACCCAAGGATCTGGGTATGAATACATTCGTCACGCTAATATCAACATTCTATCTCGACTTGAACGTGGAGGGCGCTCCTGCGATTTCCCAAGACATTCAGGCTTTTATATTTTTGATTTGACTTATGCTTATGTTCAAAATCAACGACCGGAGACTCTTGAACAGATTTGCCTAATGACCGATTATTGGTGGGGGAAACGTGATGAGATTGGCCTTTTACTAATTGAGAGCCGGTCACCGAAAGAAGCTGAACGTTTTTTCGGTAACAACGCACCAACCCAAACATTGTCATTAGGAGCAAGTTTATTGGAATCAGCGGATCTGATAGAGGCATTTGAAGCTGACCTAGCCTCAAGAATGCGGAATTATGCTAAGGAGTATATTGCAGGGTTCTTGTCTGCACCGCATCAACTTTCGGACAGAAAATTTGTTAGCCTTTGTCAACAAGAAACTCAAGAAATTGTTGAACTGATGTCTACTTGGGGCAGTGTATATGGCACTAGTACAGCTTGTGGCACAGCTGTTCTTTGTATCAACGCCTGGCGTCTAACACAAAACCAAGAATTGCTGAACTGGGCAAGGGCTGTTGGTCAAGCCTATCTTGATGAGCCACTTCCTCTTGCTAAAATAAAAGCAGAGGAATTCAAGATTCCGGCTGTTGATCCCGGGTTGGTCCTCGGGCTATTCTCTGATTTGTATGATATTACAGGTGAATCTGATTGGTTAGAAGCAGGGCTCGATCTTGCAGAAGATGTTTGTGATGTATATTTTCAGAATCAGCTGCCGCTAGGTGCCTCTAGTACTGGCTGGTACGAATCCCAATTAGGTCCGGCATTCCTAATTCACGGGTTAACTCGTTTGGCTCTTCTCGCTCAGGATAATTGCACTCTAGCCCCAAATTACACTGCCAGATAAAAATTTACTATTCAAGGTATTCAGGATACCAACAAATAGGGCTACTGAACCAACAGGTAGAAAGCGCGGATTCTAGGATTTAAACACCAGATATACCCAATTCCCCATCGAGCAAAGGATATATAATACGTAAAATGCAAGAATATTCAGGGTGAACAAAGAACGTTTAGTACGTCTATCAGCTTTCTCTTCACCTGTAAACTTTTTTCACCTCTCCTAACACATTAAACCCTTCAGGACAAACCACATCTGCCTCCTTGAAAGTGTCACAAGCTAAAACCTGTTCTCTAAACTTTTCATACCATGGTGAGGCGGCTTGGATACCAAACCGATGCACTGCATCATAGTAAGTCAGAATCTGCCTAACAGGAATGCCTTGCGTATAAGGAGCACAACGACCGCAACTTCGACATGGACCAATCCCTACTGCTTGAATATTATCCCAAAGCTGGCGGCGTTCCAATCCAGAAATGTTTTCGATGATCGAACCTAAAGCGCAATTCTCATCTGCAAACGCCTGTGTGCTCATACCTGAAAGCACACAGGAAATAGCTGGATGTAGTAAAGAAAAAAGCAATGCGCCTTGATAAGGAGTAGTGATATAGGAACCAAGTATATTGTAAAAGATCCCGATATCACTTGTAAGTATACCACCAGCCGTAGGAAAATTGACCACAACACCCAAATCCCGTTCTGCTGCTAAAGGTAAAATTTGATCTTCAACTCGCTCAATGCGGATCAAGCTCATTGGAATTTGAATCACATCAAAAGCATCTGATTTAATCAAGGCTATCATCCGCTCCACGCTAGTCTGATTATTATCAAAGGGTAAAAAATGATCAAAGCTAACACCAATGAACTGAGCTAATCCTTCCGAACGTGCGGATTCCAGTTTATGTAGCATTCCTTGTTTTCGCATCAATATCCTATAATGCTCCGCATTATTAAAGCCATGAGCATAAATAAGATCTATATTATCAACTTTGAGTTGAGCGAGACTCGTCTCAATACTTTCCTGTACAAGATCCGCATGGTTAAACGCTACTTTGGTAGCTAGAAAAAATTCTTGGCGACGGCCCTGAAGCGCTTGACCCAGATATTTTTCACTGTAACCGTAATTCCTAGCGGTATCGATAAAATTGACCCCATGCTCTAGTGCCTTGTGAACAGTTGCTACAGCCTGGTCAGGATGTTCATTAAGGCGCGCCCCCCAAATCCAATTGCACTAACCTGAAGATTAGTCCTACCCAATTTTCGCATTTCCATATTCAATGGGTCTCTATATCGTTTGCCATAATTCTCCTCAATGTCGTAGATGGTATCCGAAGTAAGATTTTTCCGCCAAGCACTTGGGCGTTTCAGGTGCAAATACTTAATTTGTAGCTGGGTGGAACAACAACTAACTCTGTACAAACATGGCATTTACACTTCTGTAATTATGAAAACATGGAAAATCGAGATGGCCGCAGTAAAATGCTTTGCACCTGCCAAAATGATCATCGGGAGTTCTGGGATAATCAGCTAAAGATGCAAGAACACTCTATCCTATAGGTGTAGGCAACTCAGCAACGTACTGGTAATTAGTGTCATGTTCCTGACGATCCAAGATCTCAGCAATGTGTTTCCATGTTTCATATAAACCTCGGGGAGAATATGGCATTTCGTGTTTGATTAACCTGTGGAGCCGACCAAGTTTGTAACATGGAACCGCAGCATACATATGATGCTCAATGTGATAATTCATGTGCCAGTATAGAAACTGGAGAATCGGGTTAAGATAAATCGTCCGACTACACAAGCGAAAATCCGGCACGTTATCCTGAAGCCCTACATGCTGGGCAGCATTACAAAGAAATTGTAACCATGCTCCAAACGTCTTTGGAAAAGTAACAACCAAAAGAACAATCCAATATCCTAACGCTAAAGACACACCTGCAATCAACAAGTGACCAATAAGTACAGTACGTTCCCAATTTACATAGGCACGACGACGCTCTGGATCAGTTTCAGGAAAGAGCGAAGCAATCCATGGGTTACCCATATCGAGGTAACCGGTGAAGTTTCGAAACTTGCTCCTAATGAGAGAGTCAGGGTATCGATAATTTATAATGGACGTCTTCCAAAGATTTTTCAAGTCGATCTTTTGGGGTAATAACACTTCCTGATCGTCGGGCGGATGTAGAGCATATTTGTGATGCTCAGTATGGCTAGCCCAAAACAGATGATGATTGTACCACCCCAAGAACGAGAAGATACGCAGGAAAACTCGATTGAGCCACCGGGAACTGAAAACCGAATCGTGAACAAGTTCGTGGAAGCCATTGACCAAAAAATGCCAGAAGTGCCCATTAACAAAAACCAACAGCGCAGTAACATACCAAGGCCAATGGAATGACGAATAGACAGCAACACCCGAAGCAGCAGCCAACACTCCCAGAAAACCCAGTGTCTGTGCAAAACCAAGAAAGTTGTCGCGCCTATTGAGTTCACGTAGCACTTCACGAGTAACGTGGCAACGGTACCATTTTATACGTGCCTTTTGGAGTGGAACATTATACTGAGGCCCTTCAGTTAGAACTTCTTGGTCGGAAAGTACATTCTGGTTGGAACGTATTATTCGGCTGGAATTTTCAGTTTCGGTAGGTGTCATCGCAAAAACTTATAAGCTGAACCCCAAAAGATATAGATTAAAATAAAAATAACATACCGCAGATTTGATAGTCAATACTTAAGCAAGATGGATAATCTTCCTTACAGAATATCATCGATCTATTCCAAATAAGATTTCATAGTATGCAAGGCCGTTTCAACGTCGCGATCGAAATCGCCAAAACTACACTCACAGGAAACACGCCCCTGATAACCTGTGGCTTGAAGGGTAGAAAAAAAATCCGAGAAATCGAAATTATCGTTGCCAGGATAAGAGCGCTTAACTGGTTCTGCAATGTGAACATGTGCTAGCCACTCAGCAGCTTCAACGATATTAGACATAGGTTCAGACTCCTGCCAAATATGATAAAGATCAGCTAGGACCCTGATATTAGGGTGATTGACACGTTTGGCCAAGGCCAAACCATCAGCTACCGTCCGAATAATGTTGCACTCACGAGCGCACAACGGTTCAATAGCAATAGTTATACCGTAGATTTCAGCATGGCCAGCTGCCATGGATAAAAAATCAGCTATTTGTCCTAAAGCCCGATCAAAGTTGTAACCTTCAGCCACATTACGAGAACCACTACTACCATAGACAATGATTTCACTGCCCAATAATTGAGCTCGACGACAAGCAGTGACCACATAATTGGATAAACGTTTTTGATCGATCTCATCACCCACAACACGTAGATCGCTTGGCAGAAACCCCGCATAAGCTTCGGCTTTGATGGAACGCCCCAACGCTTTTTCCTGAATTTGCTGGAACTCAGCTTCATCTTTTTCAGGTATCAAAGCACTCTGCACCCCCAACTCGATATAGTCATAACCAACTTCTGCTAGTAAGTCCATTTTCTCTAACGGCGCACAAACTCCAAATTTCATCTAGTAAACTCCTTTTTTCTTAGCTAATCGCGCTAGCATCATCCAAGTCTGGATGATGTTGATGCCAGGTAGCAACTTGCTCATATGCATGTCCAACTTGACACAGCAGAGGTTCCGAGAGATGCTTCCCCACCAATTGGACACTCAACGGAAGATTATCACGTGTAAAACCACAGGGAACGGAAAGTGTTGGCATCCCATTATAGTTGAAAGGAACGGTGAACCTTTGAAACTTTGGAGGCCGATCAGTCATGGGGCCATACAAAGTCTCAGCCGTAACCGGATGTGGAGGTCCCGACATAGAAGGACAAATTAGAATATCAATCTCCGACATAGCATGCAGGAAATGCCCATTACAAATAGCCCTAAGCTGATTAGCCTTAGCATAATCAGCCCCTGTTACATCCGCTCCTTTATCTAACCAACCACGGAACCAAGGGCCATAAACCTTTCGATGCAGTGGATAGGTAGCTTGGTGAGCCAAAACTGCCTCTGCCGTGCAAAGAACAGGCCAAGCCAATACAAACGAATCAATATTTGGCAACTTGACCTCAACCAACTCTGCCCCTAACTCGACCAGCACATCGACACTATTACCAATAGCTACAGCCAATTCCTGATCAATATCTGAGGTAGCATAAGATGGATCAAAACCAATTCTGATACCAGCTAAATCTTGCCCTAATTTCGCCAACATATCTGGCACTGGATAAGGCAAAGTGGTTGGATCATTAGAATCAGGACCAGCAATTGCCTGCAGCATCAACCCTGCGTCAGCCACACTGCGGGCCATAGGACCAATGTGATCCATCGATTCAGCCAATGCGAGAACACCATAGCGACTAACGCGGCCCCAAGTCGGCTTCAAGCCTACAACCCCACAGGCTGCTGCAGGGAAACGGATGGATCCCCCTGTATCACTCCCTAAAGAACCGAAACATAACCCACTGGCAGTAGCCACACCAGATCCACTGGAGGAAGAGCCAGTCCAACGACCTGAATGCCATGGGTTAACTGGTATGGGAAAAACAGGATTATATCCACCCATAGCACCTTCAGTCAAGTTCAGCTTGCCCAACAGAACCGTACCAGCATCAGCTAGCTTTTGCACCACGGTAGCATTATAATTTGGAACATGATCAGCTTTAGTTTGAGTTCCACCCATAGTACGAACTCCACAGGTATTACAAAGATCTTTGACAGCAATTGGCACCCCATGCAATAATCCTCGATAGTGCCCCGACATGATTTCGGCCTCAGCTTGCTTGGCCATATCTATAGCCTGTTCCGACATCAAGGTCGCATAACTCTTGAGTTTAGGGTCCCATTTCCGAATACGCTCCAATTGCATCTGAGTCAGTTCAACTGGCGAGATTTGCTTGGATTGGATCAGTTTAGCTACTTCAACAATTGTACTAAAATGCACGTCTTCCTTCCAAAATTATTTTTGTCAATAACACTTGTAATTTAAGAGTCGAATCAAGCTCTTTATGGAAACACTTCATTATACTATTATAGGCCACAACACATCGCAACTCAAATCCCAGGTTATCAGACAAGTATCAACTGCTCAAATTCAATCCTAAATCAAAGTACCTTACCCTAACATATAAGGTTTTACACTAACACACGACCACAACGAAAAAATGGCTAATTTAGATTCTATTTCGGTATTACCCCAATAGAATACTCATTGATCACATCGTTTTTACCAGACATACGGCTAAAAATTAGTTCGTCATTATATGCCTTGGCCAGAAAACACAGGGCCGAACTACCCTACATTGCAATCCCATTTACCAAAATCATCCACTCTATAGCACATAAAATCTCTTGCAAACGACACATCATTCAACAAATAAATCAATTCTAGAAATTCACCAAGCGATATAATGAATGTATTTCTTATTCCTCGGAGATACAGTAAAGGAACTTTTCTCCGCGGAGAAACAATTCACGATCAACAAGGGCCACCGAGGCACTGAAAGAGTCATCAAGTTGGTTTATCGCCAATATACGAGGATTCTGCTCATGGCTAATTACCAATGTTGTACCAGTACGGTCAGTGACATACAATCGGTTAGCAGCGGCTACTGGCGAAGCGTAGACATTTCCGATACCACTAAGCCGAAACGGACCATCAATTTCTTGACCAGTCTTAGCTTTTACCCGTGACAGGATTCCTTGATAATGACGAAGGAAATACAACCACTCACCATAAAGTAATAGTGATGGCACATATGGTGTACCTCGTGTTCGAGTCCAAACCACTTGGCTACTGCCAGTAATATCTCCTTGAGCGTTATCCAGTCGAATAGCCAACAGCGCTCTTCTATCATAGCTGCTACCCACGTAAACCATGCCATCAGCCGATACTGGAGACGCTACGATGTTAGCAGAAAGCCCATCACACTCCCAAATCACATTACCAGTAACTAGATCGTACCCTCGAACACGACTCGTACCACTAACAATGACCTGTGGTTTCCCTTTGACCTCGACTACGATTGGTGTTGCCCAAGATGTTACCTCTTCACGTTCAGCCTTCCAAAGCCGCTTTCCAGTATACTTGTTGAAGGCAACTACAAAAGACTGACCTTCATGGTCCCAGTTGATGATCAGCGTTTCATCGTAGAGCACCGGAGAACTTCCCTCACCGTGTCCATGTTTGGTCTGCATTTGCCCAAGGTCTTTTTCCCATTGAACTACACCATCTAAGTCAAGACAGTAGAGACCATGTGACCCGAAGAAAACAAACAAATGCTCACCATCAGTCACTGGCGAGTTAGAAGCGAAGCTAGAAGTAAAATGTCCCCCCTCACACGGCAATTCCCTATGCATTGTTCGCTGCCAAAAAGTCTTCCCGCTGTGACGGTTCAAAGCAAAAACCATAAATTTATGATGTCGTGTTACCGGTAGATTATCATGCGCACCTAGAGCTCTACTATATTTAGGTTCCAAAACATCACCATGAGGAACAGCAGTAGTAATGAAGACATAATCGCCCCAGACTATTGGTGTTGAATGTCCACGGCCAGGTATAGGAATTTGCCAACGGATGTTTTTACTATTGCTCCATTCTACTGGAGGATCAGCATATGGCGCAACACCAGTACTCAAGGGGCCACGCCACTCCGACCAATAACGACTCGCTTCATCGTTGACCTGACCATAATTGATTGCTGTCACTATTAGTAGCAAATATACCAACAATACACTTACTAACTGCCTAAACATAATACACCCTAAACACAGGAAAATATCCCCTTAGCACAAAAAACATATTAAGCTTTTTAATAAATGAATTCAAATCTGTTTATGATTAATGCATTGTTCTTAATAATATCCTGCTCACCTTTAGGGTAAAACAACATCTCGTTTTCCCTTTCCTCAGTCAAATGTCGCTGGTGAGGATAAATCGCCAGTCCCAATTCTCCATGCGATGATGGACTACTGTAGCAGTAGCCAATGGATAAATTTCTTGATAACCCAATTCTTCAAACACGGGGTCATCGATAGGAGCACAAAACATATGCACATGACCATGGAAAGGCTCGGGATATCCCTGCTGGGCACAAGGACCAAACTGAACATGCAGCAACGGCATAGCGGATTGAGTGCTTTCCAAAATGAGATCTTTTTTCCCTTCTAGCGATAGATAAGAAATTGAACCAAACTGCTCTCGCAAGATTGGTTCAATGGACCTTATTCTGTCGTAATCTAAACAGACAATCCCTAATTTTGTTGCTATTGAAACTGGTACCAATGGAAATCTTGTCAACATTAAGGCAACACGATTTCGACCTCTAATACCAAGATCCATCGATATAGCATAACCACGTGAGCAAGAAAGGTAATGTTTTGGGATAGCGCTAGCAAACATTTTGAATGGGATGTTATATCCGCGTGATTCCGGTCGCACTTTCAAATCACAAAAGTACCATGTCTTTTTCGGTTTTTGATTCCCAGAGGTTGGTATTTGACGTAGGATAGCAGCAGCCACTGCGATGACCTTCTCACCTCCAAGTACAACGTAGTAATGTAATTTTCCCATACGAGTAAAGAATGCAAAGTAATCTTTGCCGTGATCAATCTCAAACCGATCTGTACCTAATGGATAGCTAATTCCCTTTTCCAAATCCGCGACACGATCCTGAAAGCAGTTCCAATCACTTTCCCGTAATTCTTGAACATCGAAAGAGTCTCTCCGCATATGATGAGTTCCAATGTGAATTTACTATGAGGCTCGTGTATGCGGTCCACGTACATCACGAAATATTCTACGCTCGCGAGCATCGTAGAGATCCTCATAGAGTCTATTGAAAATAAATACGCCAAGACGCAGTCCTTGCTCAATATAGTAACGATTTTCGATCTCAGCTTCCCAAGCAGGTCGGAGAACTTCAAAAAAATCATCTGCATGCTTAATGTCCAAATCCGCATGCAAATTGTAGTGAATCAATCGCTCGATCGGAATCCAACCTCGATTAACAATTGATTCGCCTATCCATCCCGAGATTTCTGAAAACATACGTTCGATAACCCCCAAGACACTAATGCCAACCAGGTATTCATCCATTACACAAGCACCAACAAGTATCGTATTAAAAGCACGAACTTCGGGCCACATTGACCGTACTGCAATGTCTTCAAGATTAACCCCCGCTAAGCGATCTAAAAATGTTAGGAATGTATTTCCATGGATCAGCGATGGATTGCCTTCTCCATGCTCTTCCCATACATTCCGAATGACCTCTAAGCGCAGTTTCGCTTCCGGAATTTTGGCAGCTGCTGCTGCCATAGGACGACTAAAAAAAACCACGGCAAAGTGGAATTGGATCTGCGTTTCGACAAAATCATCCTTGCTAAAAGTACCATCTTTCAAAGATACAAAGTATGAATTCATTTGTGGATTTGTTTCTTTAAGGATTTGTGTAATAAGTGTTTTCATAGCTAATTACCTCTTTTTCCCAATGTGAAGACCAGAATAGAACAGACTACGTTCATATTCCAATAGCTTGTTCTCCAAAACCGAATCAAACTGGAACGAATCACCAAAATAAGTCTCTAGGTCTGTAGGATTATTGAGTTGACGAAAAATAACAATAGCTCCCGACTTCATCTGGCTTTTAAGATTGCCCAAAAGGGAAGTAATATCGGCCGGCGACATCCAGTCCATGATATTAGATAGACTCACCAAATCAAAACGTCCCAAGTCAGAAACTTGATCAATTGTTCCCTCCACCATCTGAAAACGATAATCGCGTGGTGGAACAGTCAAATAGTATGGTAAACAGTTTGGCCGATCGAGATAATATCCAAGAAACACATGGTGGAGAAAGTAATTGTCAAACGCTTGGTCAGACACCAGTCCCCTTTCAAATACTTTTCGAAAGTATGTCGGGTAACTTCCAGGTTCCGCATGTTGCGTAGCATCAGGCCCAAACATCGCATTCAGAATCGAATCACCAAAAAACATGTCAAACGCTACTGACCAATATCTACTCGAGAAGAGAAGTTTCGGGGCACGCTTAAAACCATTTCTCTCTTCAAACAACGTTCGAATCTGTTCTTCGTCAGCCACTAGATCGAAAATAAACTCACGCAATCCCCGAAATAATGATTCAAAGTTTCCACATTGATTGAGCCCTCTTGAATCGCTTGTCCCAATATTGAAAGTGCGTCGATGCACCTTTGAGTCTATGTTAGAAAGTACCCGTTTTTTCTCTTCAATCAACTCCAACTGTGCCGGATTAAAATCCAAAAGAGTCAAATTTAGACTAGGGAACAATGACTGTAGTGTAAACGCAGTACAACCACCAGACGCAATCAATAAGACTTCGTTAACCTGATGTAAGCAAACTAATTTCGCTTCTATTTTCGGGTCTTCTCTGACGACAGCAAACTGGACAGGATTATCTTTCATCTATACATACAACCCAAACTGAAACCAAAAATAACATAGATTGAGTTCGGATACACACAAAATATTGATCCGATGTCAATTCGATGATTCCCATTGTCCACCTGTCTTAGCCCAATGATTGATTATTTGAAAACCAATCCTCAATTTCATCAAATACATCTTCTAAAAAAACCGAGTTGGACTAATAGCACCATTAATCCAAATATGAGCGATTAAAACTAATAATCATCTCAATTAACTCAATAAAAAATTGAAAAGAACACCTGAATCTCCACATTCATGAACTACACGAAAGCATTGAACACCCAGGGCGATTACGAGCCCATTCAGGACGTTTCACTGCATATTTCTGATTTTCGGATCGTTCATCGTAAGGATAACGGAGTAATTCTAGCAATTCACTTACCATAGAACTATCACCATGCTCTGCTTTATCGATAGCCAGTTGGGCCATATAATTACGCAGAACATAATTTGGATTAACACTGTTCATCCGTATCCGCCTCGTCTTATTTGATGTTCCATCACAACGCACCCGTTCTATATAGCTACATATCCAATTATTGATGCGATTTACATTGTCGTAGGTTAACTGTGCCGGTTGATAATAAGCATCCATAACGGGTTCCATAGGCATTGTACCATCCATGCTAAATGGTGATTCAACTTCAGCATCAATCAAAGCTAATTGACGAAAAAAAATGGTCATGTCAGTTTCGACAAACTCAAGAATAGCAAGTAACTCAGTAACTAGCGCCTCGTCAGACGAGTCGAAAGCATTCAGACCCAGCTTTCGACTCATCATCTTTCGCCATCCACTCTCATATTCTTCCGTGTAACTATCTAATATACTCTGTAACGGTTCTGCCTGCTGAATCAAGGGATAGATCGCTCGCGCTAGCTGAGCCAAGTTCCAATGAGCAACTTGAGATTGATTACCAAAACAGTAACGTCGTCCCTCAGAATCAGTCGTATTAGGGGTCCAAGCAGGCGAGTAATCATCCAACCAACCATAGGGTCCATAGTCAATTGTCAGACCTAAAATGGACATGTTATCAGTATTCATGACGCCGTGAACAAATCCCACACGCATCCAGTGTACAATAAGCTCAGCTGTCCGTTGACAGACTTCATGGAACCACTTGAGGTAGATTTCTGGTGAGGGTTTCCCCAAATGGGAAAAATCGGTGAGAATAGTATAATCTACTAATTGCTGTAATACGTCAATTTCCCCCCGAGCCGAAAAAATCTGAAAATTCCCAAAACGTGTAAACGAGGGTGCTACTCGGCAAACAACTGCACCAAGCTCCAACTTAGGATTTCCATCATAAAACATATCGCGAATAACTTGCTCTCCGGTCAACGTCAAGCTCAAAGCTCGTGTAGTAGGCACCCCCAAATGGAACATCGCTTCGCTGCATAAGAATTCACGGATTGAAGAGCGTAAAACGGCCAAGCCATCAGCCCTTCGCGAGTAAGGAGTCTGACCTGCCCCCTTGAGTTGCAATGCCCACCTTTCCCCCTGTTGGTTGATGACCTCTCCCAAATTTATTGCACGTCCATCACCGAGCTGACCTGCCCAATGACCAAACTGATGCCCACCATAACAGGTAGCGTAAGGAGACATTCCCTTCAGTATACGGTTGCCAGAAAAGACCTGCGCGAAGTCAGACGACTCGCATTCCTTACCGGTTAAATTTAATATCTCTGCTACCTCTTTCGAATAAGCAATCAGCTGTGGTTCCGAGACTTTCGCTGGTTTTACAAGAGAATAGCAAGCCCGCATTACCTGCCGACAATAGTTTTCAGTTTCAGGATCAGCTGGTAACTCATGGATAAATCGGTTGTCAAATCTTAGCGTATCTAGCGTTTGGTAAGCCATTTCTCATTCCATAGTCGGTACAGACATTCCACATACATGCTTCCTATTTTGCAGGTCTATCATGCGCCTACTGATTATTAGGTTCTAAGTCTCAACATAGATTTTGATAACTTCGTGACCGAGAAATCCGGACCACATTTCCCCTAAAACAACATATACAAGCTGGAAAAACACTAACACATATTGGATTTGAACATAGATCTACCATCCAAGAATTAGAGTTTTCTCATCCTCTCAACTACATCCCACAGAGAAGCAACAACATATGCGTTTTCTTCCTCACTCATCAATGGATGCAACGAAATACAAAATAATCGTTTCGCCGTGTCTACCGAAACAGGGAGTCTAGCTATCTGGTCGAAGGTTCACCTATAAATATATGGTTGAGCCTCCCAAACAGGAGGGTTCGCCACCATCGTACCAACGTTATATTCCTCTCGAAGCATTTGACAAAGCCGATCCCGCTTTTGCCCACCCCATTCCGGAGGAACCAACAATGTAAATAAATAAAATGTATGATCACAATCTGGAGGCTCAAATGTTAAAGTTAATTCCGGTATACCTTCTAACATTTTCAGACGATCTCGGGCCCTTTTCACACGCTGCTCGACCATGTCATCAAGACGATTTAATTGGACACTTCCTACTGCTTGCTTGCACTTTGGTCATCTTATAGCTTGATCCCCAAGTATCCGCTTCATTTCCCCATTGCCGGATCCCACGTAACATCTTAGCCAATTCTGGATCGTCTGTGGTAATCATACCACCTTCTCCAAGCGTCGTCATCAGTTTCATTGTATGAAAGCTGAATACGTTCATCCAACCTTTCTTACCAATCTTGGTTTCCTTATATCCACCACAAGCACGAGCTGCATCACCAATCACTTTTAACGGACCATGAGTTGGATGTGGATAGCGTTCTGCAATATCTAATAAATCATCCATAGGTGCAGAAAGACCATTCATATGAACGGGAAAGATTGCCCGTGTATTCGGAGTTATTCGTCGTTCAACATCCGCTGAATCACAGTTAAAAGTATGCGGATCGATTTCACAGAACACGAGCTTCGCTCCTTGCCCAAGTACTGCTAAAGGCGACGCTTTGAAATTGATAGCCGGACAGATAACTTCATCCTCCGGTTCCAAACCAAGGCTTATCATCGCCAAGTCAAGTCCCACACTTGCAGTGCTAAGTGAAATTGCAAATTCCGTTCCACAATAATTAGTGAAGGATTTCGTCAACAATGAAACCAAATCCAACCCGCCAATCCATTGAATCTCGGATAGCTTTTGTAGCCACTTCAATCTCCTGCTCTGTATACCAACTACCCAAGTTAGGTTCAGCAGGAAACAATTGCTCGGGGCTATGCTTCTTTAAGAATATCCTGACGTTGTTTTTCATTCAGTGGAAACTTTCCCACAACAAATCTATATTAAAACCACATTAGAATTTTTTCATTTGTTTGAAAGAATGTCAACATCCGATATGAAACTCGCATTCAGCCAACCAATTCATTCTCTACTGTGTACAATCGCAGAACCCTTGATTTTATTGCTTACTTTCCAGCCTATTACCCAGTCGAACGCCAACATCAACCCCACACAGCTAGGGCCGAGAGTTTATAAGATCAACAATTGCTTCTTTGACCACCTCTTCCACTTCCGGCTTAAAAGGAGCACTCTGTTTCCAACGTTTATAAGCCTCCACTTCATATCCACCTTGCATCAAAGCTTCGGCTGTCGGTACATATGTTTGGCACCCTTGCGTGTAACCAAATGCCAGTGTTGTCTCAGAACCCCCGAGTTGCTGAACATAAGTACCATATTCCAAAAAGAATTCACCAGATAACCCAACCCAATTCAATTCACCCAATTGCAACCTAGAAAAAGTGTAAGTTTGATAACTTGGTCTATGCCCCTCCGCATTTTCTAATCGAACCTGTTGAACCCATTGACGTTGAGCTATATGAAAACTATCTCTCCAAGATCTAGATGTATCATTTTTTCTTTGGGATTCGATTGATTGAGTCGCTATGTAGTCTAGCTCATCATTTGATAATGGCTTGTCAATTGGCAATTGAGGTTTACTTCGCCAAGCATAGATAGCATCAATTGACAAATCACGGCAATTTTGCATACCATCCTGCACTGCTTCCGCTAACTTCTGTCCACATGAGATTACATCTGATTCAGTTCCTAGACGGAAACTATCTCCACCCTCGAGATGAGGCCTAATATTACCAAAAACACCAGGTAAGAAAAGAGCCACAGTTGAGTCGTATTCTTTTTCCAGTAAAAGTTGTGCCCATCCCGGATAGTCTCCGGAAATTTTAGGTCCCAGTAGGATTGTCGGATGACAACAGTAACTGAAGAAAACACCAACTAGAATGCCATCTTCATTACGACAACTGATCACTGGCACACTTTTGTCAACTATACCATCTGGATTGGGAGCCATACTACAATTACCATTTTCATCAATTCGGCGACGATTGACATTGAAATTACAAGTTGATCGACCAAATTGGATAGAGATAGGTTTTAGCTTTTGTAGGAGATCAACAACTAAATTTACCAAACGAGTTTTCAATCCAATTAAATAAGGGCTAAATCCACCGTAGAGATCAATTGGACACAAAATTGGTGCAGAATGACTGTGGCTGCCAGTTATCCATATCCGCTCAGGAGAAATCCCGACTTTTTCAGAAAGCGCTGTTTCCAAATCTATCATCTCAGCTACGCCAACGCCAAGAACATCCAATGCCACAATAACAACTGGTAACGAACCTACATCGAGAATAGCCACCCTTGCATAGATTTCGTCTAGGACACCTTCTATCTGAAAGAAAAAATCGGGAAAGGTACCGTTGATGGGTGGTGTAATTGAGACTCTACCGAATGCAGCTTTCATAACCTTCACCTGTTCTAAACGGCACATCATTTAATAATTATCTATGACTTTCAAGTTGGAAAGCCTTAATCCTAATACTATCATGTACCTACTTGCTTATCATAGATAATTGCCATACTTGACAATATTTTGGTAGAATTAGAAAAAACCGAGCTTGGATACGATCATGACCACACTCGCTATCAATGGTGGAGAAAAAGTACGAAACACTCCATTTCCCATGCGGACGCCGTTTGGAGAGAGAGAGGAAGAATTACTCCTACAGGCCGTACGAAGCCAAAACCTCTTTGGTAAAAGCGGCACTTTCGTCAAAAAGTTTGAGCAAAAAGTCGCAGCTTTCTATGGAACAAGCTATGCCCAATCATCGACTAGTGGAACAGCTGCTATTCACACTGCAATTGGCGCTGTTAATCCTGAACCGGGAGATGAGATTATTACTGCTCCTATTACTGACCCTGGTAGCGTAATGCCAATTCTGATGCAAAATGCTGTACCAATTTTTGCCGATGTCGACCCTCTATCACTAAACATGATACCAGACTCCATAGAAGCTAGCATTACCGATCGAACTCGTGCCATCATCCTGGTACATCTTTTTGGCCACCCCTGTGAAATCGACCAGATTATCAAAATCGCCGAGCAGTACAATTTGACCTTGATCGAGGATTGTAGCCAGACTCACGCTACCAACTACAAAGATCACTACGTAGGGACATTCGGACACATGGGTTGCTTCAGTCTTCAACAATCCAAACATATGACGACTGGTGATGGTGGATTTATCATCACTAATGATGAAGATACTTATATCCGGCTCAAGTTATTCTCCGATAAAGGTTGGGACTATCAGTACATGGGCGATCGTGACCACGCTTTCTTAGCTCCAAACTATCGAATGACCGAAATGCAAGGTGCTATTGGTATTGCCCAACTAGAAAAAGTACGATCAGTAGTTGAACGTCGTGTCACACTGGGCGCACAACTTACTAACGAAATTGCTAACGCACCTGGCATCGAGACGATACCTTTGCCAAAGGACCGGGAAGTTTCCTGGTGGAATTATATCTTCCACATCACTGGTCATGATGCAGAAATATTCTGTCGTGCCGTCACTGCTGAAGGTGTACCGGTATCGCCTAACTACATTAAAGATCCAATTTACATGCGAGGTAACTTTTTAACCAAAGGGCAAACTTATGGAAATAGCGGGTTTCCATTCAACAGTCCCTACGTCTCACGTCAGTATCACTATAGCCCAGAACTGGTACCTAATGCTGTCCATGGACTTAGCACGGTCGCAGTACTAGGAATCCACGAGCACATGGATTCTTCCGATATCGACGACATGGCGACAGCCATTAATAAAGTGGCGAATATACTGGCAAAAACATCTTGAGACACTACACTGTTTGGATTACTCAAGAAACTAATATCAAGGAAGTTTCATAGACCCAAGCCATCATGACCTTGAAACTTCAAAAACCTAAAATTAAAATACAAACAACATTCAAATGGTCTTAGTATTTATTTGCCGATTCATACCTTTACACAAAATACGTTGAATGCAAAGTTAAAGGAGTTAAGCATGAAATTGGGATTTTTGACAGATTATAGCCAAGAAACAGTTGAGTTTGCTGGCATCGATCCATCGTTCGACTGCCTTGAAATTTCCGGCCCTCCAATGGAATGGATCGGGGATACTAATCAGGCAAAAGCTACACGCTCAAGTGCTCTGAATTTGCTACGTAAAAACGGATTAACGATCTCTTCATTTCTGATTCAGTGGCCATCTATTCGAACTAGAAAATCTGATCTGATGTATGAACTTAATCGAATGAAACAGATCATGGATGTGTGTAAAATAATGGACAATGCCATCATCGCAGGTGCTGGTCCTTTGGGATATGACCCTGAGATTAGTTTGGAAGACAATGTGGCCCGTTACAAAGAAGTCTACTCGCCTATAGCTGATTTAGCTGAAAAACGAGGAATTAAGTTAGCATTTGAGAATTGGCCAGGAAATCGTAGCGTGGGCCCCTTTGGTGACGGCGCTAGCCTAGCAGTTACCCCAGAAACCTGGGGACTGATGTTCGAAGCCATCCCTTCATCAATGATGGGCTTAGAGCTTGACCCTTCCCATCTCATTTGGCAAAAAATTGACACCCACTTAGCCTTAGACGAATTTGCCGAACGGATACATATTATTCACGCAAAGGATACCGAAATTTTCGATGGTCGCATTAAACGCGATGGCATATTCCGTCGAAGTTCTCGTGGCTGGGGACATTGGGGCCGCTATCGCCTACCAGGGTTCGCCCATTTTGATTGGCAGAAACTATTCATTATCTGCTATGAACGACAGATCGAATGCCCAATAATAATTGAACACGAAGATCAAGTTTTCAGCGGAGATCGACGGCTAGAAGGTTTAAGTCAAAGTGGAAAATTCCTGAGAAAGTGTTTGTTACAAACCTAGCATAAGCTAGCGTACTATTGCTTTAGCAACCTAAGTTGTAGCTATGGTAATTAATGAACAGTAAGAATCATCGTCAAAAAACCGAATAATGTCCTTATACATACGATTCAACATCACACAGCTCAAGACACCTACCTCAACTGAATGATGTCGACTAACTTTGAAGACAACTATCCTGCTTGACAAGCCTAGCAGATAGTAAATATAATTTAGCTCAGAATGTCAGCCATGTTAACTTCCCTCAAACTCTCCAATAAAAAGCAACGAGAATCGCATACCGGATAATTCCATATAGGAAAGTGAACATCTCGTTGAACTATGGAAGCATGATAGTCATGTCAGGGAAGGAATCAATGCTGTTGTTTACACTAGATGCGACGTTATCAGGAATTTCACAAAATTAGATAATGATAACATTTTTTGAGAATTACAAAACAATGTCTGAATATGCAGCTTCTGTAGTTGCGGAGACGATTGAAAGTAAGCCTGATTGTAAGCTCGGTTTACCCACAGGATCAACACCAATTGGTATGTACAAAAATCTAATTCAATTTGATTTGGACTGGAGTAATGTTAAAACGTTTAATTTGGACGAGTATGAAAATATAAGCCACGCTCACCCCGAATCGTATCATATGTACATGAGGAAAAATTTATTCTCACATGTAAATCTAAAGGAAAAGAACATTCATTTCCCTAATAATGAGTATGATAAAACAATAAAAGCTGAAGGGAACTTGGATCTGACCATTCTAGGTATAGGACATAATGGTCACATTGCATTTAATGAACCAGGTTCAGCACTAACTTCCAAAACAAGAAAAGTGAAGTTAGCTGAAGAAACGATCCAAGCAAACAGTAGATTCTTCAAAACTGTTGATGAGGTACCAAAACATGCTTTTACAATGGGTCTGCAGACCATAAGGGAATCTAAAAGGATTATATTGATTGCAAGTGGATCTGATAAGTGGGATATCTTAGATGAATGTTTCAACGGAAACGTAACAACAGATAGACCTGCTAGCATGCTACAAGTACACCCCAAAATAGAAGTATTTTATGCCAGTTAATAAATTAATGATTGTTGCCCATCCTGACGATGAGACGCTATTCGGTGGTGGGGAATTGATAAAACATAGAGGAGAATATAAGGTCGTCGCATTAGATTATGGGAATCATTTGATGAGACACAAAGAGTTTATATGCGCTATGGAACTATTAGGGGTCAAAAAATGGGAACATTGGGATGGTGAGCCATACAAATCATCAACTGCATACAACGAGTCGATATTAATACCTCGGATAGAAAAAGTTTTGAACGAGGAAGATTGGGACAAAGTCGTCACACATAATCAAGGTGGTGAGTACGGTCACTATCGACACATTAGTATACACAATGTAATGGCTCGTCTCTGTCCCGAGAAATTATGGGTATTTGATACCTGTATGAATAGTCCATTAGATCCTAATATAAAAGACCGTAAGAGTGAAGTTTTAGAAGGGTGTTACCCAACACAGAAACAAGTCTTAAGATGGTTTAAATGGGACTATGAGAGGATAATTAAGTATCAGCAACAATCAAAAAACAGACCAATTACATGATTATGTACCTTGGTCTTTATTTTTTACAAATAGATGGGGTAATTTTGCGAAAATTAGGATTGGAACCATTATCAGGTAATGCTATATATGACATAGACAAAATAGTTAAAGTCTTAATAGCTCAAGAAGATTCGACCTGAGAGGCCCCCGTTGAGTATATCGATGACAACGTCCTTAATGCGCAGGTCGGCAAAAATCCCCAATATACATTCAAGCATTAGAACTATGACAAACCCATCAGACATACACCATATCAAAGCGGGGAACGGTTTTCAGAATTAGTTTTTCGCCCAGTGATGTAAATAAGAGGCCTTCATGAAAGAAAATCCTGATTCTGACACTTCTGAGCTGGACATTTCAGACATCCTTCAACAGGATTCTGACACTTTCGAGTTGGATATTTCAGATATCCTTCAACAAGACGATTTGTATAACGACCAAGATAAATTGGAAGAAATCTTACAATCGTACCAAGAAGCTATTAAACTCAATCCCGAGGATGCTGAAGCCCATTACGGTTTGGGCAATGTCTATCGTTACCAAGAAAAATTGGCCAACGCGATTCAAGCATATCAAGAAGCCATTAAACTTAATCCTAACAACATTGATGCATACAATAACTTAGGGGTTACACTAAAAGAACAGGGAAAGCTCGCAGAGGCTATACACACCTATGAAAGCGCTATCAAAATTGACCCCAGTGATGCCGACGTACATAACAACCTTGGTAATGCTTACCGTAGCCAGAACCAACTGGAGAAGGCTAAGAAAGCTTACTTGAAAGCTATCGAGATTAATCCTGATTACGTTTATGCCTACAATAATCTAGGTATTACCTACCACAGTCAGAACCAACTGGAGGACGCCAAAAAAGCTTGCTTGAAAGCTATCGAGATCGACCCGGCTTACGTCAGTGCATATTACAATTTAGGGTTAGTCTGTACAGATCAAGAGGAACTGGAGGACGCCATTCATGCCTACGAGAAAGTTGTTGAATTCACCCCTGAAGATACTAACGCATCCGAAAATTTGAAAGTGGCATATTTCAATCAAGGAAATAAAGCATATCAACAAGGAAACCTAAAAGAAGCGAGAGAGAAATACCAAAAAGTTCTCCAACTCAATTCTGAAGACGCTAATTTATATTACAATTTAGGTGTAGTCTGTGCAGATCAAGGAGAATTAGAAGACGCCATCCAAGCTTATAAGGCAGCTATTAAACTCAACCCCGATGATGTCGATGCACACAATAACTTGGGAGATGTATACAGACGACAAGGGAATCTTGACTTGGCAATCGAATTAATTCAGAATGCCATAAAACTCCACCCGACAAATTCCGAAGCGCATCTAAACTTGGGAAACGTCTACATTGATCAAAAAAAACCGGAGGAAGCCATCCAAGCTTACCGTCAGATTTTCCTAATAAAAGCAACAGATGATGAAAGCATCAAAATCCGACAAGATGCCTTGACAGCTCTAAAGCAACTGGGAACCCCAGAATCTTTGGAAATGCTGAAAGCCCATGAAGCTACCTAAGCCCTACAAAAATTTATATAAAAGACGATTTTCTTTGTCTGCCTTGCTATTTTCGTCCACCAGCCCACAGAATGGCATTTGTCAGCAGTGACAGAAAATAATCTACACGAAAATCTTGTTGATGTCCAAGAGATGTGTAAAAAATTCGCCCTCCATTATGAACTCTAGTCCATGCTACTGGCTCACAGTTTCCCTCAGATGTGCTTGCTGTCATTAGGGTAGTGATATCTTTTGCATTATTCGGGTTCTTATACAAACTGCCATAAGAATCAAAATTGGGGAGACCTGCAAGTATTGGATGATCCACATTTTCCTCTTTGATTTGGACATGGGCTATTGGGCCATGCCCAAAATGTCCAGCATAACTCCCACCTAAAACATCTCGATCAAATTCAAGGTAATTCTGATAGGCATGACTAGCAGTCCGAACACCAACAATTGGTTTACCTAAATTGCAATACGATTTGAAACGTTTGAGTTCCTCTCCTTTCGTATTCAATCTTCGTGTGAAAAGTACCATCACATCCGTTGACTCTAAAGGCTGTAAAGACTGACAATCATCTTCAGTTTTGTAGATGATCATAGTTGTTTCGATATCTTGTTGATATTCTTTAAGATAATCCTTGAAATTTGAGAGCGATTCTTCAGAACCATACTCAAACGAGCCTGAAATCATACACACTTTAAGCTTATGCACAAACTTTCTCCAATCAATCGAAATTACTTGCTATCCGTACTACCAAAACCACCACGCGTTTTCTCGTCCATCCGTTGCACTTCTTGCCAACTTGCACAACCAACCCTGACAAAAATTCCTTGTGCGATTCGATCCCCTCGTTCAATCAAGACGGATTGACTAGTGAAATTGTAGACCTGAATCTGAATTTCATCTCCATTACCACAATAGTCTTGATCGATTACTCCAATACCATGTGGAATTAAAAGACCTCTTTTCCTTGGAGTTGAACTTCGTAAGGTCACCAACAACATATAATCAGGGGGAGTCTCAATAATTACATTAGCTGGAATAAGCGAGATATCTTGAGGTGGAACCTCCACTGACTCCCGACACAAAAAATCGAAACCAACAGAACCACGCGTTTCATATAGAGGTAGTGGTATACTCTCATCGATTCGTTTAATCTTTACGTTCATACATCTTTAACAAGAAAGTGGATTTTTAAGAATTCAACCTCACTAGTAATCATAACAGATTTAGGGACGTAGTTCAATCGGAATTCGGAAGTAATCGAATTAGTGAAATTAGCCTTCCAGCGGACTCTCGTTCTACACGAAACGAATAGAACAAATCAGTCCGACAAGCTGTACAAAAAGGGGAGACCGAAATCGATTCAAAAGGAACCCCAACATTAACTAATTGTTGAATGTTAGCAAAGTGCAAATTAAGTTTATTATCACTAGTACGAACATCAGGACCAAAATGACGCTCAAACTGGTCTGCCAAATCTTGGCTGACCTGATAACAACTCTGTTGTATTGATACTCCCAAATAGACTAGACAATTAACAGGTTTCGTGCCAAAGTGCTTCTGCATTGACTGAATAGCCTTAGCTGAAATAAGTTTGTATGTCCCACGCCAACCTGCATGTACAATTCCAATTGAGCATGTACATAAGTCTAAAATAAAAACGGGGATGCAATCTGCGGTAAACACAGCAATAGCCAGATCAACCTGATTTGTGATTATCGCGTCTGCTTCCGCCAATGGTAAGGGATAAGGATAGGGTCGAGAGGGCTGTAAAATAACCTCAACCTTATTGCCATGAACTTGCTGACAGAAAACGAGCTGTTCGGGGCCAAGCCGAACTTGATCGTAGAATCTTCTTCGGTCGGACTGAGAATCGAGACGATGGCTAGTAAGAGCTTGTACAAGCCCTGTTTCTTTTAAATCAAGAACATTACTATATAAAGAACCCATCAAACTAGAAGATTACTACCTCAATTTCACTCCGGCAATTGCTGATCAAACTTTTTGATCCCCTTTGCTAATGCACTAGCAATTCTGTCTTGGTATTTTTCTTCGGTCATTTTCTTCCTCTCAGCATCGTTTGATATAAAACCCAACTCAAGCAAAACACTAGGCATCTTCGTCCATGCGAGAACATAAAACGGAGCACCACGAACCCCTGCATTTCTTGAAGCATGTAAATTCCGATTTTTCACACCAAGTTGTTTAACAAGCAATTTTTGAAGGATTCGTGCCACTTGCTCTGTGTATTTTTCATTACCACGTTTGCGCAAATTGATGATCATGAAATCGAATTTGTCAACTGATTCCTGCGCGTTCTCTCTTTCAACTAATTCTGCAGCGAGCTCATCCGTTGCATCCAGATCAAATTTGAAGCTTTCCATGCCATGGATACGCTGATCCTTAAACGAATTACAATGAAGGCTCAAAAAGATCGATTGGTTGGGAGGAAAACTTTCCTGGTTGGCAAAGGCAACACGCTGCCTAAGCGACATAAAACGATCATCAGCACGGGTCAAAAAAACTTCATACTCGTTTTTTTGCCTTAGTACTTCGGCCAACTTTCGTGAAACCGACAACGTTATGTCCTTTTCTTTTACTCCAGATTGGCTGACACAACCAGGATCTCTACCGCCATGCCCCGGATCAATAACAATATATTTTAGCGAGAACCCAGTACTAAGCTGGCTCGTATCTTCGCCAACAGTCTCCTGCCTGAAAAGAGCAAACGAAAGAATTAACACAGTAATCAACAGCTTCAAACGGGTTAAAAATTGCATTGGAAAATCGATCCTGCTAATTGGGTCAGAATTCATACTTGCTGTCAATAAACGCGGAGTTATTCAATCGGTTTCATCAAGAAACAGGGATACAAATGAGAAAACCATACTTCATTCGCTAGTAGCACCATTAGCTCGCTCAGAATCTGGAAGCTCAAACAAAATCAACTTACAAGATGGACAAGCAATTTTTTTTGTTGACTGTTTAATTTCATTCAGCATTTGTGGTGGAATTGTTAACTTACAATTACCACAATTGTTACCTACTACTGGAGCAACTAAGCTAGCATATTGGGTTGTCGTTCTACTCTGATATTGCCTAAGTAAATCTGGAGCAATTTTCTGGACCAAGTCTTGACGCGTCTCCTGAATTTCGGAAATATCTTCCTCAATTCCCTGAGCGATTTCCTGTAGTTTAGCTTCTTCAACCTTGTAATCTGCACTTTTCACTGATAGAATCTCGCGCTCTTTTTTGATTTCTCCACCAAGGTCATCAATAGTTAACATAAACTCTAGGATGTTGTCCTCAATTTCTTCCTCCTGCTTATCAATAAACTCTAATTGGTTATACAGTGCTTTCATTTCATCGTTGGTCTTCACAGAAGTTAACTGGGTTTGGTATTTTTTCCTTTGTTCATCCAATGCTCCTATTTCTGCTGATTGAGACCTTTGTTCCTTTTCAACCTGAGAAAGTTGATCTTTCAACGCATTTAATTTTTGCTCGTGCACCCCAAAATCCTCTCGCAATTTCCGGATATCGTTTGGAATCGACTTAAGCTTTTTACGTCGAGTTAAAATATCAGCATCAATCTGCTGTAAATTATATAAAAACGCTAGTTCCGAGGTAAGGTTCAAATCAGACATAGACTTCAGACTCCTGTTCAACGAGAAAAGCGAAGAAAATCCCTAGCTCGTACAGTAAGATTAAAGGAATAGCCATCAACAACATTGAGAGTATATCTGCGGGTGTTAAAAATGCTGATAGCACCATAATTCCCACCCAAGCAACATTCCGTTTCTGACGAAAGCCATTCGCATGAATTACATTAACAAAGGATAGGAAAGACATAACTACTGGAAGTTCAAATGCAATTCCGAATCCCACGAGCAACTGAACCAGAAAATTGAAGTATTTTTCAATTCCCCACAGGTTTTCGGTCCCCTCAAAAAGCTTAGAAGAAAAGCTAAGCACTACTGGTACAACAATAAAATATGCAAACAACGCTCCAATAACAAAAAAAAGTATGATGATTAAAAAAAGGGGTAGAGCAAACCGTTTTTCCTTAGCCGTGAATGCAGGAAGAACAAAAGCCCAAACCTGATATATTAAGATGGGTGAAGCGCATAGAATCCCAAAAGTAATACTAATTTTAAGATACGCCATAATGCCTTCAAGCGGTCCTTCTTTTATCAACTTTGCTTCAACTCCCATCGAACTCGCTCTCAGTGATATCGATAAAAACCCCATAAATGTTGCACCTTGACCAAATATCCGATCGATCAAAAACGCGAGAAGTTTGTTAGTCGATAAATCTAGCGGCAGCTTCATAATTCTTTCAATTGGTCTACTGAAAGACAAACTTAAAATCATGAAAAAACCAACTGAAATCAGGGAAACTATAAGGCGGTGGCGTAATTCTTCGAGATGCTCCCAAAATGTCATCTCACTCGTAGAAGTTTCTTGGTAATTACTTTCAGGCATCCTTTTTCGAATTCATATCCGAGCTATTTTCGTTCATAGTTTGAGTTATATCATTTTGGATTTCCTTGCCAGCATTTTTAAATTCCCGAATCGCTTTCCCAAGCGAACTTCCCATTTCTGGTAAACGCTTCGGTCCAAAGATGATGAGAATTGCTACAAGAATAACCCCAATTTCCCAGCCTCCTAAACCCATTACTATACCCCCCAAATATCACATATATGTCAGGATTATACTTCAAAAACCACACTATTTTCAATTTTTTCGGTTTAAAAACCAACTTAAATAATAGCATCTAGTCCAGTTTTTTTTGGACACTTTCGACCTTGTCTTCCATTGATTGATCCCGATCCGTTCTTGTTCCAAACTTGAGCGTTGTACTAATACGCGGAACACCAGCCTGATGGAGGACCTGATGGCATGACCTTATTGCATCAAAAACTATTTCCCATTCTCCTTCAATATTAGTCCCATAAGCATGCAACTTAATCTTCAAACCAGCATCGCGCAGAATCTTTTCGCACACAGCAATTTCATTTGATACTGACACACCCACCCCAATAGGTATAATACAAAAATCTGCTATCACTTTCACATCTCACCTCGAACCGAAAGTCAATCTAGAAAGGCATTAATCTTATTAGCTAGATTATCCACAAGCGCTGAGATTGCACTCTCCCCTTCGTCAACACTAGCTTCATCAGCTGGCTGGCCCATTTGGCCAAAGAGCGAATCATTTTGATCGAAGCAGACAGCTGGATGCCATTTCTCTTTCGGTGGCATTTCGCTATTAGGCCAAACTGACAAATCCCGACCAGAGCGTAACTCCCGCAGATCAATCAATTCTGGAAATAAGGCTAGACCATACGAAGTTTCAGCTCGTCCTGCATGATCACCGGTCAGTTTAATATCTTCACCACAAATTGACATCTCCGTTCCAGATAAAATAAGAATATCAGGATTATCCAATTGAATCTTCGGCAATTCTTGGTCAAGAATCTGCTGCCACGGATAATGACCAGCTAATAGCACAATTACTTGAAACCCAAATTGAACCAGCTGACAGGTCGTAGTGTATAGAATCTGTGCTGTAGATTCAGTTGTTTGATAGTGTGTCCATAAAAAATCGCCGTGTCCACCAAGAGCGCCCCACCACATTACAGGCAGAATGATACCACCAGTTTTCTGCGCGATACGAACACAAACCCTCTCTGCCTTCAGACCATCATACCCAACTGGCAAATGCCAGCCATGATGTTCAATTAAACCAAGCGGCCAGAAAGCAATCGGAGTTTGGTCAACCAACTCCGAAATCTGATCCGGTCGGAGCTGATGATACTCTGCCCATTTCCTATGTGTCATTTCTTCTACAAACCATGCTTACCTAGAAAGCTTCAATAATGAAAGAGTATAGCACGGTATGGCTAATCGTTGGAAGTCAATTAACAACTCGCATCACACTCCAGTTGCACTTGCAACTAGCAGGATAAATATGCTATTATGGATGTTTATCTATGGATTGCATTCAAGGATCAAATTTGGCTTCGATCTACGATAATATCTCGCGCCTTCAAGAGAAGGTTGCCAAAGCGACAAATCGCGTTGGGCGCGAGCCTAACTCTGTTCAAATCGTAGCTATCTCGAAAACAAAACCGATCGACGCAATACATAAAGTGCTCAATGCAGGCATTTTCGACATAGGTGAAAACCGTGTCCAAGAAGCCAAAGTTAAATACAATTCGATTAATCGCCCAGCAACATGGCACATGGTTGGTCATCTACAAACAAACAAGATCAAACAAGCCATCCAATTTTTTGATATTATTCAATCCGTTGACAGCCTCAGATTAGCCAAAGCAATAGACCGAAGATCTGCTGATCTAGACATACAACAATCCATTTTAATTCAAGTTAACACCTCTGGAGAGACAAGTAAATTCGGTATTATGCCAGACCAAGTCCAAGATTTTATTAAGCAAGCCTCAACTTACTCGAATATTCAAATCAAAGGATTAATGACAATTGCCAAACCTGAGCAGAATTCCGAATCTATTCGCCCATCTTTCTCTATGCTTAGGAAACTACGGGATGATATTGCCACACAAAACCTGAGTAATGTTGACATGAATTGTTTATCAATGGGTATGACAAACGATTTTGAAGTTGCAATTGAGGAAGGGGCGAACTGTATTCGGATTGGCAGATCAATTTTTGGAGCACGAAATTGATGTCTGAGCGATCTAATGCATTTCTATCCACTATCGACCGTCTCGGTGCTATCGGCATTGGCAACATGGGTGCGGCTATAATTCGTGGTGTGGCAAAAAACTTACTAAGCAGTGAGAAAATCTTCGTCACAGACGTAGACACAAAAAAAGTTGATGATTTGCGTATAGAACTTGGTATTAATGCTTGTGCTACCATTAATGAATTGGTCGAAAACGTTGATATTATTCTCTACTCAGCTAAGCCAAACAATGCAGAAAAAGTCCTCACACAAATTAGTCCCCTTATTAAGCCGAGTCAACTTTTAATCTCAATAGCAGCAGGCATTACAATTACGAAACTGGAATCTTACCTTGCTGGAACTGTTCCCGTCATTCGCGTCATGCCGAACATCGCCGTAACAGTAGGCTCAGGGATAACAGCAATATCACCTGGCAGTTATGCTGGTGAAAAACATCTTGCCAAATCACAGGCAATCTTTAATGCAGTTGGTAGTTCCCTAATCACTGAAGAAAAGCAATTAGACGCTGTAACAGGCTTAAGTGGTAGTGGCCCAGCATTCGTTTTCATGTTCATAGAAGCACTAATAGATGCAGGTGTTCACGTCGGATTGTCTCGTGAAAATGCCCATCAATTAGCTGTCCAAACCGTTCTAGGAGCAGGGAAGATAATCGACCAGAATAAAGAACATCCAGCAGTTTGGAAAAGCAGAGTGACCACACCTGCAGGGACCACAGCCGCAGGATTATTTGAACTAGAACGAGGCAAATTTCGTTCAATTGTCAACGCTGCAGTGATCGCTGCAACTGAACGCGCCCAAGAACTCGCCCATATATAACATATCACAAGGTCTTTTATGATTACTTCTATTCTAAGTCAATTGATTCGGCTCTACTCGCTTATTGTATTTGTGAATGTAATCTTATCTTGGTTTATACACACTTCACATAATATGACGGTTCGGAGGATTTACTGGACAACAAGCCAGTTGGTTGATCCGGTTCTTGATCCAATTCGTCATCTAATGAGACCAATCACACAAAGCATAAGGCTTGACTTCTCACCTTTTGTTCTTCTCATACTTCTTGAGCAAATCTCGCAGATGTTAGGGTAATCACCATGAACGATACAGTAAGCTCAAATCATACTTTAGACCTACATCACGAAGAACGGGTTGTAGCTAAATGGACAGAGCTAAATATTTACGAAAAACTTATGAATAGGACAGACAAAGAGCAATTTGTTCTTCGCGAAATGCCAATCGCTATCGACAATCTCGATCTTGATAATTTGGGATCTAGGATTCATCAAGATATATTTCTGAAAAACAAACTACAACAAAACATACACGTGGATTACAAACCGCATTGGGACTATTCTGCACCTAACATCCAACAACGAATCTTTAACACAGAACCACAAGAATCACCTCACGATATTTTAGCGTTTCGCAATCAGTATAGAACGTACTTCAAAACAGAAATTGAGGCTAGGACGCAAGAACTTAAAGCATTCGGAATGTTCGCCAACTGGAAGAATAACACAAAGAATTTATGCAACCGAAATGAATCCAAGATACTGAGTTCATTCAATAAACTCCGAACACACAAACAAATCCAGACGGATCAGAAACTGGAAGTCTGGTGTGATAAACGCAATACAGTAATCGAAGAAAGTGACTTTGAGATTCGTCCGATGGAGGTATCATCAGGATACGTTAAGTTTCCGATAAAGACCGGATTTGAGGAACTTGGCAGTGAGATATCGATAATAGTTTTTATTAAAGAACTCTGGCAAGTAGTAGCCACAGTTGGTATTGGCATAAGAACAAACCAAGGCTATTGCATCGCTAAACTAGGACAAGAAACGGTTATCGTTGCTGACTCAGAGGTTTTCGAAGGTAGACAACTAAAACCTTTGAAGGCCATCGACTCAAAACAAATTGAGGAATGTATTTGTATGCACCCGCTTTTAACCTCTGATATACCAGTTATCCAACTATCAGAGTTTAATGACCAACAAGGAATTACCCATATTGCTCCTGGGCATAATCCAGATCATTATCTCATAGCACAAACTCAGAGACTACCAGTATCAAGTATCATAGACAATACAGGCTATCTCAATGACACAACGCATATGTTTTACGGTCTCAAGATTTCGGAGGCAGAAAAAACCATTGAATCTGAATTGGCAAAACGCAATTATCTGGTTCAAACAAACAAGAATACAGCTTCATTACCATATTGCAAAATCTCAAAAAATAGTGTTATCTACCGATTAGTACATAAATGGAGTCTAGACGTTGACAGATCTATTGTCACTAAACTAGTAAATTGCGATCAAAATTGGGAAGGACATTCAGCAGAAGATACACCTTGGATTAAGGAAATGATCCTGCAAACACCACCACCACCTATTTCCAGCCATCGAAGTGGCTCTATTCCTTTTCCGATTTTCCAATGCGAGAAATGTAACACACAACTTTCAGATGCCAAAACATTGAAATCCATTCGTGAGCTTATCTCTCGCCGTGGTAACGACATCTGGTTTAAACTTGAAGCGGAAGACCTATTACCGAAGGAAACAACGTGCCCTAGTTGCAGTTCAAAACGATTTCAGAAAGAAACTACTTTCTTAAGTGAGAAATTCGCAGTTATTATTAATGAAATCAATAACTCTGATGTAGGCAAAAACTATCCAAAAGCAACTAACTATTATTTCCATTGCTCGGAAGAGTTTCCGAAATGGTTTGCCCAACTGAACCTAGTCTCAATTGCCTTGCACAAAACAATCCCGTATCGAAAAATCAAGCTAGTTAAAACAAACAAAAACTTCGCTCAACTCGGAATCGATAAAAATTCAGTTGATTGCTACCCTATTGATGTAGTAAGGATTTTCGCAATAACTGAATCCCATAGCACGCATTCAGTTGATCAACAATTCCAAGAACACCAGAAAGATTATCGTCATATTAGTGAAACTTTGCAACAAATCGCATCCATCATTACCAGTTTTAATTCCAAGCGGGATTCGAAAAAAACTGGCAACTTCTGCGAATCGCATAGCCAAATGTTAGACTATACTAATACTTGGCTGTCGGAAATTGATTCTGCATACGCCCATGAAGATTTTGGTCAGACCTGGTGTCTAATTAAGAAATTTTCCCAAACACTCCTAAGAAAGAATTATTTGCCTTGGCTAGAGGATGTGAGAGTCAAAAAAGATTTCTCTCTGCTTAATGAATTTATCCAAGGTCCCCTCTACCAAATTCTGATTGTGTATCTTCAGCGCACCGCTCCAATCGCCCCGTTCCTCGCAGAATACGCCTATTCAAAGTTAATTGATCAAATTAATCCAATTGGATTCTCCCAATCTAGCATTTTTCTACTTGATTGGTTAACCCAAATCCCCCAAATTAACCAGGATTAAGTCGTGAGCACTTTAGATGGCAATTTACAAAACGAACAGAATTATGTTCGGCCTGTTATTCCGTTGCTCATAATCTCAATTCTCATAATTTTTCTTGATCAACTTACCAAAACAATTATCGCGCAACACATTGATTATCATAACCAAACAATTGTTGTGATTGAAGGCTTTTTTAACTTGCGCCATGATCGCAATAGTGGAGCAGCTTTTAGTATAATGCAGGGGCAACGCACCCTACTAATTGTGGCCACAATCTTGGCAATGATTTTCATTGCGTATTATTATTTCCAATTTCGGCACAGCCTTTGGATGCGAATTGGACTTGGATTTATTTTAGGTGGTGCAATTGGTAATCTGATAGATCGCATCCAGTACGGTTTCGTGATCGATTTTCTACAATTTGGAATATTACCTAAATACAAGTGGCCAACTTTCAATGTAGCAGACACCGCAATTTGCATTGGGGCAGCCATGATAATTATCTGTACAACACGAACTCGAAAATTGAACTTTGAAGACACAATTGAAAATTAAATTCGGGCTACTAATATGCTTTACGCTAATTCTTGCTTGTAACAAGGTTATTTTCCCACAATCTGCCCCAGAAGATCCGAAAATTGACGGAGTAACAGAAACTCCACAAGAGAAATCAGAAGAAGCAGATAAATATTATGAAAGTGCGTTGCGCCGCTTCGAGATTATCACACTAAGCTCCCTTCCATTTACCGCAGTTCACAGTTTTTTCATGGTGCGCGGGGTTGAAATGATACGCCAAAACAAGTTTTCTCCCAAATTATCCAAGCAAAATTTCCGTGCGATTGGTATATGTACAGCTTGTTTTTCATTGTTCATTGGAATACGAGATTGGTACATGATGCGTGGTAAAGTCCGATCTGAACTATTAATTCCACAAGAACACCTTCCCAAACCTAGGGCAACAGAGGCCAGCCTCAGTTCACCCAATGATAGGATCGTAAGACTCGTTGATATCCAATTCTAATGGTATTTAATTACAACCCTGCTGACTAATCTCCAGCCCTCCAATATTTAGGAGAGAACTCAAAAACATTGGCAACTATGCGCATTTTATTTATGGGGACTAGTGATTTTGCTGTTCCAAGCCTTGAAAAATTAATCACAGAAAAATTTGACATTGTCGGCGTGGTTACGCAACCCGACCGACCAAGTGGTCGAGGAAGAAAACTACAGGCTTCTCCAATCAAGCTGAGAGCTAAAAAAAACAAACTAACCATTTTTCAACCCGAGAAAGTAAGGGAAAAAGCCATGGTTAGCCAGATTAAACATCTTGAACCTGACGTAATTGTTGTCATCGCCTTTGGACAAATTCTACCAAGATCCATCCTTGACATTCCTCCCTTTGGTTGTTTTAATATCCACCCGTCCCTTTTGCCTAAATATCGAGGTGCAGCCCCAATCCAATGGGCACTAATAAACGGAGAGACCGAAACAGGCATCACTATAATGTTGCTTGACGAAGGAGAAGATACCGGTAACATTATTTTACAACAGCCTTCCATAATTAATCCGGAAACTGATGCAATAACATTACATCAGCAACTGGGAAACCTCGCACCTAATCTTTTAGTACAAGCCCTAAGAAAGTTAAAAGCTCAGCGGCCAATGACTCAACCACAAAACGATTCATTGGCAACGTATGCCCCACAACTGACTAAAGAACATGGTAAGATCAACTGGAATAAATCTGCAGTTGAAATCCTAAACCTCGTACGTGGCACTGCAATCTGGCCAAAAGCCTACGCACGCTTGCAAAACAACTTGCATGTTAAAATCCTTTCATGTTCTATAATACCAACTAGCAATGATGTCACGTTCCCACCAGGAACGATTGAAATAACTAGAAACAAACAAATAACTGTACATACGGCTCAAGGTAAGTTAGCCTTAGATAAAGTGCAACCAGCAACCAAAAATAAAATGTCTGCTCATGACTTTGTCAATGGATACCACGTCAAAACAGGAGATCGTTTTATTTCCTCATCCCAAAAAAATAATGATTTATAATATACTTAATTCGATTTTCAAAATTTATTTTTCTCTCTTTATAGCTATTAGTTGTGTTGGTTGTTTTGTTGTCTTCTTGCTAATTCCAAAATGGGTCCATACCAAAGATATTATTACTCCTTCACTTGTTGGTGAAACATATCAAAACGCCATATCTATGATCATGGAGGCAGGGTTAACATTAAACAACCATGTAGAGCACAAGACAAGTCCAATCAACCCCACAACCCAAAAAGCCGCCTATAGAAAAGGCATCGTTATGGCTCAAAACCCACTGGCAAAGACAAAAATAAAACGGTCAAAAGAAATTCGGATCGTTCTAAGCTCTGGAGTTGAAATAAGCAGTGTACCAAATGTAATCGGCAAAGAGATTAAAACCGCCGAAAAAATTCTCCAAGAAATGCAATTCCGTCGCGGATATATTACCACCGTTTACTCAAACCAATATCCAAAGGAAAATACAGTTATTGCTCAAACTCCGCTTGCAAATACAGGACTCCACAGCTCAGGAGCAGTTAGCCTGCTCTTGAGCCTAGGAGTTCGCCCACAAGTATTCAAGATGCCGAATTTACAGGGGATGTTCTTGAATGAGGTGCGTACAATTCTCGAATCTCATGGCTTCAAAGTCAAGTCAGTAGATTATGTTCTTCACCCTGCGATGTCACAAGGGCAAATTGTCAGCCACCAGCCAACAACGGGAACGTTGGTACATGTTGGCCAACAGGTTGATCTTGAAGTTAGTGGTTCACACAGAAACAAGAACAAAAGAGGAAGTTTTTATGCGATTCGACATGATGTGCTAATCATCGATGACAAGCCTAAACATTTAGAAATTTATATTGAAGATGAGCTAGGCAAAAGGAAAGTAGTTGACACCTATTACGAATCCAGCATGAAAATTCGCAAACCATATAAGATTTCCGGTAGGACTAACATCTCGATATATGAAGATGGTCAGCGTGTCAAGTATCAAGAGATCAAATGAACAACGTCAAAATTGCACCCTCTATACTCGCAGCAGACTTCAGCAAGTTGGGAGCAGATATACGAAAAGCTGAGGAATCAGGCGCTGACTTGATCCATTTTGATATTATGGATGGGCATTTTGTGCCAAATCTAACTATGGGAGTAGACCTTGTTAAGGCAGTCCGCAGATACACAGATCTACCCTTTGATGTTCATCTGATGGTAACACATCCTCAAGATTACATCGAGCCATTTGCTAATGCTGGAGCAAACCTAATTACCATTCACGCTGAGCTTGCGACCGCACCAATCGATGCTGTACTTTGGAAAATAAAATCATTTAACATACTCGCAGGTCTGGCTACTTGCCCTCAAACCCCGATCTCAGCAATTGACCCATATCTTCCAGATCTAGATTTAGTCCTTCCAATGAGCGTCGAACCCGGTTTTGGGGGCCAGAAGTTCATATTGAATACCTTAGAAAAAATCAGTTATCTCAACCAAAAAATTAAAGAACTTGGAAAAGCAATTGACATAGAAGTAGACGGAGGAATTAATGAAGACACAGCCCCACTTGTCATTGAACGAGGAGCAACAATATTAGTTGCTGGTACAGCAATTTTCAAACAAAGTAACTATACTAGTGCTATAAGTCGACTTCGCCAACAAGGATGAATGAAGTGCGCAGTTTCATAATTTCGCAAGATCAAATTGATGGCAACAAAATTCGCTGTAGTACATCAGAGCAGAAACATATCACCACAGTCTTGCGAATGCAACATGGAGACCAAGTACGGTTTCTCGATGGAAATGGCAATTATTATACTGCTATACTTCAATGTATCGATGAAAAAAGTCTTTTTGCCCAGATTATCAATCAAGGGTTTAACCCTCAAAAGTTGCCAAGTATCACTCTCTTCCAAGGACTAACTAAATCTAGTAAAATGGATCTTGTTATGCAAAAAGCAACAGAAATTGGCGTTGACCAGATAGTTCCAATGGTTACAGATAGATCCATTATTAATTTGAAACCTTCAGCTCGCATACAGAAGCATGCCCGTTGGAAACGAATCGCATATGAAGCTACCAAGCAGTGCAAAAGATTAAGACTTCCCGACATACTACAACCCAAAAGTTTTACAGATTGTTCACTATTGTTCGGAGACTTTGATGAAACAATCATCCTCTACGAACATGAAAAAGTGCGGTCAATAAAATCTGTTCTACGCGACTTCAGCTCTCTGGATTCAGTCGCTGTCATAATCGGACCAGAAGGAGGATTTACCAATAAGGAAAACGAAATCGCACTAGCTAAAAACTGCATCCCAGCAACTTTAGGCACTAACATCCTCCGTGCGGAAACAGCAGCGGTTGTGGCAGTAGCCCTTGTTGTCTATGAACTCAGAGCGGGAGGAGGCAACTAATGCCAACAGCATCCATACTCACATTTGGTTGCAAAGTCAACCAATATGACTCGAATACAATTTATGATACGATGGTAAAAAGTGGATACGAAATTGTTAACCCAGAAAAGAATGCAGATATTTGCGTTGTAAACACCTGTACTGTAACAAATTCTGCTGATCAGAAAGCACGACAGGTAATCCGACGAATTATCCGAAAAAACCCAAGAGCAAAGATAATTGTTACTGGATGTTACGCGGAGAGCGACCGCAAAGCTATAGAGGCAATTCCTGGTGTTTCATTAGTATTCGGGAACCGTGAAAAAACAGAATTTCAACATTATCTGGACATGATTAACAATAAAAAGTTGCTCCAAATTGAGCCAGTCACCCACGATGCAATAAGAGAACATGCCAACTTCAGTATGGGTATCAGTAGCCCCGGTGATCGAACACGCGCCATTGTAAAAGTTCAGGATGGTTGCAGTGCATTTTGCACGTATTGTATTATTCCGTTCGTTCGCGGCCGAATGACAAGTCGACCATTGGAAGATATTATGAAAGAAGTTAGGCGGATTGCTTCCACTGATTGCAAAGAAATTGTCATTACAGGCGTTCACTTAGCATCTTACGGAATTGACACTGGAAAGGAGAAAACACTCGCAGACGTCCTCGAACAGGTTCACTCAATCGACGGTATCGAACGAATACGTTTAAGCTCAATTGAACCAATGAACTTCCCGCATAATCTAGCTGCCTGCCTGGCGGAATTGCCAAAATGCCAACCACATTTCCACTTGCCTCTACAAGCAGGATCGGATCAAACCTTGAAGAGAATGCGTCGTCGATACACAACTGAAGAATATACCAAGCTCGTTGAAAAACTAAGATCCCTGTTTCCAAACGTCGGAATTACTACGGACATCATGGTTGGGTTTCCCGGGGAGACAGATCAAGATTTTGAAGATTCCAAATCTTTTGTAGAAGAAATGAGGTTTAGCCAACTGCACGTATTTCGATACTCTCCACGCAGAAACACACCAGCTGCAGACTACCTAAACCAAGTTACCCCTCAAATTTCAGCCGAACGCAGCAAGCGGATGATTGACCTTGGCAACAAACTCAGCACGACGTTTCGGGAACAAATGATCGGCAAAACGGTGAATGTGCTATTTGAAAACTGCAGGAACGACGACGATGAACTGTTAACAGGATTCAGCGGGAATTACTTGAGAGTTGCGGTAAATGCACCAGATACAGCAATAAATCAGATTCTTCCAATTACTCTGAAGTCAATTTCTGGCGAATCTCTCAAAGGAAATCTATTAAAAGTGAAAAAAAGCGAGGTCGTTTGAGGATAAATCAGTGGAACTCATTAAATTAATCAAAATTAATGAGTTGATGCTAAATGAAGACTTTTTGCTAATCGCGATTTTCTCCTATTAGCAGTTCCTTTTTTAATCACACCTTTACTGACAGCTCTATCAAGCAAGCTAGTCGCGCGACGGAAAAGAGATTCTGCTTCTTCAACGTTTCCTGTTTCTATTGCCACTTTGGTTTTCTTAACGATAGTTCTGACAGCGGATTTCCGCCTGAAACTTACATCTCTTTTTCGTTTGTCTGCACGAATGTGCTTAAAAGCTGAAGATCTATGTGCCATCTTTGAGTAAACCTCTCCTTTTAACCATGTGTAAACATATACTAAGCTTAGTTACCTTGCGTTTCTCCGAAACTTCCCTCTAGAATTACTTTTGCTAGTCCTTCCTCGCCTAACTCTCTCGTTGAGTTTAAAGATGATTTAGTCTTCTCTATTCTGACTCCAAATCATCCTTCTGCTGCACTGGAATAATAGCTTCACGAAGTCTTATTTCTTCACTAGAAAGGACACGCTTGGATTTTCCCTGCCCTCCCTGAAAGGATGAAGCAGAATCATCCTCACTCATTAGGTCAATAAAGCTTTCCTTCTCTTTATCATCCACAAAATCGTATCCATCATCATCAAATAATAAGTCTTCAGTTTCACTTTCAGCTAATTCCGCCTCAAATTCATCAAATTCCGGATCATCTCCCGAATCCCCATCATCTTCCAAAATACTGTCTCCAAAACTGCGAATACTTGTACTACTTTTAAGGATTGTCTCATCATCGCTGATCACGTCCTCTTCATATACATCTAATGCTTCATCAAAATCCAGATCCGCGATACCAAGCGACTCAACACTATCCAACATTGGTTTCCTAGAGCTCTGACGCTGCAGCAAAGCGGTTTCTACTTCCTCCGTATCGCCCGTTGCATCTTCTAATCCTGCTAACACAGCATCGGGAAGTTTCCCCTTAATATCCCCAAACCTTTCAACAATCTTGGACAACGCACGGTATTTTTCAACCTTGCTTTTATTAGCCTGACTATGATCTGCTTCAGCCCGCTTTGCTTCGGCTTGTAAACGCTGCAAACTAGAGGATACCTTATCAATTCGAATAGACAGATCAGCCTTTCTTTCTTCCTCTTGTTCGCAGATTACCTCAGCTTCAATGATAGCTTGAGTGAGGTTTTCAACTATGCTTCGAAGCTGATGAACATGATCACGCCTTTTTCCAAGAATATTACGTTTTTTTTCAAGACGATTGATTTGCTCTCTGAGATCAGTTTCCTCACGCTCTATTTCAGAAAGCGTTTTCTCATATATAACTTCAACTTGACTGGTAATACTCTGCACCGGGTCATTCATTGGGGCCCCCTATGATCTAGCCAACAAAAAATCCCTTGCCATCAGCAAACTGGCTAAAATAATAGCATAGCAACGCTGTTTTGTCCATAAAATGATTTCAAGATATTAGTCCTAAGAATACACCAAATCACCTGAGATATCCCTAGCCAGCTTTCACTCCCTAGGATTCAAACCAACCCGAATTTGGTTACCTTGCATAGCTTCTTGGAAAGCTAGATCTATTTCAGTCAGAGAATAGGTACTACCAACTAGGAGATCGAAAGAATACTGGTGCTTAGTTTCCCGGACAAACTCGATGGAATTTCCCAGAAATGCGCGGATGGTAATTGTGAGAGCGATAAACTGTCAAACATTTACGTACAATTTTGTCCATTAGCACTATAGTTTTTACTTGAGGGTAAACGTATCCAAGGGCCAAATAATGGCCGCCAGCCCGTAACCAATCAAGGCTGTCTGTAAACGCTGCAGCAGCGCCACTTACCTCAACAACCAAATCAACAGCATGCTGATCAGTTAAAGCAAGTAGTTCATCGGTAATTTGGTTAGTTGATACTTCCGTGAGGTTGAAAGTGTGCGTCGCCCTAATTTTTTTGACCATCTCCAAGCGATCCGATCTAACATCCACAACTGCAACAACCTCACCTCCACAATCTCGTAGAAAACTAGCTGCATAAATTCCTAACATCCCACATACTTGAATTAAAATATCCTTATCAATATCAACGACATCCAATCCAGCTATAACAGTTGAAAACGCACAATTGAACGAAAGCAACATTTAGATCACGGGGAATAGCCCTTTGAGTATGACCATATTTTAAGAGAACTTCACATTTTTGTGGCAACTGATAGCATGCGCAATTCAGAAAAGTTCCACAAGAAGATATGATACTCCATGTTATCCGATCTCCTTCCTTTAAAGGATAACCATTACAATCCGAGATTTCAGTTGAGTCAGCTACTTGACCACAACAGCTTCATGACCAAGGATGCAAGGAATAGGGCATGCGCGCCGCCCAACAAAGGTATGCAAATCAGACCCACAGATAGTAGCAAGGTTGCCCTTAACAAGAAGCTCACCTACATCGGGTGGTGGGCACAGCCCATCCTCACAGTTTTCAAATGGCTGATTTGATCCGTGAAACAGGCTGATTCGGACGGATCTCATTTGCTAGCGAGTGCTTTTTCCGCTTCTTTATAGATTGGGGCATAAATCTTATCACGAGGCACACAACCAGAAGGGTACTGGCCAAGCGGAGTTGCTTTCGCTCTCATCAGGGCGGTACAATAGCTCACTGCAACGCAAGATTTTTTCTTCAACATACCACCGTTTTCAGTCGTGTCTTTAGCAAAATCTGGGTAGGCTAAAGCGCCTCGTCCAACAGCGACAAAACTAACATGCCCATCTCGAGCATTAGCTTCTCCAGCATTGACCACATAATTTTGTAGCCAGCTATAGCCAGTACCAACAATCGGTAGATCTGGATTATCTTCCTGAACTTGCTTTGTCAGCCGAAAATGACGATCTACTCCAATCAACGGATGCTCAGGGGTTTCATAACCATCAATCGGAGGTCTTTCAAACGGACGACCAATATGGGGATTGTAGTAAGGACTACCCATTGATACATTGATTAGCTTAACCCCAAGTTCCTTAAGTAGCCTGATCAATTTCTTCGGCTCTGCCATGTCTGAATTGGGGGGGGTATCTTCATCAACACCAAAGCCATAAGGATACATGTCAAGCATTTCACTTGGAACACCAATTCCCGTATCGACATCCTGCGTGTAGGCAATCCCATCATAGACATTCAATCGACTTCCGAGGATCAAATCATTCCCAATTTCAGCCTGAATTTTGCCAATCACATTACGGATAAAGCGAGTTCGATTTTCAAAACTACCTCCATACTTGCCTTTACGTGTTTTTGCAGCAAGTAACTCATTTAATAGGTAAGAATGACACTGTTTTAGATCCACAAAATCAAACCCGATATGCCAAGCCAGTTTAGCAGCTTCGACATAAACATCCTCAAGTCTCTCTAAGTAATCATCACTAACAACTGGATAATCGTCCGGAATAGGAACCCCTCTTTTTTTATCGAGCAAGGTAATCCGATCAACCACTGGATGCCGAAATGCAATCATCGGCTTTTGATAGCAATACCGTCCTGAGTGTGTCAACTGCATCCCAACGAGAACTTCTTCATTTGGCCCAAATGTATTCCGATGTGAGGTTCTAGTAATCTCGAGCATTGAGGCAATTGAGCCTACAGTATCCTTGCTGATCAACAATTGTCGGCTATTTGCTTTAGCTTCATCAAGTACCGCTGTTGCTTCACCCCAGATTAACTTCGAGCCACCAGTTCCAAACCGTTCCCAACGCCTTACAGTTAACTCACCTGGCTTACCGTCTGACGTGCAATCGCAACCTTCCATCGGGTGAATTCCTAAAGCATTACCAACCGTTTTGTGACCAACCCTGACGGGTTCAAGCAATTTGTCTATTCGATTCTCTAAACGGATAGATAAACCAAGCTTCTCAATCTCAGCCCGCAACTCATCAATATCACGATAACGAAAATGTTTCCGTTTAATTGCCATTTATCATTGTCTTGTATAATTATAGACTACTCAATAATTTCAGTTGGGGAAAGCAATTTATTATATACATCTTGAGCATCAACCGCGCAACGAAAGCCAATACCAGGATCCCGTGTATCCTTAGAGGCATGAAGCCTTCGTGAACAACGAACATCTAATTCCTTTAATTTCCAGCTATTCCATTTCCCTCCACGATGCACCCGGTGCTCAGATCCAGCAGTGTCCTCAACGCCCTGAGCGTCAAATCTCGTGGCATTTTCCTCATTTGCTTTGAGAGTTGCTGTTACACCACTTTGAGACTGGTAGATTTCTTTATTATAAATATCCTGTACCCATTCAGAAACATTACCCGCCATATCTTGTACACCATATCTACTTTCACCCAGTGGAAACTGACCAACTTTGGTAGGACCATCACGGTTTGCATTATAATTCAAACGATCATCAGAAAACGTGTTTCCCCACGGATAAACTCTCGCGTATCCTGAATCTAAACGCCCTTTGCCCTCACCTGCCCATGAAGCAGCTTTTTCCCATTCAGCCTCAGACAACAAACGTTTACCATAAGCTTGGGCGTAATCAAAAGCTTCCTGCCAAGTGACTCCAACAACAGGTTGCCTGGGATGGCTAAACTTAGGATGTTTCCAAAACTTCGGCTCTCGCACAGGCCCTGAACTAGGATCTTTTACATACAAACTATATGAAGCATTTGTAACTTCATGCTTATCAATATAAAACGGCTTCAGATTAACAACATGCTGTGGCAGTTCATCCCAAAAAGTCATCGAATATGCTGAAGCAATTTGTTCGGACATAAAATCAGAATTCCCCATAAAAAATTTCCCACTGGGAATTAGAATCATATCTGCATCTCTCTTACTCGATCGTGAATACTTCCCAGACTTAATATCAAATTTAACATACAGTGGTAGTTGGAGCATATTGATCGTTTCTGCTCCCTGGTTAGTCACATCTTGACTTGTTTCAGTGGATCCACCGCCACAACCTACTGTCTGTAGAATCACCCAAAGAACCATCTGAATCTGAAAAAAAACGAGCTTTCGAAACAGCATATTAGTCATCTTTGAAAAAACCCCTACTTTTACACTAAATACAACTGCGTCGCTTTAAGAATTATATCAAACTACACTAAACTTGTCACTACGAAAGTCAGCTTGAAACAAACACAGTTACACAGAAAAGAAGGACGGAACGAACCATCCCCAATTGCTTTTGCAATTACATTTTTTTTAACCTTCTATTACAGCTTGTGCTGCGGCCAAGCGCGCAATCGGAACTCTGAATGGTGAGCAAGAAACATAATCCATACCAAGATTGTGACAATAAATAACAGAATCGAGATCCCCACCATGTTCACCACAGATACCAACTTTCAGATCAGACCTAGTCGAACGACCTCGCTCAATACCCATCTCAATCAGTTGACCAACCCCTTGCTGATCAATTGTTTGGAACGGATCATTTTCCAGAACACTTTGTGCAATATAGTCCGGCAGGAACCCACCAACATCATCACGGCTGAACCCAAAACTCATTTGTGTTAGATCATTAGTACCAAACGAGAAGAATTCTGCTATTTCAGCTACTTGATCAGCAGTAAGTGCAGCCCGAGGAATCTCAATCATAGTACCCACCATATGAGTGATATTACTAACACCATATTTGTCAAGTACTTCCTGATAAACTCGATCAATGATCTCTCGCTGGTTCTTTAGCTCATTGACATGCCCAAGCACAGGGACCATGATCTCCGGATGGACTTCTCTTCCCTCTAGTGTCAGTTCAATTGCAGCTTCCAGAATAGCACGCACCTGTGTCTCAACAATCTCTGGATAACTAATACCCAATCGGACCCCGCGATGCCCCATCATGGGATTTGTTTCGTGCAAACCATCAGCTCGACGATTAAATTCATTTAGGTCAACTCCAAGCTCACCCGCTAATTTCTCACGGGTAACGTTATCATGCGGTACAAATTCGTGAAGTGGAGGATCTAATAAACGTATAGTAACTGGATAACCCGACATAACATCCAAAGTCGCTTTGATATCTGTTTTCATGTGTGGGTATAAAGCATCAAGTGCTATACGACGTTCATCTTCAGAAGAAGACATGATCATCTTTCGCAATATAAATAACGGTTCATCAGAATTTTCCCCGTAGAACATATGTTCAATACGAAATAGGCCAATCCCTTCAGCACCAAAATCGAGAGCACGTTTCGCATCAGTTGGCGTATCAGCATTGGTTCTCACCTTTAATGTTCTATACTCATCAGTGTAACTCATCAACGTGGTAAAGTAGTCATTATGTTCCAAATCTGGATCAATCAGATCTAGTTGTCCCACATAGATATTACCCGTAGTACCATTTAGAGTGATCCAATCTTCCTCTTTTAGCGTTTTGCCATTAACAACCATTTGTTTATTATCAAAATCGATTCTTAACTCCCCACAACCGACAACACAACATTTCCCCCAAGCACGAGCGACAAGTGCAGCATGACTTGTCATCCCTCCTTTGGCTGTTAGAATTGCCTCAGCAGCATTCATACCATGGACATCCTCTGGACTAGTTTCGTCACGCACCAGAATCACTTTTTCTCCCAATTCATTACGACGCACAGCTTCATCTGCCGTAAAAACGATTGTACCATTAGCGCCTCCCGGCCCCGCAGGCAACCCTTTAGTTAACAAAACCGCATTAGTTTCAGCCTCAGGGTCCACCATTGGCAGCAAAACTTGCACTAGTGAGTCAGCTGTTAAGCGGCTCAAGGCCTCCTCTTTGTCAATCAAACCCTCGTTACACATGTCAACGGCCATCCTGACAGCAGCCGCACCATTACGTTTTCCAGTTCGACATTGCAGCATCCAGAGACGCCCATCTTCTACAGTAAATTCAACATCTTGCATGTCACGATAGTGCTGTTCAAGCTTATGCTGAATTTCAATTAGTTCACCATAACATTGTGAGTGACGAACCTCAAGAGACTCAACATCTGAATTGCTCTCGCCTTTCATCAATTCACTGACAGGAAATGGGGTTCGGATCCCTGCGACAACATCTTCGCCTTGCGCATTCGGCAACCACTCACCGTAGAAAACGTTATCGCCAGTTGACGGATTTCTTGTAAAAGCAACACCTGTAGCAGAATTGTCTCCCATGTTTCCGAAAACCATAGCTTGTACATTAACCGCTGTACCCCACTCATCTGGTATATTCTCAATCCGGCGATAAGCGATCGCCCGTTTGCCATTCCAAGAGGTAAAAACAGCGCCAATAGCACCCCAAAGTTGCTCGCTAGCATTATCCGGAAATGGTGCACCAAGAACCGCTTCAACTTTCGCCTTGTATTTCGCAACCAACTCTTCCAAATCTTCAGCTGATAAGTCTGTATCATTTTCAACACCACGAGTTTCTTTAGTCGTCTCCAGAAGAGACTCAAGTTGCTGACGGATACCCTGTCCTTCTTCAGGCTCAAAACCACCTGCTTTTTCCATAACTACGTCAGAATACATGGTAATTAAACGCCGATAGGCATCGTAGACGAAACGTGCATTTTTAGTTCGTTTAATCAGCCCTGCAATGGTCTCAGTTGTCAATCCAACATTAAGAATAGTTTCCATCATACCAGGCATCGATTGGCGCGCACCTGACCTGACCGACAACAGAAGGGGATTGTCTGGATCGCCAAACGCACCACCACGAATTTCACCCATTTTGGAAATTGCATCGTCAACCTGCTCTTCAAGCCCGTCAGGATAACTACCACCTAGTTCATAGTAAGTTGTACAGATATCAGTTGGTATAGTGAAACCAGGTGGTACAGGTAAACCAATGTTCGCCATTTCCGCTAAGTTTGCTCCTTTCCCACCAAGTAGATTTTTCATGGTGGCATCACCATCGGCTTTCTCACCACCAAAAAAGTAAACATACTGTATTTCAGACATTAACAACCTCCTCAAAACTAAAATTGTGGATAATCAATCCGGAATTCCTCTAGCGCAGCAATAAATCTGGTTAAATCGAATAGATCATCCGGCTAGCTTCTTCGTATTCTGCTTGTAAGGGATTAGTGGAAAGGAAGAGCTTTTGGTAGGGTTCATACAACTGAATGTAGCTCCAATTTACTCCACACATAATTTTCTTTTCGTTAGCAAGCTTTACAAAACGACCTCGGAATTTCGCACGTGTTGTCTCAGGCGGATGATGCATGGCATGCTCAATTTGAGCATCAGTGATAATCCGTTCAACCAAATTATCGTGCTCAAGTTTATAATATAAACCAACATCAGTTCTAATATTATGGTATTGATAATCGAGCATAGTAATCTTCGGCGAATCCCAACCTATATTTCGACTACTCGCATAAGTTTCTATCAATCTTCGCTTAATCACCCAATCTAACTCACGGTCTAGCTGCTCAGGATCATCTTGAAGACAAGTTAAGACATGCTCCCAGCACTTCATTACGAGATCAGTTGTTGGATCCGAGCCTTCTCTTTCCAGATACTGCCTAGCTAAATCAAGGTATTCTAGCTGCATTTCAACCGCCGACAAACGTCGACCATTTTCCAACTCGACCGTTCTGGTGCAAGTAACATCGTCGGAAATTCGCTGAATTGCGTGAACGGAGTTGCGAAGTGCAAACTGGCGAGTAATAAAATTTGCTTCAATCATTCGTAGCACGATATCAGTCGTACCAACTTTGAGTAAGTTGACATATTCCGACATATTGGAATCACCAACAATTACATGTAATCTACGATACTTTTCGCGATCCGCGTGTGGCTCATCTCGAGTGTTGATAATACCGCGCGCGGTAGTTGTCGCAATCGAGATTTCTTCCCGAATATGCTCAGCCCGTTGGGAGATTGCATACCGACCTCGATTACTTGGCTTTACCTTTCCAGCTCCAGTAAATATCTGCCGGGTAACAAAAAAAGGAATAAGTTTCGCCGCCAATTGGCGAAAGCTAACACGTCGATCCATTAAATAATTTTCATGACAACCATAGGTATTCCCAGGAGTATCAGTATTGTTTTTAAAGATCGACATCTTGCCTTTGACATTTTCATTTTGCATTCGGCGCTCGGCCGACAGTAACAGCCGCTCCGTAATGCGCTCGCCGGCTTTATCATGCGCAATGAGATCAATCACGCTATCACACTCAGGAGTAGCATATTCTGGATGACAACCAATATCTTGGTAAAACCTCGCCCCATTCTCTAAGAAAACATCGGGATACATTCTCCCATGTATAATTTCACGGAACAAGTACATAACAGCACTCTGAATAGACATTGGTTTATCAGCTTGCTGAGAAGATGTGCAGATAATACCGTATTCGGTCTCAAGACCGTAGATTCTACGTTTCATGCCAAAATCTCATTCAAAACCGCGTTAGATAACCTTCTAAACTTGCGCCTTCCCCTATTAACATCAAGAACCGCAATTTCAACCGTTTCAATACTTACTTCGTAAGTTTCTTCAGTACCAAACTCCGTTTCCAAAGACTCAAATGTCTTGATGGCCAATTCAATAGCACTTTTCAGATCAAGATTTTCAGAATACGTATCGTCAAGAAATTGCACAATACTATCAGCCCGACCACCAACCGCCGCATACCTCTCTTCTTCCCAAAAGGTACCATCAAAAGACAGATGATAGATCCGATTTTGCGAGGCAGGAGTTTCTTTCACTTCGCAAATCAACAACTCGACTTCGAGCGGCTTTGACTCAACCTGCCAGAAATTACCTCCAATATACTGAGAGTATACATTGGTTAACCACTTCGCTGTCACATCCTCACGCGTATAGGTTAGCCCCTTGACCTCAGCATCTCGAATACCAACATACCTTAGCGCTTCATACTCTCGGTAAAGCCCCGTTGCAGCAAACGCAATCCGATCATAAATTTCTGACACCTTAAATACTGTGGTAAGAGGATTTTCAGCAACCACTGCCAACCCATCCTGATATTCTAGGACAATAACCTCTCTGGCCTTCTCAATTCCCTTCTGAACAAACTCAGATCTATCCTGAACTACCTGTTCCGGGGAAACATAATACGGTGAAGCCAATCGTCCCTCCTCTTCATGCCCATGAATAAAATATCATTTACCTAATTTCTCAAAAAGATCTAGAAATAGATCCTTAATTTCAGACTCATCAACGTTTTTAATACCAGAGCAGGTAATCGTCTTTATTACCGGGAAAATATTACGCAACAGATCTGGACCTGCGGTGCCCAAATCTTCATCCGCAGCATCCCACAAAGCTGCAATAACTGCCTTTAGGATATCCTCACGCGACATATCAGGACGATAGAGTTTTTTGAGCGAAGCTCTTGCATCCTTACCGCCTGACCCTTCAGCATCATAACTTTCTTGCTCGTATCGTCCTCCAGCTACGTCATATTTGTAAATATGGCCACATTTTCGCTTAAGATCATAACCAGCAAATAACGGAATGACAATTAAACCTTGCATAGCCAGCTGCAGGTTCGATTTCAGCATATTGGAGAGATAGTTTGCTTTTCCTTCGAGGCTAAGAAGCACCCCTTCAATTTTCTCATAAAATTCCACTTGCACTTGGAATAACTTTGCCATCTCTATACATATACTTGCAACCCCAGCCACTGCAATGGCTGAATGCTCATCAACATCAAAAACCTTCTGTATACGACGTTCACCAACTTGGAAGCCTGCTGTCGCTTGACGATCACCAGCAATCACCACTCCTTCTTTGTAAACGGCAGCGATGATCGTTGTACCTTCAAGAGGATTCAAACTATTATCCCGCCAATCGCTTATCAAAGACGGATCCAAATCGAATTTAACTAAATCCGGATGCTCTGACTTTAAGAAACCCAAAAGGTTAGAGGTACTATACCGAGATGGCTCAATTAGCACTACTCTCCCCCTCTCTGAATATAATTCTCGACAAATTGCTCTGAATCTTCTTCCAGAATTTCATCGATTTCATCCAGCAACTGATCTAGGTTGTCTTTAATCTCTTCGCCTTTTTTGGTAACTTCATCTTTGGGTTCCACATTATCAGTATGATCTTGGGCTGGAGCCTCTTGCTGCTCTTGCTGCTCTTGCTGCTCTTTTTGCTTTTCTGATGCCATAGTTGTCACTCCTTGTTCGCGTTGGAAGATAATACCGCTTCGACCAGTTCAGAAGCAGCACAGTTTTTCAGCAAATCACCCACGACCTCCTTCGTTCCGAAATGAGGTCGGTCCATTAAAATTTTATCCAAAGAGGAACCATCGGTACAAAACACCATCGAGTTCCAGCTTGCACTACGAATATACTCCGGGAATTTTTGCAAGCAACTTCCACGAAAGAACGCACGTGTATCAGTTGGAGGATCCGTAATCGCACGAACTACCTCTGCATGATCAACAATTTGATGGACACGCCCATTCTTCTTTAACCTTGCGTACAATCCTTTATCAGGACGAATATCATGATATTGCAAATCCACCATTCGCACACGTGAATCCAACCAATCCAAATTATGACGCTCAATGAAAGCATCAATGACGCGTTTCTTAATTACCCAATCCAAGTACTGGTCAAGCGACATTGGGTCTGTTTCAAGTTGATCTAAAACAAACTCCCATTTAGCCATTACATCTTCCATTACAGATGTAATTTCATGCGGTTGCAAATGCTTATGGGCTAGATCCAGATAAAGACGTTGAATCTCAATTGGTGTCAAACGGCGACCATCCTCGAGTAGAACATTCCTTTTACAGGTTAGGTCTCGGGAAACTATTTGGTTCTGACTCACAGGTTTTACCAAATTAAATTGATCACCAACAACACCTTTCTCGATTAACTTCAACACTATCGCAGTAATACCAACTTTCAGGTAAATTGAAAACTCTGACATGTTGGAATCACCAACAATCACATGAAAACGACGATAAGCCTTCTCATCTGCATGAGGTTCATCTCGTGTATTGATAATCGGCCTTGCGACCATTGTACTCAATCCAACTTCAGTTTCAAAAAAATCAGCACGCTGGGTAATCTGAAACTCAGCAGGTTCCGAACCATTTTCTGATCCGACCTTCCCTGCTCCTGTAATAATCTGGCGGGTGACAAAAAACGGTATCATTCCCTGAACAATATCATCAAATTCAACTTGGCGCGACATCAGATAATTTTCATGCCCACCGTAACTATGTCCCTTATAATCGGTATTATTTTTATAAATAAGGACCTCTTGCTCGGCAGGTAGGAGTTTCTCTGCAGCCATACAAGAGAGATGTAAAATCAAGTCACCTGCTTTCTCGTAAGTAACTACATCCCTAGCATTCGTACATTCTGGTGTACAATATTCCGGATGAGCGTGATCCACATAGTACCGACCACCATTAAACAGCACATCGTTAACGATGGTATTCTCGTCCTCATCAGGTTTTTGATTCTCACTCCCGGAAATAAACCCCCTAGCATCAACAAAAGGAGTTTCCTGCTGATAATCCCAAGTAATTTTTTTTAGGTTACTATCTTTGTAAACGTTGACGACCAAAGTTGACGCAGCAACTGGGTCCCGTTCCACCGCGTTTTTAATGGATATTCCGTATTCGGTTTCCGTACCAATAATTATTGGTGTATCTGTTGAATTAGAGATAGGCACCACCTTTTATTGTGTTCGGTTCCCTTTTTGGACGGTCAGATTCATTATCAATTAACGCTCGGATATTAACAATCCGTTCACCTTTACGACCAGAAATTTTTGCCCAATCATCAGGATTAGTAGTGTTCGGCAAATCCTCATTTTCTTTATATTCTTCACGAATGGCAACTCTTAAATCTTCAAGGGCAATTCCTTTTTCATTGGCATCATCTTCTATAATCCGCTTAATTGCCAATTTCTTAGCTCGTGCGACAATATTTTCAATCATTGCACCACTGATAAAATCTTTAAAATACAGTGTTTCGCGTTCCCCCCGCGCGTAAGTAACTTCAATGAACTTATTCTCACTACTATCAGAAAACATTTCATCGGTTGCATCGGAAATCATACTCCTAATAGCTTCGCTTGCATCGTTATCAAATCTTTCCAATTCAGAGGGTGCAATCGGAAGATTGGCATTCATATGCTTCCTGAAAATGTCCTTCGCCCCCTCAGCATTAGGACGATCAATTTTAATTTTTATATCAAGCCGGCCAGGGCGCAGTACTGCAGGATCAAGCAAATCCTGTCGATTACTGGCACCAACAACAATGACGTCTTTTAACCCATCAACACCATCAAGTTCTGCAAGAAATGTTGGTACTACCGTTGATTCCATATCAGAGGATATACCCATTCCTCGCGAACGGAAAAGTGAGTCCATTTCGTCGAAGAAGATAACTACTGGAAACCCATCCCTCGCTTTTTCACGAGCTTTCTGAAAAACCTCACGAATTTTTCGTTCGGTCTCACCAACGTACTTATTGAGAAGTTCAGGCCCTTTAACATTGATGAAATACCCTTTAATATCTTCCTTATCTGTCTTTTCTCGGATTTGTTTTGCGAGGCTATTTGCTATAGCTTTGGCCACTAAGGTTTTTCCACACCCAGGTGGCCCATAAAGCAAAACACCTTTGGGCGGTGTCAGGTCAAATTCCTGATACTCCTTAGGGTAAAGATAGGGAGTTTCGACAACATCACGAATATCCTCAATCTGCTCATCCAAACCCCCGATATCCCCATAAGTTACATCCGGAACCTCTTCCAGCATAAGATCTTTCACCTCTGTTTTCGGTAGCTTTTCCATCAGCATACCTGTTACTGGATTAAGTAGAACAGAATCACCAAATTTCAAACTCTGTGAATCTGTCAACTCCGACAACTCTACAACCCGCTCCTCATCCGCCCGCATTACAACAATAGCGCGTTTCTCATCGAGGACTTCCTTAAGCTTAACCACTTCACCACGCTTATCGAACTCTCTCACTGCAACGACATTAAAAACTCCATTGACAACAACTTCCTGTCCTCTGCGTATTTCATCAACATTGACCTGTGGATCCACGTTGACTTTCCATTTTTTACCTGAAAGATCAATGTCAACAGTACCATCCGCATTCCTCTGCAAGAAAATCCCATAATTGTTGGGTGGAGCGGTTAATTGATCAACCTTTTCTTTTAATTCCTCAAGCCTTTCCTTTGCTTCCCGAAGCGTTCCTGTCAGCTTTCTGTTTCGACGATGTGCCTGCATTAGTTCGCGTGTCATCTCATACAACCGATCCTCAGAATCATCAGACGCCGCCGAGTTAATACGCCTCCTCAGATTGTCAATTTCGTTTTCCAGAGACTCAATCGCATATTGCTGCTCACGAATCAGATCTTCTTGAGATTTCTCTATGGATTCCATTTCAAAATTGTCAGTTTTAGTTCCACTGCTAGACATCTGTTTCCGCCACTTCCCCTTGATTTACGAATTTCCTAGCATGAATTTAGGAAAAACCATAATTCATTGGTAATTTGTAATTATTAAACATCCAGTAGAAAATTGGTAGTACCACGCGCGACTTCGGTAGGAGTTGCTAACTATCCAGAACAGAAATAACAATAAGCAACCAACAACAAACCAAAAAATTTCATTTAAGATAAGAACCATTTGGGTCTAAAAGCTGTTGGATAAAAGCTTGAAAACCCCACCTCAAGCTAGAGGCAACACTCTATCAATAGAACAACATCTTACCTTACTGAAACTAATATAATCCATTCCTTTTTAAGGAGCTGAAAAATTGCTAGATTATAGCATTGAGGTGCAATTGTGTCAAGGCAAAACGCTTGAGAACCCAATAAATTCAAGGTTTCAAGGACATCAGAAAGAAGAGACAAAATGTAAGAAATAGCGTCCTCGCAGCGACGCCAAAACCAGATAGATTTCAACAAAATTCCCATCATGAACAAATAGAAATTAATGCATTCTGGATCGAGAAATTAACAATTGTAATCTAAACCCGATTTATACTACATAACTCAAGCAAAAACTACCGTCTCACCAAAACATGAACGCCTTTATTTTTTTGTTGAATGGTTGCCTACCAGCTGACAATGAAGCCAATTCAACAAGTTAAAACATCCAACTAAACCATAATCGACGCAGTATTCTAAAAGCATCAACCGGTATCATTCCAAAATCCAACTAGCTCCTATATTCGGCAGACGACCTTAATACCTATCACTCAAATAGATTTTGTAACATATTGACAGTATCAACAACTAAATGATCTTTATTATAAGCGATCAAACTTTATCCTTACAACTGCGATTCGAACCAATTGGCCATCAATATACAGCTGTGTTGAGCCCAGCAATCGACTCACTGAGGGTAACTTCGATACACAACATACAATAAATTCAAAAAACATGAACAATGTTCAATAATAACGGATGTTAGACACAAGAAAATTCCTTGACCAGCAAGAAACAAGGATAACAAGACAGTCGATAGTCTTGGAAATCAGTAATTAATCTGAAACATTTACACTAACTGAGAACAAAACTCCACAGACAAAATTATAGTCATTGCCATTGTTGATCCGGGATATCAGTGTTATAATCTCCTGAGCAGTGATCAATTCGGTTTTTTCACCCATAAAGCGCTACACGGTGATTCTCAACTATCTACACACAACTTTGCTTACATATCGTTTGATATAGGACGCTGTTTCTGAATTAAAATATTATACCAAGAACTTTAATCTATGTATTTCTTTATTATTTGGACGAAAAACGGTAGTACACCTCAGACCTACAACGGTGCTCCATCAAAACTAAGCCAACTTTGCCTGAAATCAGGCTATTCTATATAACCAACAATACAATCGAAGGATCACTATTCTCTTTGCAACGAGAAAACCTTCTTGGTACAAACGGGAGTTCGTCCAATTATCCAAGCTTGGCCTCATCTATGATACAAGAAACCAATGAACCATCTCGAAACCATGATACTTGGATCAAAATCTGACAAAATTATCATTAAGGTTTCTAGAAAGCAATCACGATTTTCCAGAAATCACCTTGGCAAATGGGAAAATAGCTTAAAAATAGTTTCCGAGAACTAGATCTCACCAAAGGGGAGGGCTTCGTTCAATATAGAATGGAAATTGGTAAATTCTATTATTATGAAACAAACAGCCCCTTAAAGAAACAGAGGTTTATTTGGGTCTGGATTATCTATACGGAACAAATTTTCTGGGAGAAAACTACATAATGCTAAGAAAACATACGTCTGCTTTGATCGTAGTCTTATTTTTTTGTGGAAATCATCTTTACGGACAAGAAACCGCTAAGGAATTGATTCAGAAAGGAGATCAATATCATGGAGCAGGAAAGCTTCAAACGTCACTCGATACTTTTCTAAAGGCCAATGAGGTCAGTCCGGAAAATGCGGAAATCATGTGGCGCATAGCACGCAGTTATTCCAATTTGGGAGACGAAGAAAAGTCTAAGAACAATAAGGAAAAAGCAAGAGGACTCTATCAAAAAGCTGAGAAATACGCACGGAGTGGTGTTGAAATCAACCCCAACCATAGTTTTTGCCATACTTATATTGGAGTTGCTGTCGGAAATATAGCTTTAACAGAAAGTAGTAAAAGAAAGGTACAACTTTCCGTTGTAGTAAAAAATGAAGTCATGAAAGCAATCGAACTTGACGATAAAAATGATACCGCACACCACCTCTTGGCACGTTGGCATCGAGGTGTAGCGAATCTATCATGGATTGAGCGGGGGTTTGCTAAAATATTTTATGGAGGGCTACCTTCAGCCTCACATGAAGAAGCCATCAAACATTTCAAAGAAGCGGTTAAAATTCTGCCTACCTACATCAACCACCATCTTGAGCTTGCCAAAACATATCAAGAAATTAAAAAATGGGAATTTGCAATGAACGAGTTAAATATCATTGCAAAACTTGAAGCTAAAAGCGACAAAGACCACAGGTACAAAAACGAAGCAAATCAACTTCGCATAATAGTGGCGAAAAAACTCAAGTAAATACTTGGAGGAAACATGAATGACTTTGCCTTTACCGGAGGACGACCAGATCCAGATACTTTTCCAACTGAAAAATTAATTGAGGCTAGCGCCAAAGCGCTACAAAATCTCGGAGGTAACCTCGTTAACTATCCAGGGGATAATGGCTATCAGGGTTTGCGCGAAGTATGCTCACTTCGATTCAAACGTCGAGAGGGCGTGCCGTTGCCTATAGATCAGATATCAATCACATCAGGATCCATGCAATCGCTCGATCTCATTCTACGCAATCTTCTTGAACCTGGTGATATTGTGCTAACTGAAGAGTTAGTATACAGTGGAACACTGGGGCTTTTACGTCACCTCAACACTAATATTATTGGTGTACCTCTCGATTATGTTGAAGGACTTGATCCCGACGCGTTGGAAGACATTCTCATTGATTTTCATCACAAAAATATAAAACCAAAGTTAATTTATGTTACACCAAACCACCAGAACCCAACGGGAGCGATATTAACACTTGAACGCAGAAAACGCTTGATTGAATTAGCAGAAAAATTTGACCTAATTATTGTTGAAGACGATTGTTACGGTGATATTGATTTCACACCTGAACCGATTCCTGACAGCTTATTCAAACTTGATCAATCCAATCGTGTTATATACGTGGCAACTTTTTCAAAAATATTGGGTGCAGGCGTCAGACTTGGTTATTTTGTCGCCAAGCCGCCATATGATAACATCATTTCTAATGACCGGTGGGATCTTGGAACTAGCGCCTTATCAAGCGCTATTGTAGCAGAATTCTTCCGTGACAACCTTGATCAACACCTGGCAATAACAAACGCCGTCGTTGGAGCTAAGTGCCGAGCTGTCACCAAAACGCTGGAGGAACATGTAAGCGATATTTGCACATGGACAAAACCTCGCGGTGGCCTCTTCCTGTGGGTTGATTTGCCTGAACAAACCAATATGCAGAAAATGCAAACTCTTGCCGCAGAAAAAGGCGTCCATTTCAGTACAGGAAATGCTTTTCATGCAACAGGTAAGCCAATCAAAGCAATCCGAATCGCTTATGCTTATTGTGCTCTGGATCATGTAGCTGATGGTATCCGACACCTCTGCCATGCTATTCGTACAGCACAAAACTAAATCATGAAATATTCTTCTACCACGTCAAACAAAAGGGAGGTAAGTTTTGAGAAATGTAATCTTGATCTCACTCGATACCCTACGGGCATCAAGCATGAGTTGTTATGGCCATAAAAACTTGACAACTCCACATCTCGACCAACTGACATCCAACGCTACTCTATTTGAAACATGTATTAGTCCCCATATTCCAACTCACCCTGCTCATACTACTATGCTAACAGGCAAAGATGTCCTAACACACCAAATCATCACTCAAGGAGGCAATCTCAACCTCGATTTAAGCATAAAAACAATTGCGGAGTTGCTTAGTGAAGTTGGCTATTTTACTGTTGCTGCTGATAACCTTGGAAGATGGTTTAATCGTGGTTTTGCAAAAGAACATTACCAAGGATATAGCTGGGAAACAAAATACCAGAATGCGCGAAAAGCTGAAGCTGTCAACAATACTGCTATGAACATGATTGATCTCGCAGTAGCGAGGAATCAACCTTTCTTCGCCTTTCTGCATTATTGGGATCCACATACTCCTTACTTACCTCCTTTGCCATTCGAACGCATGTTTTATACAGGAGATGAATGTGATCCAAATAACCATAGTATGGATCCTGTGTACGATTGTGAACCGTTTAAATACTACTTTATGCAGTGGATGTGTAAACCGGACCCGAGTGACCCTGATAACATTCAAAAAAAACGTCTTTGGACTGATATCCACTACGTTAATTCCCAGTATGATGCTTCAATTGCCTATATGGACGCTTGTTTGTCAACACTCTTTCAATACCTTGAGAACCAAAGGATTCTTGACGACACATTATTAATTATAACAGCAGATCATGGTGAAGAACTTGATGAGCATAAACTATGGTACGATCATCACGGTTTATACCAGACTAATTGTCACGTGCCGCTAATTGTCCACTGTCCGGATGCTGTCCAGCCTCAACGTTTGAATGGAATTGTCACTCTCAAAGACATTGTTCCTACGATTTTAGACTATACAGGAAAATCCGATCTCATAGAACGCGAAAAAATAGAGGGTAAAAGTCTTCGGAAGATAATTGAAAGTACAAGTCATCAGGGAACAACAGACGCTGTCTATCTAACCGAATGCGGTTGGATGAAAAAACGAGGTTGGCAGACAGCATCTTGGAAACTTATCTTGGAAACAGGGGACACACCCAAAGTTTACAATACACCGGATATTGAACTCTACAATTTGGATGATGATCCCGAAGAACTTTACAATTTGGCTGAAGACAGTCCTCAGAAAGTGAAAGAGCTAAAGGCAGAAATGGAAGTTTTTCTAGCACAACGCTTGGCTAATACAGGTTTACCAGATCCAACTATACAACAAGACATCACCATGCGTCGCCTTGGCAACAAGGAACTGGCCGCGCCAAGGAATTTGAACTCTTAACAAAATAAGGGGAGAAGGTAATGTTAAAAAATATTCCTGAAGTTATATCACCAGATCTCATGCATGCTGTAATGAGCATGGGACACGGGGACGAGATAGTATTGGCCGACGGCAATTTCCCAGCTGCGAGTAATGCCAAACGCCTAGTTCGTGCTGACGGCCTCGACGTGTGCACTTTACTCGAAGCTATTATACAATTCTTCCCAATTGATACTTTTGTAGAAGACCACGCAGTTGTCATGGCAACCGTTGAACCAGAAGAACCAGCCCCACAAATCTGGGAAGAATTCAGCCAAATCCTAGCAGTAGAGGAAGAACAGATCAAACTAACGCCAATTGAACGCCATGCGTTCTATGCCCGTGCCAGAAAGGCCTATGCCGTGGTTGCAACTAGCGAAACTGCAATTTATGCAAATCTAATTCTAAAGAAAGGCGTGGTCTTAAGCCACCAGTAGAAAACCACATCCATACCCAGAAATTAGAGAATTAATCTAAGATACAGTTACTTAGATATATACCACAACGGGTGAACCCTTCGAGTCGCCGATTACCACTAAAGACAGCATCTTCGTGTTCAATAACAACGGAGCCGTCAAAACCGTGTTCATGTACTAGAGCAAAAAACTGTGGCCAATTGAAATCAGCAAAACCAGGCAATCGATATCGCCACCAACCGCCACGGCGAAATACACCAACCCGTTTTAAGCGCTCTTCAAAAATCTCGGTATCCTTGGCATGCAGGATATTCACTCGATCCGAAAATTCTTCGAAAGCCTCGAACGAATCGATTCCTTGCCAGATAAGATGAGAGGGATCGAATTCTAGACCAATTGCTTTTGACGGCACAGCATCAAACATTAGCCCCCACGCTTCAGGAGTAACAGAAAGATTCCCTCCATCACTGAATGGTCCTCCACCACCAGGCCAATTTTCAAAGCCAATTAGTACCCCTTTCTCCTCAGCCAAATTTCCGATCGGCGTATAGACTTCTTTATAACGGGCAACGTTATCTTCAAGACCAATGCTTGGGTCATATCCCATCGGCCCAGCACCTGCCAGAACAACATTATCTCCCATTGCCCGACAGACATCAAAAACCTTGCTGAAATGATCCAAATACGCTGACAACTCTGCTGACGGTGTACGAATTGAAAGCCAATTGGTTAAAAAAGACGAAATGCCCAATCCATTCGCATTCAATAACTTCAGGGCAGATTCCCGAGCAACGTGTGCTTCGTCTGTATCTCCCACCCATTCAGCTGGCGGCCCCGAAAATTCCAAACATTCAAAATTCGGATCGTCCCCAGCAAATTGTACAATCTCCTCTGAGTAAGGGGTCAAAAAACCTAATTTCATGCTGTTATCCTTTCCAATAAATAGACACAAAAATGATCTTATAGTAACAAATCCGTTTTACTGACCAGCTTAGAAAGATTGCGTAATTTGCATCAAGGCCAACCGACCAATCTCCGGTGCACCAACAAACTCCTGGTGCTGATTATTCAGAAGATTTTGTATGGTCAATGAAAGTCTGGGAGGCGTTGACAAAAATGCAGGCAAATCGTAAGCAAAATTCACGTCAACGAGTTGATATGGATCTACTTCTCCAATGTACACACCAGAATTAACCGGAAATCCAGCTATGTAACGGAACTGCAGTTGCGAACTCAAACCCAGATCAGCATCAATATACTTCACACCCAAACCAAACTTGTTTTTGGGTGCATTCAACGGAATCGTTTTTCCATCCGACTCAAATTGGTCATCACTGACAAATGAGAGACTCCCGTTTAAAATAACATCTTCGGTCAGAAAAAAATCGAGTCGTGCGTCAGCACCATAAAGCGAAATATCACCATAGTTTCGATAGGTTAGCATAATCGCATTTGGATCATGCACACCTTCTGGAGTAACCGTACCGAATGGAATTTGTGAAGCCCCATTTTGGGCTGTTCCATTTGCAAATATCAGAGCTAATTCATCATAGGATGCTCCATTGCCAAATTTTTGGACGGGATTGTCCGGGAACAAATCCTTCATGGCAACAGGAGTACCATCCTCGTTCTGACCAATAACGAGATTAGGGTCATCCAACACCATTGCCACTTGGACTAACGGGGCATTTTCCGGTTTGTCTAATTCAGCTTTAATTTGCTTCAACAGGGCCGCAATCAGAGTTTGCTGTTCAAGAAAAACACTAGGCGTTTCAATTTCTAGAGGTCCAACAAAGTCTCTGATTTTAGTTTGATAGATGTCTACACTCAATGCTAGTCTATTGGCCAGAACCCCTTTATAACCTAATTCCGAAGTCTGAGTTATCGTTGGCTTAATCGGTTCAACATCAATTGGGTTGACAGCATCATCAAACTTTAACGAAGTTGGATTTAAAGTCCGCATCACATTTTTCAAACCCCCTAGCTGTTCTGGAATAGCTGATTGGAAAGCTTGAGATAAAGCACTAACCTGCAACTTAACAAGCGCATCAGGCAAGCCCTGCCCCTTAAGCTGACGTCCAACAAGACCTTCAACCATTGGCAGAAAAGCATTCATTACCGCACCTCTTCCAACTCCCCACATGACATTTGTCATTATTGGGTCATGCATGTCAAAATACGTATCAGGTTCCTTTTTTAACATAGCCGAATAGGGTGAACGGAACTTTGGAGGTGCATCACTGGATTGAAATCTAAAACCGTCTCTTGATCCTTGTGCGCGAACATCGATCTTCGGATTAAATCCTAGGGCAGGTTCTAAGGTCTTTCCAATTCCACCTAGATCCTCTTGCACCATAAGATCCAAGAAAATGGTATTGGAAGTAGGTGTGCTAAAAGCACGATTATAGGTAGCCCTCAGGTTATGGTTAATTGCTGGTGTATACACCAGTGCCGCACGGGGTGAAAAAACGAGATCGTCCAAATGGCTATGCTGATCCATACGAGCTGCAGCCAAAAATTTCAGATTAGCAGGCAGGTTGGTTTCCGACTGCAGATATACACCAAGCTCATTGATATTATCATCGTCTTCATTGATCCCGGTGATAGTCCCCTCTGTATCCGGCCTTGTCAGCAAAAGATCCAAGCCGTAGGTAAATCGCTGGTCATTGCCGACAGACAAACCATGTTGGACCTGACCAACAAAAAGCTTCGATTTGTCGACAATCGGATTACCTGTTCGTAGGAGAAAAGTGTCGCCAGCATCACTCTGATTAATAAAAACTTGCGCAAACAGGTCTCTGTAGTTTAGGCGGCCCTGAGCGTAGCTATAAGTCCATCCTTTGCCTTGTCCTGCCCCAATTCCAGTAAGCTCAATCTGATTAATGCTCGAGAACCCGCTACTCAAGATCGCCTTTAGCTCATCCGTAACCTTAAAGTCAAGCCGCGCTTCACCTGTCAAACGATCAACGTTGAAATCACGTGTTTTACCAGAGCTTTTGAGATATGTTTCCTCCGCTGAATCTTCAGATTCCCAATCATTACCACGGTAATACTGACCTGAGATTTTGTAGCCAATACGATCATCAAAACTGCCTGCGTGTCGCAAAGCCCCAGTAAGAACACTACGCTCACCTGATCCAAGCGTGACTGTAGTTCCTTCAGAACCAAACGGTGATTTTGTCAGAATATGCATCACACCATTAGCACTATTAGGTCCATATAAAGCTGAACCCGGGCCAGATACCACTTCGATACGCTCAATATCCAAGTTTGAGGTCGGAAGCAGGCTATAAGTATTAGAACGAAGTGACGGAACTCGAGCTATACGATTATCTACAAGAGAAAGCAAAGAACCAGAAAAGATGTTATTAAACCCTCGAACCACTACATTAGATTGGGTCAGGCCGGAAGTAACCACGTCAACTACCGACATTGCTTTCAGGTGATCAGTAACCGTACTAGCGACCTTGTCTCGCACTGCCGAACCATCAAGGGTCGAAACCGCAGCTGGTGCTTCAAGCACCTTTTCCGGTTTTCGCGAAGCGGTTACAGAGACCTCTTCCAAGTCAAAGCTAGTTTTTGCTTTATCATCTGTCTCGGCAACTTTCTCACTATCTTCAACAGTAGTATCTGTATCAGACGATTCTGCCGAAAAGGCTTCTCCAACGAGAAACAGGAAAAAAACTCCGATCAATAGTAAAAAGATACCAAATCGATTCATCAGCTAAACCTCTCTTTAATTTTCATTTAAGTTTCCTTTGATCATTTTAGATCTTTTATCTCTCCGCTTTTGCAAATTCTCAATTACCTTCTGTTGGACTCATTTCCCCTGATTGGTAACGCTCCCAATAGTCCCTAACTTTTTTTAGAACCTTAGGGGCTAGGATAATACTACCCACAATGTTGGGAAAAGCCATAGAAAAGATCATGGCATCCGAAAAATCCAAGACATCACTCAATTTACTGACAGCCCCTACAACAATAAAAACGACAAAAATCATTCTAAACAAGACAACTGTTTTGAGACCATATCCTTCTTCTCCAATATGATCTAGCAAGTAAATCCATCCTCTTTCTCCGTAGTAACACCAAGAAATCATGGTTGAATAAGCAAAGAGTCCTATGCAAAGGGTCAAAATATATGGGAACCAGCCAATAACACTTCCGAACGCTTCTGTTGTCAGGGTAACTCCAGCAGACTGAGGTATGCTGGGATCGTTCCACATACCTGTAATGATAACTACCATAGCAGTCATGGAACAGACTACAATAGTATCAATGAACGGACCAATCATACCTACAATGCCTTCCCGGACAGGTTCTTCCGTCTTAGCTGCAGCATGAGCGATAGCGGCACTACCAAGTCCAGCCTCGTTGGAAAAAGCAGCACGTCTCACTCCCATAACAAGCACACCAAAGAAACCTCCATAGTAAGCATTTTTAGTAAAAGCCATAGTAAAAATCAGACGGATCGTTTCAGGAACCTGACTAATATGGGTCAGGATAATAAAGATCGAAGCTAACACATAAATACCACACATAAAGGGAACGATCTTAGAAGTAGCTGCTCCAATACGTTTAATTCCTCCAATAATTACAACACCTACTCCAATTGCCAGTATAATCCCAATCACCCAGTTCCAAGTTCCAGTGTCAGAAATTTCAAAAGTGCTTGCAAATGCCTCGGCCGTTTGATTGGCCTGAAACATATTTCCTCCACCAATCGCTCCACCCATAATCATCAGTGCATACATAACCGCTAGTACTTTACCTAAAACTTTTAAACCTTCATACCCACTTTCACTCAAACCAATGTCGAGATAATACATTGGCCCCCCTGAGACTGTTCCATCAGCATTAATCTTTCGATACATTTGAGACAAGGTACAACTACTAAATTTCGCGGTCATGCCAAACACTGCGGCAATCAGCATCCAAAAAACGGCACCAGGACCCCCAAGTTGGATAGCAACAGCAACACCAGCAATATTACCTAGACCAACTGTGGCGGAAAGCGCACTTGTTAAAGCACGGAAATGAGAGATTTCCCCGGTATCTTCCGGCTTATCATGTTTCCCTCGAACAACGTCAATGGCATGCTTAAAGCCGCGGATATTAATCCATCGATACCAAAAAGTGAAAAAGACAGCCCCTAAAACCAATATCAACACAATAAACGGAACTTGGATGGTCTTCTGCTTTACTGTTCCAGAATCATCTAGAACAGGATTTCCATCCCGATCCACTTCATCGATCTGCATAGAGCCACGTGTAACGTCGAAAAACAGNACCGTAAAAATCTTACTGTTAACCCTAGCGAGAAACGAGGGGGTAGCCTCCACATCATCCCCGTTTCCTTGTGACCAGACAGGTAATGCCCACGAAACTAACGCAAAAACAAGGATCAAGACTCCTGCAAATACTTTTCTATTGTCAGACATCAATTTTTGGTGATCCCCTTGGTCTTAATTAGATTACAATTATGTCACATATACCAACATGTTAAACAACTATTTCTCGAAGACTATTTCTTTTCTCCTATAATCTGTCGGAAGTCGAAGGCAAAATCCATTTTTGTTTTCAACCGATCCTGATCAAAAACCATAACTTCTGGCACAATCAACTTAAGATCTCTTGCATCCCGGTCAAGCAAATCAAAAACCAGTAGCCCTGATCTCTGACCATCTCGAAACACCTTTCCACCATCGAAGACCGTCTCTCTGGCAACCATTTGGGCACTATTTCCCTCCATAACACCATAACTCGTAGTTTGAGAAATTCGATTCTCATAGTACGGATCATAATACGGCGTGCCCAAACGACCATATTGGTATCGGTAAGGATAAGCATTTTGATAAACGTTTGATGTTCTAACATTGCTGTATAAATCCTTGAAATAATCATAAGGCAATGCCCCATATTGGGTACCATCTTCGTCGATCAAAATAGCCATGTTATCAATGGCGACTCTTGGATGCCCCAAATTCTTAACGCGTATTTCAAAAACTGTGTATAACGGATCCACCCTGCCCCAACGGCTGATCCTCAAATAAGGGTTGATTTCATCTCCGGTCACCAACTCATAAATTTCGACCTCATCGAGTGGTTCAATCATAATAGCAACGCCATTTTGCTCAATGGAAACGCTACCAAATTTCTGATTTACTTCTGTCCCTTCCCGACCTGCAACTGGTTCTATGTATACGTCAATCTCTGGTTTAGCAGCACATCCAAAAAAAACGCAGATCAGACCAACCAAGTAGAAAATCCCTAAAGGCCGCATTATATTCTCCCTCTTCCAACCTGTCTAACAAGTACGCCAGTCTAGCACAGGTCTATGAAATTTTCAATTGTGAAAACCCAATGATCAACGTAACGACTAGCGATATAGCCATAAAAGTGCGACGTTCGCTCCAGAGGGCACGCGAGAGTGAAAAACGGTGATTCGACGGATTGCCATAGGCCTTAAATCTCAAACCGAACCTAGGAACAATTTTAAGATAGTCTTCATATACTTCACCACACTGTTGCCGCAAATGATTCTCCTCGGACAAAATAATGGGTAAATATTGGAGAAAAAAGGCGATAAGTACCATAATCGTCAACCACCAAACGTTTGCTATAATGCAAATACCTGCACTGATCAGGAAATTCCCAAGGTACAGTGGATTGCGGCTGTATGCATACGGTCCAGAAGTCACAAGAACTTGGCTATCACTCATAGACCTGGTGCGAGTTCGGCCACCTGCGTAACCTACCGCCCAAACCCGTATCAGCTCACCAACCAATAATACCAAAACACCAACTGTTAACAAAAACCAAGACAGTTGCGCAAAGTAGACCGCTAGCACAATAAAAGGAATTGGTGTATAACTCCTTAGCATAAAGAAGGAAGCCCCTATCTTTTTTATCACTTGGGAGTTCTCCATAACAAGACAACACCAATAACGCCATAGATTACATTTGCCGCCCAACACGCAATAACAGGATGAAGCTTTCCACCTTCACTAAGTCCCTCAAATGTAGCAAAGGAAACTCCCCAATAAATAAAATTGAGGAAAAACGCAATTACTAATCCGGCAAAAAAACCTATCCGGCCAAAGCGGATAGCTATTGGAGCAGCTATTAAGACAACCACAAATCCCGCAAACGGATATGCCATCTTATGATGCAACCGCACCTCTTCACGCCGAGTCACTTGACGAGATTTTTTTTTGTAAGATATCTGTTGCCGGAGTTCTTTGACCGTCATCCCGCGAAGATCTTTAAGACTTCGGGCAAACTGGACAGGATTTTCAAATCGCTCAATCTGCTTAGAATCGAACCGATTAAACGAGATTTCTATACCATTGTCAAACTTGCGGGTGAACCCTACAGCTAAGTTCCATTTTCCTGGCTCCCAACTCACTGTTTTAGCAAAAGTCTCTTGTGTCAAGTTCCTATCATCGTCAAATTCGTAAATAGTCATTCGGTCGATGACCTGATCCTCAAGATTGAGATTAAATATATAAAACAGATTCCCATCTACACCTTTGAAAACAATATTTCGGTTCAAACGAAGTGGGATTTTTCTTTCTAGTTGATATGCTAAGTGATACGCTGGTGAAGCAATCTTATTGTAAAAAATTGCAAAACCCACACAAATAATCAAAGTTGACAGTATAATTGGGGCAACAATACGGGATACACTTATCCCAGCAGACTTCATTGCTAAGATCTGATTATCACGCCCCATACGTCCCAAAACAAAAAAAGCTGCTAGAAAACCTGCTACCGGCATAATCTCCGCGATTCGCCTTGGCATTCGGTAGGAAACAATCTTAACAATGGTCCAATATGACATATCATCTTCAAACTTTTTGATATCCTTATCAAGTAAACGAACCACAACCACTAATGTGGTCAAGAAGACAAGACCTAGGAGGAAAGCACGCAGGTACTCTTTTAGAATATAATAATCTAGTATTCTCAATTCGCATCTCCAGAAAAAGTCTGAGTTTTGCTAACTTTATCTTGAATAATCGATCGAATTAAAAACACACAGCCAATCAAACCTGTAAACATATTAGGTGTCCACATGGCAACCCAAGCCGTCATTTTGCCATTTATTCCTAAACTTTGACCTAGTTGCAACAATAAATAATAAACAACAATAAGTGTCAGCCCAATCCCAAGGCCAACCATTCGTCCACTTTTCTTGACCATCAATCCAAGCGGAACACCAATTAAACCAAAAAACAAACAAGCAAATGGAATAGAGAACTTCTTGTGGTATTCAACTTTAGCATAACGCAGTTGAATGGCCTGATAGGATCTTGTATCGTTCGGCGTAATCTGCTTTTTCAGCTCACGGATACGACGCCGCAACTTGGCAATTGGCATACTTCTTGGGCTTTGCGATTCAAATTCCGAGCGTTTCACATCTTCAACCACATCTAACAATATTCTATTCTCTTCAAAAGACGTTATACGATACACTTCTGCCTCACCAGGCACACGCTCATAAGTCCGACCGTCATAAAGATCAAGCCAAGCATGCGTCTTCTCAAACGACAAAACAGCCTGTTTAGACTCAACGAAGCGCGGTTTTCCAGACCAAATAGCATCCCAAAGTTTGACATCTAGCAAGCGCCCAGTCTCCGGATGAGTTCTTTCAAACATCCAGATCTTTCCCTTGCCCTCCATTTCTTTCATAACTACACCTTCTTCCAGAACAAAAGAGGGATTCTTCCGACTAATATCGCGTTTAAGTGAGGAATATGCTGCATTACCATGAGGAAGCGCATAATCCATAAACACGAGATCAGTAATACTCAAGAAGATAGAGGTAATCAACATAGGTACAAGAAGTTGTTGGAAACTTACCCCATGAGCACGCATAGCGGTAATTTCATTATCTGTCGAAAGCCGTCCGAAGGCGATTAGGATACCAATCAGCGTCGACATAGGTATCGTCACCACAATCGTTGCTGGTAACACATATATTAATAACTCAAGTAAGTAAAACGGGCTCACTCCTTTTTTAACAAATAACCTAGTAAGCCGAAAAATCTCCTCAAGCAACAAAATCAAAGTTAGGCATAACAGGGAAGCGAAAAAAGGCGGGACAAATTCTCGAATCGTATATTTGGTTAGAATCTTCAAGTTTGATGGTTCCGGTCGCAACTTCAATAATCCAATATTTTACAATACGTACCCCCTCATTTCAACGTGCTTTGGAATTTGACACGTTTCATCTAAGGTGTTATAATTCCTCGCAATTCCATCTAGTGACTCTTATGGGAAGTGTTGGCATTGCTGAATAACCTGACAATCTCCAACCCCCAAATCGAAAGCGATCAACTTCTCTCAATGCCAATTGAAGAAGCTGAGCTCGTGTTTCAGGGGTATCCTACCAATAAGCAGTTGGAGATTATATCCGCTACACGCGATCCGCGAAAGCGTGAAGAGTTGTATTATTTTGTGCCGGATTGTACTGAGTTGATTCAACTCAGTTCAACTGAGGATGTGTTGCAGATTCTTAGTACATCACTTGGGACTGGGTATGCCTCGATACTAATTCCATGCTTGTCATCTGACCAATTCGAAGAAATGATGGATATTGTAATATGGAAGAATGGCGAGTTAGATCAAAAAAGTCTAGACATTTGGCTGTTTGAACTTTCCCTATGTGATGATGAGGATCTATCTCGATTTCTACATCGAATCGACATTGGCATATTAGCTTCCATGTTACGTGGACGGTTCGAGATAAACTCTGAATTCTTAGCTCTGATGATCGAATCAGGAACTATCGATCCCTCATCAAAAGAAATTCAGTTCAAGGATGACAGATCAAAACATATTTTGGACGCAGTCTGGGCAGCAGATGAAAATCTTTTCACTCGATTATTGTACGAAGTCTTCGAACTTGATAAAGAAGAACTAACGTCAGAGTTTGATGCCTCGCTTGAAAAAGCCAAAGAGGAACGTGATCAACGCGTCGAAGTGCGAGACCGACAGATGGGCATCCAAGTCACAGAAGAACAAATTCTTCAAACTGTCGATCTCAAGAAACTTGATCTAAAGGACAGGTAACGTGAGCGACATTATTGGTTATGAAAATCGGCTTTTTTTAGCAAAGGTAATATCGCACGGAGTGAATACAGATGAAATATCACTTGAACGTGTTGAAGAAATGAAGCAGGAAGTTGCCGAAATCTCCCATAAACTGGTAGCCATTAAAGCAGACGATTTCAGTTCAAATTTCGAGATCAAACATCACGTTAGAACAGGTATCGAAATGATTAATCTGGGACTAGAACACGGTAGCCAAAAAGACATCACAAAAGCAACAAGACTACTAAACAAGAACCACCTGGTCAAATTTTTCCAGATCGGCAACAGCCTGAAGAAAGAAAGCCGTCATGAAATATCAAGTAGTGAGGAGATATTTCTCAGTTAGCTATCTGTCACACCAAAATCAGACGAAATGAACCCTACCTGCTAGCAAGCGCTCAACCAATAAACCGATCCAGAGGAAGATCTTTTAGGAAATCATAAGGTTTCCAGTAAATACCAAGCAAAATAGTTGGCACAACAAAGGCCATCAACAGTGCCATACTCCCCCTCGAGAAAGAAAGTGTTTCAGCATCTTCAGAAGGATCAAATAACATTGCTTTTACTATTCGGATATAGTAATACAGCGAAACCACACTATTAAGTACTCCTACAATGGCCAACCAATAGAGTTTCTTTTCTACTACTGCTGCGAACAGAACCCATTTCCCTGCAAAACCCGCTAATGGAGGCATGCCAGTCAACGAGAATAGGAATATGACCATCGCAACTGCAACAAACGGAGCGCGCGAAATTAACCCCTTATAACCATCGATGTTTTCGCTACCTACTTCCTTAGCCACAAGAATAACGACAAAAAAAGCTCCCAAGTTCATAAACATGTAAATTATCAAATAGAAGAGGACAGCCTTAATCCCATCACCAGACAGCAAAACCACCCCCATTAATAAATATCCTCCATGGGCTATACTCGAATAAGCAAGTAAGCGCTTGACATTCTGCTGTGGCAAAGCAGCCAAATTTCCAAACGTCATTGTCAAGGCCGAAACAACTGATAACAGCATCGTCCAATTAACATTAGTTGCACCAAAACTAAAATAAAAAAGACGGATAAACAAAGCAAATCCAGCAGCTTTCGAAGCTACGGACAAAAACGCGGTAACGGGAATCGGAGCCCCTTCATACACATCCGGTGACCACATATGAAACGGAACTGATGCAATCTTGTAACCAACACCAGCAAAAATGAAGATGATAGAGACTAAAACAGCCGTAGGATAAGATGAGGCAATCTCAGGAAGTTGTTGTCCAATCTGCACAATACTAGTCGTTCCAGTCATGCCAAAAACGAGAGACAAGCCAAAAAGCATTGTTCCTGATGCTACCGCTCCATAAATAATGTATTTGAATGCAGCTTCGCTTGATCTAGGGTTCCGCGTTAGAAATCCAGCCAAAATGTAGGACGTCAAACTGACTGTTTCCAATGAAAGGTAGGCTATCAAAATGTTCGCCGATGAGGCCATTAGGAACATGCCTAGGTTAATGGCGATTAAAAGTGCATAATATTCCCCTTGCGCCTTCGGATCTAGTTCGTTGGAAACCATCGAAAAAATAATTGTTACAGCCGTCGCAATTAGAATGATGATCTTAAAAAACGTTGCAAACCCGTCAATACGGACCATACCGAAGAAAAGCGATTGATTCACATTACCAACGACAAGAACCGCAATTGTTGCACACAAAAGGCCGAAAAGACTAAGATAAGCTGTCCCATTAGAACTTTGTCCTCGAGATACCAAATCAAACAAAATCACAAGTATGGCAAAGACAACGATAATCAATTCAGGAGTAAAATAACGGATGCTTTCTAGATTCCCCAAAAATGCTCTCCTTTATTTATTGTAAGGGTAACCCTACTACCGAGTTGCGGAACATTTCAATCGCAAAATGCGGCCAAATCCCCAGTACAATAGTTAGGACACCTAACGGAATGAGTGTCGCAATCTCGCGCATGTTTATTTCTTCAATCGCTTCATATTTGGGATTCAAATCACCTAGAAAAACTCGCTGGAGAGTCCAGAGGAAATAAGCAGCGCCAACAACAATTCCAATAGTCGATAAAATTGTAAGTAACTGAAACTTGCTGTAAGCCCCAAGCAGAGAGAGCGCTTCCCCTACAAATCCACTCAGGCCAGGCAACCCAAGTGATGCCATAAAAGCCAATGTTGTGATGCCTGTGTAAATAGGCATCTTCGCTCCTAAACCACCAAACCCATTGATATCACGATGATGTGCCCGATCATAGACAACACCAACTAGGAGGAACAACATTGCGCTAATCACACCGTGATTCAACATCTGCAAAATTGCTCCGGTCACACCAGCTTCGTTACGTGCAGCAAGACCTAGAATTACAAATCCCATATGCCCAATACTCGAATAGGCAACTAATTTCTTAAAATCAGTCTGCGCTAGTGCACACAAAGAACCATAGATAATATTAACGACACCAAGTATAGCAAGTGCGTTCCCCCAACGACCTAAACCGTTGGTAAAAAAGTCCATACCAGCTGGCAACATAGCAAAGTTAATTCGAACTAGACCATAAGTACCCATCTTTAACAGAATGGCAGCCAAGACAACACTGATTGCCGTAGGCGCTTCCACATGGGCATCGGGCAACCAAGTATGAAAAGGAAAAATCGGCACCTTAACAGCAAAACCAATGAAGAAACCAAGAAACGCCCAAATTTGGAATGTGGGATCGGCTAGCGCATGCCCTGAGGTTTGCGCCAAACTAATTAAAGTTGGAATATCGAATGTCCTCAATCCTGGATCAACACTACTATTGAGATAAACAGCAATCATAGCTATTAACATCAAAACACTACCAAAAAGGGTATACAAGAAAAACTTAATTGCTGCGTATTCTCGTCGCGGCCCTCCCCAAACCCCAATAAGAAAGTACATTGGAAGCAGAGTCAATTCAAAAAACACGTAAAAAAGGAACAAATCCAAGGCACAGAAAAAACCAATCATCCCAGTCTCAAGCAACAGAAATAGGGAAAGATACACTTTAATTCCTTTTTCGATTTTCCACGATGCCCCAACACAGATTGGCCCTAACAAAGCGGTTAAGAGTATTAGTGTTACACTCAGCCCATCAACTCCGGTATGATATCGAATATTAAATGCTTTGATCCAGCTAGTTTCCACCACTTCCTGAATCTCAACACTTGTTGGATCATACTGAAAATAAAGTAGAACAGCTAAAAACAGTGGAATTAGTGTAACCAGAAATGCAATCCACTTTGCAGCATCTTCGCGATCTCGCGGGACAAGCAAGACAATGATAGCACCAACTAAGGGGATAAAAATCATTGATGTTAATAACATCCAGCAAATTCCTCCTAAAACCTCAAACCAATAACCTGAAAATGATGATCAACAATATAACACCAGTTAAGATAACAAAAAGGTAATTCTGAATTACCCCCGTCTGGACTCTCCTAACTCTACCACCAAACTTCCATGTCACTCCAGCCACAGAATTAACCAAAAAATCGACGACTTTGTTATCAAAGAGACCAACTAGAAAAGCAACAATATAGTTCACAATAATTGCGACAAGATTGACCAAACCGTCCACTAGGTACTTGTCGATACCACCAAAAATTTTCGCACCAATAATAGTTGCCCGCACAATTATCCCATCATAGAATTCATCTATAAAGTATTTGTTCCAAAGTATCCTATGCACACCTCTAAACTTATTAGCAATAGTTTCAGCCGAGAATGTTTTCCAATGATAAAACAAGGCTGAAAGCAGAATTCCCAATCCCGCCACAAAAATTGACAACCCCATAGCAATGTTGTGAGCTGGACTATGCCCTTTGTGTGCTGTATGACTTGTCGAATCATGATGATCGGCAGAACCAGCAGCAGCATAAAGTACAAACTGATTGGCATGTTCAGGTGCTAGATGATTATGAACTTGCCCAGGTTGCTCAATATATTTCTTAACAGACCATTTGTTAACTATTGGAAAAGACAAGACAGCTAATATAATCAAAGGGATAATCATTGATTTGGGCGATTCATGAGCATGCTCATACATTCCTTGATCTCGGGGTTGCCCCGTAAAAGTCAAGAAAATCAAACGAAACATATATAGTGCAGTGACTCCAGCCGCCACCAATGCCATGAAGAAAAGGATATAGTAGTGGGCAGAACCCGACTCCATTGCCCTCTCCAGTGTTGCACCAAGAACTTCATCCTTACTCCAAAAACCTGAGAAAAAAAACGGAACACCAGAAATTGACAAGGTCGCAATTAACATTGTCCAGAATGTAACTGGCATTTTATGACGAAGCCCTCCCATATTTCTCATGTCCTGCTCTGGAGGGATTCCATCTCGCTCAACAGGTTGATCGCTATGCTCATCATCGTGGTGCCCATCATCATGATCGTTATGATGAACATGCAATGCATGAATAACACTACCAGATCCAAGAAACAGAAGCGCCTTAAAAAAGGCGTGTGTTGTCAAGTGAAAAAGTCCAGCGACATAACTACCCGCTCCTATCGCCAGCATCATATAACCAAGCTGGCTGACTGTTGAATAAGCAAGTACGCGCTTGATATCCCATCGAACAATGGCAATGGTCGCCGCGAAAATGGCAGTTATACCACCAACATAAGCAATGAACAACGAAGATACATCGGTCAAAATTGGAAACATTCGGGCTGCAAGATATACGCCAGCAGCAACCATTGTTGCCGCATGAATTAGCGCACTAACAGGGGTTGGCCCCTCCATAGCGTCCGGTAACCAAGTATGAAGCGGGAACTGGGCCGATTTACCTATAGCACCACAGAAAATTAGTATTCCAGCAATTGAAAGCCAAGTTAAATCACTAGATTCTAAATTATTGACCAACTCAAAAATCCCATTTTCACCAAAAAGAGTAAATGTATGAAATTTAGTAAACAGCATCATCATACCGATGAACATTCCTACATCGCCAACACGGGTTGTCAGGAACGCCTTTTTACATGCATTAGCAGCGGAATCTTTCTCGAACCAAAAACCAATCAGCAAGTATGAACAAAGCCCCACAAGTTCCCAACCGATATAAATACCCAACAAATTATCAGCAACTATCAAAAACAACATTGAAAAAGAAAACAAGGAAAGATAAGCAAAAAAACGCGGATATCGTGGGTCTCCATGCATATAGCCAATCGAGAAGATATGTACGAGACTACTAACAATTGTTACTACCAACAACATGATCGACGTTACACTGTCAAAAAGAAAACCCATCGGTAAGGATACATTATCAATTTGTATCCAATCAGTTGTGTGTGTTGAAGCTCCTGCGACCTTGTAGATGCTGGGATTACCAAGCACTTGCATAAATAGCAAAAACGCACATGCAAACGCAATTAACATAGCGAAGGTCGAAATCAGATCCTGACGGCTTGATTTGCGACCCATCAAGGAGGAAATTGCGAAGAACGTGAATGATGCAAGTGGGCAAATCAAAATAATAAAAATAAACGTTACGATCATGCTATATCTCTCGCTAACCCCTAGCCCTTTAAAGTATTGGTTTCGTCTGGACTGATTGAATTAAATTCTCGATAGATCGACAGAATTATGGCTAAAAAAACTGCAGCCTCGGCAGCTGCTAACACAATCACGAATAAAGCCATAATTTGCCCTTCTATAGCCAAACTCACCTCTCCAGCACCTACAGTTGTCGGAGACTTAACAAAACGGGAGAAGGCTATAAAGTTAATGTTGCACGAGTTTAGCATTAACTCGATCCCCATCAATATAGTAATTGCATTTCGGCGTGTTAGCACCGCAAAAACACCAAGCGTGAAAAGGATAGAACTGATTAATAAGTAATGTTCAAGAGTTATATTAGACACTACTCCTGTTCCTCTGCGCGTGAAATAAATACCGCTCCAATTAAGGCAATCAAAAGAATAATTGAAGCGACCTCAAACGGTAGCAAGAACTTCTTCTGCAAAATCGCTATGCCAATTTGCTCAACAGTACTATCCGATGAATCAACAACCTCTGATAAGACATTCCACGGTGTCTCAAAAGTAAGCAACAATAGTACAGCTAAGAGTGCTGAAGAAACGAAAATCCCTCCAAACATCTGCCACATGCTCACCTCAATGCTAACCTTCATTACAAGTTTGCTGCTCGTCATCAATACCCCAAACAAAATAAGTACTAGAATCCCACCAACGTAAACAATTACCTGTGTGGCAGCTAAAAAATCAGCTTGCAGGAAAACGTAAAGACCAGCAACAGAGAAAAGCGTCACCATCAAGGAAAAAGCCGCGTGCACAACGTTAGGTAAGGTCACAACAGCTAATGCAGACACCACAGTTAATAAAGCAAACAAATAAAAAACAAACTCAGAAACTTCCATGAATCATCTTCCTTCACAACACCCATTGTTTCGCACAACCATTATTTATACAATTCCGGTTTTACAAAACTGTAATTGAGGTTGGCTCGGTCAAACTCAGAATATTCGATGCCTTGCAAGGTGTCAACCATTGTCAAACATTCAGTGGGACAAACTTCAGTACATAGACCGCAATACATACATAGCGCCATATCAATATCAAACCGATCCATATAGAAAGTAACCTTCTTACGTTCGACGATCCGATCAACATCATTACTCGAAACTTTCCTAGTCTGCCCCGTTGGTACTGTTTGGTTAATAGTAATTTCTGTATCAGGTTCGATTTTTTTTGTGTCCCCTTCAACAATCCCAATAATCTGTTTTCTATCCTTGAGGTGGACGACATTCATACTTTCCCATAATTTCGCACCGCGACCACCTGAAGGTTTTCGCGAATCAATATAGATACAATCAACCGGACAAATTTGCGCGCATTTATTGCAAACGATACAGTCTTCAACACGATTGTGCAACTGACCGCGATTCCCAATTGGAATTTCACGGTAATTATCTTTCCTCTCAAACTCATATTGATACGGATATTGGTGCGTTACACGTGGCTTGAACATCTGTTTAAAGGTAATCACCATCCCAACCAAAACCGTATAGACACCAACATATATATTTGAAATGTATCCAACCATAAAAATCAACCTCTTTTCAATTATCTAGCTCGACGGCACTGGAGTAGTTTCTCGTTTGGTTCCCGAAACACCTTTGAACACTTGCTTCAAAAGGATAAAAACCGCGATAACTATAACAACTAAACTAGGCCCTAAGCTTTTCATATCCATCGTATCGGCCCCAAAAATCAACATCCAGATCCCAACACCGAGGATATTAAAGAACGAAACAGGAATCAGGTATTTCCAACACAAATTCATCAATTGATCCACTCGTAACCTTGGTAGGGTCCAACGAATCCACATCATAACAAATACGAGAAAGAGCGTTTTGAAAACAAAACCTGGTAACCCACCGAGTATATCTATTCCTGGTAGAACACCTTGCCATCCGCCAAGAAAAAGCGTGACCGCAATAGCACAGACAGCGAACATATTGGCATACTCAGCAATGAAAAAGAGAGCAAAACGCATGCCACTGTACTCAGTATGAAAACCGGCGACCAACTCAGATTCAGCTTCAGGAAGGTCAAAAGGAGTGCGATTGACTTCAGCAATAGCTGAAATAAAGAAAACGAAAAAAGCAATAAAACTAAACGGTGTCCGGAAAATCAACCAACTATGAAGCCCACCATCCTGTTGGTCAACAATGCCTTGCATATTAAGTGTTTGTACCACCATAATCACGGACAGAATCGACAAACCAACTGGGATTTCATAGCTAACCATTTGAGCCGCCGACCGCAAAGAACCAAGAAGAGACCATTTGCTGTTCGATGCCCAACCAGCCATAATTATGCCAATAACTATAACAGAAGATACGGCCAAAATGTAGAAGATGCCAATATTGAGATTGCTAACAATAAAAACATACCGCTCATCACCCAAATCTATCGCACCAAAAGGTATAGCAACAAAAGCCGCTAGCGAAAAACAAACAATAATATAGGGAGCCAGACGGAATAGGACTCTATCACCGTATGGAGGAATTAGATCTTCCTTAAAGAGCAATTTCACACCATCTGCCAAGGTTTGCAGAATACCCCAAGGGCCAACTCTCATCGGTCCAGTTCGATCTTGAATAAAAGCGGAGACTTTCCTTTCAGCTAAAACCAATACAAGAGGAATTAATGGGACAACCCCCACGAAAATCCCACAGGCAGTAATCATGGCAAGTAGTTGTTCGTATTCTTCAAGAAACGCCGGTAAAGGGGGGAGAATCTCTAGCAGCAAGCCAGCCAGTGGTTTGCTTGAACCAACCGTTACTTCAGACAAATTACCAAAAATACCAAAAAACTGTCGCATTTTCTGTTTTGACTCTATAAATAGCTTAAACGAAATCCAAAAAAATCACGGACACAGAAAGCTTATCTGTCAATTTCTCCCATAACAATGTCAATACTACCAATGATCGCGATAATGTCCGCAACCATCAACCCCTTACTTAATTCTTGCAATGCGCTTAATGCCGTAAAACAGGGTGATTTAGCCTTTAGGCGGACAGGCTTAACACTACCATCACTGACAATATAAAAACCGAGTTCCCCTCGCGGAGCCTCGCTTCGGTCAAATATTTCACCAGCTGGTGGGCGCACAGCTTTGTATTGTGCCATAATCGGACCTTCAGGAATCTTCTGATTGAGAATCTGCCGAATAATTCTAACAGATTCTTTCATTTCGTCCATGCGGACTTTATACCGATTCCAACAATCCCCAAGAACAGCACCAATTCTAGGAATATCATGGCCAATAGGAACATCAAAATCAAACCGATCATAAATAGAATAAGGTTCATCCTTCCGCAAATCCCACTTCTTGCCTGCACCACGCAAATTAGGTCCTGTTATACCATAGTTGATTGCCATATCTTCATCCAGAACAGCGACTTTAACTGTACGTGCGATAAAAATCTTGTTTTCTGTTAACAACGTATTGTACTCATCGACCTTCGGCTCAAAATAGTCAATAAAGTTTTTTACATGATCCAGCCAATTGGGAGGCATATCCCTCGACACACCACCAATCCGGATATAATTATAAGTCAAACGTGCACCGCAAATCTCTTCAAAAAGTAAAAGGATCTCCTCACGGTCACGGAACGCATACAAAAACGGTGTAAAAGCTCCGATATCCATACCATAAGTACCAAAGGAAAGGAGATGACTCGCAATGCGATTCAACTCCCCAACGAGAACACGCAAATACTCAGCCCTTTCAGGCACTCCAGAAAACTTTTCATCAGCGGCCATCATCTTTTCGACAGCAAGACAGAACCCCCAATTTTGATTCATGGCCGAAATATAATCCATCCGGTCAGTAAATGGAATAATCTGTGGATAGGATAAATTTTCGGCGTGTTTTTCAAAACACCGGTGTAGATAACCAATATGCGGGATGGCCTCACGAACGATTTCACCATCAAGTCTCAACTCCAACTTCAGAACACCATGGGTACTCGGATGCTGAGGCCCCATGCTAAGGACCATCTCATCTGAGAATGGTTGGACTTCAATAAACTTGCTTTCTTCTGTTGCCATCGATATCATCCAGTCTAATACGGAACTTTCATTCCTCGATATATATCAGGTTCCTTATAATTCTTGCGTAATGGATACCCTTCCCAATCGTCCGGTAACAAAATCCTTCTAAGGTCACTATGCCCCTCAAAAACAATACCAAACAGATCATAAGCTTCACGCTCATGCCAATTCGCGGTTTTCCAGATATTCTCTACCGTTGGCAAATGGGGATTTTCCTTCGATACAACGGCTTTGATTGGAACCTTGTGCAGATGAACATCCGAGAAAAGATGATAAACAACACTTAAATTCTCATCTTCAGGACTGAGATCCAAACCACTGAGACACATCAGCATGTCAAAAGCCAAACGTTCATCATCATACAAATATCGGCAAATTACATCAACTGAGGCAGGATCTACAAGGATACACGAATCATGAACAGCATCCGCTTCAAACGGTGATATCTTTTCACCGAATTTTTCGCAAAGCAACCCTTGAATTTCTTCGATTATCATCTTAAATTTAGCAGTTGGACTCGACTTTGTTAACCAGTTTTGAAGAGCTTTTGCAGGAAAGGTACGGTGGCAGGACCGCTTCTAGTTTGTTCTCGAATCTTCTCTTGTAACTTCATTAGCCCTTCAAGTACGGCCTCAGGACGTGGTGGACAACCAGGCACATAAACATCGACTGGAATAATCCTATCAACACCTTTCAGCACATGATAACCATGTTGCCAGTATGGACCACCACTTGTTGCACAACTCCCCATTGAAATCACGTATCTAGGTTCTGGCATCTGCTCATAAAGGCGAACAATTCGAGTCGCCATTTTCAATGTGACAGTACCCGAAACAATAATTAGGTCTGATTGTCTCGGGCTAGCCCGCGGAACACCAGCGCCAAAACGATCAAGATCAAAATTAGATGCAGCTGTCGCCATAAATTCAATTGCACAGCAGGCGAGTCCAAAAGTCATTGGCCAAAGCGAGGACTCCCTAGCCCAATTAGCAACAGCATCAATTGAGGTAACGATAATGTTTTTATCGAAATTTTCATCACTAACAAGATTGATAGGCTGATTTTGTTGTTGCATTACTTATGTCTTCTCCTCTTGCACAGATTGAATTGACCGAATCCACTCCAAATCACCTTTTGCCCAAACATAAGCAAGGCCAACCAGAAGAATCAGGATGAAAACAAACATCTCACCAAAGGCAAGAATACCAGCCCCATCCTCAATTAATTTCCTAAAGACGACCCCCCAAGGAAACAAAAACACAATCTCAACATCAAAAATTAAAAAAATTAACGCAATGACGTAAAAGCGGGTATTAAATTTAATTCGGGTATCGCCAATTGGCTCTTCACCACATTCATATGGCATTTCTTTTTCTATCGAGGGAAGCCTAGTCTGAAGAAACCGGGAGAGAATTAAGTTTATGGCTACAAATACAAAGCCTCCTATCAGGATTAGGAGAACATTTGCAAAATTAAATAGCATCCAATATACAGCCTTTTCAAAAAAATCTCAGCTATGATTATATACTACCAACTACCTGTTTGTAAACAATAAAGATTCCTATTATCGATACTTAGTCAAACTCACCACTGCACTTACGACAAACAATATAGAATTGCATGTCATCGGTCTGAGCATGTTGTTTGATGAGATCAACGGCAACCTGCGGAAGTTCCCCCGAACACTTCGGACATTTATATAGCGATCCTTCAGTTTTGGGGACTTCATCTATATTACCAACAATATTGCGCCAATAATTAAATTCCCAAGGAATTTCTGTCTTTACGCCCTGAGCAATATCATAGCCATGGCGAATTAATCTTTGATACTCTAATAATTCAACAGATTCGAAATGATACTGGAATTCTTCAGAGATTTCAAGGCCCTTTTTGGCAGAGAAATTCTGCCTAATTTGGTTTTGACTTAGGATGTTATCATAGATACTTAACTCATCAAGAATACCTCCATATCGGAAGTACCCCCTAGGGCTAGAACCAATAACCAAGTCTCGTTCATTTGTCATACTTGTGCTAGAAACATGCTGTGTACCAGCATGTTCACCATCCTTATAGAAAAATACTGTCTCTCTATCACGGACTACAGCAATATGAACCCATCTATTAGGAACCAAGACCCGATCCGAATAAACACAAGTATACCCACGTTCGTTTTCAACACCCCCAACACATAATTGGATTGTTCTATTGCCCAATGCAGAAAATTGATAATTAAGAGGATCCCGCTTGGTAACGATAATATCTGAGCGGCCATTCCAATAAATCCAAGCACATAATGTCATGTGACCTTCTAAACTCAGACTTTTGTGATGTGGTATAATTATCCGATTTTTTTTTCTGCCACTGAACCTCAAACCACCACGTATTTTCCCCTGAGCCACCCTTGGGTTACCATCGATTTTACCATGATTCTCTCCCCACACATCTCTAAGCGTCTGGCCTCTAATACTAGCTAGATCAAAAGACCAGTGGCTCACCAAATTATCAGTTACCATAGCAGTAGTTTTTTCCCAATCACTAGCTTCTTCTTCCAATTGCCTTGCAATATTGTGAGATTTGGCAATCTGTGTACTTCGGGAATGAAGAACTTCCTCTGTCACGTTGGCAACAAAAAAGCAATCACGAATTCCCACCTTCCACAAATCAAGCAAGGTAATCATTGCACGTAGGTTGCCATCCGGGCGCTGTCTAGCAATCACTGCTAATACTAAACCTGTATCTTTCGTCCGGCTAACGAAACATTCATAGACTGGATATTCAGGAGGAAGAAGGGTTCGACTCTTATGAAGGAGGGGAGCATAGTATTTACAGTTTTGATCGCATCCAGGAATCTTAGCCCGCTTAGTACGACAACACTCTGGACAAATAACAATATTATTCAACGCAGGACATGTACGTTTACCATTCTCAGACCCACAGCTACGGCACCGGACTCTTTTAATTCGTAACCGATGTTTTCTAAATGGATCGGATCTACGCATTTTAATTCAGTCTAACTATTTTGACGTCCTGCTAACCCTTGCAAATATTCACCAATTTTGTCTGCAATCTGCTTGGCATCCACATCAGCAAAGTCAAAAAGTTCCTTTAGCATTGGAGAAATCGCTCCAGTATCAAGGATGTTGCTGGCCAGCTTGCCCATATTGCTATCGCTACCACTCTTGCCGTCTGATCCACCCATGTCAAGAATCTTAATAGAATCAATTTTCTCGACAGGTTTCATCAATCGCTCAGCTAAATCAGGTGAGACTTCTATAAGTTCCAGTAACGCCTCTTGAACAAGAACACGTTTTTCAGCCACATTTCGCGCTTCCAAATGTACCATCTCCCCTGTAGCTTTGGCACGAGCTTCAGCCAGAACAGCATCGGCCAAACGTTCGATAGGTTGAGCTTGAGCTTCTCCACCAAGAATAGCTACATCCCGTTGCCATTCGGCTTCTCTAACCCGCTGGGCAGCAGTAACTTCGACTTGTGCTTCTGCACGTTCCGCTTCAGCAAGTAGTTGCCCTTTCTCAGCTATCGCCGTTGTCACCTGTCTATTAGCAACATCAATCTTCCGATCCTCGTCTTTGAGTTGAACAACCAATTCCTTATCAATTTGAGATTGTTCGACGGTACGAGTCCTTTCAATCTCTGTCAGTTCAACCTGTCGTCCCTGACCAATTTGCGCCGTCTCAACTACCAAGTTCTTCTCAATATCACGCTGCTGGACTTGTTGTTCCTGACCAATCTTGGCCGTTTCAACTACCAAGGTCTTTTCAACGTCTCTTAAGCCTACACCCTCTTCCATCGCAAGCTTAGCACGCTCGACCTCCAACAGCTTCTCCTGCTCACGAATACCAACTATTTCTTCCTGTGACAGTTTAGCTACATCCACCGTCTGTGTCTTCTCAATCTCTGTCAGTGATACTTGGCGTTCCTGACCAATTTGTGCCGTCTCAACTACCAAGTTCTTCTCAATATCACGCTGCTGGACTTGTTGTTCCTGACCAATCTTGGCCGTTTCAATTACCAGAGTCTTTTCAATATCTCTTAGACTTACACCCTCTTCCATCGCAATTTTAGCACGCTCGACCTCCAACAGCTTCTCCTGCTCACGAACTTCAACTTGCTGTTCCATTTCGATACGTTCCAAAGAAACGACAAGATTAGCTTCAAGTTCGGCAATCTGAACCTTTTGAGTCTGCTCAATCTGTTTTGTTTCAATGACCAAGTTCTTTTCAATTTCGCGTTCAGCAACTACTTGTTCCTGTTCAATTTTAGCTGTTTCAACCATTTGCATAGCTTCAATCTCTCGTTCCTGAACAGCCTGCTCCTGCGAAACTCTTGCCTTCTCAACTTCTTGCTTCATCAGATATTCACGTTCTTGGACATCCTGTTCCATTTCAAACTGAAATTGCAGTGTATCTGCCTCACGTTCAGCAGCATAAATGGCTATATTCTTTTGCTGGTCAGATTCAGCCCATGCCTGCTCCTGCTCAGCTTCCAGCTTCTGAATCTGTGCTTCAACATCAATCTGAACGATAGCTACTTCCTTTTCCTGAATAATCCTTTCTTTCTCACGAGCTTGCTCGGCAGTAATTTCAGTAATCGTTCGGATCCCAATTGCATCAAAACGGTTCTCCGTATCCAATGTATCAATCTGTGTTTGGTCAACTCGAATTATAGATACTGATTCAAGTTTAAGTCCATTTTCCATTTGCAGGTTAACACCAACGGCCTCTTGGACTTTGTCAGCAAACTCTTCCCTTTTCTGCAATAAATCCTCAATGTCACTCTCAGCAGCCACACTCCTCAAAGCACCTTCAAGCTTCTGTTCAATCAAGTCTCGAATGGTTTCTGGCGTCATATTCTTATCACCAAGAGATTGAGCAGCCCGTAAAATATCATCTTCCATCGGCTGAACTTGAAGGTAGAAAACAGCTTCAACATCCGCACGATTGAAGTCTGCAGTAATAAACGCGTCCTGACCTTCACGAAGTATCTCAAGCCTCATAGTGTTGAGTGACACTTCCCTAACTTCATGGATGATAGTGTTCAACCATAACCCACCAGTAATATTAATCTTTTCTCCGCTACCTCCAGTTCTGACTAGAGCTACGTCCGCCTTAGGTTTTTTGTAGCGGATCACAGCAGCGATGAACGCCACACTGATAGAAGAAGCGATAACCAATGAAATAATTAAGGCATTAGCAAATTGCTGTAAAGCAAAGAAGCCAACAGTCCCTGCCACAGCGATAAGAATTAAAATGAGAGCAATTAAGCGCATTGATTTCTCCTAATACTTTTTCCCATCATCTCATGACCGAACGCCAAGCCCCGGAACTCGGTATTGAACGCGATCGCCCCTTCAACGGTTGGCGAGGTGATGTTTGCCAAGCCAAATTTGCCAAGTAACAGAGAGCATTTTCAATTAGTGTTTTTGCCATTGCCGTTTTCATTGCATCTCGAGTATCAATTGCAAAAGTAACATAATAACCATCCCCATAACGAAGTTGGAATCCTATGGGAGCGTTATTGTCATCACCATGAATTGCAAGCCTAACATATTCCTGCTCCTCAGTCACCCAATGATCATCAAGAACTAAAGCATTCACATCTATCTTGTGCGGCCAAGCGAATATGCCGGTTTGATGTCCTTCAGACGTAATGTTAGCTTTGACATCACCCGCATTCACCACACGGATTGGATGTTGATCGACTGGTAGCCAATCACCACGCCAGCTAGGTTCATGAGTGTGAACCCCATCAGGCGCCACAATATTGTCATCCATTGCTGATGCCCAAACGACTCCTCCTCGCCTAACAAATTCCCGAATTTCTTGCTCTGAACCTTCAACAAAATACTCACGATCATGCGCTGGAGCATTCCAAGTAAACCACACAATATCATACTCAGACAATATAACACTGGAAAGTTTACGAGCATTGTTAGAATCTCCATGGTTATCCGGGTTTGAGTTGATATTAATAATCGTGTACTCAAACTCGTGACCTTCTACCTCGACAAGCGACTCCAAAACGGCCGGTTCATTTGTACGACTATCAGAAACCACGACAAGAATCCGGAAGGAACCAACAGGAACCACTTTTACAGAAGAAACTACGTTTGAAAAAGGTTGAGTAGAACTACGTAACCCCCTAGCATCATGCAAATTCCGGAGCCTAACTTGAAAATCTCGCGGCCCTAATGGCACAATCAAACGTTGTCCTTCAAAATTGGGTTGCTGGTAAAAGATTGCACGGCAACCACCAGAAGGAAAATTTGGTCCACGCTGTATTTGCATTGAAGAAACTGAATTGTCCAGACCAATCTCGCGAAAATCACTTACATCTCGCATAATTACTCCCCTTTTACCCCGAAAATCGATGTCACGATAAACCTGAACAACAAGTGGAATCGCCCCATATTCTGGAGGTGTGGGATTAGCGGCCGGAGTAAAACTAATTGACGAAATGACATCGCCAAAATTATATGGGATTTCGTGGATGCTCGGATAATAACCAGGAGCTAGGATGAGTTTCCTCCCCTGATGATTAACATGCTCATGGAAGATCGCTTTGTAATTCGGCGCGGATCTAAAACCTGGTCCCTTGTAAATCTTAATAGAAGAAATAATATCTTGAAGCCCTACTTCCTCTGTATTTACAACAGAATCAATGACTGTTACCTTGCGTCCTTTATAATTGATGTGTTCAAAAACCTCCACAACCAATCGAGGTGTTAATGCCATACTAACTTCCTCAGCCTAACAATTCTAAACTAGGTCCCGCACTGCACGTGCTCTCTGTTGCTGATCTAGTCTTTGCCTTTCGTAATCGGTCATCTGATGAGCGCTCTGGGCCATTCTGAGACCATATTTAGTCGCTTCACCCCTACGCTTAAACAGGCGAAAATACTCAAAACGGGTAAGAGTAGGTGGGATGTTACCAGGGCAGAGTGTATGCAATCCAACTTGAACGGGATCTCCCATACCAACATTTGTTTGCCCACAACTCAACCAGCGAGAACCATCGGGACTCGCGTAACCCAGAAATTGGTTGCCACGCCTTTCAAGCCTGAGATAAAGTTCTCTAACATTAACCAAACCGGCCCCCCGTCCAACCAAGGAATAAACACGATTCACATGTCTTTCAAATCTAACATCGCCTCTAAAACCATGCGGCCCTGAAGTTTTCTCGAGACGAACAAATGAATGAGGACCTTTCCAAACAATAAGCCCTCCATGCTCTTTCAAATCAGGAGAAACACGAATCCGGCACTCAATGGCAAAGTCGCCTGAGACATCCATCAACAAGCGGGGCGCATCCATGTTACCTCCACTACCTGGAGGGCTACCATGCCAAAGATCCTGCCCTGGGTCAGCACGCATCTCCAAGTACCCTTGTCGCTCGGACCAAGCCCCACCACCACCGGGATCCTCCCATCTCCACTCCGGTCGCATTTCATTGCCGATAAATTCATCTTCAAATATAATCTCGTTAAACTCGGAGGACGAGGACCAACCCTCTATTTTAACGGAAGAGACAACATCATTGAAACGACCTGGAAGAAAAGCAAAATTTGGTATTTCCTTCTTATAATCCATGGGTTCCATTCTTATGGAAAATTGGGCACCTTCAAAATCAACGTGTTCGAAAAACATAACGTTCGCTCCCTCACGTGGAAAATCTGGCCCCTTGAATATACGAACAGAAGAAATCATATCATGTAACCCAAGATTTCCTGTATGTGCAACATCACGCAAGATAGTTATCTTTCGACCTTGAAACTCCGCATGCTCATAACATTCAACAATCAGTGGCACTGTCCCCCACTCGGGCCCAGCCGTGTCCAAGACAGAGGCAAACCCTATCGAAGAAATATTATCCGTAAAATTATATATCATATCATGCAGATTAGGATAAAAACCTGGCCCAAGTGCAAGCTTCCGCCCTTGGAAATGCCAATGCTCATGCAAAATAGCCTTATAATTAGGATTGGATTTGAAGTTAGGGCCTTTGTAAATTTTAACCGAAGAAATGTTATCCTGAAACCCTATGTCAGCAGTAAAACTGACAGGCTCGAAAACATACCCTCTTCTACCACCAAAATTAGTATGTTCGAAAACCTCAACGATGAGACGTGGTATAACAACCGGCATTCGCGCTGCCTCACAAATCTTTATCAGGCTTTTCTGGAATGGACTTAATGCGGGGTATCATATCATTGATCCACATAATCTGTCAAAGATTAAAGACTAGGCCACCGGCTCAAAAACAGAACCAATATTCATCAATTGTTTAATTTAAAATTAGCTTACGGCCCTTGCTTGAAGTTTGTAAATCAAATTCAGTGCATCCATCGGTGTTAGTTGGTTTAGATCAAGATTCTGGAGTTCTTCAACAATTGGATGCGTTTTAGGGGTAAACAACGCCATCTGAAGAGAGTCATCTTGAAAGGTTTTTCGTGAAACTCGCTTCCTTTTGTGCGGGATACCTCTGGTTACCAAGTCAGGAAGAGGAGCAGAAGCGTCTTCTGATTGGTTACTTTCTACAGATAGGTTATGTTGCTCAAGTACAGCTAAGATCTGATTAGCTCGATCAACAACAACTTGTGGTAATCCTGCAAGCCGTGCCACATGGATTCCATAACTTTGATCAGTACCTCCCTCAACGACTTTGCGTAAAAACGTGATTTTTTCACCATCTTCATGCACTGCAACATTGTAGTTTTCGACATTATCATATTTGTTGGCCAGTTCGATTAACTCATGATAATGTGTGGCAAATAAGGTTTTAGCACCAATCTTTTTATCATCAAGGATATATTCTGCCACAGCCCAAGCAATACTCAAACCATCAAAAGTGCTAGTTCCACGACCGATCTCGTCAAGAATAATCAAACTCTTAGAGGTCGCATTATTAAGAATATTTGCGGTTTCATTCATTTCAACCAAGAATGTGCTCTGCCCCATCACAAGATTGTCCGACGCTCCAACACGTGTAAAGATCCTATCAACCACACCAATTTTAGCTTTTGATGCCGGTACAAAACATCCTACTTGAGCCATCAATACAATTAGAGCTGTTTGACGAAGATAAGTCGATTTGCCACTCATATTTGGACCGGTAATGATATGCATTTGTTGATTGGTACAATTGAGTTCTGTATTATTAGGCACAAACCCCTCTCCAGTAAATAATTGCTCTACCACAGCATGGCGGCCATTATCGATGATTAAATCACTACTATCATCGATAATTGGCTTTGAATAATCATATTTTGAAGCAATGTAGGCAAAATTAGCAATCACGTCAACCATCGATATAGCAGACGCGATTTTTTGTATACAATTGGTTCGACTGGAAACCTGATTCCGTATATCACAAAAAAGATCGTATTCAAGCTGATGAATTCGTTCTTCCGCATTCAGAATCTGTGACTCACGCTCTTTCAAATCCGGCGTAATGAACCTCTCAGAATTGGTCAATGTTTGTTTGCGAATATAGTGATCAGGTACAAGGTCAAGATTAGGTTTAGTGACGTCAATATAGTAACCAAAGACTTGGTTATAACCAACCTTCAACGAATTAATGCCCGTCCGTTCACGTTCACCTTGTTGTAATTCAGTTATCCAGTCCTTGCCAGACAACGTGATTCCTCTTAGACTATCAAGTTCTTCACTGTAACCATCTCGTATAATGTTTCCTTCCTGAATAGTTACTGGAGGTTCTGGATGAATCGAATTATCAATCAGATCCGCTAAATCTGTCATAGGATCAAGCTTGTGATTCAGATCCGCTAAAAACAAGACGGAACAATCTTCAAGTTGAAGTTTAACTGATGGAATAAGTCTCAGAGAATCTTTCAATGCCAATACTTCACGTGCATTCGCCGTCCCAAGGCTAATACGCGAGATTAGGCGTTGAATATCGTACATCTGTCTTAATGCATCACGCAGCTCTTCTTGTAGTACAATCCGGCTCTTCAGCTCATCAACAGCCTCAAGCCTTTGATTAATTAAGTCCGTTTTTAGATGTGGCTGAAGAAGCCATTGTTTAAGACAACGTGCACCCATTGAAGTCATAGTCTGATCCAGCATTTCCAACAAGGTCCCTTTTGATGAACCATCTCGCATAGATCGTGTCAATTCAAGATTCCGTAGAGTATCTGCATCTAATACCATAAAACTATGGTTGGTATACGTGCGAAGCGATTGAATGTGCAGGACTTCTTGTTTTTGTGTCTCATGGAGATAGTAAATCAATGCCCCAGCTGCACATGTTGCTGCTGGCATATTCTCACACCCAAAACCATCAAGTGAAAGAATACTAAAATGATCAAGTAATTCAGACCGAGCTGATTGGTGATCAAAACGCCAGTCTGGAAGATAGTTAACTGTAGCCTTGAGTTCGATATTAATTTGATCCAAAATCTCCTGATTCTCAAAATCTTCGGAAAAGAGACATTCCGCTGGGCCAATACGGTTAACTTCCGACCAGAGGCCTGATAGATCCTCTAATTCTGTAACAGCAAACTCTCCAGTGGAAACATCGACCGAAGCAAGGCCATAGATAGCCCCAATTTGATGAGCAGAAATCAGGTAATTATTAGACTTTTGGTCTAGAGCGCTTGAGTCCGTTACTGTGCCAGGAGTAACTATGCGAACAACATCCCGCTTGACCAGTCCTTTAGCCTGTTTGGCATCCTCCATCTGTTCAACAATCGCAACTTTGAGTCCTTCTTTTACAAGTTTGTAAAGATGCGAATCCAACGAATGATGTGGCACCCCAGCCATGGGTATAGAAGTACCCGCAGTATTCTTGTCTCTGGCAGTAAGAGCGATTTCCAACACCCTCGAAATTGTCTCAGCGTCCTCGCCAAACGCCTCATAAAAATCACCGACGCGACATAAAACAATCGTATCTGAGTATTGGTCTTTGACACGATTGTATTGTTGCATTAAGCTGGACTTTTTTTTCGTGCCCACCGCTCATTTTCCCTTATTGTCAGATATTCGAATAGCATAGCAGAGTAAGGTATTCATGTCAATGTGGAATTGAGGTTGAAGATCCTACAATTTATGATATAATCTGGCTCTGTGATTCCGCGATCTCAGGTCTTTAGATTTGTGATAGCATTATTAGTTGCTATCTGCGTTAGCTTTGTGCTTTTACACCAAATCGAAACTGGGCTTATACTGGAGACGATACAAAGGATATCTCCCTCAGCGATGTTAGTTGGATTTATCCTTTACTGCATTTTTATTCTGTCAAAGACTCTCCGGTTTCGCCAATTGCTTGCCATTGACCGATCAACTTTTAAACTCTTGCCTATATTTGCGCTACATACATTTTGGGGAAATGTCTTACCCTTTCGAAGTGGAGATCTGTCATACATTTTCCTGATGAAATCACAAGAACAGGTTGCAGGCACAAAAAGCTTAGCTTCACTAATGCTGGCTAGCATAATTGACTTGACATTGCTAATCGGTCTAATAAGTATAACAAGTCTTCTATTAAGATCAAATTTGGCTGGACTTTCGTACTTTGGGCTTCTTGTTTTACCAATATTGTTTGGCATCAGTATACTTGGTCTCATGGGATCAGCGCTTTTTGCCCGGAAGAAACTGAATTGTTTAATTAACACATTCGAAAACTGGGTTCAAAACTTCACTTTTCGTCCAATTCAATGGATAATTGCAAAGGTTTTAGCAATTATAAAAGAACTACTGTCAACTAGCTTGGATCGACATTTTCTGTTGACGTGGGTGTACTCGATTATCAGCATGACTATTCGTTTAGGATTTCAGATTTACCTGATTGTTGAAATGGGAGTAGAGATTCCAATCATAAACCTGATCTTCGCTTTGGTCTTTACAAATATTTTTAACCTTTTACCAATCCAGAGCATCGGAAATTTTGGGACAATCGAAGCACCATTTTCTTGGGCATTGATTCACTTTGGAACCACAAAAGAAGTCGCATTGGTTACCGCCTTTAGCTTGCATATTATTATCCTCGCTTACTGCTTGCCAATTGGCCTTTATGGACTAATTTCCCGAAGAAGAACAAAGGCTTAAATTTGTAAGCGTCTCTCGACACTATTACTATAAATCTGATTTCCATAAGGTGAAGTTGATGACTCAAACTGGATTCATTGCATCATCCGTGATTGCGTTAACATTATTGAATGTAAATAGTTCACTGGCGTTGCTTCAGGCAGGAGCAAGCAGCCAAATTATCACTCCCTCTAATCCCACCTATCTTGCAGGGCTAAGAAATAATCGCTTGAGCCAAGGGGTTCATGATGATCTTTTTGCCCGGTGTTTGATCCTTGATGATGGGAAAACACAAGTGGGATTTGTTTCCACTGACTTGATCGGCTTAACATCTACTGATATTACTGAGATTCGAAACCGAGCCAAACTGATTGGATCGTCAGCTGAAAATGTAATTATTACCGCAACACATCAGCATTCCGGCCCTGATACAATTGGACTCTGGGGAAAGAGCGAATATTACTCTGGAGTGGATCTAAACTACACCGATTTCCTTTATAATCAAATTGCATCTGCTATAAAGGAAGCAAGAGACAGCCTCGAACCTGCTGAAATATCGTTTGGCTCCTCCCAGATAAAGGAATCAGATCAGGTCTCACGAAATGCACGAGAACCAAATTTAATCGATCGCAAACTTGGTATAATCAAAGTCGACAACAATCACGGAAAAACGATAGCAACCATAGTTAACTTTACCGCACACCCCGAAATCATGTGGTCTGAGAATCTTCTTTTGACAGCAGAATATCCTGGTGTTGTCTACCGTGAATGTGACGAGAAAATTGGAGGGATAACGCTTTTCATCAATGGAGCCTTAGGAGGAATGATCACAACTGACAATCAGTTTAATACTTTTGAGGAAGTTGAACGCATCGGTGGAATCATTGCCCAAAAAGCAATTGAAGCAGCCAAGTCGGCAGAAAAACAAGTTAACCCCAAAATACAACACTCGTTTGAACTACTTGAAATTCCTCTTGAAAACCAACACTTCCACACACTTATAGGTTCAGGTATTTTACCGAAAGAAATGCTAATAAATGATAATATCCATACCGAAGTTCATCTAATTGAGATTGGGAATGCCCAGATTGCAACCTTCCCAGGAGAGGTTTTGCCCAAACTAGGTTTCCGTATTAAGAACAACATGACATCGGACTATAATTTTATTTTTGGTCTAGCTAACAATGAACTTGGTTACATCTTGGCCACTGAGGATTATGAGAAGAAACTATATAAGTATGAGAAATCAATGTCTATTGGATCACAAATAGGTCCCATAACAACAAACGCCTTAGTAGAGCTTCTTAGGAAGTAATTGGTTTAGCCTTCTTAGCTTGATTTGAGATATAATTTCAGTGAATAGCATCCAAAGAAGGATGCAAAATTATGCTATACTGTTCATTAGGATAAAGATGCTCACCACTCCATATATTCCCAAAATGATATAGACTTAAATATTAATCTAGTTGAAGATTCCCCATCAAATGACAACCAAATATTTTTCAACTTAAGCTGAAATCGGCATTAACAACTGAGTAAACAAACATTATGATTAAGTTCGCGTTCAAGAATGAGAAAACTTAAATCTCACCAAGCTGTCTCCCTCAACAGCGCATTCGATGATTGATCTACAGATAAAAACTGAGGTGAAATTTCAGTACAAAACATTATTTTAGCCAAACCAACATTTTAAGTTATCAGGAGATTTTATTGCTCCATTTGAAATTCTGAAAAACGAGGTTTGAAACTGAAAACACGTGAAAAGTTAACGCTCTTTTTGATATGTATTTTAATTCCCCACCTGCTATTTGCTGATACTTATCAAGTTCAAGTTGGTGATGAGATTATGATCTTCGTTCTAGGTCAACCTGAATTTAGCCAAACGTCAAAGGTACGTCCAGACGGGGTGATTAGCTACTTTGGTAAAGACATCAAAGTAGAAGGGAAAACCACAAACGACATTCATCATCTAGTCTACAACCACCTTATTCAACAAGGCTTGTTGAAAAAGCCAATTATTATGTTGACCGTAACTTCGACACAAGATATTTTTGTTGGTGGAGCAGTTAGAACTCCCGGACGCTACCCATTGAATTCTCAGCAAGAAATTGGGCTTCAGCGAGCGATTGCATTGGCCGGGGGCATGCTTGAAACTGGAGATTTTTATAACGTGCAGGTCATTCGAAGAAACCAAAAAATAGAAACATTAGATCTCTCACCCGGAACTAAATACCAGCACGTGGCGATTCAAAGCGGAGACTTAGTTTTCGTACCAACGTTAGCCCAAATCGAAATACAGGGTCAAGTACAGATTCCTGGAAAAATATTGATTCGACAAAGGATTAGAATTGACCATGCCCTAACTCGAGCTGGAGGCCCAATCTATGATGAAGCTGACCTAGCAAGGCTTGTGATTAAAAAATCAGACGGAAAGCAAGTCGAGATTGGGGTTTCTGAGCAATTCTGGGAGGATCTTAATAAAGACGAAAACAAAGAATATTATTTGAAAAATGGCGATGTATTATATGTCCCAAACGCTTATAAAGTTGAGCGAATTTATGTGCTAGGGTACGTTCACCAACCCGGTGCCCATAAGATACGCACCTCCATAACAGTCCAGCAAGCACTCGCACTAGCTGGCGGTGCAGATGAAAGAGCCAATCGAAAAAAAGCAATAATTCGCAGACTGAACGGTGAAATTGAACATGTAACGCTTAGCAGCAACAATAATTCGACAATCTTAATTCAACCAGGAGACTCAGTTGAAGTCCCTAAGAAATTTGAAATGAACTGGTCCCTGATCCTGAGCTTTATTTCGGTTACCTCTGTAGCACTCAGCATTTTGAGAAGATAAACAACTTCCCCTTAAAACAAAAATCTTGACGCTTTCATTCAACCTATTGTAGAATTGGTCTCCAACGCACTACAGTTCAACGTGCAGTCTTGATTCAAATGGACAGCTTAGACTTAATCGGAAACCTTGATAACCCCACACCATTTAATATAGCTAAATCTGCATTAGGTTATGTTGGACGTGGGTATGCGCACCTCGATCAAGCCAAACTGGCTAAAAAAGAGGAGCAAAAACACAGAGAATACCGAGATGTCATTGATAGCTGGAATTGTGCTATTGCAATTGGACTCCATACAGTGCCTGCAATCATGAAATCCGTTGATCCGGACATCCATCACGTGCTTAGCGTAAAATTAATGGAATCTTCAGGTAATCTTGATCAAGCGATTATAGACCTTACTCATACCATCAAATCTGATTCGAGACATACAAAATCATACATCAAGCGAGCCGAGATCTACGAAGAACTCTCAGTCTACAGAAAAGCAATAAACGATTTAACAACTGCCATTGAGATCGCTCCAGAAATTGGTGCTCCCTATGAAGCAAGAGCAAGAAATCACCTGAAATTACAGCAATATAGAGATGCTACTGCAGACTTGGGAATGGCCATTGAAAAACGCCCGAAAAAAGCGTCTAACTATTATAAACGAGCAAATGCATATCGTTTACAAGCCAAACTTGATCTTGCTCGTTTGGACTATTTAAAAGTTGTAGAACTCACACCTCAATCTTCGCTGAGCAAGCTTGCCGGCATTCGGATCAAAGAAATCCCTGAAACATTAATACCCAAGAAAGAAAAGTTGAGCAAATGGAATTGGTTTCAGAAAAACAAAGAAGAATAATGAAGAAAACTACGCTGTCATTTCAAAAGCTAGTTTTACTTTTAACAATATGCCTAATCAATTTTTCTACCATGGTTGTTAGCCAAAACATCCATGAAAATGCAGGAACGCGTGCCATGCCATTTCTAAAAATCGGTATCGGGGCAAAAGGAATTAGCATGGGCGACTCACAAGTTGCACTAGCGAACGACATGTATGCAACGTACTGGAATCCAGCTGGGCTCTCGCGTGTAAAGCAAACCCAATTCGCAGCTATGCACAATAACTGGTTTGAAGGAATCAGTCACCAATTTATTGGGATTTCGCAACCTATTGGGAAAGGTGTAATAGGCACAAGTATTATTTCTCTTTCATATGGAACAATTACGGGAAGGGATGCAAATGGCAAAGAGACAAAAGAGTTCCGACCTCGTGACCTAGCAGTGTTGTTGTCCTACGGCCAAGAATTCGGAAATACTGCCCTTGGTTTAAACCTTAAATGGATAAGTGAGAAGATCATCGATAATATCGGTGCACAGGTCATCGCTTCAGATTTAGGCATCTTACATTCTATCCCAGCTAGAAATCTCGCCATTGGCCTCAATGTTCAGAATATTGGAACAAAAGCCAAGTTCGTTGAGGATTCAGAAGAAGAGTTCAGTTTGCCAGTGAATATTAAACTTGGACTTGCTTATCGCGTGCCAGGGGACAGACTAGCGCTCACCGCTGATATAAACAGACCATCAGATAACGATTTAACGCTTGGTTTTGGAGTTTCTCTTACTGTTCTTCAAAGGCTTCATCTACGAACAGGATACAAATACGAACTTGGCGGCAATGACCTAGGCACAGCATCTGGTATTGCCACTGGTTTTGGTATTAATGTAGGTGACTTTGGCCTTGACTATGCCTTGGGAACCCTAGGTAAATTCGGCACAGTCCATCGTTTTTCGCTGTTATCCAACTTCTAAAATTCAGGCAGAAGTTATTCCCTGCTCAACACCTCAATCTCAGTTAGAATCTTATCGATGTCTTGATTGACATCACTTTCCTGATTGAATTCTTCCACCTGTTTATCATCAAGACCCTGAATCGGATCCTCGTCTTCATGGCCGCCATCAACTATGTCCATAGCAACATCATCAATGCCCAAGCTGTCAGCATCAACTATATTTTGGATATCTGATAGGAATTTCCCTATATACCAATCTATTCCTTCATCTTCTGACTGCTGTGTTGGTTCATCTATCTGCTGTTTGTTTGAAGTTTCGGTCTGCACTGTTGCAACAGTATTATTCCTGACTTCAATTTCTTCCTCATCTGGTGAGGTGATGATGTCACTATCAGAATGCACTTCGCTTATAGTAGCCAAGGACTCATCTTCAGACATAGGATCTTCTACCTCCACATCTGAATTAATACTAGTATCTTCGATAATATCTGGTTCTGCACTGCCCGTATTCTGATTTTCCTCATTTCCTATTTGCTGATTTGACAGAACATTATCCTGATTGGATTCTAAAGTATCTTTTGTCTCTACTGTCCCCTCCGAAATTTCGTTTTCGGAACCGAAGCCAGCAGAAACTTCTTCAGAACCGAGTGTAACCTCCTCTACCATTGGCTTGATAACATTATCAAAATCTTCGAGTTCTAATGACTCTGATTCCGCTGATAAATCAGCAAAAGCGTCGTCATTACTAACTTTCTGATTTAAATTACCATCTACTGGTTTGGTACCCTCAGGTTCAACTGGTAGGGCCAACACTTCACCTTGAGCATGAACTGTCGGTGTCCCTTCAATACTTTGCGTACTTGAACCTTCTAGATCTTGTTGTTTTTTTTCAGCTGTATTAGGAATTGGTTTTTGCTCTATTTTTTGTTGGTCAGGAACTCCCAGTTTTTTTTGTTTTGCAATAATACTATGTAACTCCGAAATTTCTGCACGTGGATTAATTTCAATTTCATTTCCTGTTTCATCGTCTGTTTCACCGTCTTCAACTTCATTCCGAGTCGACCTCCTGCGCAAAAAGACAAAGAGCAAAAGGACGATACCTCCAATGCCAATACCACCCGAAATAACTGAAAACAACATCCAAACAGGAAATTGAGACATCTCCAATTCAACTGTACGAATTGGAGGATTAGTAATATAGTCTCGGCTTGGATCAATAATGAATTTGTGTTTACCCGCTTCTTTGGGTACGTATTTCGCCACATATAGAGTTTGATCAGAAGTCTGAAGAAAAACTATTTCTTCTTCCACCCCCTGTCGAATTACTTTGCCATGAACCTGATTAAATGAATGCTTACCTGCCACTAAACGAATCTGCAGGTCTATTTCACGTCCAGTTACATAGCTAAGAGGTGGTGGTACAAACTCGAGCTGACCTATAGAGACACTTGGCTTTTCCTTTTTAAAAGCCAATAACTCTACTTGATTACGATTCTCAAGTGAAACCTGCCAATATCCAAGAGAGGGTTGTGGAATCCAATAAGAGGTACAATAACTAGTTTCAAAATAGGGAAAGATATGATTCCCTTGCGAATCCTTGATTTCAATCTCAGGTTTTCGCTTTTGGGATGAAGTAAACTGCAGTTCTAAATTCTCTATCCTTGGATCGTGCAGAAAAATATGTTGCTTGGATACAATTTTCTTCTGTTCATACAATTGGTACCCATCTATATCATTCACAGCATACAAAAACGCAGTCAACAGATTATTATGGGATCGTTTCTGGCCATTGGATACAGAAATTGACTTATCCTGATAAGTCGTTAGAACAAAGCTCTTACGATTAGAACTGTTTTTTAAGAATTGTTTCCACTCTTCTCTCGTAAATTCTGCTTTATCATCAGTTATTAAAATTAGTGCCTGAGGTTCACTGGAGGACATACTTTGGAACGTCTTTTCTGCACTAAATAATGCCTGGCTGAGAATTCCACCTTTCTTTTCCTTCTCATTGAAAGGCACAGATAATTTACGCTCCAACTGAGACTTCTGTTCAATACTACCAATAATTTGTGTTGGTCTAATAACAGGTAAAACGGAATCAGCAAATCCCATAACACAGACCCACTGACCAATTTGAAGGCGATTTACCAAAATTTCGGCTGACGACCACCTCCATTTTTGTATGTCCGTCATGCTCATACTTTTAGAGTTATCAATCAGGAAAATGATACTTTGGAATTCTGAGTCACCAAAGCACCAAGAATCAAAAGAAAAAAATAAGCAGAAGATAAAAAGGGAGAGGGTAAGAAAACGGATGGCAATCAAAATACGATGAGGGCATGAACGGACACTCTTCATTTCATGGTCTGCAGTTTTCTATTGCCACCAAAACATAAATCTGTCAGCGGCTTACTATCTTTTCCAGAACTCTCTTAGAAATCGACAAAGTTGTTTCAACGGGTACTTGTTTGCCAGACTCCGTTACCAACACAGCAATATCATCAATGCTGAACAGGAAATTATTATCGGCTTGCCACACTAATCCATTGAAGATTTTTGTCGGATCAGTATATGGCTGGTAAATCGGTTCACGCTTTCCATTTACTATCACACTCCTGCTAGAAAGACGTGTTCTCCCCTCCTCCACAGCAATTCTTGCATCTTCCTCCGATTCAAACAACCAGTAGTTGATAGCAAGATTTTGCCCCGGTTTTCCCTGCAACCACCATCGGTCACGCCATCCAATCACACAAGAAGGGGCTTTCGGTGACGATGGCGAGTAAATCTGCTGCACTGAGGATAAATAAGGTCGATAATCATGCAGATCACTTTCTGTTAGCCGAATTGATTCTAATGTAATAGGCATTTATAACGACAATGTTCTTTATATAGTTATGATGTTAAAATCATTCTAGCATAGACTAAACGGTTCAACAATTAAAACAACGTATGATTTGATTGAAGGATTCAACGATTTTGTGTTACGATTATGCTGATCCTAATTAAGGAGTTGGATGTAATTAACAGATGGTAGCAAGCCTGTAGTTGCCATTGAAGGTTCCTTGGACATTTAAGTAGCATTCCATACACGAATCAATATTACAAAACATATGTTGGCCGAAAACTCCAACAAGTTATGTAATAAAGAAAAAAGTGTCTCGCACAGAAGAAATACTTAAGTTAACCGAAGAACCATATCTAACTTCCCACGTATTCTTTAAAATTGGTAATTCGATGATCCACATACTCCCCCAAGATCAATTTTTGTAAGAAGGATAATAAAAAAATCACTTTGCAGTTCCGTGCTAATTCCTCTGAGTTACTGAAAGCCATTCAAGCTCTGCAATCAAGAGCAGGTGCGCATAATCGATTGAACAAGTTGTCCCATGTCGACTTCCGTTCATTGGAAAATAACAAGGTTGAGATATCAGCTAGGAATATCCTAGCTGATGCAAAAATCCTTATCGATGCTGTAATTGTCTCTTCTGGGGCATCTAAAATCCCTATTTTCTGGCTCAGTAACACTATTCGTCAAGCGAACTCTGAAAGCATTGAAATTGAATCTACGGGAAGTCAACAGATCCAAGTCACTTGTAATAACCAAGTTCACACTTTTAGTGCCACCGACCATCAATCTTCCGCTATTATCTTAGCAACAAATTGGTTAGATAAAAAGAATTGGAAAAGAACCTCACCAGCATTCACAATTTCATTCATCGCCCACATCATTTTTGTGATTTATATTGCATTGACAATAAAAACTAAAGTACCTAGCGAATCCATCCCCATCAATATGATAAATGCTCCTCTTCCGACTATTCGCAGGGTAAAAAAACCAATTGTGGACCGTGTTCAACGACGGGTCACGCTTAAACCATCATTACGCAAGACTCCTCAACCCCAAGTGCAGATTACCGCTCCAACTCAAGTTGCAGAAACAGCTAAATTATCTGCAGCACCAATACACCAAAATTTTTCTCGCAACCCAGAGTTACCTGACAGAATCCCGGACCCAATGTCAACTACAGCAAAACTGCCGGCAAAAACCAGGGAATATACACTAAAGCGATCTGGAGGATCTCCAACTAAAATTAAAAGTGGCTCAGGGTTAAAAACTGGCCGGTTTCGTGCCCAAAGCCAAGGACGAAAAGACTCAAAAGGAATCTCATCTATTCTCGAGACAACAGGTGCAACCGATTCGGCAAATCTATCAGCATCAAAATTTCAGGATTTAATAAAGGTACCTGATAACCGGCTTGGCGCTATCATTGTCGGTCAGGGCAAGGACGTACAAGGACACATCCGATTGATTCGTCTCAAGCATTCCCTCTCAGACTGGTGGCAGGACCCAACCGCAATTCCAAGTTTTATGACATGGCTAGGTGATCATACGCGATTAAAAGCAGATATGAAGTTCGCCGGTGGAGCCCTACCACTAACAGACAAAAAAATATTGGACGCTCCCATCATTTTCATGACGGGGCATGATAAAGATATCACAGTAGGACGTAACATGGTAAAGGGGGGCCCCCTAACCGATGGATTCAGTCCGGAAGAACGAGCCGCTTTACGGGAATACCTAGTCGAACGTGGTGGAATGCTTTATTTTGATGATTGTGGTTTCAACGGTCTTTTCGCCAGGCAGGTCGAGTTCGAACTCGGCCAAATCCTTCCTGAATACCCACTCGAAAACATACAATACAACCACGAAATTTATAAAGCTTACTACGAACTTTCAGTACCTCCTAATGGTGGCGATGTATATTGGGGAAGTGAAAACAAACCGAAAGCCACAAAATTCAGGTTTCATAAAGGAATTACAATTGGGCGGCGGTTGGCTGTAGTTTATAACCGAAAAGATTATATGTGTGCCATGGAAACGGCAGAAATTAATAGCCGAACCATGTTACGTATGCGGAGGTCAGCAGACGTACACCGTTTTATGACAAACCTACTGTTTTATACAATGAAGTACGGAGGTAATGTAGATCGGTCACAATATAAAAATTAAACTAGATTGGTAGGATACAGTCCGAAGAGTCGTTTCTGGGTGAATTAACATATGATGATACTTTGTATCCAACTAAGGTTTCCGATTCATATGGTTTCAACAAACCTTGTAATTGGTCTGAGTTTTTTTCCTCAGGAGTAAGCCACTGACCAAAATCTTTGGTATCAAGAATCACTGGCATCCGATGGTGAATCTGCGACATGAATGTGTTAGCATTGGTAGTAATTATAGTACAGGATCGAATTGGATTGCCTTTCGGTGGATCCCAACTTTCCCATAATCCGGCAAAGGCAAAAGGTGCGCGTGATATTGTTTGAATATACATCGGTGATTTGCTACCGTCTTCGTTTCTCCTCCATTCGTAAAAGCCATCGGTAAGTACTAAGCAGCGCTGGCGTTGATAAGCAACTCGAAAAGAAGGCTTCTCTGCGAGAGTTTCAGATCGGGCATTAATCATTTTGGAGCTGATCTTGTGATCCTTAGCCCAATGAGGTATTAACCCCCAATGAAAGTATTCAACCTTACAATCTCCTGTGTTGGCCACAACAGGAATTGGTTGCGATGGTGCGATATTGTACCGAGGGGCATAATGATAACCGGAAAACTTGAATTCAGGGAAAGTCTCGGTTAAAGTTTCTTGATCAGTTACAAATGTAAAACGACCACACATATGATAATAATCCTAGAAGAGAATCAACTGATTATTGCGAAAGGCGAAACTACTCTATGCTTAGGAATACTATCATAATGTAAGTGATATTCTCAACCAACCTGAGCAAAACACATCTGATATTTATTTCAGAAAGCTATAAATTAAATCGGTCACTCATGCAGATGAAGGTTATCAGTATCCTATTATTACCACATCAGAAAAAATAATAAATGCAGGAAAAAAAATGTTTAAAGTTACTGAAAGAGTGATTACTGCGAATGACGTCATCCAATCTGTCGAAGCCAACGATGCCGGAGCAATTATTACCTTTCTTGGTACAGTCAGGAACAACACAGGGGGACGTCAAACCGCTTATCTTGAATACGAAGCCTATATTCCCATGGCAGAAAAGAAAATGGCTGATATTGCCGATGAAATACGAGATGAATGGGGAATCGAAAAGGTCGCTATTTTGCATCGTATCGGCCGTCTTGAAATAGGTGAAGTCAGTGTAGCGGTGGCAGTAGCATCTCCACATCGTAAAGATGGATTTGAAGCTTGTAAGTACGCTATGGATCGGCTCAAACAAATCGTTCCAATCTGGAAACGCGAAGTCTGGTCAGATGGTGAGGAAGAATGGGTAAGCCCCGACCCGATTTACTTTAAAAATGAAGAACATAATCGAGATTAAACCAATTGAGAGACCTATTGATGCAACTGTAAAGGTTCCTGGCTCAAAGAGTTATACGAACCGCGCTTTGTTGATTGCTTCATTGGCAAAAGGGAAATCACACTTATCTGGTGCATTGTTCAGCGACGATACAGATCGTATGGTCGATTCACTACGGAAGTTGGGTGTATCTATCTTAGCAGATCCAGAAAACTGCACTTTTGAGGTTGTGGGCAATGGAAATGATATCCCCATCAACCAAGCGGATCTGTACATCGGTAATGCAGGAACTGCTGCTCGCCCACTTGTTAGCTATGTTGCTTTGGGAAACGGTAGATTTCGTATTGATGGGGATCCTCCAATGCGTGAGAGTCGTCCAATCGGAGATTTACTGGATGCTCTTAGAAAACTTGGGGTTGAAATTCGATCAGAATTGAATAATGACCGCTTCCCCTTGATTGTTGAGGCAAAAAAACTCAGAGGAGGAAAAACCCGTCTCAATGCCAATAAAAGCAGTCAGTTCCTAACTTCGCTATTAATGATTGCTCCAGTTACCCAACTTGGCATAGAAATCGAGCTTGAGGGTAATTTAATTTCAAAACCGTATATCGACATTACTATTTCGGTCATGAACGCATTTGGAACAGATGTCTTTAACAAAGACTATCATGCATTTAAGGTTTATGGCAACCAAGCCTACAAACCACGGAATTATCAGATTGAACCAGATGCATCGAATGCATCTTATTTTTTCGCTTTAGCTGCAGTCACTGGTGGAAGGGTTCGGCTCGAGAATTTGAGCCTTAATTCTGCACAGGGGGATATACGTTTTGTTAATGTGCTCCAAGAGATGGGATGCCAAGTTATTTCAAAAGATAATGCGACTGAAGTGATTGGAACAAACAGGTTGACAGGCGTTGATGTAGACATGAACGAAATCTCTGATACATCACTTACACTGGCAGCTATCGCCCCGTTTGCAGAAGGGAAAACAACTATTCGAAACATTGAACATATCCGTTGGCAGGAAACCGACCGCATACATGCAGTAGTAACCGAGTTACGAAAACTCGGTGTCAACGTTACCGAATACGATGACGCCATTGAAATTGAGCCAGTATCAGAGATCCTACCGGCCGAAATTGATACGTATCACGATCACCGAATAGCAATGAGCTTTTCACTAATCGGCACCAAAAAACCCGGAAT
>PAQF01000027.1 GCA_002709695.1 Candidatus Poribacteria bacterium
AGGAGGTTGCAGTGCCACCCAGTTACTGGTATCTCAAGTAGATCAGGGAAACCATCTTTAGTGTGCCAATAAGGTTGGGTAAACAAAGCGATGACCTTGCTCACTTAGAATCCTAAGTTGTCTAAGTTGTTCTGGGTATCCTCTCAAGCCTTTAAAAAACCCACCAGGGGCACAGAAACCAAGTGGTTCTTTATCGAAATGTTTTCGGATGAGTTTAGATGTTTTTATCAGCTCATTTTAAAATTTATTCTGTGTCTTGGTATGAACACTTAAGATTTCCATATGGCTGTAAGTGTGAGAACCAATGTCAAATAGAAAACTATCATCCAGTAAGTTTGAAAGATCCTGACCCGCTCTTTCAATCACTTTACCTACAATAAAGAAAGTTGCCGGAACTTCATGCTTTTTAAGAAGCTGAGTTATTTGTGTAACACTCGCTAGTGTTTCTTCCAACCAAGTGTTCCAGTTCGTATCGGATTCCAAGTTTGGGTTAAGTGCATAAGCACTTTCGACGTCAAACGTAAGAATAAACATTCGTCTTCTTTCATGTATTTGTGTCTTAAATTTATGGAAGTTTTTGGGGCATTATAAAGATATATGGTAAAAATCGCAAATCATAATATTAACCCTAGCATTGAAAACGAAATAGCAGAAAAAGGGGCGTTTCATATTTATGATGTTGCAGGTTTAGACTCGCCGAGGTAAAGAGGTTCTAATGGAGAGGACACAGGTGTTATAATATTTTCAGTCAATATGAACAACCATTAAGAATGTACTTAGTAGTCGATAGTCCGAAGATTACTTTAGTTTGTTATTCAGGAGGGAGTAAATGGAATCCCAAGCATTAATTTGTGATAATAATCAGCGATTTACAATGGAAACAGTTCACCTTAACAGGGTAGAACCTGATCAGATTGGGATTAGGACCCATTATACTGGAGTTAGTATTGGTACTGAGTTTGCACTAATTCGCGGAAAGATACAATGGTCGCCAGAATCTCTGGGGGCATATCCTTTGTGTACTGGGTATATGGGAAGTGGCATTGTGGAATCTGTTGGTACTGAGATTGATAATTTTAAAATTGGGGATCAAGTGTATTTTCGTGGTAACACATATATGCAGATGAAGGATGGGACACATGTTAGTTGTGTTTCTGGCGCCCATTGTTCCCATATTGTACTAAATCCTAATACTACTCATGGGGCAGCACACTTGCCTGACGGAGCATCTATGGAAACAACATCGATGTTTGTCATGCCAGCTGTTGCTCTGTATGGTGTGGATATGGCAAATCCAAGAATGGGACAAACGGTGGTAGTGCATGGGACAGGGTTGATTGGTTTAGGTGTTGTGGCTGCATGCTCAAATCGCGGTTGTACAGTTGTTGCTGTTGATCTTTCACCTAAACGTTTAGAGGTCGCTCGGAAAATGGGGGCTGACTATTTGATTTGTGCTGAGGACCAGGATGTGGAAACCGAAGTTATGAACATTATTCCTGGTGGGGCCGATTGTGTGTTTGAGTGTACTGGTTCACCTGATTGCATCGATTCGTCTATCAGGCTTTGCCGGCAATTTGGTAGTTTTGTATGGCAAGGTCATTACGGAAGTAAACCAATTGAGATGGACTTTTCTTCGCCACATGGTCGAAGGTTACAAATGTTTTTTCCTTGTGATGATGGTTGGCAACCATGCCGGCGTGCAGTGGTTAAGAACATTGCTATGGGGACACTTCAGTGGGAACACTGTATCAGTCATCGGATATCTTGGAAGGATAGTCCAGATATGTTTGATGAAATTAACCGTAATGCTAATACCGACCTTGTTGGAGTGGTAATTGACTGGACAAACTAATGGGTAATATCGTTTAGGAGGTATGTTTTGAGTAGGATATTGATCACGGGGGCAAGTGGGTTTATTGGAAAAAGTCTAAGTCAGAGTTTGGCTGAAGACCATCAAGTTATATGTATGAGCAGAAAAGATCCTGGGTTAAACCTGCCTTGGATAAAGGGAACTTTTGCTTCGTTTGAGGACTTAACCCAGGTTGACGATTACCAGATTGATATCCTTGTTCATTTGGGGGCTGTAACTGGTGGAGTAACAGAACGTGAATGCATTTTGGTTAACGTTGAAGGAACCCGATGTTTGTTACGGTATCTAATCAACCGAGGTTGTAAGAAATATGTTTTAGCTAGTTCCATTGCCGCTGTTGGATTTCAAGATAGAAAGTTCCGACCTGTCAATTTACCCATTGCTGATGACCATCCTTGTTTGGATCGAAGCGGTTATGGTATCTCCAAGTATTTTATGGAAGAAATTAGTAAATACTGTTATCGACAGAGCGAAGACATTGATATTATTAATTTGCGACTATCGAGTGTGTGTGTTGATAACAATATACCACCGTTGAAAGATATCAGTCCTTTAACCGAATGGAGTCTTGGTAGTATTACGATAATGAACTTAACTGACGCTATTCGGGCATTCACTATGTCAGTAGAGAACCCTTATAAACCAGGGGTTAGAATAATGAATGCGACTGGTCCTAAAGCTTGGACTTCTGTACCTGTGGCAGAAATTTTAAGAAATTGGTGGGGAGATGATGTTGATTTGTCTTATTTCGAGCAATCAGGAAATGAGTATGATTCAGTTTATGACGTGAGTCGCATTCAACAGGAAATTGGATTTATTGCTCTACATACACCCAAGATAACATCTTCATGAGTTTTCAGGTTTTCGCTGAAACGTATTAATGATATCAACATACACCATATATGAGCATGGGACTAAAAAAAGAATTAATGGTGTTGCAAAGACCAACCCGTAGCCTAGCGAAAGAGCCATCGGTGCCATAAACGGATCGGTACCTCCTAGGCCATAAACAGTAGGAGTTACACCTGCTACTGTTGTCAGCGTCGTCATTATAATAGCTCTAAACCTATTAGCACTTCCTTTTGCAACTAACTTAATTAGGTCTGCCTGAGGTGCAGCAAGTCTCAATTCGTTTAAATGGTCAACCATTACTAGGGAATCATTGACAACCACACCTGCCAGCCCAATTACTCCCAACATACCAGTGAAACTGAGAGGTGTTCCATGTAGTAGATAGGCAATGATTACTCCTAGAATGCTGAATGGGATTGCACTGATTACCAAGAATGGTTGGAGAAACGATCTGAAAAGAAGAATTAATAAAAAGTAAATGCCTACAACAGCAATAATCATGGTAATAGCTAAACTCTGGAGTGATTGGTTCGTTTCCTCTGCTTCTCCGCCAATGAGAAGTTGCATTCCTGGCCAGTTTGATTTAATGTCAAACTGATTTATAATCTTATTGGTAGCTTCCACTGGGGTGACAGTGTTTAAGTCTACATCAGCAGTTATAATTACAGCTCGATTTCCATTGTAATGATAGTAATCTGGTGTTCCTTTCGTTGTGATGAATTCAACAACCGTTCCAAGTTTGATCAACTCACCACGAGCATTAGGGATTAACAGATTGCGGACGGTATCCAAATTCTCAATTGCTTTGCCTTCGCAAATCACTCTGAAATCTACTTCTTCATCCTCATATCTGACTTTTGTGACAATCTCACCAGTGTAAGCTGTTCTTAAATTTAAGGCGACATCAGTTGCACTTAAGCCCAACCGGGCCAGCGCTTGGTGGTCGATGACAGCTCGAACCTGTTTTTTCTCCGATAAATCATTTCGTTCAATGTCTCTAACACCTTTGATTTGTTCTAAATAAGCAACAATAGCATTTGAAAGCGACATCCGCATTGTGTCATTCGTTCCCACAATACGAAGTGTTATTGGTCTTCCAACATCGGGACCTCCGGATTCAATCTTGTAACTTATTTTTTTAATTCCTGATATTAGTTTTGTTTGATTCCGAAGTTGCTCAACAATCTCAGATGCACTTCTGAGTTGCTTAGAATAAATTGGAAGATTAACTCGAATAAACGCTTGGTCCTTACCAAATGTTGGAACTAAATTATCATATGTACCTCCAATCCTAGTCGTAAATGACTCAATCTCTCTAGGTTCTAAATCCAAAATCATTTTTTCCACTTTCTTTGTCATTTCAGTTGTTCTTTCAAGGTTACTCCCGTCAGGAAGTTCTATAATGACAAAGAATTGTTTTGCCATTTCACTTGGAAATAGAATTACATCAAGATTGTTTCTCCCCATTTGGAAAACTCCATAGAATGTAAACATAAAAAGTAGAATTAACACATATCTCCATCGGAGCAAATGAGTTAGCAAGTGTTGGTAATATTTCCTTAAGCTTTCAAACCAGAGACTTGAAGGTGATAAAGTCTGAGAAGTTCTTTTTAAACTTGAAGATAAGTGAGATGGCAATACAACAAGAGCTTCAATTATTGAAACGATCAAAGCTAATGAGACGGTCAAGGGGATCACATAGATAAATTTTCCCATGGTTCCTGAAACAAAAAACATAGGGGCAAAAGCACAAAGTGTGGTAGCGATAGTTGTAAGAACGGGACGCCACACTTGGTATGTGCCTTCAATTGCAGCCTGTTCTGGGGATTTCCCATCTTGCCAGCGAGCGTAGATGCTATCTGATACGATAATGGCATCATCCACAATGATTCCCAGAACGATGATCATGGATGTTAATGTAATTGTATCTAGAAATGAATCAAAAAAAGGTAACAGGGATATAGCTCCCATGAAAGTAAATGGGATTCCCATTGCAACCCAGATTGATAGAGTTAAATTCATGAACAAACGCAGGATTAAAATTACAAGTCCAAATCCTATGATTCCATTCCAAAGCACAATGCTAAAACTGTTTTTGACTGTGGTTGATTCATCGTTAGCGAATAATATTTCAACGTTTTCAGGTAAAGTTTTATTGATCTCAGCGATTTTTTCCTTGATCCTATTACATACTCTTATATTATCAGCTTCTTCAGATTTTCTGATTGATAGGGCAATTGTTGGTTTGCCATTCAAGTGCGGGGTGATTTGGTTTTTCTCAAAGCCGTCTTTAATTTGAGCAATATCTTTAATTCGGGTGGCAATTCCTCCCGGAGAAGACCGGATAATTACATCAGATACTGTCATTGGAGTTTCAAACTCCGAATGGGTAATAAGGCTGGTTTCAAACGACCCAGATTTTATGTTTCCCGCGGTTAACCGAAGGTTACGAAGCTTAATGGCATTAATTGCGTCTCGTAACGAAATGTTATATTTGTTAATAGAATTGGGATCTATTTCTACCAGAATTTCTCGGTTGAGATATCCAACACGGTCAATTTTAGCTACGCCGGGTACTTGCTCTAGATCCTTTTCTAACTGGGTTGAAATTCTTCTCAGTTCTTTATAAGGCATGTCTCCTGTTACGCCAACTTCGATGACGGGTAGGATTGATGCTTCGATTTCCGTGATTAAGGGACGTTGGGGGATTTCAGTGGGAAGGTCCGTGACACGGCCAACGGCATCTCGAATGTTTTGTTTGACCTTATCAGGTTTCTTGACATTTGGGTCGAGTGTAACACTGATGCTGGAGACATTGTCCATTGAAAGAGAAGTAATGTAATCTATTCCAGTTAGTGTCTTTAGCTCTTTTTCCAGTTTATTGGTAATACTAAGTTCTACATCTTCAGCGGAAGCGCCAGGATATTGGGTAAGAACTGTTAGTACGCCTAGATCAAATGACGGAAAAGTATCACGTTTTATGGTGAATACAGTGCTTACTCCAATAAGAAGAAACATGAATGTGGTGAGGTAAGCAAAAGTATGGTTTCTAGAAAAATATTCTATAAGAGTTCGCATTAAAAGGTTAATTTAGGTTAATAGAACTACAGCTTATACTATGCATAGAATTGAGTGGATGTTAAGTATTGGGATTCAGTATGCGTTAAAACCACAGCAGAATTTTCTTCAATTTCTGACCTGCTTAATGATAAGAATATGTCTTGTATTGCCATTAGTACAAACATCAATGCCACAAAAATAACCACCAGTAGATGGTAGGGGAGATCATCGTTCATTTTTATATCTAACTCATTGTACTTTCCAAACAAAAAAAACTAATAATACAATACTAAGATGAAAGAATCAATTATTTTCATTTTGAGATGGGTAGAGAATTAATGAACAAATTATTGTTTTCTTTTTAAAATTATGTGTCTTAATTTTTACAATGCCATTGCTAGTTGGAAAACCGAATAGTCAAAGTGAACTTGCAACAAAATGACTGAAAGGTATTGGAATTAGCTCTTGAAGGGGATTTAGGTGGGAATGCTAAGAGATATTATACCTTGTTAGAAGATTTTGGTTATTTCGTCAGTTTCAAAGATTGGTAATGGTTGATTATGGCCACCTCTTTTTTTAAATTGGATCCCATCGGCGGGGTTAAGCAGTTGACCAATGATGGTAGATGGGATTTTTTGTTCTGCTAAGGCTGAAATGATTTGGTTGCTTTTGTTATGGTCAGCTGCAATCAGCAATGCGCCGGATGAAATTGCACCGAGTGGGTTTATACCGAATTCTTGACATAAATCCTCAGTTATGTCCGATATAAGAAGTTTTTCTTCCCAAATTATGGCGCCAACATTAGCTGCGTATGCTAACTCGTGAATAGCTGTGGATACACCACCTTCTGTTGGGTCATGCATAGCATGAACGCCTCCCGTATTTATTGCAATGGATGCATCTTTCAATACTGAAATTCCAGGATTTGTTAAGTATGTTTTTGCCTGAGATATCCTATCGGAAGAAAAGTTTTTTAGTAAATCCAGCTCACGTTCACGAGCAATAATTGAGGTGGCTTCAATTCCCAATCCTTTCGTTAGGATTAAGTCATCGCCTTCTTGAGCGGATGAGGAAGTTATAAGTTTGTCTTTGGATACTTCTCCCAACATATTCCCAACTACAATCGGTCGGTCCAATCCATGAGTGACTTCAGTGTGTCCTCCGCATAGTGAGATATTGAAATGCTGGCAAGCGGTAGTGATTTGGTTCATAATATCACGCACAAGATCCTCAGTAGTTCTGTTTTCGGGGAGAAGTATTGTGACCTGCAACCATTTTGGTGTTGCTCCCATTGTTGCCAGATCGTTACTGTTGACGCAAACAACATACCAACCTATCTCATCAGTTGCAAAAGTAATAGGGTCTGTTTTGATAACAAGATAAGTTGAACCCAAATCAACTACTGTAGCGTCTTCACCTATTTTTGGGCCAACAACCACTGAGGGGGAGAGGCTAGATGGTTCAGGCAGGATTTGCTCTAAGAGATCGAGCCTGAGTTTTCCTAAAGGAAGTGGTGGGTTGTTCATTGCAACGAACTTACTTTACGATTGTTTAACATATGCCAAATACAAGGGTAGTTGCAGTGATATTTTTGTTGAAAGTTTAGACTTGGGGAGTTCTGGGGATGAGCTTTTGAGGCCATACGATCTGACGACGTTCCGGTGTTAATCTATCCAGCAGTTCAGGCGAAGGTTGATAACCATGTCGGAAATTCCCCCAAGATGGTCCATATCGATAAACCACAGTTCGTCGTTCGCCGTCGTTGACCCTATTGGCTGAACCATGAGTACAACAATCAACGAAAAGTAGTGCGTCACCAGCTTTCATATGTATTTCGATGGCTCCTGTCATATCAGATGGGCATTTTCCTCTTGCTCCCATACTAAATTGACCAAATTCAGGATTATCAAAATTACTTTTGTGACTGCCGGGAACAATCACCGTTCCTCCATCGCCTGGTCCAATATTTGTCAAGGCAATCAAAATATTTATTTGGTTGCAGTGGAATTTTCCATTAAGGTAGCGAAATTGGCAGCGGCTGATTCCATGTCTTCCACCGTTATGCAATCCAATTCCTTCTCCAGAGTTTCGGAAATTGAGCAAATTCTCATCAATGAACATTGGTCCATGTGTTTCATCGAATGAACCTTCTCCACCAATGAACAATCTAACTCGGTCGAACCAGGAAGGATGATCAATTAGTTCCTCAAAGGGTTCTCCGGCTTCGTAAATCTGCTGGTAGTTTAACCCATCGTTGTCTCCATAGGCATGACCATGGACGTAACCATACCACTGGCCAGGATTCAAGGGGGGGATGTTGTCCGCACAAGTGTTGAGCCTTTCCACTTCTTTTTGAGTTAGTGCTCCCTCAAGATGTATGAATCCTTGTAGGTCAAACAGATAGACGTCCATATCATTTATCATAAGTTTTTGTGTCTTCCTTTATCAATTAAGTAGGTTGATAGTTTCCCCACCTTCAGTTTCCCAATTGATTAGCTGTTGAATTGGGATTCGGCGCAATCCAATTGATGGTGGAATATTTCCTGATGCAGTATAGAAAATGTATCCAATTTCGTCCTTAATAACCATCCTTGGCCAACCTACCCAGTTTTGGTCGAATTGCCCTGATGTTCCGAGGCCTGGGAGTGCTGGATTCCTCGGATAGTAATCCCATTCAATTAGATCTTTTGAACGGGCTAATCCAACTGTATCAAACCAATAAGACTCATTGTGTCCCGGAGGTGTCCAATGATTACATCCTTCATACCATAGATACCACGTATTATTAATATAGTTTAATGATCGAGGGCGCACATGAATCGCATCCCAGTTTCTCAAGGTCTCGGGGGAAAATACGGGGTTGCATGTGTCCGGTTTCCAATCGATCAAGTTATCACTGTAAAACAAATACCCTCTGTCTCCGGCAGTTCCACGGGCAGGATTAGGGGTGAAGCCAGCAAAAAATAGTAGGTATTGTTCGTTGTTAATGTGTACCAAATCGAATTCGTGAGCGTGGCTAAAATGTTTATAGACTGGGTTATTTGTATAATGGGTAAAGGGGCCTAGAGGCTGGTCTGCTATTGCTAAACCAAACCCGGTCCAATCAGGGAATTTTTGTGTTGCGTACATGACAGCAACTTTTCCTTCGGGAGTAATAACTGCTCCTCCAGGATATATATTATCATGAGAGTAATTTATGTCTCCTAGTTTAATAATTGGTTCTGGTTGGACTTCCCAATCGATTAAGTCTTGGCTGATTGCGACGCCAACAGACCGTTTAGCAGAACCTTCTTGGTCTCCTTGCATGCCAGCCATAAAGTACATAAAATATTCGTTATTGAACTTAAGGATTGCTCCAGGTATGGCTTGTTGTTCATAAAAACTGCCATCCGGACCATGTTGAATAACTGGTTTATTATGTTCTGATAACCAAGGCAAGGACGTAACATTAAAATATTCGATTTTTGTATTCTCAGGAACTTCAAGGCCAATGAAAGATTCCCAAGGTTCATGATAGTTTTCCCATTCGCCTAAAGGTCCTCGAATGGCTCCAGTTTCTTGATTAACCCAAAGACGAAAGTAATTTCCTTTTCTGAGTATTTTAATTTTCCAAGGAAAGTTTCCATCAAAACTGTATTCTTTCCAAACTGACACTTGTTTCCCTAATTTCCGGGAAATGATAAACTGATTTTCTTTAATTTCAAGATAAGCCAATTTAGAAAGATCTTGGTTGGCCGAAAATAGCACCTTGTGAGAACACTTTGAATTCGATGATTCAATCTCTAAATTGATTTCATAATTACCGACGATTTTGTGATTTTTGGTGAGTTTCATATATTTATAATTAAATTAATAAAAACAATTTTTTATCTAGTAAGTAGAATTAAAACCTAAGGATGCATTAATAATCAACTGGAATCTTTCCGTACGTGCCTGCGCGGAGTTTTTGTACTAGCATACAATCTGGCTGATCTTCGGGTAAATCTTTATTGGGTCTTAGATCAATGTAGAAATCGGTATCCATCGCTTCGCCGCGCACTAAAAAGAATGGGATTTGCCATTTCTCTGAGGTAAATCTTGTAGTGTCAGCATCCGCATAACGCATAGTATATATCTTGCGAAAATCTTGACTACGATTTGAATCGCTCCCATGAATTACGTAAGCATCATGTAAGGAGAATTCACCCGGATGAAGTTCGATATCAACAGCAGTGTCGGCGAGTTCTTTATCGACATCGACTTCCAAGGTTGTAATTGTGCTACCGTCATCTTCTTTCACGTTTACATCGAGTAGCTTGGGCTGATTAGTTCCGGGTAGGATACGCATACAACCATTCTGGCGATTCGTTTCATTAAAGGCTAACCATGCTGTGCAAAGATTATCACCCTCCACACCGTGTAACCAGTACCGTTGGTCTTGGTGCCAACCGACATGCATGCTATCCTCAGTTCCTTTGATGATAAAGTGGCTGAGGATAAGCACTAAATTGGAACCCAAGACAGACTCTACAGCATCCAGTATTTTTGGATGACGTGCTAAGCTTAACCAAGTTCTCCAATGTTGGCTACCAACGTGTGGCTCAAACATGAATTGAGGCTTTTCTCCTGGTCTCAAGCAATCTAGCATGTTGTCCAATGTTTGTTGATATAATTCCATTTCTTTGTTGGTAAATTGTTGGCGAAAGATGCAATAGCCTTCTTGGACATACTTTGATGGATTATCATTTGGTGTTAATTTTGTAGATGGTCTCACTTTTTAGCTCTTATTCATTTGATATAGAAAAGTATATGCAAGCAAGTAAAATTAAACAACGGAAAAAAGATTATTTTAGATTAGATCCTAGGTTAGGATGTCGTTATTATGAAATTAAAATGATAAGTGTTTTTTTTTCAGGTATAGCTGGTACACACATTGAGTAACCAAAGGATTGGAACCTCAACATTGTTTTGAAAGGAAAATTTTCAGAAGTTTAAATTAGGATTATGCTAGCAATTTTTCGTCTACTGGAAAGCTCTCTGGGAATCAAGCCTTCACGAATTCAGATCTTTGTGATAGAAGCATATAAAAGGGACTTGATCTTGGCAGAAAAAGGTCTCCTGTCTGTTTTTGAATCCTGCGGTTCTATTGATTAAGAAATTCGGCAACTTTAGTTCTCCCTACCTCAATTTCTTTGCGATCTACACTTATATTAAACAAACTGAGTGTTTTCCCAATCTACCATAGTGACGTCAATTGGGGTTTCAGAGTTATTGTTTTTGGCCTCAATATCAGCTCCATTTTCAATTAGAAGTTTCACTACTTCAAGTCGACCAAGAAAGGCTGCTGCATGTAAGGCTGTACCTCCATCCCCTCCTTTGGAATTGACACTGGCACCTTTTTGGATCAATAGCTCAGCAACTTCATATTGACCCAGCAAAGCTGCCCAACCCAAGGGGGTTCCTCCATTATCGGATATAATGTTAACATTCACACCATTCGCTAAGTGTTGATTGACAGCTTCAATATCGCCACCTCTAATTGCCATCCAAATACCTCCGCCACGGTTATTGTTGCCAAGAGAACGGGCAAGCCTGGTATTTATGTTTTGCAAGGCTTCTGTCGCAGCAGCACGAACCCATGAATCTTGATCTTGTAATGCCATTGTTAGTGAAGTTACTGCATCTGCTGATCCTGTTTGTCCCAGGGCTTCTGCGGCATCAGCACGGACTTCCGGGGATGAATTCTGCAAGGCTTGGATTAGAGATCCTTGATATTCTTTGACTGATTTAAGCGCTTCAGATGTTCCTATTTTTCTTAACGTCTCTACCACAGAAATGCGGACGAATCCAGCTTTGTCTTGCAAGGCTTGCGTTAGCGCAGGAACCGCTTGCTCTGATTTAATTTGTCCCAGGGTTTCTACTGCTGCATGACGAACGTGTGAATCTGGATCCTTCAAAGTTTGAGTCAATGCCGGGACCGCTTGCTCTGATTTAATCTGCCCTAAGGCTTCTGCGGCTGCATGACGAACGTGTGAATCTGGATCCTCCAAGGTTTCAATCAACGCAGGTACCGCGTCTTCGGATCCTTCACCTATAGAACCTAGGGCCCCTGCTGCACTACCACGAACATTTGCATCTGGGTTCTGTAAGGCTTGGATTAACGCTGGCACTGCATCCGTCCCTATATTCTCTAATGCCCAAGCTGCGGCAGCACGAACAGATTTATCCTCATCTTGTAATGCTTGCGTTAGGGAGGGAATGGAATCTACGATATTCATTAGGTCTTCAAGGCTTAACTCAAATAATGAATCCCCTCTGGTTCCTTCCTTTATGTTTCCTAGTACTGCTGCTACGCTACTGCGAATGTTTGCATCCGGATCTTGGAGAAGAAGAATTAGAGCGGGTGTTGCATCTTTGCCTACGTTTTCTAGAGCCATAGCTGCATGACCGCGAACCCATGCATCTGGATCTTTTAAGGTTTGGATCAATGCTGGTACCACATCTTCGGATCCTCCCCCTACAGCACCTAAGGCTTCTGCGGCACTGCCACGAACATTGCTAACGTTGTCCTCCAATCTCAGGATCAGTGCAGGTACTGCGTCTTTGGCATCTTTGCCGATGTCTCTTAACGCCTTTGCTGAGGAAGCACGAACGCCTTTAACTTTGTCACCCAATGCCACGATCAGTGCTGATATGGCATCTTTGGTATCTATGGATCCGATGGTACCTAGCGCCCTTGATGCGGCAACACGCACACCTCCAACGTTGTCCTCCAATGCCACGATCAGTGCAGGTACTGCGTCTTTAGCATCTTTGCCGATGTGACCTAAGGTCTCTGCCGCAGAAACACGCACATAAAAATGTGATTCCTGCAATTTTGGTATCAGATCGGGGACCACATCTTTTCCCATATTCCCTAATGCTTCTATCGCAGCACTTCGAACAGACTGATTTTGATCTTGTAACACTTCGACTAGGGCAGATATGGCACCTTTTGATCCCATTTGTCCTAATGTTTCTACGGTAGAAATGCGAGTGTTTGGATCTGGATCCTGTAGCATTGGGATCAGAGATTCTTGGTGTTCATTGAATGCTTTCAGTGCTTCAGGCGTACCTATACTTTCTAATGCGCCCGCTGCAGAATCACGAACATCTGGATTTTCATCCTTTAATATTTTGATGAGTTCTGGAACGGCATCTTCTCCAATGTTAATTAATGCTTCTACCACGAGACCACGGATGTGGAAATCTTGGCCTTGAAGCAATTGTATGAGAGAAGGAATCGTGTCTTTTAATATTTTGATTACTTCAGGTGTTTTGATTTGTGATAATTCTCCCACTGCGGAGATACGAGCATATGGATCTCTACCCTGTAAGGCTTTCATCAGAGATTTTTGGTGTTCTTCAACTGCCTTAATTGCTGCGGGGGTACCTATATTTTTTAAGGCGCTTGTTGCAGAATGATGATAACCAGCGGGAACATTAGTATTTTGTTGTATTTCTACTAGGCCTGGTATGGCGTCTTCCATTGCCTTGATTGCTTCAGGTGTGCCAATACTTTTTAGGGTTGCTACCGCAGCAACACGGACATCGTAATTCTGATCCTGAAATGCTTTGGTCAGAGCTGGAATAGCAGCTTCCGCTACTTTACCTATTCGTCCTAATGCTTCTACTGAGGAAAGACGAACATTTCCATCCGGATTCTGCAATAATTGGATAAATTTGGAGATCTCCTCAGGGTTTTCGAAATCGATTTTGGTCGGATCGAAAAATTTATAGTTACCGATCTCAATAATTGCCAAAGGTGCTTCAACGATGCTAGTATTTCCTTCAAAATCTCCATCGCTTCTATTAGTTGTAAGATCCTTCGCTGTTCCGTCATCAAAATTCCAGTAGCCAACTAACCCTTTTTCATTTCCTGTCAGGGTGGAGTTCATTGCAGCTTGGATTTCTGCTTTAGTTCTTGCTACATTCCAAATACGAACTTCGTCGATTATGCCATCAAAAGAAGCAACCGGAAAAGCTGAGTTTGCCCATCCTATACGGAAATTATCATATCCTGATACTGGAGTACCTATAGCAAGTTCTCCTACAAGACTTCCGTTAAGATAAGCACTTAATTTGTTGTTAGCTGTCACCGTCAAAGTCAGGAAGTACCATTTATCTAAATCAATAGAATTTGGAGGAGAATTGATTTTTTTGTCGGAAATCCCATCAGATGCTGTATAGTGAGCATAACCTTCCTGATTTAGCCACATAGAATAGTTTCTAGCAAGAGGAAATCCACCACTATTAGTTACGATCGCAATCCACATTCCTGAGAAACTGTTCACTTTTATTCTTGTTGAAACAGTCAAGTCTCCGGTTATATTGAGAGTTGGGGAGCTTGAACTAACATGCCCTATATCTCCTGCTAATTTCAAAGCTTTGTTTTGTGAAGAAACGATAGTTGGGCATATGAGACCAATAAGCAAAACAAAAAAGATTAGGCGTTTCATAATCAAGATTTTTTTACTCCTTTGGTGTAGTTTAATCTATAACTCGATTTTTAATAGGATTAACGTGTACTTTGTACATTATATGCAAAATAAGAATAATTACAAGTATAACTGGTAATTCTAAGGGAATTTTGTTTATAGGTTCCAGTATAATAGCCTTATTAGTAGGGGATCATGATTAATATTTAAAAATCCTAAATGGGGATAGTATATAGTGAACTAGGTATTCTATTCACTCTGGTTGGAGATAAGAATCAAATATGTCAGCTCATAAAAGTAGTATCTCATCAAGAGCCGTATTTATTGGTTTGATCTGTGCTGCACTAGAGTGTTTAATTGCTCCCTATAATGACTTTGTGATTCGAAACGTATTTTTGGCTGGGGGGCATTTTCCTGTTGGGCCTTTTTTTGTTTTGGCGATTTTGATTCTGATCGGAAATTCAATCCTAAAAAAGATCCATCCGTCAGCTGTTATGACAACGTCGGAATTAGTTACCATTTGGTGCATTATGGCAGCAGCATCTGGTATTCCTTCAACTGGCATGATGCGGCATGCACTTCGCCCATTGGTAGCGTACCAATACTTCGCTACTCCGGAAAATGACTGGTTAGCACTCTTTCATCAATACATTCCAGATTGGCGGGTTGTTCGCGATGTCGGTGCAATCAAATCTTTTTATGAGGGGATTTCGGAAGGAGAGCCGGTTCCTTGGAGGGCATGGGGTATTCCGCTTGGTATATGGACAGTTTATGTCTTGGTGCTATATTTCGTAGTGATATGCCTGTCAGCACTTTTGCGGAAACAATGGGTTGAAATCGAGCGCTGTACTTTTCCACTAATCCAATTGCCGGTTGAAATAGCATCCCATCCATTTGGCGACCCAAAATCACTTTTTAAAAATAAAGTTCTGTGGATTGGGTTCAGTATTCCCGTTCTTATTCATACGTTAAATGGACTGCACGCTTTTTTTCCCTATTTTCCGAAATTCCCTGTCAGATACTGGCTTGACCCTCATCTGATTGGTCGTCCTTGGAGTGCACTCAAACCGTTTCAAATCACGATTTTTTTGTCAATGGTAGGGTTCAGTTATTTGTTGGCCCTTGAGGTTTCTTTCAGCTTGTGGTTTTTCTTTTTATTTTATAAAGCCCAATGTTTGATTGGATCGATGCTCGGTTTTCACATTGAAAAGGGGCCGGGAGTTCAATGGACAGCTTATTCTTTCAGTGCCTCTCAAGAGATTGGCGCTTGTGCAACTTTTATCATATACACTTTATGGAAATCCAAACATCACTTCAAAAGTATACTTCAAAGTTTAATGAGGACAGATTCAAACATGGATGATGAATCTGCATCTCTCCGGTGGGGAGCTTGTGGTTTACTGGGAGGTGTATTAACCCTCGTTTTTCTTAATCATATAATGGGTATGTCTCTTGGGTTTTCCTTCATATTTGTTTTTGTTTTGTTAGGGATTTATATTGGGTTGACGTGGCAAGTAATTCATGGCGGAATTCCTTTCGTTAATCCATCGTATTCAGCCCACTATGTGCTTTTTACTACTATGGGGTCAAAAAGAATCACTCCTTCGACTATGACATCTCTCTTTATGCACCCAGTTTCTTTAACACGTGATCTACGTGAAATTATGATGCCCTATGTAATGAATGGACTTAAAGCGGCGGACGAAGTCAAAGTTAAACGGCGAGGGATGTTACTTGGCATGGGAAGTGCTATGGTGATTGGCCTGATTGTATCTTGCTACTCAACCTTGAAAATTAGTTATCAGTATCGAGCACCCTACACGGGAGGGGCTGGTGACATGCGGTGGTTGACCTCCATATTAGTTGGAACCGACAGTGGTACAGACTGGATTAATACCGGTTTTATGATATTTGGTAGTATATTTATGGGGGGGTTGATGTTGTTACGGCGCTTCTTTATTTGGTGGCCTATACATCCGATTGGTTACACTATGTTGAGTTCTTGGGCTTCTTTCAAGCTTTGGTTCTCAATTTTCTTGGGTTGGATGGTGAAGTATGGTCTTGTTAAATATGGAGGCTTGCGTGCGTATCGTCAAGCGCGACCTATATTTCTTGGGTTGGTTTTGGGTGAAATGATCTGTGCTGGAATTTGGGCTATCATTGGGATGGCTACTGGTGTTAGTACTGGGTATAGGATTCTCTTGGACTAAGTTGTGGCAGGTGGTTGCCAGAGTTTTACCTCATCTGCTGAATAGATCAGATTAGAAACTAATAACGCTGATCTAGTTTCAGGTGTCAGCCAAATCTAAAGTAGGGATTCCTTAAGACTTCATCCCATCGATAGATGGAGAAGTTCATCAGTGCATCTACCAGAGGGTAACAGGCTATATTTATGAATCTCGGCGATGTTCTTCTGCGGCATCTTTGGGTTGATAGCCAACAACTGTTTTGGAATGAGATATGTCTCGATAACTCCATTTGTTGTCTGAGACAACAAAGAAAGTGTCGAATTGAAGGTCATCGGGTGCCTCAATGCATTTCTCAACCATTTGAGCAATATCGTCTTGGCTGCACCAGACAGAGAAATGTCGTGGGGAAGTTGGTTGGTTTTCCTGATTTACTGCCCCAATACGCAAGCAGATAACGGAGATATCATATGTGTCGGAAAAATGTCGCGCTAATGCTTCACCCCAGACCTTCGTGCATCCATAGAGGCCACTAGGTCTAGTAACGGATTCGTGGGTTAATTTTGTCCAGTTATCAGGTACTTGTTTGTAATCACCTCCAGCAATTTCACCATAAGGAGACTCACGTTCCCAGTCGCTAATTGTTGCTCCACTACTAGCATAGATGATACGCTTTACACCAGCACGTCGAGCAGCTTCAAATACATTGTAGGTGCCAATAACATTAGGACCCAATAGGTCATCCCATGACGCACCACCATCAACCGCCGCCGCTAGGTGGACAACTACATCCTGATCGTTAAAGGCAGGTTGAATCTCTTCCAGATTAACAATGTCAGCTTGATAACATTCTAGTCCTGAGATGTGACGGCGATTCAACGCGCGCAGGGTATATTTACTTTCTAATCTGTTACGAACAGCATTTCCTATCAAACCACTCATGCCAGTAACCAATATGTTTCTTGTTGACATAATATTTTAATCTCCTTGCAAAAAAGCCCATATGCTTTGGTGTCATCTCGAATAATAAACGGAAAAATTTAAAATAGAAGGCATTTACCATTTATGATAACAGACTTTCAGTCTTACACTGTCTCTCTTTTTAAACTTGGTATTCTTCCTAAGGTAGATAACACAAAAACTGGGTTTTTATTGACCAAAATTTGAAGAAATTGGTAGGATGATATTATCCAATGAATAGAATTATCCATAAAAATTCAACATAGGGAGGAATGATGCCGGAAAAAAACGTGTTTTTGGGAGAATTAACTCGTAAAGAGTTAGAAGAAAGTATTTCCAATGGAACAGTTGAAGGTGCAATTGTTCCTACTGGTGCCTTGGAACAGCATCAGGATCACTTAGCTATGATCCATGATACTGCTAGTGTTACTGAGATAGCTGAGCGAACTGCAAGGCAATTTTACCCGCATGTGTTAGTAACACCAACTGTTTCCATGTCTGTTTCTGAGCACCATATGGCACATGGAGGGGCATTGACTATTCGACCCGAGATCTTCTTGGAGTATGTTTATGATGTGTGTCACAGCCTAAAACGTCTGGGCGTACCCAAAGTTATGGTACTTAACGGACATGGTGGGAATATGCGGCAGAGTCTAGAACCAAAGGCTCCTGACCAAATTAAGAAGCTAGATGATCTTGGTGTGATCTACATTACTTATTGGAAAACCTGTCCGGAATCCTTTTATGAGCAGAACCTAGAGTTGGAACGGAGTGCCGGTCATGCAGGAGAATTTGAAACTTCTTTTGCTATGGTGGCTTTTCCTCATCGAATTCGGCAGGATCAAATCAACTACGAGAACGCAAAACTCGCTAGCATTCCTAAAGGAGGATATATTCTCAATGCTGTTCTCGATGGGGTCGCAGAACAAGTTTGCCAGATGTTAGGGCGATAAATTGATCTATAAGAGATGTGAAGGATCAAGCACGTTTCGTTTAACTTTATTATTGGCTATTCAGCGATATCTGTATCCAAATTATCTTTTATTTCATTTTCGGTTATCTCAATTCGTTTGGTTTTTTGTCCAACCAAAATTCCGATTCGTTGGGTGGCATCACCATATTCAGTTTTGTTGCCAATCCGATTATTGATAATACTTATATCGTTTGTTTCTCCATCAATTGTAATCCCATTTCCATTCCCTTGTGTACCATTGTTGTAAATTGCATTAGCCTCCAATCGGTTTCTATGTCCTCCTGTATATTCAGGTTCGTTGCGGAAGTAAATTCCATGACTCGCATTACTAAGTACCAAGTTATCTCTTAACAAATTGTCAGAATCTTTGTGACCGATTGAAATGCCATATTGGCCGTTATTTCGTAGTTCGTTGCCTTCAAAGATACCATGTCTAACACGCCAACACAGAAATAGCCCATCTCCTTCGTTTTCATAAGCTGTGTTATTTCGAATCACTAGTCTTTGTGATCCACTGCCAGGATGAAAGCCCAAGTTGGAATTGTGGTATGATTGGCAATTTTCGATTACAACGTCGTTGCTCTGCTGAAAACTGTAACCATCTCCATTATAATCGTGAACTATACAATTGTGTATTCGTGAATTATTTACACGATAAAAGAATATCCCTGCCCCTCGGCAACCATTCAAAGGTTGGTTAACAGCTCTATTTCCGTCGATTGTTAGTCCTTCAATTTCAACATTTTCCGTATGGTAGGCACTAATAACCGGAAATGCATTTTTTGCGCTGGCGTTCTTGGCAACCATATAGTCTGCTTGTAACGGTTTGTTAATAGCAAAAGTGTTTTTGTCTAATTGGGCAATGATGGTGGCTGTGGTTGTGTGAAATCCACCAGATGCATCATCTCGAACGCTAATTCCGCTGCCAACTTCAAAACCTGTTGGATCTATTAAGGAAACCTGTTCTTCACCATAATCACCATCTGTTGATAATGGTGAGATGGAACCGTGTCCTTTTCGGAAGATAGTTTGTTCGGAATTTCCTATTAGCTTAATATTCGATCTAAGGTGAAGTGAATCTTCCATCCGATATGTGCCTGATTGGACTTGGATTGTTCCTCCACCCAATGCTGCGACATAATCTACGGCAGCTTGTAGTGCTCTGTGATCTGCCCCGGTAATCGCAGCGTCTTCAACCCCAACGGAAATATGAATCTCATTTTTCATTACGAAACTCTTTTGATTTAAACTGAACTAGTAATTGCAAGTTAGAAGAGATATAATCGTAATCGAATTCCCGATTATTTTTTGAGTATAAGCTTTATCCAGATTTCGGTCAATTTTATCATGGATCAAATAAACAAGACGCATAAAATTGAACATCACACTGTCATTATTGTAGGTGGAGGACCAGCTGGACTTCCTATCGCTGCAGTTCTTGGAGGATGGCATCCCTACTATCGGGAAAGCGCTATTTTTAGCCAGCGTTATCCCGAACTTGCTGCTTATTTGAGTCCATACAGATCAACTTTGCTAGGGCTAGATTTCGCCAAACTGGGGGATAATGGTATTCCACCAATTGATCTATTCCATCTACTACACCATCCCAGAAGGATTTTCCAAGAATTATCTCAGATCGCATTAGAATTTAGACAAGAAGATCCTATAGATTACCTTCTTATTACTCAGGAAGAGGTTGGTGGTCTTTGGAACAACGCTCCGGAAAATTTATTAACTTTATCGCCGGGACAGTGGATGGAATTTGCATTTTTTCCATTAGCCCAATACATCCAAGAACAATCTGTCAATCTTAGTGTCAACGATTTGATCTGTAAAAGAGATTTGATCCGTTACTATCATCAAATACCTGGGCGATTTGACCTAGTTAATCATATTCATACACACGAGAAAATTGTACGGATAGAACCACATGAACGGGGATTTCATTTAACAAGTCGAGATGTTGGTACCCAGACAATGCATCAGTATACTTGCAAATACCTGGTTTATGCTGTTGGCCAACGCTGTATTCTGAGAAAGCTCGATGTACCTGGTGAGGACTTACCATTTGTCGTGAACCGTTATGATCGGCCAGAGAGTTTTGACGGTGATCGCATTGTTGTTGTTGGAGGTGGCCGATCAGCGGATTGGGCAGCAACGGAACTTTACGATGCTCAGAAAGAAGTTTACTACGTCATGCGCCAATCGTTTGAGCGTCATTGGCGGCTTATCAACGATAGTCGTGATGGCTTGCCTTACTATGCACGTATTGCTGAAATCATTGAAAGCCGGGATCCACGATTTCAAACGCTTTATAATAGCCATATTCAAAAGATTGAAGACAAACCAAAGAATGGTTTAGTGACGGTGAATAACAATGGTCATCAAAAATTGATAGATGTCGATCATGTGGTGATAGAAATTGGAGGAACCGCTGATTATTCTCTGTTCAATGGGTTTCCTGCTTTAAGATTTAAAGAAAAATATGATAGCTACCGTTTTCAAGTGCACCAAGTCGAAACGAAACCTTATAGTTCCGAAGTTACCAACATTCCGAATCTCTATATGGGCGGTTACTTAGCAGAAGGCCTTGGATTGGTGGTTATTGCCATGCATCCAACAACTTATACAATTGCGGCTGATATTTTGCAAAAAGAAGGAATCTATAACAGACAAAACCCCTGAATACTATAGAATAAAGTTATTTATCATCAACGGAAAGAAAATGCAGATAAAAATGCAGATTGCCATCTTTACCTTTATTGCAATGCTAGGGTATTCTAGCGTTACAACTGCACAGGAACAAATTGACCAAACTTCTGACCTGAATAGCATTCTAAAATTAGCTGAAATAGGGGATAAACGTGCTGTTCAACTATTAATCGCTATCATCAAAGATAAAGATAAAAATGGTTATGTTCGAAAGCAAGCTGCTACTGCTTTGACAAAGCTAGGCTCTCCTGCTATTGACTCGTTGATTAATACTCTCAACACGGACGATCCTATCATACGTCGTCTGGCGGTTGAAGCTCTGGGAAACATGCAGAACAAACGGATTGTTGATCCGTTAATTAAAGTTTTAGTGGATCAGGATATCCGTATTCGCCGCTTGGCAGTTGATGCCTTGGCTGCATCTGGTGACACACGTGTCCTAAAACCGTTGATCAATATCTTGCATAACAAGGAAGAGAAAAGCTCACTTCGTCGAAGAGTAGTTACTGCACTGGTACAGTTGGATAACAAACGGGCAATTAAACCTTTAATTATGGTTTTGGTTGATGATGATGCCCAGGTCCGCAATATAGCAATAGACATGCTGGGACAATCAGGTGATGAGCGGGCAGTTACCCCATTAATTGCTACTTTAGAAAGCCAAAACCATCTCACGCGATCCTATGCGGTAAAAGCTTTAGCACAACTTGGTGATGTACGGGCAATTAAACCGATCATAGATAGGATAACTGATGAAAATGATCTTGTGCGTTCAAATGCCGCGAAAGCTATGATGCAATTCGGTGATGTACGTGGGGTAGAGCCGCTAATAGTTGCGCTTAAGGATAGGAACAGCTTGGTTCAATCTCATGCAGCTTTAGCCTTGGGATACTTGGGTGATCATCGCGCTGTCGAACCGTTGATTGAGGCTTTTGATCAAGGAGAGAACAATGTTCAGTCTAATATCATTCGATCTTTAGTACAACTTGGTGATATTCGTGCAATTGATTCATTGATCAAAATACTCGAAGATGAGTCAATAGATGCTTATGTTCGGGGACTTACAGCCGGAGCATTGGCTCAATTCGATGATAGCCGAGTGACGGAACCGCTGATTGAGGCGTTACATAACCAGAATCATCTTGTCCGATCCGACGCAGCTAAAGCTCTAGGACAGCTTGGTGTTCAAGTTGCTCTTAAACCGTTGATTGCTGCACTTGAAGATGCCGAGGGGATTGTCCGATCCAATGCTGCAACTGCACTAGCTCAATTTGGTCAATCGGCTGTCGAGCCATTGCTGGCCATAATCCAAAACAGGAATAAGGATAGTTTTACTCGTGGTTTAGCAGCTAATACATTAGGCGAACTGGGTGATAGAAAAGCAACCAATTCACTGATTGTTGCCTTAACGGATGAGGAGCCGAATGTTCGTTATGAAGCTGCCCTTGCTTTAAGGTTACTTGGTGATGACCGAGCTTTGTCTGCGTTGGTGACAACCCTTTCTGATGACGAAAAGCAAGTTCACTATGCAGCTGCTTTTGCTTTAGGTCGTCTGGGTGATGTGCGAGCAATCGAGCCACTAATTGAGGCTCTTTCGGATCAGGATGAGAGACTGCGTCGATTGGCGGCTGGTGCGTTAGCAGAACTTGGTGACAAAAAGGCGATCGAGCCACTAATTGAGGCTCTTTCGGACCCGGATGAAGGTCTCCGCCGATTGGTGGTTAGTGCCTTGGGGCAACTTGGTGACAAAAAAGCGATCGAGCCATTGTTTGCCGCCTTGTCAGATGAAGATGCTGGTGTTCGCCTTTACGCAGCGTTAGCTTTGGGGCAGCTGGGTGACAAACGTATGGTGGAACCGTTATTGGTTGCATTGATGGATAAAGATGAGCGTGTCCGACGATTAGCTGCTTTTGCTCTAGGTAGATTTGGAGATGATAACAAGGTATTGGAGTCGCTAATCTCAGCATTGAGAGACAAAGATTGGAAGGTGCGGGGTGTAGTAGCGTTTGTCTTAGGACAAATTGGTGATGTCCGGTCAATTGCTGAACTGGAACGTGTGGTCAATGAGGAACAGAACGAGAATGTGCAAAATACGGCAACTGTCAGCTTAAACCATGTTAAAGCTAAGAATTTTGCCAGCTTAGGGATGAAATTAGCTGAAGCAGAACTGTTGGCAGAGGACATAGTCAGACGCGAACCGGATAATGTTGTTTTCTATGATACGCTGGGTTGGGTACGTTACAAACAAAGAAAGTATATAGATGCTGTTACTGTCTTGGAAGAAGCAACCAAACTGCAAAAAGGGGTTGCCGCTGTACACTATCATTTGGGCCTGGCTTATCTTCAAACACAACAAATAGAAAAGGGATTGGCACAACTTGAAATGGCTTTCTCTTTGGAAGGCAGGTTTCGGGAAGCAGCAAAATCGGAAGACTTAGGAAGTATACGAAAAATCCCGGAATTTCAGCAATTGGTGAACAGATAGATAAGTGACAACACCATATTTTAAGGAATTGCCACTTATCATAGAACTTTGGTTGCTAATACTCTGTTTTGACAGTTCCCCAAGTTATCGCTAGCTTCTTTTTGGGATCAACAGCCATGATGACGCCCTTATTCATTATATCTTTGAGTTCATCGGACTGTAATTCACGATTGACGACAAAAACTTCATCGATAACACCACTTTCCATGGCCCATGTTCCTGGCTTTTCCCCAGTCCCAACCATCAAAAGCCCTGGCTCAGTCGGTAGATCAATGTCTTCAGTGGACTCATCGACCTTTTTTCCATCTACGTAAATAAATGCATTCTTGCCATCATAGGTCATGGCATAATGATACCATTTCTTTAACTCAAACTGGAAGGTACCAGTGTGGTCCTTATGTTGTCCCATGTTCCAAAAAGTCCTTGGTTTTGGATCTTGATTCAACATCAGACGGTATTCACAACAGTCACCACCCGGAATTTCAATAGAAACAATTCCATCCCACTGGTTGTGTTCTACCACATTAAACCAAGCACCAATGGTAATTTCATTGGTACTTTTTACCGGTTTAAGGTCGAACTCCTCTACCGTGGCTACAGAACTTCCACCAACCATTTCTGCGCCTGATCCATAATTTGGGGCTCCTTTCTTAGAAAACTTGGCCCCGTTCAGAAGCTCGGCTTTATATCCGTTTCCAGACAAATCTTTAGAGGTATTTCCTTTCCCTTCATCAAAAGAGAGGTAAAGCATCAATCCTTTAGGTGCTTTTTGAGCCAATGCGCTCATATTCAACCCGAACGCAAGGCTGCAAACAATTACAATTAAAACAGCGTTTTTCATGATTTTCTCCTAATTTATGATTTGCAATCATTTTAAGAAATGATTAACGGTGACGTTTCATATCACTCCACATGGCGGTCAATTTACCCTTGGGAGCTACAGCCGTCGTTATTAGACCTTCTTTCATGACCTTTGCAATTTCAGTGGTTTTCAGTTGTCGATTAGAAACAAAGACTTCATCGATAATACCGCTTTCCATGGCCCATGTTCCTGGCTTTTCCCCAGCCCCAACCATAAGCAGGCCCTTTCCTGTCGGTAACTTCACATTTTCATCTGAACTTTCTGTTTCTTTGCCATCAACATAGATACGGGCTTTTTTACCGTCATAAGTCATAGCGTAATGATACCAACGGTTCATGGTAAACACAAATTTGCCGGTTCGATCCTTATGATGGCCCATATTCCAAAAGGGCTTAGGCGGATTGTCTTGGTTTAGCATGAGGCGAAATTCGCAACAGCCCGCTACATCAGCTTCGATAGAAACCACTCCATCCCATTGGTTGTGTTTGATGACTTTAAACCAAGCACCAATAGTAATTTGATTGGTTCCCTTTAATGGTGCCAAGTTGAAATCCTCTACCGTGACAACAGATTTACCACCTACCATTTCAACAGCATTATTAACTTTCCCACCTACAAACTTAGCGCCATCTTTTAGTTTACCTACATATTTACTGTTCGACAGGTCTTTGGCTGTTGTCCCACTTTTTTCGTCAAAAGGAAGATAAATCATTAAATCCTTAGGTACATCAGCCGAAACCATCGTTATGGTACCAAAAACAAACACTGCTACTAGGTAAAAAGTAATATGCCTTGCCATAATTACTCCTTTAAATGCTTTATATTAGTCATTGCAATGATAGAATATGGTTGTTCTTAAAATGGTTCAACGAAAACACAATTATATCATGTATAAATTAGAGTATGCATCGATTTTATGTACCTAAAGAATGAATTTTTATCTAATATTCTGGTTTTTCTGCTGTTTCACTTGATTTTTTGCTCGCGAGGTGATCCTGCTCCATTCATTAATGTGACAGAGGAATCAAATATTGACTTTAAACACACGTCGGGTGCCAGTGACAGAAAGTATTATCTCGAAACAATGGGAGCGGGAGCGGTGTTTTTCGATTATGACAACGATGGGGATATCGATATTTACGTCGTTAATACTGGATATATGCCGGGAACCTCACAAGAGAAATCGCCTTCAAACGTACTTTACCGAAACAACAATGATGGTACTTTCATCGATGTGACGGAAGTCGCGGGTGTTGGCCATACGGGATTTGGTATGGGGACTGCTGCTGCCGATTATGATAATGATGGGGATCAAGATCTGTATTTGGTCAATTTTGGTCCTAATGTTTTGTATGCTAACAATGGTGACGGCACTTTTTCAGATGTTACAGATCAATCGGGTGTTGGAAATAATCTGTGGGGTGTTTCCTGTGCATTTTTAGACTTTGATAATGACCGAGATTTAGATATTATTGTTATCAATTACCTCGAATACGATTTTTCTGATGTTCCTTCGACCTATGATGGTTTGATAGGCTACTCTACGCCTCGCCTTTTCAAAGGGACTACAGAGATACTCTATCGGAACAATAACGATGGCACATTTACTGATATTACGGGAAAAGCAGGACTCTCTAATCCCCAAGAAGGTAAGGGAATGGGAGGTGTCGTAGCAGATTTTGACAACGATAGTTTCCCCGATATCTATATTGCCAATGATACATGCCGTGATTTTTTGTATCATAACAACGGGGATGGAACTTTTGTTGATGTGGCTGTACTGGCAGGTGCGGCTTATGATGAAAATGGAATGGCAAAAAGTTCAATGGGAGTTGATTGTGGGGATTATAATAACGATGGGTGGTTGGACCTTTTTATTGCATGTACGGAAATTAACACACTTTACCAAAATAATGGAGATGGGACTTTCACTGATGAAACTGTAGCTGCGGGGCTTGGAGAACCCACTCACCTTTTAGTTGGGTTCAGCCCGTCTTTTTTGGATTACGATAACGATGGGGATTTGGATATATTCATTGCTAATGGCCATTTCCAGGATATTATTGAATCGCTGGAAGTTACCAAAACATACGCGCAGAGCGATCAATTATATCGAAACAACGGAAACGGTACGTTTACAGATATCTCATCATTATTTACCGATAGTTACTTCTCAGAAAGGTATGTTGGACGTGCAACAGCGACTGGTGATTATGATAATGATGGAGATGTTGATATTTTTGTAGTTAACTCCAACCAAAAAGCGATTTTGCTCCGCAATGAAGAAGGAAATCACAACAATTGGATTCAGATCAAACTAGTAGGTACACAAAGTAACCGGGACGGGATTCAAGCTCGTGTTAAGATATCATGTGATGGTGTAAAGCAAATTAGAGAAGTCAAGAGTGGTTCCTGCTACGCATCAGGAAGCGATAAAAGGCTTCTGTTCGGTTTGGGACAGAAAGACAGAGTCGATTTTGTTCAAATTAATTGGCCCAGCGGGATTATTCAAACTTTGGAAAATGTCGTGGCGAATCAAATTATGACAATCACTGAGTCGAAATAAATTCGGTTAGAACAAGAAACGATACATCGGTTGCGCTGAAATTATACCCAGTAGACTCCAAAATGTGCCGATGATGAATTCGCCTAGCACTATGCCCAAGAAAAAAGGGATGGATCCGCGGTGCCATCTTCGGCCACCGTATTTGAGAATAACCCATTTGAGAAACCAACCAACAAAGATTGATCCGATCATTGGGTTAATAGCCCAGCTTCCAGAAATAGCATAACCCACAGGATGCAAATTCCACCAGAGAAAGTTCATTCTCATAGCTGATAGCAATATAGTAATCCAGAAACCAATTCCAACAAAAACCATTGCTGGAATCTCTGGTAGTGTGACAAAGCTTAACCAGCGTTCCAACCGACCAAATGACTCGTTAGCAAATACTGGTCTGCCGCCTTCTGAGTAGCTTATGGCTAGAAAAGCCCAGAACGATGAGAATGCTCCTAAAGCGGAAGCGAAAATCATCAGCCAGAAAAATCGTGCCAAGGGGATATTTGCCACGTTGGCAAGTTTGAAACCCTCCAGTTGATGTGGCATTGCGTGCGACCGATGCGCTCGATTCAAAAAATAAAGGTAAGTAAAACCAGTTAAATTTGCTGCTCCAACGCGGCGTACGCCAAACATGCGTGGCAGAATTTCATCTGGTCCAATAAAGTGGAGATCGTGAACTGGCGATCCAAGTTCAGCACGCAGGCGAGTGATGGCGATAGAAATGGCAAGCCAAATGGCAAAGAACAGAATAATTACCCATGACGACATTCCAATCTTGAGACAGAAAAACATCATAAAAGTTAAACCAATGATGATACCAAGAAAGGCAGTACGATAAGAAATTGTATTTGCCTGATTATCTTGTGGAGGTCGAAACAGGCAGTTTACGGCATATCTTAAGTGCCTACGACTCATCCAAAGTGCAAAAATACAAAGCCCTAGATATGCTCCATGTGATTGTTCGGCTTCGTATGGAAATCTTGCTAATGCGCGCCATCCCATAACTGAGCCTATTAATCTTTCTAGTCGCCAAATTAACCAAAAAGCCCAGCAGGAAAAGGAAAGATCAAGCGGAATGAAAAATGACAGGCCAACCCCAAAAGGGAAGATAGCCATTGGACTCCAGCCAATGGCGTTCCAAGGAGGATCAGTAAAAATACGACGTAGATCGTATAGTTTACCACCCAGACTTGGGACGGAGGGAAAAAGAAAGTTTAATCCGTTAACAATATCTATAGAAGCTCCAATTATCAATCCAATCCACATCCATGGTGATTTAAAGAATCTTCCCTTAGGGTATGTCATCTCAAGCGGAAGTTGGATGATAGGATAACTGAGGCGTTCAGACTCAACCCACTGCTTTCTGAGGATGACACTGATACACAGCATAACGAGATGTAATGCTAGTATGAAAGCACACCACCAAAAAACAATGGGAACCCAAACGCTAAAATTGATAGGATGGTAAATTGATGAAAATCCCTGATAATAGCCTTCCATTACCCGTTTGTCACTAACTGTAAGCCAATCAGGAATATAACGGTGAAACAGCCCTAGCCAGTCGTTTTCTGGGGTTGCAAACCAATGTGCATGCCCAATTAAAGGGGTAAGCACCAAGATCCGATCGACACCTGCAATCCCCGACCCAATCGATACACAAGTGTAAATCGTCAGCAATTCAACGCGATTTAATACCATGTATTTACCAATTTGATTCTTTGCTTTGTGCAGGATGGCGTTAAGAATCAATAAAATAAGAATGGTGGAGATAGCGTTGAAAAACAAGGAAATTTGTGTCGGGCTGGCGTTCCGGCGCAATATTGAAACTACTACCCACCAGCAATTAAGTGGTACTAGCGCCATGATGAGGAATACTGTGCGTGGTCTGATAGGGTTACTATGACGGTGAGAGAAATTAGATCGCAGGATCATTTAACTTGTGTCATATCATGCTCGCGGAAATAAATTTTAATCGGATATTTCAGGATCAATTTATTTTCAAATAAAAAAGCCCTCATCGGTTGATACGAGAAGGCTTTTAGAAATAGATTATAGTTAAAGGTTAGGATTCTATATCGATCTGCCCTTTCTGCGTTTCGGTCGGGATCTGGTATTCCTTGTTTTCTGTTTTTGCATGATGGGTATAATTGAATCTGCAGTTTGTCCATTCTCGAGAGCCACTGCCATTAGCTTCATTGGGGCGTCAATGTGATTAAAAAACATTTTGTACCCTTCACAGAGGTAATTCAAACCAGGATCCCCATTAGGTGTATCGATAAATCGATTTTTGGGACACCCTCCATTGCAGACAAAACGTACCTCACAGTCAAGACAGTAAGGAGGTAGAGTATCTTTCTTATCCTCACCAAATTTACGTTGGAATGGTAAATTGATGATATCGGCAATTGGTGTTTCCCCAATGTTCCCAACTAGGTATTCTGGCGTGACATAATGGTCGCATGCATATACGTCCCCATTATGTTCCATTGCCATTGCATCCCCGCATGTTTCATTGAATATGCATAAGCTTGGTTTGAATCCGAGCCAAGCTTCCAAAGAGACATCAAAGATCTGGATGAAGATCTTGCCAATATCTTCTTTGACCCATTCATCAAATACTGCGCATAAAAAGCGACCATATTGTTTTGGGTTGATAGATCTCGGGGAGACTTCTGAACCGTCGCCGAAATGTTCGACGATCGGAATAAATTGCATGAACTGGGCACCAAGATCTTTAAAGTAATTGTAAATTTGAACAGGATAATCGCCATTGTAGTTGTTTACAACACAGAGAATATTGTAATCGACCTCATGTTTTTGAAACAGTCTTAAGCCCCTAATGACATCGGCAGAAGAGGGGTCGCCTTTTTTATCAAAACGATAATGATCGTGCAGTTTTGGTGGGCCATCAATGCTAATTCCGATTAAAAAATTATTCTCTTTAAAAAAGATTGCCCATTCATCATTAATGATTGTAGCGTTTGTTTGAAGTGAATTTCGGATGGTCATTCCCGAACGCCGATATTTGTCCTGTAGTTCGACAGCCTTGCGGAAGAAATCTATGCCCATCAAAGTTGGTTCCCCGCCTTGCCAAGCGAAAGTTATTTCTGATAGTGTTGATTGTGTTTCAATATACTGACGAATATAATTTTCTAACGTCGAGTCTTCCATCCGAAACGACTTCGTTTCAGGATAAAGTTCTTCTTTTTCCAAGTAATAACAGTACTCGCAATCTAGGTTACATATTGCTCCAATTGGCTTCGTCATTACATGAAATGGTTTTTGCTGTTTCATTTCGAACTTCCGTTATCTAGCTGATGAAATAGGAGTTTTGCATTAACTTATTTAAATAATCCCCATAAGAAATAGATGCCAAAGATAATCATAATTACTGCTCCGATGACAAGAGTATATGCCGCACGCTCGAATCCTTTTTTGCCTGAATCAAATTTTAAGATTTTTCTCATGATCTAGCCAAGAAACGCTCTGTTATCCAACCCATCAGAAAAATGAGCAACCCGATTCCACCAAGTCTTGGGTCCATTAATTTAGGGAATTCTGTTACAAAACCAATTGCTACCGCAACGAGTCCCATTGCTTGAATTACTTTCGCCAAATAGAACAACATTCCGAATTATTTATTCAGGTCGAGTTTGCTAAGCTCGATAAAAATCATTGTGCTTTCTTTAAAGGAGCGGTGTTGAATTGCAATCGTTTTAGCAAAGTGAATAATTGTAACTAGAAATAGTCCCCCATGGAACCAAGGATGAATCATACGAGTGTGTACACCACCACCGATAACAAAAACAATCATTAATAGTAAAATATTTAGAAGTGTGGGGGGATAAATTACTCGCTTAATACTGATAGATCTCTGATGGTATTCTGGATCGAGATGATGCATTTGCGAGAATTCCTTAATGCTACTACCAGTTCCAACAAAGAAAAAGATGATTAAAGTTTCGGTAAATAGGTACACTATGGCGGCAACAAGTGCGAACGTGTGGTGTGCTACACCCAAAATGCTGAAATTCCAGTAACCTTGAATACCTGTTAGTCCTACCAGACAAAAAGAAATGCCCGTTAAAAGATAACAGGCATACATAAACCACCACATTATTTAAATTCCGCAAAAGAAAAGACTAATCTGCCGCCTCTTGAACCTCAGGAGCAAATGTATTCGTTATCTCAACTTCGGGGAATCTTTCCTCAAATTCATCTAGGGGGACCATTCGAATAGCATCCCACGTTAACTTGGTACACACACGTGCACAAATCGAACAGCCGATACACTCATTATATCGAACCTGTACTGGTGGTATGGCTATATTATATTTTTCGTGTGGTACTGACTCAATACAATCAACAGGACAAAATGGCACACATACTTGACAGCCGGTACAATTATCTTCATCAACAATCGCCATCACTTTTGGCTTTCTTTTTTTATGAACAATTTCATCTGGAAATTCAGCAATTGATCTGTAGTGTTCATATGGCTTAGCCTTGGTCTTCTTCTTTGGCTTAGAAGATGAATTTTCGGTGTCGTTATTTTTTGAGAAGAGATTCTTTAACCACATTCTAGCAATCCTTAATTAAAACAGCAAAGACTTGATAAGTCCTGCAAAAGAATAACAAAAAGTCAAAATACATTGCAAATAAATTGCTTCTTTCTAATAATTAATTAGTCTGATTGCAACGCAAGAAACTATCATCGTATAGTTTGATCTTCGCTTTTTCATCATAGCAAGACATATTACAACTGTCAATTTTTAAATGAATATGAATTCAGATCACTTTCTGATAGAATTTAAAAATAGTGTCTAGTATTGTCCTAATTACTATAGATGTCTTTAGGCTAGGCTTATTGCTTCGTGTTTTTTTCACAATTGATCTTTTCTATTTCATATCAATGTCTCGTAAGGCAGGCTTTACCTCCTAATTTGGTTTGAACGTTTTTCTGGGATTCACTTGGCTTTTTGTGAGCACGTTTAATCATAATGTTCCCATCAATTTGAGACCTAGGATTGTCTGTTTCATCGCTGTTGTTTTTGCAATTCACTAGATTGGAATGGGAAATTGAATCTTATCTGTACTTTCGCATGAAGATAGAAGAAAGCATCTCTATTATGTTGAAACAAGCGCTCGAGCAGCACCAAGCTGGTTGTTTCGATCAAGCTGAGCTTGCCTATAAAGAGGTCTTAAGACTTTCACCAGAAAACCCAGACGCATTACACTTTTTGGGTCTTATCGCCTACCAAAACCAAGACTATGATACAGCCGCCGACCTTATTGTGAAAGCTATCAGTGTAGTCCCTAACAATCCAATATTTTTCCGGCACTTAGGGCAAACTTTTCAAAAACAAAACAAATTGGATCAAGCCGCGGATTCTTATCGAAAAGCAATCGAAATTAATCCAGAATATGTCGAAGCATATAATAATCTTGGAGGACTTTTTCATCTCAGGAAAAAATTGGATCAAGCTATAAATCTGTTTCAAAAATCGATTTCTCTTGATTCGAATATGGCCGACACACATTATGTACTAGGGCAGCTATTTGAAGAAAAAGGGATGCCTCCTCGAGCACTTAAGGCGTATCAAAAAGCAATTGCCTTAAATCCAAAACATGCTGAGGCACAATGTAAAATTGGAGACATTTTTCAAGAACAAGGGAATTTAGATCAAGCAATCAACTCATATCGTGTGGCATTAGATTCTTGTCCTGGTTTCGCTGAGGGATATAATAACTTAGGTAGTGTTCTAAAAAAGAAGAACCAGTTGGATGCTGCAATTGTTGCATTTGAGAAAGCTATTGAAACTAATCCGAAATACGTTAGGGCATACAGCAACTTGGGTGCAGCGCTAGTTGAAAAAAATGAAATAGAAGAAGCTACTCAACATTTTGAAAGAGCTTTATTTATGAACCCAGATTTTGCTGAGGCACATTTTAATCAGGCTATTATATTTCTGTTGCAGGGAAGGTTGGAAGAGGGATGGGAAAAGTATGAGTGGCGGTGGAATTCAACTCAAAAATCCCAGAAACGTGACTTTAAACAATTACTGTGGAATGGAACTACTTTAAACGGTAAAACGATCTTGGTGCATACTGAGCAGGGTTTTGGAGACGCTATCCAATTTGTTCGTTATGTTGATTTGTTGTGTGATTTGGATACAACTGTAATTTTCGAGTGTGAAGCTGAATTAAAAACGCTTTTCAAAAGTATAGATTGTATTGATAAATTGGTAGCCAAAGGAGAAAAAATACCCGATTTTGATGTTCATGTACCTCTGCTTAGTTTGCCACGGATTTTTGGAACAACTCTCAAGAATATTCCTGCTGAGATACCATATCTCTATCCAGATGTAGAAGTTAATCCTATTTTTCTGTCAGATAGTAGTCGTAAGTTCAAAATCGGTATTGCTTGGGCTGGTAATCCAGAACACGTTAATGATCATAATAGATCTATAGATCTTAAACGATTTGAGTGCCTATTGAGTCTAGAGGAGTATGAGTTTTTTAGCCTACAAATTGGGGAACACCGCGAAGATATAAAACAGTATGGATACGATTATATGATCAAAGATTTGGGAAAACAATTTGCTGATTTTCACTGTACGGCATCAGCTATACTTCAACTGGATTTGATTATCAGTGTTGATACTGCAGTAGCTCACTTGGCTGGAGCGCTCGGTAAACCTGTTTGGATATTATTACCTTTTATGCCTGATTGGCGGTGGATGCTTAATCGTTTGGATTCGCCATGGTATCCTTCTATGAGACTATTTCGTCAAAATGAAATTGGAAATTGGATGTCTGTGTTTGAACAGCTAAAATTGTCACTGAAACAATGTGTATAGGAACTGGTATTTTGTATCACAATTCTTAATTATAGAATTCCCATTGTAGAATGCATCTCAAAGGAATTAACAGTTAGTAATAATGAATCCTGACCAAAATATAATTCCCATCCTGAAATTGGCGCTTAGGTATCATCGTGAAGGTAATCTTGATTACGCTAAATATGTGTATCAACATGTGTTAGGCATTGATTCCCGAAATGCTGATGCCATGCATCTTCTTGGTGTGAGCGTATATCAGTCGGAACAGTACGATATCGCTGTTAGCTTAATTACGGAAGCTATACAGATAGATCCAACTAAACCTTTATTCTTCACGAATTTGGGGAACGCTTTTCAGAAGCAAGGAGAGTTAGAGAAATCGACTCAAGCGTATCAGAAAGCTATTCAGCTACAGCCTAGCTATGTTGACGCCCATTATAATCTGGGGAATGTTTTTCAGAAGCAAGGAGAGTTAGAGAAATCGACTCAAGCGTATCAGAAAGCTATTCAGCTACAACCTGACTATGCCGACGCATATTTCAATTTGGGGAACTCGCTGCGAGAACAAGGGAAATTAGAGGAATCAACCCGCGCTTTACAGAAAGCTATTCAGCTACAACCTGACTATGCCGACGCATATTTCAACTTGGGGAACTCGCTGCGAGAACAAGGGAAATTAGAGGAATCAACCCACGCTTTACGGAAAGCTATCCAGCTACAACCTGACTATGCCGATGCCCACTTCAATCTAGCGGTGTTGCTATTGTTGCAAGGTGATTTTGTCGAAGGATGGGAAAAATATGAATGGCGTTGGAATTCGAGTTTGAAGTCCCAAAAACGAGATTTCAAACGACCGTTATGGGATGGATCTGCTTTAGATGGTAAGTCAATATTAATCTATGCAGAACAGGGGTTTGGAGATAGCATCCAGTTTGTTCGTTATATTGATCTGTTTCCTGATGCAGATTCATCTATTATTGTTGCTTGTGAACCCGAACTGAAATCGCTTTTTAAGGGTATAGATCGTATTGATACGTTAGTAACTAAAGGGGAAGACATACCCAATTTTGATTTCCATGTTCCTATTGTTAGTTTACCTTATATATTTAATACTACTCTTGATACTATTCCTGCTCGAATACCGTACCTTTATCCGAAACCAACAGCAGATTCTGTGTTCCATTTAGGTGGTAGCGATGATCTTAAAGTTGGAATTGTCTGGGCGGGTAGTCCTACACATATTAATGATAGTAATAGATCTGTTAGTCTTAAAGATTTTAAATGTCTATTGGATGTAGAAGGATGTCAGTTTTTCAGTTTACAAGTCGGACAACGCAGTGTCGACATAAGACAGCATGGATATAATTACATGATCAAAGATTTGGGAAAACAGCTTACTGATTTTCACCATACAGCGTTAGCCATACTTCAACTAGATTTGGTCATCAGTGTTGATACTGCGGTGGCTCACTTAGCTGGATCACTTGGTAAACCTGTTTGGACATTATTACCTTTTATACCTGATTGGCGGTGGATGCTTAGTCGTTCTGATACGCCATGGTATCCTTCTATGACCCTTTTTCGCCAAAAGGAAAGAGGAGACTGGTACAGCGTTTTTCAAGAAATTCGACTTGCACTTACACTGTATTCTGGGTGATAAATATGACTTCAGGTAATAATTTGACAAATTCTCAATTTGACATTAGCAGGTTATTTGAACAGGCAATTCAATATCATCAAGCTGGGCAACTTGAACAGGCGAAGAGAATCTATGAAGAAATCCTGGCCATGGACCCACAGCACGCAGATTCATCACATCTGCTTGGATTGGTTGAGTACCAACATGGCAACTATGTCCAGGCAATTGCTCATATCCAACAAGCGGTTCTTGTTGTTCCAGAGCAGCCCGTTTTTTTAAATAACTTGGGGAATGTGTTGAGGGAGATGGGGCAACTGGACAAATCCCTACAGGCTTACCAAAAAGCACTTGAGATTAATCCTGATGACGCTGAGATACACAGCAATCTTGGTGTGACACTGAG